>JAEYMI010000074.1 GCA_023461275.1 Actinomycetes bacterium | reverse complement strand
TCGGAAATCTCCGATGACCGGCCGAGATGGTCAAACGATCTGCTCGAGCGTTACGAGCCCCTATCCGGAGTGCTCGACCGCCGCGATCCGTGCGTGTGCGCGGTTGTAGTCGTCGCTGCCGGGTTCGGCTGCCTCCAGGGCAGACTTCTCGGCGGCGAGGTCGACGTCGTCGGCCCAGGTGGCCGCCTCGGCGAGGATGGTCACGGCCTCACCGGTGACCGAGAGAAAACCTCCCTCGACCGCCGCGGCCTTGCGCGTGCCGTCCTCTTCGACGATCACCACGAAACCACCGGGAACGAGCTGACCGAGCAGCGGTTCGTGACCGGCCAGCACACCGAGCTCGCCAACGGTGGTCTGGGCGATCACGAAGGTCGCCTCACCGGAGTAGAGCTCGGCGTCGGCGGCGACGACTTCCACGTGAAAAGACTTGTCAGCCATCGCTTTACGCTACTTTCCGGCGATCTTGGCGGCTGCGGCCTCCACGTCGTCGAGGCCACCGCAGCTGTTGAACGCCTGCTCCGGCAGGTGATCGAACTCGCCCTTGCAGACGCGGTCGAACGCCTCGACGGTGTCGGCGAGCGGGACAACCGAACCCTTTTCACCGGTGAACTTCTCGGCGACGAGGAAGTTCTGGCCGAGGAACTTCTGGATACGGCGGGCACGCTGAACGGTGACCTTGTCCTCTTCGGAGAGCTCGTCCATACCGAGGATGGCGATGATGTCCTGCAGTTCCTTGTACTTCTGCAGGATGCGCTTGACCTCGTTGGCGACGCGGAAGTGCTCGTCACCGACGATCGAGGCCTCCAGGATGCGCGAGGTCGACGTCAGCGGGTCCACGGCCGGGTAGATACCCAGCTGCGAGATCGGACGCGAGAGCTCGGTGGTGGCATCGAGGTGGGCGAAGGTCGTCGCCGGCGCCGGGTCGGTGTAGTCGTCGGCGGGCACGTAGATGGCCTGCAGCGAGGTGATCGAACGACCCTTGGTCGAGGTGATCCGCTCCTGCAGCTCACCCATCTCGTCGGCCAGGGTCGGCTGGTAACCCACCGCGGACGGCATACGGCCGAGCAGCGTGGAGACCTCCGAGCCGGCCTGCGTGAACCGGAAGATGTTGTCGATGAACAGCAGCACGTCCTGGTGCTTGACGTCGCGGAAGTACTCCGCCATGGTCAGCGCCGACAGAGCCACGCGCATACGCGTGCCCGGCGGCTCGTCCATCTGGCCGAACACCAACGCGGTGTCCTGCAGAACGCCCATCTCCTCCATCTCGAGGTGAAGGTCGGTGCCCTCACGGGTGCGCTCACCGACACCGGCGAACACCGAGGTACCGGAGAACTCACGCGCGATACGGGTGATCATCTCCTGGATGAGCACGGTCTTGCCCACGCCGGCACCGCCGAACAGGCCGATCTTGCCGCCCTTCACGTACGGGGTCAGCAGGTCGATGACCTTGATGCCGGTCTCGAGGATCTCGGTCTTGCCCTCGAGCTCGTCGAAGGCCGGTGGCTTGCGGTGGATGCCCCACTGCTCGCCGTCGCGGCCCAGACCCGGCTCGTCGAGGCAGTCGCCCAGGGCGTTGAACACGTGGCCCTTGACGACGTCGCCGACGGGCACCCGGATCGGGTAACCGGTGTCGGACACCGCAGCGCCGCGGACGAGGCCGTCGGTGGGCTGCATCGAGATGGTGCGGACCAGGTTGTCGCCGAGGTGCTGTGCGACCTCGAGGGTCAACGTCTTGGCGACCGCCGCGAGCTTCACCTCGGCGTGCAGGGCGTTGAACAGGTCTGGGATCGAGCCGCGGGGGAACTCGACGTCGACGACGGGACCGATGATCCGGACGACCCGGCCCTCCGTCGAACCGGCCTTCTGCGACTCGGTTGTGGTTACTGCTGCGGTCATGATGGTTCGGTCACTTCCTGTCGAAATTCGTCAAAGTCATGTGTGGGTTGGCCGTCAGCCGGCCAGTGCGCTCGATCCACCGACGATCTCGGAGATCTCCTGGGTGATCTGCGCCTGCCGGAGCTGGTTCGCCTCACGCGAGAGCGACTTGGCGAGTTCCTCGGCGTTGTCGGTGGCCGCCTTCATGGCGGTACGACGTGCCGCGGACTCCGACGCCGACGAATCCAGCAGAGCCGAGTAGACGCGCGTGGCGACGTACTTCGGCAACAACGCGTCGAGCAGCGACTCGGCGCCGGGCTCGAATGCGTAGTTACGCGACTCCAGCGCGTCCTCGTTCTCGCCCTGCTCGGTGACCACCAGCGGGGCCACTCGTCGAACCTCGGGGTTCTGGGTCAGCATCGAAACGAACTTGGTGTAGACGAGATGGATCTCGTCCACGCCCTCAAGCGATCCCTCGCCATCGGGACGTGCCACCTGTTCACCCGATCCGGCCAGGAACAACTCGACGAGGAAGTCGGTGGCCTGCGCGGCATCGGCGTAGTCCGGCGACTGAGAGAACCCGGTCCACGAATCCTCGACGGTCTGCCCGCGGAAACTGAAGAAGCCGACGCCCTTCTGCCCCATGACGAACAGAACGGGCTCCTTGCCCTCTTCCTTGACCAGCGAGATCAGCTCGCGCGTCGCACGCAGCACGTTGGCGTTGTAGCCGCCGCACATGCCGCGGTCGCTGGTGATCACCAGGATCGCGGCGCGCTTCGGATTCTCCCGCTCGGACAGCAGCGGGTGGTCGAGCGAGCCCGCGTTGCTGGCGAGCTCGGAGAGCACCGCGGTCATTTCCCGGGAGTACGGCAGGGCCGCCTTCACGCGTGCCTGCGCACGGGTGATCCGCGACGTCGCGATCAGCTCCTGGGCCTTGGTGATCTTCTTGGTCGACTGCACCGAGCGGATGCGCGAACGCAGTTCACGAATGCTGGCCATCAGATCACACCCCTTCCTTGCATCGCAGGTACGAACACGTCACCGATCACTTCCGGATCTTGATCTCTTCTTTTTCGACGTCCTCGGAATCCATGGCCGCGGCGTCGGGCTCGTTCACGACGCGCTTGCCGTCGTGGGTGAGGTAGCTGTTCTTGAAGCGGTTGGTCTCGTCCACGAGGGCCTCTGCCTGATCGTCGGAGAGCGCCTTGCCACCGGCGATCGAGTCGTAGACACCGGTCGCATTGTGGTGCAGGTGGCTGAGCAGCTGCGTCTCGAAGTTGCGGATGTCATTGACCGGGACCGAGTCGTAGTGACCCTGTCCGCACAGGTAGATCGAGACGATCTCGTCCTCGACCGAGTACGGGCTGAACTGGTCCTGCTTGAGCATCTCGACCCAGCGGGCGCCACGCTCGAGCTGTGCCTTCGACGCGTCGTCGAGGTCAGAGGCGAAGGCCGCGAAGGCTTCCAGCTCGCGGAACTGCGCGAGCTCCAGACGCAGCGAACCGGAGACCTTCTTGAGGCCCTTGGTCTGCGCTGCGCCACCGACGCGGGACACCGAGGTACCGACGTTGATCGCCGGGCGGACGCCCTTGTTGAACAGGTCGGACTCGAGGAAGACCTGACCGTCGGTGATCGAGATGACGTTGGTCGGGATGAACGCCGAGACGTCGTTGGCCTTGGTCTCGATGATCGGCAGACCGGTCATCGAACCGCCGCCGAGCTCGTCGGAGAGCTTTGCGCAACGCTCCAGCAGACGGGAGTGCAAATAGAAGACGTCACCGGGGTATGCCTCGCGGCCCGGCGGACGACGCAGCAGCAGCGAGATGGCGCGGTAGGCCTCGGCCTGCTTGGTCAGGTCGTCGAACACGATCAGGACATGCTTGCCCTGGTACATCCAGTGCTGACCGATGGCCGAGCCGGTGTAGGGGGCCAGCCACTTGAAGCCCGCCGAATCCGACGCCGGAGCGGCGACGATGGTGGTGTACTCCATCGCGCCGGCCTCGTCGAGCGCGGTCTTCACGCCGGCGATGGTGGAACCCTTCTGGCCGATGGCGACGTAGATGCAGCGCACCTGCTTGCTCGGGTCGCCGGACTCCCAGTTGGCCTTCTGGTTCAGGATGGCGTCGATGCAGACCGCGGTCTTGCCGGTCTTGCGGTCACCGATGACGAGCTGACGCTGTCCGCGGCCGATCGCGGTCATCGCGTCGATGGCCTTGATGCCGGTGGCCAGCGACTCCTCGACGGGCTGACGCTCGAGCACGGTGGCCGCCTGCAGCTCGAGAACACGCTGCTCCTCGGCCTCGATGTCACCGAGTCCGTCGATCGGTGCGCCGAGCGGATCGACGACGCGACCGAGGAACTTGTCACCGACGGGAACCGAGAGGACCTCGCCGGTACGCGCGACCTGCTGGCCTTCTTCGAGCGACTCGTAGTCACCGAGGATGACCGCACCGATCTCGTCCTCGTCGAGGTTGAGCGCCACGCCGAGCACACCGTCGGCGAACTGCAACAGCTCGTTGGCCATCGCGCCCGGCAGGCCGCTGACGTGCGCGATGCCGTCCGCGGTGTCGGTGATGGTGCCCACCTCCTCGCGGGAGGCGTCGGCCTCGAACGACGAGACGTACTGCTCGATCGCTCCCTTAATCTCGTCTGCTGAGATCGTCAACTCCGCCATGGGTTCTCGTCTTTCTTGCTGTGTGCGGCTGGCGTACAGCCGGCGTGTCGGGTCAGTGGTCTGTCTTGGTTCAATTGTGCGCCGCGGACGGCCGGTCGGTGTCGCAGGTCAGTTCGGTAAGGTCTGCGTCGCCTTGGCCAGACGGGTCGCGACGTCGGCGTCGATGACCTCGTCACCGACTCCGATACGCAGTCCGCCCAGCAGAGATTCGTCGACCTCGGTCTGCACCGAGATCTGGCGGCCGTAGATTCTGCCGAGTACGGCGGCCAGACGCGACGTCTGATCGTCGGTGATCGGTGCAGCCGAGACCACGTGGGCCACCGACTCCCCGCGTCGCGCCGCAGCGAGTTCGGCGAGATTGTCCGCGGCGATGTCGAGCGAGTGTCCGCGGTAGATGCGGATCAGATGGGTGACCAGATACCAGCTGTGCGTCGACAGGCTGTCTCCGACGACCTTCTTGAGCAACTCCACGCGCTTGTCGGCCGACACGGTGTGATCACCGAGCAGCGTCGACAGGTACGGATTGGCCTCGAGCAGACGGCTCACCCGGAACAGGTCGTCCTCGACCTGGTCGATGGTGCCTTCCCGCTCCGCGGCGGTGAGCACGACCAGCGCTGCCTGACGACGCAAGCCCGCGACGAAATCGGGAGTCGAGGACCAGCGGCCGGTGGCGGCGCTGACCAGAATCGTCAGCACAACCGGTGACACCTTGTTCTCGAACAGCCGGCGTACCGACGCCTCCTTGGGAGTCGTGTCGTCGGCCACCTCAGAGAGCTTCTTGCGCAGCACCGGGTGCTCGTTCAAGAACTCGATGACCTGGACCAGCTCGTCGGCCGCCTCGTTCAGTGTGGCGGAGTCGAGAGACTGCGCGGCCGAATCGAAGTCGGATGCAACCTTGAGAGCGGCGTCCCGGCTGGCGGCACGCATCGAATGCAGTCCGACGAGGTCGGCGCTGTGGGCAACCACATCCGAGCCTCCGGCGACCATCGACTCCAGGTCTTCGATGGCCTGATCGACCGTCGAGGACTGGTTGGCCGGATCGGCGAGGTGATCGCGGACGATCTTGCCCGCTCCGTCGACCGCGGCCAGGCCGAGGTCGGTGCGCAGGGTGCGCACCAGGTTGGAGCGAACCAGGTCGGTTTGCGACTTGCCGTGTTCGCTGATGCGGCGCACCTCGGCATCGGCCTGGGCCCTGATGTCGGAGGTGATGGCCTCGGCATCGGCGAGCGCACCGCGGTGCAGTTCCTCTGCTTCGGCCTTGGCGTTGGTGATCGCCCGATCGTGGGCCGCCTTGGCGTCGACGACACGGTTCTTGGCCGCTTCGCTCTCGACGAGCTGCGTGCCGATCGCCTCCTGCTGGGTGACCACTGCCTTACGCAATGGCGGAAGAACGTACTTCCAGAACAGCGCGACGATGACGGCGAAGCCGATCAGCTGTCCGATGAAAATATCCACTGGTCTACTTCACCGTCCCCGTCGTTGCGACGTCGTTGCCGAGTACCTTGCCTGCCAGTTCCGAGGACAACCGGGCGACGTCCTTGCGAGCCTGCTCGGACGCCTTGTCACCCTCTTCCTTGAGCGCGGTGGTGGTTTCGGCGAGAGCGGCGTCGGACTCCTCGGTCGCGCGCCGCTTCGCCTCGGCCAGCTCCGCGTTGCCCTTGGCCCGCGCCTCATCGCGAATGCCGGTGGCCGAGCCACGGGCTTCCTTGAGTGCGGCGCGGTACTCGGTCTCGGCGTCGGAATAGCTCGCCGCTGCAGACTTGTTGTCCTCGACCGTCTGCGCCACCCTCGCGTCACGCTCGTCGAGCACCTTGAGGATGGGCGGAACCACCATTGTCCGGATGACGATCAGGACGATGACGAAGATCAACAAGCACGCCAAGAGCGTGCCGTTCGGTATGAGGAAGTTCTCTGCGGCGAGATTCATTGTGTAACTACCCCTGTTCGGATGAACCCGGTCGAATTATCGAGCAGGTCAATCAGCTCTTGACACCCTCGATCGGGGTCGCGAACACGAAGAGAGCCATGAACGCGAGGTTGATGAAGTACGCGGCCTCGACCAGACCGACGGTGATGAAGAACGGGGTGAACAGACGTCCCTGAGCCTCCGGCTGACGCGCGATACCCGCGATCAGCTGCGAACCGGCGATACCGTCACCGATACCGGCACCAATCGCGCCGCCGCCCATGATGAGGCCGCCGCCGATCAACGCGCCCATACCGATCAGATTGGGATCCATGGAGAACATTTCCTTTCGGGTGATACTGGCTTCTTACCGCCAGGTCTTGGGGTTCTCCGGCGGCGGTGCCGACCGGAGGGGTCATGCTGGGAAACTAAAGGTGGTCAGTGATGGTCATCGGTTTCCATCGCCTGGCTGAAGTACAGGATCGTCAGCAGGGCGAAGATGAAGGCCTGGATGAGTCCGATGAACATGTCGAAGGACTTCCAGATCGCGTTGGGCGCCCACATGATGTAGGCCGGGAAGAGCGCGATCAGCGCCACCATCACACCGCCGGCGAACAAGTTGCCGAAAAGTCGGAGTGACAGCGAGAGCGGCTTGGCGATCTCTTCGATGATGTTGATCGGGGCCAGGCCGATGGCGTGACCCTTGACCAGCTTGCCGAGGTGACCGAAGACGCCGCGTCGTCCCATGCCGGCAGCGTGATACCAAACGAAGACGAAAATCGCCAGGGCGTAGGTGAAGTTGGCGTCACCGGAGGCCGGCTTGATGATCTCGTGCGTGGTGCCCTCGGCCGTGCCGTACTGCACCGGCAGCACCGAGAACCAGTTCACGATCAGGATGTAGGTGAACAGCGTGACGGCCAGCGGAAGCACGAACGGCGCGATCTTCATGCCGATCGAGTTCTCGATCTGGCTGCGCATCTGCACCGTGAGGACCTCGAAGTAGAGCTGCACGGTGTTCGGCTTGCCGGAGGTGATCTTGGCCTTCACGAAGAACGCCAGGGCGATGACGATGACCGCGGCGATCGCGGCTGCGACGATGGTGTCGATGTTCCAGGTAAGACCGAGGAACTTGGCCTGCTGGTGATGACCGACCTCAATGGCGGCCTCAGCCAGGTAAGACGTCTGCGTCATAGCTGCTTACGAAGTCCTTTCATCACCGGAATCACCGTGTTGAGAACCAGTACCACCTGGCCGACGGCGAGTCCGAACATGACGCCCAACCCCTCGGGGCGGACCAGAATGGCTGCGGCCAGCGCGAGCACCGTGATGGCACCCAGGCGGGCCGCGGAATTGACGGCGAGAAGTTTCTTGCGCGGATTGTCTTCGGAGGCAATGGCTTCCACAGACCGGATGACCACCTTGGCGTTGACGAACACCGCGATGACCCCCAGCAGGAAGAAAATCGCGAAGAGCGGATGGCCGAGATAGATCGCGACGCCCCCGATGATCAGTGTCGGAATCGCGGCGATGATCGCCGGACGACGCAGATCGGTGGGTGCGGCGGGGTAATAAACGGGGGCAGATTCAGGTGCAGCAGTCATTCTCGCGCCTCTCCTCGCCCATCTCGTTCACTTACGCTCCCCCGTGCACAGGTGTACGCGCGTGCGTTCAACGACCGGGGTCGTTGGGCGTAAGCTCGCGGTTCTCTGTGACCCTACCAACACGTTCCGGCGTTCCCACCGGGGGGTATGCCAGCTCGGTTGAGCCAGGGTGGTGGAGTTGTCGTGCGCATCCCGCCCGGCGGTGGATCCGGTGGAGGGACCCGGCGGACGGAGTGCGTCGAAACTCCTACTACGAGGGATAGTACACGATCTTTTACCGTCCCCTTACCAAGGAGCCCGGCGTGACCGAACGCTCAGTCGCTCTCGTGCTTCGCCGGCAACTCGCCACGGCCGCTGGTTCGGACGCCGGCCAGCTCACGCTGCAGACGCGGCGCCATCGTCACCAGCATCGCCACGATCAATCCACCGCCGAAGATCGGCGCGACCACCGAGATCGGGAACAGCGTACTGGCCGCCGCCGAGAACGCCAGTACACCCACCCAGAGATAGATGATGAGCGCCACTCGGCGCTGTGAGTGCCCGAGCTCGAGCAGCCGATGGTGCAGGTGCATCTTGTCCGGCGTGTAGAACCCGACGCCCGCCCGGGTCCGTCGGATCACGGCCAGCAGCATGTCGAGCATCGGCACGAAGACCACCGCCGCGACCAGGAACAACGGTGAGAGCAGCGTGAAGATGTCGGCCGGGCCGTAGGCGTTCATCGCGATACGGCCCGAGGCGCTCGTCGACGCCGCGGCCAGCATCAGCCCGATCAGCATGGCGCCGGAGTCCCCCATGAAGATCCGCGCCGGGGAGAAGTTGTGCGGCAGGAACCCCAGGCAGGCCCCGGCCAGCACCACCGAGATCAGCGCCGGCGGGTAGTAGCTGACGTCGCCACCCTGGTCGTGCAGCAGTCCCAGCGAGAACAGGCAGATCGCCGACGCCGAGATCAACCCCAGCCCGGCGGCCAGGCCGTCGAGACCGTCGACGAAGTTGACCGCGTTGATGGTCGCGACCGTAACCGCCACCGTGAGCAGTCCGGCCTGCAGCGGGTCGAGCACCACGGTGTCGATGTCACCGAAGGGGATATAGAGCAGGTACCAGCTGACACCCATGATCACCAGCACCCCGGCGGCGGTGAGCTGACCGACGAACTTCGTGAGCGCGTCGAGACCCCACCGGTCGTCGATGATCCCCACCGCCACGATCACCGCTCCCGACACGATCACCGCGTTCATGTCGCTGGTGTAGGCGAAGCCACGGGTCAGGGCAGGCAGGTTCGACGCGAGCGCGATCGCGGCGACAACCCCGACGAACATCCCGACGCCACCCATCCGGGGCGTCGGGATCACGTGCACGTCACGTTCGCGCGGAACCGCCACGGCGCCCACCCGGATGGCCAGCACCCGCACCGCTGAGGTCAACAGGTAGGTCACCGCCGCGGCGGTCAATCCCACCAGCAGCAACTCGCGTAGCGGAACGCCGGCTCCCCCGCCCCCGGCGACCGGCAACGCGATCATCTCGGGGCGGTAAGCGAGTACCGGTACGGAATCGAACACCCGGCCAAGGCTACCGGTCGAGAAGTTCCCACAGTCACGGGTGAGCGTGTGGCGCATCCCAGCTGTCGAAGGGGTCGGGCAGGTTCAGCCAGCCCCGTTCCCCCAGTGCGAATTCGGCGTCGGTGAGCAGCGCCGCGCGCAAGGTGGCGCGGGTGAGCGTCTTGTCCAGATCGATGCCGATCAGCACGATCTCCTGACCGGGGTCGATGTCGGTGGCGTCCCAGCGCGCTGCCGGTTCGATGGTGAGATTGGGACCGGCCTGCGACCAGACGGCGACCAGGTTGGGCCGGGAGGCGATCCAGCAGAATCCTTTGCTGCGCACCACATTGCGCAGTTGCGAGAGGGCAGCGGCGAGCCGCTGCGGATGAAACGGACGACTCGAGCGAAAGACCGTGCTGCTGATCCGGTATTCGTCGGTCTCAGGCGTATGCCCGCCCGCGAGTTCGTCGTCCCAGCCCGGCAGTTGTTGGGCGGCATGAAGATCGAACAACCCGGTTCCCAGCAGCTGATCGAGTGCGACGTCGCCGCCGACCGCGCGGATGATTCGCGCGGTGGGATTGAGTTTGCGAACCATGGATTCGGTTGTTCCGACACTGATGTCACTCGCCAGATCGGTTTTGCTGAGCACGAGCACATCGGCGAACTCAACTTGATCGACCAGCAGATCAGACACGCAACGCTCGTCACCGACACCGGCCTGCAGGTCCCGGTCGGCAAGCCGCTGGCCGCGGCCGATCTCGTCGATGAAGGTGGTGGTATCGACAACGGTCACCATGGTGTCCAGCCGCGCTTGCGTCGACAGCGACGATCCGTCCTCGAATTCCCAATCAAAGGATGCGGCCACCGGCATCGGCTCGGAGATGCCGGTGGACTCGATCACCAGGTAGTCGAAACGGTGTTCGGCGGCCAACTTTCCGACCGCCTCGATCAGATCCTCGCGCAAGGTGCAGCAGATGCATCCGTTGGTGAGTTCGACCAGTTTCTCCTCGGTGCGGTCGAGATGGGCGGCGCCGAGGGGTCCGTCGATGAGCGCGGCGTCGATGTTGATCTCGCTCATGTCGTTGACGATGACCGCCACCCGGCGACCCTCGCGGTTGGCCAGGATGTTGTTGAGCAGGGTGGTCTTACCTGCGCCGAGGAATCCAGAGAGAACGGTGACGGGCAGACGGGTGTCAGGGGCTGAGGTCATCTACTAATGATAATCATTATCAATAGCGTCGGGATGGGTGGGCAGTGTCCGCCCCGGTCATCGCGTGGCGAGCAGATCTGCGGGATCGACGTCGAGTACCTCGGCCACCGCGGCGGTGGTGATCGCCCCTTCCCGCAGAATCCGCGGTACCGGACCGGAGACATCGACGATCGTCGAGGCCTGAGCGTGGGCCGCCGGCCCACCGTCGAGATACACCGAGACCTCTTCACCGAGCTGCTCGCGCGCCTCGTCGACGGTGGTCGCCGGTGGCCGGCCGGACACGTTGGCACTCGAGACGGCCATCGGGCCGACCTCACGCAACAACTCGATGGCCACCGGGTGCAGCGGCATCCGGAGCATCACCGTGCCGTCGGTATCACCGAGATCCCAGGCCAGCGACGGCGCCTGCTGGACCACCAGGCTGAGCCCGCCCGGCCAGAAGGCCTGCACCAGATCACGCGCTGCGGGCGAGACCGAAAGGACCAGGCCATCGATGGTGTGCCACGACCCGACCAACACCGGCACCGGCATGTCGCGGCCGCGGCCCTTCGCGGCCAGCAGCGCTGCCACCGCGTCGGAGTCGAAAGCGTCGCAACCGATTCCGTACAACGTGTCGGTCGGCAACACCACGAGGCGGCCACCCTTGGCCGCGCCGACGGCCGAACGGATACCCGTCGAGCGTTCTCCGGGGTCACTGCAGTCGAATACGGTGCTCACCGTTCCATACTCGCATGCGTCCGGTGACGAACCGGGGTCTGCCGGTCAGATCGGTGTGGGCCGCCACGGCGTCGAAACCCGCAGTGGTGAGTGCATCAACCACCAGCGGCGCGGTGGTGTCGTCGTGTTCGATGCCGACCAGTCCGCCGGTGCGCAGCATCTCGGCGATCACATCGAGCATCGGGATGATCACCGACATTCCGTCGGCACCACCGAACACCGCCGAGTGCGGATCGTGGCGCACTTCGTCGGACACCTGCGACGATGTCGGAACATAGGGCGGGTTGCTCACCACGAGATCGAAAGCGTGGGATGGGCACTGAGCTCGCATCGCCACCGGATCGGTCACATCGGCGGCGACCACGGTGATCCGGTCGGCGACGTCGTCGGGCTGCTCAGCGATGTTGCGCCGCAACCAGATCAGGGCGTCCTGCGACTTCTCGACGGCCACCACCCGCGCCTCCGGAAGCAGGGCCGCCAGGCCGATCGCGAGCGCCCCACTGCCGCTGCACAGATCCGCGATCACCGGGCCGGGCGACGCCGGATCACCACCGCCGGCGTTGAACTGGTTCACCGCCCATTCGAGGAGGTACTCGGTTTCCGGCCGCGGGATGAACACCCCGGGACCGACGGCGAGGTCGACGGGACCGAAAGCGGCACGTCCGACGATGTGCTGCAACGGGATTCGGCGCGACCGGAGCGCCACCGCCTCCCGGAACCGAACGCGATCGTCACCCTCGAGCTCATCGATCATCAGCAGCCGTCCGCGTGAAACGTCGAGCACCCACGCCGCCAACCATTCCGCGTCTGCACGCGCCGATGCCACTCCGGCGCTGGCGAGTTCTTCTTGCGCCCAACGTATTTCGTCGTCCAGTCGGGCACATCCGGCGGTGATGTCCGGCTGGTCGTTCCGCTGGGTCATTCCCGCTGGGTCATTCCGCTTCGAGGCGGGACCGCCGGTCGGCGGCGACGAGGGCGTCAAGGAGAGCGTCCATGTCACCGTTGAGAACGGCGTCGAGGTTGTTGGCCTTGTAGCCGATGCGGTGATCGGTGATCCGGTTCTCCGGAAAGTTGTACGTGCGAATGCGTTCGGACCGGTCGACGGTGCGGATCTGCGCGGCGCGTCCCTCGGCGGCGGCGGCGTCGGCCTCCTCCTCCGCGGCGGCCTGTAATCGCGCGGCGAGCACCTGCATGGCGCGTGCCTTGTTCTGCAGCTGCGATCGTTCGTTCTGACACGTCACCACGATGCCGGTGGGCAGGTGCGTGATCCGGACGGCGGAGTCGGTGGTGTTGACACCCTGACCGCCCTTGCCCGACGAGCGGTAGACGTCGATCCGCAAATCCGACTCGTCGATCTCGACCTGCTCGACCTCGTCGGGTTCGGGGTAGATGAGCACGCCGGCCGCCGACGTGTGGATTCGTCCCTGCGATTCGGTGACCGGAACCCGTTGCACGCGGTGCACTCCGCCTTCGAACTTCAGCCGCGCCCACACCCCGTCACGCTCGGCTTGCGGAGCCTTGATCGACAACGTGGCGTCCTTGTAGCCGCCGAGATCGGATTCGGTGACGCCCAGGATCTGCGCCTTCCAGCCTTGGCGCTCACAGTATTTGAGGTACATGCGGGCCAGATCTGACGCGAACAACGCCGACTCCTCGCCGCCGGCACCGGACTTGACCTCGAGCACCACGTCGTCGCCGTCGTGCGGGTCGCGTGGTGCGAGCAGATCCGTCAGAGCGGCGTCGAGTTCGGCAACCTGCGCCTCGAGGGCGGGGATCTCGTCGGCGAAGGCGGCATCGTCGGCGGCGAGCTCGCGCGCCGCGGCCAGATCCCCGTTCGCCGCAACGAGTTTGGCGTGGGTGGTCATGATCGGGGCGAGCTCGGCGAAGCGTTTGCCCACGCGGCGGGCCGCTGTCGGGTCGTCGTGTAGTGCGGGGTCGGACAGTTGCTGTTCAAGACCCGCGTGTTCGGCGAGGATGTCGTCGATCGCCGACGGCGCGACGCCTGACCTGCCCTGCTTCGCACTCACGATCAGAACCTCTCCTCCACGACTTCAACAGACCGACAACAACGACAGACGCCCGACCCGGCACCGATTGGCGCCGGACGGGCGTCTGCGAGGGAAGTCCTACTTGGCGTCGGCGGCCTTGGTCCGCTTGCCGTAGCGCTTCTCGAACTTGGCGACGCGGCCGCCGGTGTCGAGAATCTTCTGCTTGCCCGTGTAGAACGGGTGGCACTGCGAGCAGACTTCGACGGTGATGTTGGCACCGGCGGTGCTGCGGGTCTCGAAAGTATTGCCGCAGCCACACAGCACGGTGGTGGCTGAGTACTCGGGGTGGATGCCCTGCTTCATTCTGGTTGTCCCTTTCTGGTGGTCGCCGGGTCACCATCGACGTTCGACGGTGTGAACCGGTACCGGACTCGACCGCTCAGTATGCCACGCACCGCACGTCGGAAAGAAATCCACGAGATCCTCCCGCCGAGCCGCAATCGCGCGTGACCTGCGATCCACCCTCCACAACAGGACGACGACGCGATCCATTCCCCGACTTAGGCACTCCTTATGATGGTAAGGCTTGGCTAAGTTATGCTGATCCACACTTGCGGGCGCTTCATCGTCGCAGCCGCCCGCGTGGTCGAGACAAGTGATCGTCGAGACACACGATCGAAGAGAAGGATTCATGCGGCCAGACTCTGCTCCCCAGGAATTGCTGTGGGACCCTCGCGACGAGAAGAGCAGCTGCGGCGTCGGGTTCATCACCCGCAAAGACGGCGCGCAGCGGCACGAGGTGATCGAGCGTGCCCGCGAGGCACTGTGCTCTGTTCCGCACCGTGGCGGTATCTCCGCGCTCGGCGTCGGCGACGGCGGTGGCGTGTCCATCGACCTGTCGCTGCGGTTCTTCCGCAAGATCACCCGACGCCGCGATCTGCGGTTGGGGCGATTCTGTGTCGGCAACTTCTTCCTGCCGACCGATGCCGAAGCGGCCGCGGCCGCCACCACGCTCATCGAGCAGACCATGCTCGATCGCGGCTTCTCGGTGCTCACCGTCCGCGATGTCCCCGTCGACGATTCCGTGTTGCGCCCGGCGGCGGTGGCCTTCCAGCTCCCCATCCGGCAGTGGGTGTTCGCTGCGCCGCAGCCGTGTCCGGAGCCGGCCGAACTCGACCATCTGGTCCAGCACGCCCTGCTGACCATCGAGGCACGCGCCTACCCCGACCCCGATCTTGCCGGGCTCTACCCGCTCTCATTGTCGGCACGCACCCAGGTGCTCAAGGGTCGCCTGTCCTCACCGGAGGTGATCGACTACTTCGTCGACCTGCTCGACCGTGATCACGCGGTGCACACGTTGGCCTTCCACACACGGTTCTCCACCAACACCGATCCGCACCCGACGATGGCCCAGCCGTTCCGGTTCCTCGCCCACAACGGCGAGCTCAACACCGACAAGAAGAACCGCATCGCGCAGGTCACGGAGGCGGCCGCGCAGCGACGCTCGATCGTGCGCCCGCCGGGCCAGTCCGACAGCTCACGACTCGACCAGACCGTCGCGGCACGTGTCGTCGACGACCGCGTGGACCTGGTGACCGCGATCGTGTCGATGATGCCGCCGGCCTGGGAGAACGACACCACCCTCTCCCCCGCGGTCCGTGCGATGTTCGAGTACTTCTCCCTCTACGAGGAGAAGAACGACGGCCCGGCCGCGGTGGTATTCGGCGACGGCACGGTGATCGGGGCACGTCTGGACCGATTGGGATTGCGGCCGCTGCGCACACTGGAGACCGTCGACTACCTGTGCGCGTTCTCCGAGGCCGGCCAGATCTCGGTGCCACCGGAAACCGTCATCTCCCGCGGCCGGGTGTCGGCCGGCGGCATGATCTACTTCGACCACCGCGAGCATCACACCTACACCACCGATGAGGTCTACGAGAAGCTCGCCGCCGCACGCGATTATCCGGCCCTGCTGCGCGCCGCCAAGGTCGATATCGGCGAGTTGACCTGTCCCGCAGCGGATGTGGATGTAGTGGATGTGGATGTAGCGCCTACGGCCGACGGGGCGCCACCGCTGACCGATCATCAGCGTTATCGCGCCTACTACCTGGATCAGGAGAGCTTTCGCTACTTCATGGATCCGATGATCACCGACGGCGCCGAGCGGGTGTCGGCGATGGGGTACGGCAATGCGGTCAACGCCCTGACCGATCGGGAATCGAATGTGGCACGGTTCTTTTCGCAACGCTTCGCACAGGTGACCAATCCGTCGCTGGACAGCATCCGTGAGGCCGACGGGATGTCGCTGCGGGTGGCGTTGGGTACCCGACCGCGGATCGACACCGAGCGAATCGACACCGAGTCCGGCGACTCTCGCCAGATCGTGCTCCCCACACCCATTCTCGACGCCACGGCGCTGACGACCCTGCGTGGTCAATCCGAGACGCCGGTCGGCGAGTTCGACGCCGTCTTCACCGTCCGCCCCGACAGTGATTCTCGCGCAACAATTGTCGAGGCCATCGACCGGCTCGCCGACGATGTCGCGGCATTCGCCCGCGATCACGGCGGGATCGCGGTAATCAGTGATCGGCGCATCGACACCACCACCGCCGCGCTGCCGATGATCTTCGCGGTGTCGGCGATCAATCAGCGGCTCATCGATGCCGGTCTGCGACTGCGCATTTCGCTCGTCGTCGACAGCGGCCAGATCGAATCCTCGCACCACCTTGCCGCCGTGCTGGGCTTCGGCGCCTCGGCGGTACATCCGCATTCGGTGGCGCGCCGCGCAGCCGAACTCGCCGGCCCCGACTCCGACGGCCCCGACTCCGACGACCCCGACTCCGAGGACCCGTCGGCCGCATTCGCGAAATGGTCACGCGCCGCGCAGAAGTCGTTGATGAAGACGATGGGCCGCGTCGGTCTGTGCACCGTCGAGAGTTATATCGGCGGCGAGTTCTTCGAGCCGAACTTCTTCGACTCCGACGACGACGATCTCCGTCGATGGTTTCCCGGATTGCGCACCCCGATCGGTGGTGTCGGACTCGATGCCATAGCCGCCGAACTCATCGGCGCCCACCGCGCCGCAGTGGCATCGTCGGCTCCGATCACCTCCGACAAAGACCTGCCACTGCTGGGATTGTTCAAAGAGCGCAACGACGGCGCCGGACATTCGTTCGGCTCCACCGCGATACGCAAGTACGGCGAACTGACCGCGGAGAAGATCAGCTTCGCCACCGCCGCTGCCGAATCGTCGGCGGCCGACGTCGTCGGGTCCGGGCCGGGCGGGGCTCTCGGGCAGAGCGGGGTCGTCGACGTCCTCCGGCTCTCGACGCTGCGCACGCTGTCCGACGCCTTCGGGCTCGACGCCGCGGCCTACGCTGATTCCAGTTTCGACCGGCTGGCCGACGGCGACATCGACTCCTTCGAGATCACCGACGCCTACCGGTCATTCAGCAGCGAGCTCGCCGCACAACGTGCCCAGCGTCCCAGCGCACTACGTGACGTCCTCGGTCTTCCGATCGACCTGACCGCCGCCGACACCGTGACCGACTTCGTGGCCGCGTTCGGGCAGCCCGCACCAGCCTCACCCGTCATCGCGGTCCGCGGACTGACCGTGACCCCGATCGCTGATGCCGACGGCCCCGACGGGGTACACCTTCGTCTCGCGCCGGGCGTGTCCGGTGTCGACGACGACGTCCGCACCCAGGCGTTGGCACAGGCGCTCGACGAGTTGTTCGGTGCGAGCATCGACCTCGCCGACTGCGGCGACGGCGGCATCGTCGCGACCGGCACCGGCATATGCGCAGATACTCTGCGCGCCTTGCGTTCTGCGCCGTCGTCGATCGCCTTGAGTGACGTGATGCCGGCACATGAGATCACCTCCACCTTCGCCTCCGGCGCGATGAGTCACGGTGCGCTTGTCGCGCCGGCACATGAGGCCGTGGCGCACGGCACCAACATGGTGGGCGGAATGTCCAACTGCGGGGAGGGCGGCGAGCACATCAGCCGCTACAACACGATCCGCGCGTCACGCATCAAACAGTTCGCCTCCGGCCGCTTCGGGGTCTGGGCCGGATACCTGGCCGATCCGATGCTGCGTGAGCTGGAGATCAAGATTGGTCAGGGCGCCAAACCCGGTGAAGGCGGCCAACTTCCGTCGCCCAAGGTGACCGTGGAGATCGCCGCGGCCCGGGGTGGCACGCCGGGCATCGAGTTGGTCTCCCCACCACCGCACCACGACACCTACTCCATCGAAGACCTCGCGCAGCTCATCCACGACTGCAAGGCCGCGCGAGTACGGGTGATCGTCAAACTCGTGTCGTCAGAAGGCATCGGCACCATCGCTGTCGGCGTCGCGAAAGCCGGCGCCGACGTCATCAACGTCGCGGGCAACACCGGCGGTACCGGCGCCGCGTCGGTCACCAGCCTTCGGTATGCCGGGCGTGCACCGGAGATCGGACTCGCCGAGGTCCATCAGGCGTTGAGCGCCAACGGTCTTCGCCAGAAAGTGGTGGTCCGTGCGTCGGGGGCGCACCAGACCGGTCACGACGTGGTGATCTCCACTCTGCTCGGCGCCGACAGTACCGAGTTCGGCACCGCCGCGTTGATGATGATCGGCTGCGTGATGGCCAAGAACTGCAACATCAAATGCCCCGCCGGCCTCACCACCAATCCCGAGGTCTTCGAGGGTGATCCGCGCTCGATGGCCCAGTACCTGCTCAACCTCGCTCACGAGGTGCGCGAGATTCTGGCGCGGCTGGGGCTGCGATCGCTGGCCGAGGCGCGCGGCCGCACCGATCTGCTGCATCTGGTGAACCATCCCGCCGAGATCGGCGCCTTGCGCGTCAACGCGCTGCTGGCCCGCACCGACGCCACACCGATCGCCGATCCGGTCTATCTCGAGCGCGACTACGCCATCGACGACGATCTGATCGCCGAAGTGCGTCGGGCGTTGATCGAGAAGCGCGGTGAGCGCGTCACCACCGCACCCCGCGTGCTGGGCAACGTCAACAAAGGGGTCGGCGCCCAGCTTGCGGTGGATCTCGAGCGGCTGGCCAACTACGAGCTCACCGACCCCGAAGTCGACGACCTGCCAGCGCTGTTCACCGACGACCGCGGACGGCGGTTCTTCTCCGCCGGTTCGGTGGTGGTCCCGACATCGGGTTCGGCGGGACTCTCGTACGCGGCGTTCTGCAACGATGGCATGCGGATGACGCACACCGGAACCTGCAATGACGGTGTCGCCAAATCGATGTCGGGTGGCACGGTGATCGTTCGCTCCCCCGGTGGCGGATCGCCCGCGGCCGGCGGAAACGTGCTCGTGGGCAACTTCGCGCTCTTCGGCGCAACCGGCGGACGACTGTTCGTCGAAGGTGAAGCCGGCGACCGGTTCGCTGTCCGGAACTCCGGCGCCACCGCCGTCGTCGAAGGTGTCGGCGAATTCGCTTGTGAGTACATGACGAACGGCGCGGTCCTCAACATCGGCGCCTACGGCAAGGGTCTCGGCAACGGTATGAGTGGCGGCTTTCTGTATCAGTATGATCCGGCCTGCCAACTGGATTCACACGTCAGCATCGATTCGGTCATCATCGGCGCCATCACCGGCGTCGACGACCCGCTCGCCCCGATCCACCATGACGCGGTGCGATTCATGCTGGAGATGCACGCGGCCGCCACCGGATCCGCCCTGGCGACACGGCTACTCGACAACTGGGAGACCGAGCGCCACTACATCAGCTATGTGATGCCCAAGGCTCTGGTTGCCTACCAGGACAGCGATGCGCTGGTGGCGGCGATGCCGCGACGGGCGCTGCTCGACGAGCTGGCCACGGCGTTGGCCACCCATCAGGTGCGCGAGCTCAAACGCGGTGTGCGCGAGGGCACCCCGATCCTCGACGGTGTGGTGCCCGCCTATGGCGTCACCGATGACACCGACATGTACCGACTGTTGGGCGCCTACACGGTCTTCGAGCTCGCCAGAGAGGTCGCCGCCGCCAAACTGCATCGCGGTCGGGCACATCAGGATCGGATACAGCGGGACCGGGCACATCAGGACCGTGACGACGTCGCGTCCACCCGCTGGACTGATCACGCGGTGGCCAGAGCGGCCCGCAATCTGATTCTCACCGAGGATTTCGACCTCATCGCCCGCGTCGCGTCGTACGCACGAACCATCCTCGGCGACCACTCGGCCGAGGAACTATCCGCACTGATCGCCGCGAAACGTGTCGACGACTACAAGCAGGCACTCGCCGGACGCAACGTGCGCTCGATGGATGCGCCGGCCACCTACGGCTGGATCATGCTGCAGGACACCAAGAACACCGAGAAGTTGGGGCGCCTGCCGAGCTTCGACGAACTCTTCGCGGCGCACGCCGTGCCCGATCTGGCAGCCGAACTCGCTGCCGCCCAATCGAAGGTGGGATGAGAATATGCAACTCCCCTACATTCCGTCCGATGTCCCGTTCACCGGAGACCAGAAGGCCTGGCTGTCCGGTTTTCTCGCCGGGTTGAACACCCGCATCGCGATGCCGACAACCGGGACGTCGGCTGCCGGAGCGGCAACACCGCCGGGCAGCGTGGCCGCTGCGGCGTCGAACGTGATGACTCTGCAGATCGCTTACGGCACGCAGGGCGGCAATGCGGAGTTCTTGGCCGACAACGCCGCCGAGATGGCCAGGCAGCACGGCTTCGTCCCGGAGATCACGCCGCTCGACGAGGTGGATATGGCGTCACTGGGCGCCATCCGCCGTCTGCTGGTGATCACCTCGACCTATGGCGAAGGCGAGATGCCCGACACCGCCCAGGGATTCTGGGCCGAACTGGCCGGGCCGGACGCGCCGCGGCTGGAGGGCATGTACTTCGGGGTCCTCGCGCTGGGCGACTCCATCTACGACGGATTCTGTCAGGCGGGCAAGGACATCGATGCCCGACTGGCCGAGCTGGGTGCCACCCGATGCGCCGACCGTCTCGACTGCGATCTGGATTATCAGAAACCCGCCGAGGCCTGGCTGGCCGCCACATTGCCCGCACTGGCCGGCGTGGACGACGGCGCGCCTGCCGCCGAGCCCGAACCCACACCAACGGCGGAGCCCGCAGCAACACCCAAGCGCGCCAAGGGAACCAAACCCGGCAAGGCCAAGTACAACCGGAAGAATCCCTACCGGGCAGCGATCCTCGGCAACACCGTGCTCTCCGGGCCGGCGTCGGGCAAAGAAGTTCACCATGTGGTGATCTCCCTGGGCGACAGTGGTATTGAGTACCAGCCCGGTGACGGGATCAGCATCGCCGCCGAGAATGATCCGGCCCTGGTCGCATTGATCGTCGAACGCCTCGGTGTCTCTGCGGACACCATGGTCACCGAGCGTAAGGAGCAGATCACTCTCGCCGATGTCCTGACCCACCGCTTCGAGATTACCGTTCCGTCGCGGTACCTGCTCGATTACATCGCGGCACGCACCCGGGATCCGGAGCTCACCCACCTGGTGGAAGCCGGCGACAAAGAGGCGATCGACGCGTACATGTGGGGCAAGGACGTTCTCGATCTGCTCAATGTCGATCCGGCACTGACCATTACACCTGAGGAACTCCTCGCGGAGCTGCGGCCCCTGGCCCACCGCGTCTATTCGATCTCGTCGAGCCCACGGGCCCACGCCAACACCGTGCACATCACCATGGCGGCCGTGCGTTATCAGACCGGCGAACGCATGCACGGCGGCGCGTGTTCGACCTTCCTCGCCGACCGGTGCGCCGACCGCGACGGCATCGACGTCTTCATCACCGCCAACAATTCGTTCCGGTTACCCGATGACGAGACCAAGATGATCATGATCGGCCCGGGAACCGGTGTCGCACCGTTCCGTTCGTTCCTGCACGAGCGCAGAGCCCGCGGCGCGATCGGTGAGAACTGGTTGTTCTTTGGCGACCAGCACCGTGAGAGCGACTTCATCTACGCCGACGAGCTCTCGGCATTCCGCGACGACGGGCTGCTCACCCGACTGGATCTCGCATTCTCCCGCGACCAGGAGCACAAGGTCTATGTGCAGGACCGGATGCGCGAGAACGGGGCCGAGCTCTACCGGTGGATTGCCGACGGCGCAAGCATTTACGTGTGCGGCGACGCGACGAGGATGGCACACGACGTCGACGCCGCCCTGCACGAGATCATCATCGAGCACGGTTCGATGACCCCGACCGAGGCCGAAGAGTTTGTGGCCGAACTGAAGTCCGCCAAGCGGTATCTGCGAGACGTGTACTGACACCATCCGCCGTCGACAACCTTTGCGTGGCGATCGGCGGCACAACGAGAGGAACGGTAGCAATGGCAACGACGCCGAGCTCGCCTGACAACCATGCACCCAACGAGACCTGTGGCGCGGTGTGCGGCAAGTGTTGTCAGCGACGTACGAGCGACCTCGATGCGCTGCTGGCGACACCCGGGGTGCGCAGTTCGGTGATCGATACCGATGTAGCGGGACTCACTGCCCAGCTACCGCTGCTCGATCAGGTGGTCGGTGTCACGGTCGCCGGTCCGGTGTTGATGAATGACGTCGGCGTCCATGACCGGCCGGAGCTCATGGGCGGTCCGATTCGTTGCCGGGAGTCACGAATCAGTCTGCGACTCAACCCTGAACGCCTGGGACGTGCACTGGTCACCGAACCGAGCGTCACCGTTCCGCCTACGCTGAGACTGTTCGACGTCGACGGCAACACCGCGCACGCGACCTACCTCACCGAGCACTCGGATCGGCTGGCGTTCGAGGCCCTGTCACTGACGCACGGACCGTCGTCGGACCTGTGCGACGGTGGTGACATCGATGAACTCATGGTCGACGAAGTCACCCGGGGTGCAACGACTCTCGCCGATACCCTGCCCGCTCCCGAGGCCGATCAGGTGGCCCAACTCGACTCCGTCCTCGCCGACGGTGGCGCCGCACGCCTGACAGCGCTGCCCCGGTTCTCCGACAGCGGCTACGCCCGGATCGACGCGCGACAAGCGATCGCCGGCATCGAGCACGCCGCGTTGATGTCGATGCCGGTCACCCTCGCGACAACTGCACCCGGCTGCATCCAGATGCGTCACGACATGCTCGGTGGCGCACGCGAGCATCGCGGTTCGATGGTGGTCGCCTCGTCGGGTGCCCGCGCGATGATCAACTTCAACCTGATCAGCCAGTGCTGGGTCACCTGGTCTCAGGGTGTCTGGGGCCCAACGGGTTCCATCGAACTCTACGACCGCGCGGGCCACTGCAGCATGATCATCACGCAGACCGGATCGGTGGCCGGTGCCGCCCATGAGGCCTGGTCATACCTGATGACTGATCTCACCTGCTGAACCGGCCCGGCCTCACTTGGGATGTTCTCGCGAGAAACCGGACCGTCACCGATCTGGCCCCGGCCACTGCGATCCACTCTCGCAACCTGCGACGCCACGTGGGCTGAACACCGGATTCCGGTGACATAGCCTCGGTAAAGAGGCAATGCCGGACCGATAATCGCCGCGACGACGCTCTCCTACCGAGGCTGTGCCACCAGGCCGACGCCATTCAGCAGAAAAACCGCCCCTCTGAACCGATACGGTCCAGAAGGGCGGTCAGTATCCGTAGGCCAATTACCTTGGCCTGCACCATGTTAAGGGTCAGTCGTCCTTCAACGCACCCGGCGCATTGGACTGCACCTGCATGAGGAACTCGATGTTGTTGCGGGTCTTCTTGAGTTGGCTGATCAGCAGATCGATCGCCTGCTGCGAGTCGAGCCCGGACAGCACGCGACGCAGCTTGTGCATGATCGCGAACTCCTCCGGCGACATCAGCAGCTCGTCCTTGCGGGTGCTGGACTGGTTGACGTCGACGGCCGGGAAGACACGACGATCGGCGATCTTGCGATCGAGCTTGAGCTCGGCGTTGCCGGTGCCCTTGAACTCCTCGAAGATGACCGTGTCACCGGTTGATCCGGTCTCCACCAACGCCGAGGCGATGATGGTCAACGATCCGCCGTTCTCGATGTTGCGGGCCGCGCCGAGGAAACGCTTCGGCGGGTAGAGCGCCGTCGAATCGACACCACCGGAAAGGATTCGGCCTGACGCCGGGGACGCGTTGTTGTACGCGCGACCAAGTCGGGTGATCGAATCCAGCAGAACCACAACGTCTTTGCCATTCTCGACGAGACGCTTGGCGCGTTCGATGCCGAGTTCGGCGACCGAGGTGTGATCTGACGGCGGACGATCGAAGGTGGAGGCGATGACCTCACCCTTCACCGAGCGCTGCATATCGGTGACCTCTTCCGGACGCTCGTCGACGAGGACGACCATCAGGTGGCATTCCGGATTGTTGGTGGTGATCGCGTTCGCGATGTCCTGCAGAATCGTGGTCTTACCGGCCTTGGGCGGCGACACGATGAGCGCACGCTGGCCCTTACCGATCGGCATGATCAGGTCGATCACACGGGTGTCGAGGCGCTCGGGAGTGGTCTCCAGACGCAGACGCTGATTCGGGTAGAGCGGGGTGAGCTTGTTGAATTCGGGCCGCTTCTTGGCGGTCTCGATGTCGGTGCCGTTCACGGTGTCCAGACGCACCAGCGGATTGAACTTCTGCCGCTGATTGGGCTGCTCGCCGTCGCGCGGCACCTTGACTGCGCCGGTGATGGCGTCGCCACGTCGAAGTCCGTTCTTCCGAACAAGATTCATCGACACGTACACGTCGTTCGGTCCGGCGAGATACCCGGAGGTACGCACGAAGGCATAGTTGTCGAGCACGTCGAGAATGCCGGCGACCGGCTGCAGAACGTCGTCGTCGGACACCTGCGGCTCATTCGACGACGGCGCCCCGTCGCGGTCACGCCCGCGACGACGCTCGCGGAACCGCCGACCCCGACGACCGCGGCCGCTGCCGTCTCCATCGCCGTCATCATCGCGGTTATTGCGATTGTTGTTCTGATTGCCGCCCTGCTGATTCCCCGACTGGCCGCCACCGTCGTTCTGGTTGCGGTCGTTCTGGTTGCGGTCGTTCTGATTGCGGTTGCGCTGGCGGCTTCGGTTGTCGTTGCGGTTGTCCTCGCCCTGACCCTGACGTCCACCGTCGTTACGCGATTCGCCGTCGTTCTTCGCGCTGCCATTCTTGGCGGAATCGTTCTTGCCTGAATCCTGCTTGCCGGAATCGCTCTTGTCCCCGCCGGCCTGGTCGTTACCGGCCTTGACCGCGTCGTCGGACGATTCCACGCTGCCGGCCTTGGCGGTGTCCGCCGTGGCAACGGGCTGATCGGCCTTGGGTGCGGATTCCTTGGCTTCGAATTCCTTGGCTTCGGATCGCTTGGGTTCGGCTCCCTTGGGCGCACGGTCCTGCGTACCGGCGTCGCCCAGAGTCATCTGGCCACCGGTCTGCTTCGCCGATGCCGGAGCCGAGCCACCGCTTTGACGCTCTTTGATCGCGTCGATCAACGCACCTTTGCGCATGCCCGAGGTGCCTTTGATGCCGAGCTCGCCTGCGAGTGCACGCAATTCGGTCAACACCATGCCGGACAGTCCGGCGCGCGGCGCACGGCCGCGACCCGACTCTTCGGTTGATTCGGTTGGCGCGGTAATGAGGTCCGTATCGGTCACGGATTTCCTTTCATGGCCCCGGCAGAAGTTGTGGCTGCGCGGGACCTACTGTCCCGTCGCACTTCTGGCGGGATTCCGTCCCCTACGGACGGTCAGAGAAAATTTATGGGTCTGCTGCGGCATGCTTCGGATCGATGACAGCAGATCGAGCCCCCGAGGGTAATCCGAAGACTGGATCGATGATCGGTGAGAAACACGGCAGTACGAGCCTGATCGGCCAGACCAGTCTATGGTAGCCCGTCTGCATGATACGAGCAACACGCCGCAATCGCGAATTGAGTGGGCCCGATCGGTTCGACACGCTACAGATCGAGACCCGTCAGCCCGTGGTGATCTCGACTCCGCCTGCGACGGCCACCGGATGTGCCCGGAACCCGAGTCCGTCGCCCACACTGCGCGCCACCGTGGGCACCGGTCCGACGCCGAGCACGAGAACCGTGGGTCCCGCACCGGACACGGTTGCCGCCAAGCCATGCGCGCGCAGTTCCCTGACCAGCTGTGCCGTCGGCACCATCGCGGTCTCGCGATACCGCTGATGCAGACGATCCTCGGTGGCCGCGAACAGGCACGTCGGGTCCGACGTCAGCGCCACCACTGCGACGGCCGAGCGACTCAGGTTGAAGATGGCGTCGGCGCGCGGCACCACGTCGGGCAGAAGCCCCCGGGTATAGGCGGTCGACGACTCGGTATCGGGCACGAACACGGTCGCGGAGATGTCCGGGTGCACCACCAGACGACGAGCCACGTAGGTCGGTGCGGTGGCTTCGCTGTCGCCGGCCTCGATCCAGGTCACCACGGCCGAGCCGAGGACGCTGGCCGCCGCGTTGTCGGGGTGGCCCTCGAATTCGCCGGACAACTGGACCATCTCGTCGTCGCTGAATCGCGGGCGGACGCCCGCTGCTTCCAGCAGACCCGACGCCGCGGCGAGCCCGGCCACCGCCGCCGCAGCCGATGACCCGAGTCCGCGCGAATGCGGAATCGCATTGACGCTGCGCAGTCGCAGTCCTGCGGTGCGCACCCCGCCGACCTCGAGTCCGCGCAGACACGCGCGCACCACCAAATGTGACTCGTTGCGCGGCACGTCGTCGGCGCCCTCACCGCTGACGTCCACCTCGACGATGCCCGGCGCGGTGGTCTCGATGATCACCTCGTCGTAGATGCCGAGAGCTATTCCGAGACAGTCGAATCCGGGGCCCAGATTCGCACTCGACGACGGCACCCGCACACGGACCGACAACCCTTGCGGCAGCACGTCTTTCGACTCCGCGCCGGGGCCGACGATGGATCCGTGCGTCATCAGATCAGCGGACCCCGAGTGCATCGCCCACCGCGACCGGGTCGACCGGGATCGGCTTGACCTCCGGCATACCCGACAACGCGGTATCCGGATCCTTGAGACCGTTACCGGTCACCGTGCACACCACCGTCTGACCCGCGGTGATCCAGCCGTCGGCGTGTGCGGCGAGAAGGCCTGCGACGCTGGCCGCCGACGCGGGCTCGACGAACACGCCTTCCTTACCGGCGATGAGACGGTATGCCTCCAAGAGCTTTTCGTCGGTGGCGGCGAGGAACTGTCCGTTGGACTCATCTTTGGCCGCGACGGCCTGGTTCCAGCTGGCGGGTGAACCGATGCGGATCGCGGTCGCGATCGTCTCGGGGTCCTTGACCGGAGTTCCGGTCACCAGCGGTGCGGCACCGGCGGCCTGAACGCCGAGCATCCGCGGCAGCGAATCGCTGACACCGTCGGCGTGGTATTCGCGGTAGCCCTTCCAGTACGCGGTGATGTTGCCGGCGTTACCCACCGGCAGGGCATGCACGTCCGGAGCGCGGCCGAGCACGTCGACGATCTCGAACGCAGCGGTCTTCTGCCCCTCGATACGGGCCGGATTCACCGAATTGACCAGCTCGATCTCGGGGAACTCCGCGGTCGCCTTGCGCGCCAGTTCCAGGCAGTCGTCGAAGTTGCCCTCGACCTGAATGATCTTGGCGCCGTGCATGACTGCCTGTGCCAGCTTGCCCATGGCGATCTTGCCCTGCGGGATCAGGACCGCGCAGGTGATGCCCGCGCGAGTGGCGTAGGCGGCCGCCGACGCCGAGGTGTTGCCCGTCGATGCGCACAGCACCGCGGTCTTGCCGTTGTTGACCGCGTTGCTCACCGCCATCGTCATGCCGCGGTCCTTGAAGGAGCCGGTCGGGTTGAGGCCCTCGACCTTGAGGTAGACCTCGCAGCCGGTCAGCTCGGACAGATACGGCGCGGCGATCAGCGGGGTGCCACCTTCGAGGAGGGTGATCACCTTCCAGTCGTCGGCGACCGGCAACCGCGACCGGTAGGCCTCGATCAATCCAGGCCAGGCACGGTGCACCGGCGTCGAAACGGCGGTGGGGGTTGCGTCAGTCATCGGTTCCTTCCAATCGCAGCACACTTGACACCTTGATCACTGCGTCCATATCTTCCAGCGCCGCAACGCATTCCGACTGCGCGCGGTCGGGCGCGCGGTGAGTGACGACGATCAGCCGGGCATCGTCGCCGGCACCCTCCTGCCGGACGGCTGCCAAACTCACCGATCGTTTGGAGAATTCGCCGGCCACCTGCGCGAGCACACCCGGCCGGTCCGAGACGCGCATGGAGATGTAGTAGCGGGTGGGCACCTCGTCAATGCTGGCAATAGGCAACGAGGCATACGTCGACTCGAGCGGTCCGCGACCGCCGTGCACCTTGTTGCGCGCGGCCATCACCATGTCGCCGAGCACCGCCGATGCCGTCGGCGCGCCACCGGCGCCCTGGCCGTAGAACATCAGCCGGCCGGCGTTCTCCGCCTCGACCACGACGGCGTTGAACGCACCGCTGACCGAGGCGAGCGGGTGACTGAGCGGAATCAGCGCGGGATACACGCGCGCCGAAACCCGTTCGGTGCCATCGGCTTCGCGAAGTCGCTCGCAGATCGAGAGCAGCTTCACCGTGCAGTCGAACTTCTTGGCCGCCACCAGGTCGGCGGCAGTGACTTTGGTGATGCCCTCGCGGTACACGTCGGCGGCGGTGACGCGGGTGTGGAAGGCGATCGACGCCAGGATCGCCGCCTTCGCAGCGGCGTCGTAGCCCTCAACGTCGGCGGTCGGATCGGCTTCGGCGTAACCCAGGCGGCCCGCCTCTTTGAGCACCACCTCGTAATCCTCACCGTCGGCGTCCATCGCCGAGAGGATGAAGTTGGTGGTGCCGTTGACGATTCCGGCGACCCGCTCGACGGTGTCACCGGCCAACGACTGCATCAGCGGGCGTACCACCGGAATCGCTCCGGCGACGGCGGCCTCGAAGTAGAGGTCCACCTTGGCCTCGGCGGCTGCCGAGGCGAGCTCACCGGTGTATTCGGCGAGCAGTGCCTTGTTGGCGGTCACCACGGATTTGCCGTGCTCCAACGCGGTGCGGATGAGGTCACGGGCCGGATCGATGCCACCCATCAGCTCCACCACGATGTCGACATCGTCGCGGGTCACCAGCGACGACGGATCGTCGGTCAGCAACTCCTGCGCCACTTTTCGCGGGCGTGCGAGGTCGCGCACCGCAACCCCGCGAAGTTCGACCGGCGCACCGACGCGCGAACGCAGGTCGGCGGCGTTGTCGGAGAGGATCCGCACCACCTCCGAACCAACGTTGCCCATTCCGAGCACGGCCACACCGATTGCTGTTTTGTTGGTCAAGGGGTCACCTCCAAGGCGAGGAAGTCGTCGATCGTTTCGCGTCGCAGGATGAGGCGGGCGGCGCCGTCGGCCACCGCCACCACCGCCGGACGCATGGCCATGTTGTACCGGCTCGACATCGAATAGCAGTAGGCGCCGGTAGCGGCGACACCGAGCAGATCACCGGGGCCCAGATCCTCGGGCAGCCAGCAATCGCGGATCACGATGTCACCACTCTCGCAGTGCTTTCCGACGACCCGGCTCACCACGGCGCGGTCATCGGACACCCGCGAGACGAGCCGGGCGTCGTATTCGGCTTGGTAGAGCACGGTACGGATGTTGTCGCTCATGCCGCCGTCGACGGAGACGTAGCGACGAGATGTGTTGGCGCCCAACACCACATCTTTGGTGGTACCGATGCGGTAGAGCGTGACACCGGCGGGTCCGGCGATCGCGCGGCCCGGCTCGACGGCGATGGTCGGCATCGGCAGACCCATCGCCGACGACTCCTGCTCGACGATCCCGGCCAGTGTTTCCGCGACCTGGGCGATGGGCAGCGGGTCGTCGTCGGGCATGTAGGAGATACCCAGTCCACCACCGAGATCCAACACCGAAAGCTGCGCGGTCTTGTCCACCCCGAACTCCGCAACCACATCACGCAGCAGGCCGAGCACCCGGTGTGCGGCCAGCTCGAAGCCGGACATGTCGAAGATCTGTGAACCGATGTGGCTGTGCAGGCCGACCAGACGCAGGTTGTCGGTGGCGAACACCCGCCGCACCGCATCCATCGCCACGCCACCGGCCAACGCGAAACCGAACTTCTGGTCTTCGTGGGCGGTCGAGATGAATTCGTGCGTATGGGCTTCCACACCGACGGTGACCCGCACCAGCACGTCGGCGACGATGCCGCGTTCGCCGGCCAGCGCATCAAGGCGCTCGATCTCGATCATCGAGTCGAGCACGATGTGACCCACCCCGGCATCAAGTGCGGCGGCGAGCTCGTCGACGCCCTTGTTGTTGCCGTGCATGGCGATTCGCTCGGGTGGGAAGCCCGATCGGAGCGCGATGGCCAGTTCACCGCCGGTACAGACGTCGAGGGACAGCCCCTCGTCGCGAACCCATCGGGCGATCTCGCTGCACAGGAACGCTTTTGACGCGTAGTGCACGCGACCGTACGGGCCGAAGGCGGCCAGCATGTCGGCGCATCGGGACCGGAAGTCGGCCTCGTCGATGATGAACAGCGGGGTACCGAAACGTTCGGCCAGCTCGTCGACGCGAACTCCGGCGATCTCGACTACACCGTCAGCATTGCGAGAAGCGTTGCGCGGCCACACATTCGCCGGGATCTGAGCGAGTTGCGCCGGATCGTTGGGACGCTCGGCCAGGTGCGGGGCGGCCAGGATCTCGGCGTGCCGGGGGCCGGCGGGGTGGGCGTTCACATCCGCTCCGGTGCACTCACGCCGACCAGGGCCAGGCCGTTGGCCAGCACCTGCCGGGTGGCCGAGCACAGCGCCAACCGCGCGGCGTGGATGTCACCGGCGGGTTCGTCGCCGAGCGGCAGCACCCGGCAGTGGGCGTAGAAGCGGTGATAGGCGCCGGCCAACGTTTCCAGGTAGCGGCAGATCCGATGCGGTTCCCGGAGTTCGGCCGCGGTGGCGACCACTTCCTCGAAATCGCCGATGGTGCGGATCAATTCGCCTTCGGCGGGTTCGACGAGCAGGTCGAGATGGTCCAGGCTCGCCGAGAGCCCCAGCTCGGCGGCGTTGCGCGCCAATGCCGAGAGCCGCGCGTGCGCGTACTGCACGTAGTAGACCGGGTTCTCGTTGGATTGGCGGGTGAGCAGGTCGAGGTCGATGTCGATGTTGACGTCCACCGACGACCGGATCAGTGAGTACCGGGCACCGTCGACACCCACCGCGTCGACGAGGTCGTCGAGGGTGATGACGTTGCCGGCACGCTTGCTCATCCGGACCGGCTGACCGTCCTTGACGAGGTTGACCATCTGTCCGATGAGCACCTCGACGGTGGCCGGGTCGTCGCCCAGCGACGCGGCGGCGGCTTTGAGGCGGGTGATGTAGCCGTGGTGATCGGCGCCCAGCATGTAGATGCAGAGGTTGAAGCCGCGGTTGCGCTTGTCCTTGTAGTACGCGATGTCACCGGCGATGTAGGCGGCGTCGCCGTCGCTCTTGATGACCACGCGGTCCTTGTCGTCGCCGTATTCGGTGGTGCGCAGCCACCAGGCGCCGTCCTTCTCGTACAGGTTGCCGTTGGCCTTGAGTTCGGCGATGCACTCGTCGACGAGTCCGGTCTCGAACATCTTGTTCTCGTGGGTGAACACGTCGAAGTCGGTGCCGAACTCGTGCAGGCTCTCCTTGATGTGGGTGAACATCAAGTCCACGCCGACCGACCGGAAGGCCTCGAGTTTCTCTGCGTCGGGCAGATCGAGGATGCCGGGAACCTTGGCGACGACCTGGTCGGCGATGTCGCCGATGTAGGCACCCGCGTAGCCGTCCTCCGGGGTGGGCTGACCCGACGCCGCCGCTTCCAGCGACCGCGCGAACCGGTCGATCTGTGCGCCGTGGTCGTTGAAGTAGTACTCGCGGGTGACCGCGGCACCCCGAGCTGACAGCACCCGGCCGAGCGCATCGCCGACGGCCGCCCAGCGGGTGCCACCGAGGTGAATGGGTCCGGTCGGGTTGGCCGACACGAATTCCAGGTTGATGTTCAGGTCGGCGAGTTCAGTCCCGCGTCCGTACTCCGATCCGGCCGCCAGCACGACGTCGACGACGGAGTTCTGTGCGGCCGCGGCCAGCCAGACGTTGACGAAGCCGGGGCCCGCCACGTCGGCCTTCGCGATCCCGTCGGTGGCGGCGAAGGCATCGGCCAACCAGCCGGCGAACTCGCGGGGGTTGACTCCGAGCTTCTTGCCGAGTTGCAGCGCGATGTTGGTTGAATAGTCGCCGTGGTCCGCATGACGGGGTCGCTCGACGCCGACGGTGTCGGGGACGAGTGAGGTGTCGAGGTCGTGGTCGGCGACCACGGTGCGGGTCGCGGCACCCAGGAGTGCGGCGAGTTCGGCGGGAGTCACAGGACACCATCCTATTGGCCGCACCCGTCGCGACGACAATCGCCCGCCACGACGGGCAACCTCGACGTTCGCCGGCAACCGTCAGTCGTGCGGACCGGCGAGCGCCGCCGCGAGCGCCTTGCGTCGAACCTCGGCGAACTCCCTGCTCACACCGGCGCGACGCGCGATCGCGTCGAATGCGTGAAACGCACCGTCGACGATGTGCGTCTCGCACGCGATCCCGGCGTCGCGAAGTCGACGCGCATATTCGAGGTCCTCGTCGAGAAACAGGTCGAGGCTGCCGACACCGATCCAGGCCGGCGCCAGACCCCGCAGGTCGGTACGACGGGCGGGGACGGCGAGTTCGGTGTCGGCGTCGCCGAGGAAGCTGCGCCAGGCGAAGTCGTTGCTCGGTACGTCCCACAGGCGATATCTGACGTCATCGCGCGTCGTGCGGTCGTCGAGCATCGGATAGACCAGCATCTGGAGTGCGAGGCTGATCCCGGCATCTCGGGCGCGGAAGGCAACGGCTGCGGCCAGTAGTCCGCCCGCGCTGGCGCCCCCGACCGCGATCCGGCGCGGATCGACGTCGGGACGGGCAATGATCCACTCGAGCGCGGCAACGCAATCGTCGACGGGTTCGGGAAAAGGATGCTCGGGTGCGAGGCGGTAGTCGACCGAGACCACCACGATGCCCTCTTCGTCCGCGAGGTAGCGACACCATTCGTCGTCTTGGGCCGCCTGACCCATCACTGTGCCGCCGCCATGAATCCAGACGAAGGCTCCCCGAGATCGCGGGGCGTCGATAGAGGTCTGCGGCTCGAACACACGCAGGCCGACGCCGTTGTCGATGGTCGCCGTCGAACTCACCCCTCCGCCGCGACGAGCAATCGACAGTGCGCGGCGCAGGAATGGGACGGTGCGAGCCGAGGTGACACCCTTGGGCAGAACTGAAGCGATCCCCCGCAGGTCAGGGTGGTAGTCGCCGCGATGGGTGATGCGTTCGAGCATCAGGAAAAGGTCCTCTCCGTTACGCGGGTACTGGACTGTTCGACGCCTACTGCGGCAAAACCGTCGGTTCAAAGTCCTCGATGACGGGCTCTTCACCCGCGCGCACGGTCAGGATCGACCATTCCGGCAACTCCACCCAGTGGGAGTCGCGGTATTCCAGTTCCAGCGGTTCGGAGACGATGATGCGGCCGTCGGCGGGCAGTTGGATGTGCCCGGACCCGTCGCCGGCGCTCAGGCGCATGGTCCCCTGCGAGTGATACAGCGAGTTCGACTGTCGGTTGCTGGAGTAGCGGACGGCGTAGATCGTGTCGCCGTTGGCCGCGCAGATGGTCGCGGTGAATGGGTCGTCGACGCCATTGTCGGTGCGGGCCTGCTCCACGCGGCCGACCATGCGTGCCAGCGCACCTTTGGGATCGGTCTCCAGCCCGTAGGTGAGCGCAAGGTAGAAGCACACCTCGGTGTCGGCGTTGCCCTCGATGAACGGGTAGAGCTTCGGGTCGACGTCGAAGGTCAAGTCGCGCTTGAGTTTTGAGAATCCTTCGATCTCGCCGTTGTACTGGAACAACCAGCGGCCGTAGTGGAATGGGTGGCAGTTCGAGCGGTCGATGGTGCCGCCCAGTGCCGCGCGCACATGGGCCAAGAACATCGGTGAGGAGATCTGCTCGGACAGTCGCTGCAGGTTGTGGTCGCTCCAGGCGGGCATCACGTCGCGGTATTGGCCGGGGAACTCCCGATCGCCATACCAGCCGATGCCGAAACCGTCGCCGTTGGTCGGCCACGCGTGGTTACGGAACATGGTGGTCATCGGGGCGCCGGGCAGATAGAGCTGCCGGGCTTCGAAGCTCTGGTCCACCAACGAGTGCGACGGTCGGGTGAGCAGGTCCTCGAGCCGGATCGGGGAACCGGTGTATGCGAGCCATCGACACATACGTTCAACGCTAGTGAACTGCCTTTGCCTTCGTGCAGGATTCACTACCCTCGGTCTCGTGATCACAGCTATTCGCCTCTGGAACGACGACACCGGTCGCTCGCACGTCGAACACGGCCACATCGACCTCGACGGGGAGAAGGCCCGCTCGGCTGCGGTCCCGACGACCGATGCCGCCTTCCAGGAGACCCAGGCCCATGACACGCTCGCCTGGCACACCGCGCCACGACGGCAGTTCGTGATCACGTTGGCCGGGGTGCTGGACTTCGTCACCCGCGACGGCGAGGCATTCCGGCTACAGCCCGGCGTGGTGCTCGTTGCCGAGGACACCGTGGGTACCGGGCACCGATGGGAGCTGGTGGGCGCCGATCCGTGGCGGCGGCTCTACGTCGGGATCGCTGACGGCGCGGAAAGCGGATTCGTCGCGGATGGCACGGCCTGAGTGGATAGCGCAGCCTGAGGTGGCTTGGGAGGTAATGGTGGTGCGCCCGCGTGAATCACTTTCAAACCACACAGTGGGCGCACACCGGCCGGAGGCCGGCAAGAATGTCACTGTGCCCCCGGCAGGATTCGAACCTGCCTCGTATTTGGCCCCAGATATGCCCTTGAACAGGCGATTACCGCCAATATGACCGTGTATCGCGTTGTGACAGTTGCGGACGTTTCCGCTGGTTGTCCGCACGTAAGGTAGCCTCATCTGGCACGTATCTGGCACGTCCTGGAGGGCATCGGCATGGCTGGTAAGCGATCATTCGGGAGTATCCGCGCGCTCCCATCGGGCAAGTTTCAGGCCCGCTACATCGGTCCGGACGGTTCCGAGCACAAGGCGCCGCACACCTTCACCGCGCAGATCGACGCGGAAGGCTGGTTGTCGCGGGAACGCGTGATGATCGAACGCGAGGAGTGGACCCCACCCGCGACGAGGACGGCCGCTCAAGCCTCTGGCGGCCTCACAGTGAAGGTCTACGCGGACCGGTGGCACGAGGAGACCGTGAACCGCCACAAGCCGCGGACGCGGGTTCTCAACCGCGGATACCTGGACAACGTGATCTATCCGGGCCTCGGGGACAAGCGATTGACCACCCTCACAGTGAGCGAAGTCCGGGAGTGGCACGCCGGTCTGGACGCGACGTACCCGACGCGCAACGCGAATGCGTATTCGTTGCTGCGGACCATCCTCAATCAAGCGGTGGACGACGAGATCCTGGACGTGAACCCGTGCAGGGTGAAGCGGGCCGCGGTGAAACATCGGAAGTCCGAACCGGTGGCGCTGACGGCCGCGGAGATTCGCGCCATGGCCGCTGCCATCTTGCCGCGATACAAGGCCCTGGTTCTCCTGGCCGGGTTCTCGGGACTCCGGTTCGGGGAACTCACCGCCCTACGCCGGTCGGACCTCACAATGACTACGGGCAACCTGTCGGTGACCGTGAAGCGGGCGGTGGTGCGCGTGCAGGGTGAGTGGATCACCGACCGGCCGAAGTCGCGCGCGGCATTGCGCACTGTCCCTCTCCCCGAGGGCCTGCGGGCGGACCTCGTGGCGCATCTGGCGACGTACTCGGGGAAGGGCGCCGCCGGGTTGGTGTTCCCCGCCCAGGGGGGCGGAATCCTGCACCGCGACACAATCAAGGAACCATTCGCGGATGCCGCCGAGGCCATTGGCCACTGGTGCGATCTCGTGTTTGCGGCGCCGGGGTCCGCCGACACCTCCGGCCGCTACCGCCACGGGGTTCACGAGGCGGCCACCGGACCCGCGGTGGTGGGTGTGGCCCGTGGGTGCCGAGGCCCCGGACGAGGACCGGCGACCACTGGGGGCGTCGGCGCCACCCTGCCGAGGCCCAGGACCGCGACGACGAGCGGACGCCTCGGCGGCCTCCGAGGCCGTCGGTCCCTGCCGGGTGGTCCGTCGGCGTGAGGCCGACGCCTCGTGTGCCTGGGCGCGGTTCTGGCCGATCACTCCGCCCTTGGCCAGTCCGCCAATGTGTTTGTCCACGAGGGGGATCGACGGGAGGCCGAAGGGCATGTTGATCCCGACCTTCACCCGTGACCCGGACCCCTCCGGCGTGGTCGAACCGTCGAATACGCCTCCGAGGTCCAGGCCGGAACCTTCTCCCCAGTTGCCCACTGTCGTCCTCCTCGTTCGTGGTGTGGATATGGGACCGCCCCCAGGCCCTACCGGTGGGTGAGAGGTCTGGGGGCGGTGGTGTATCAGGCGGCTTGGGTGGCCACCCGATAGATCGCGGCGGGCTGATACACCGAGAGACCGAACCGGCCTTCAACGCGTGCCTGCAACTGGTTGCGCTGGAACAGTTCGCCCGACTCGGCGCTCCATTCGATGTCGATCCGTCGACCAACGATGTCGATGGACACCGCGGCGGGGTCGAGAACCAGACCGGTCTTCACCGGCAGGGCGGTCGCGACGACGACGCGAAGGCCCCAGATCTTCCGCTCTGCCAGGTCGATGGGCACACCGCGGAAGGCGATGGCTTCGGCGCTGGTGGCGGTCAACTCGATTGCTTCCCAGTCCTCGGGACGCAGCACGGCAACCGTCGGCGCGTATCCGGCTGCCTCTGCCTTGGTGAGCGCCTTCCGGATGCTCACGATTGCCGAGGTGTCGAATGCCTGCACCTGCACACCGCTGGTCGCCAGAATGCCGGTGAGATTCTCACCGGTTCCGTCGCCGGAGAGTGCCTGTGCCTCCACGGCGCGGTCCAGGCCGAACACGAGTTCATCCGCGACGAACCGCTGGAGTCCGGGGGCGTCCTCCAGGATGAACTTCCCGACCGGCTCACTCAGGTGAGCGATGACCGACGCCCCGGACTCGATGGTCTGGGTACCGACTTCGCTCACCGGCTTCAATGCGCCCTCTGCAACCGGCGCAGCGTTGAGCGCGCGGGCGTTCTGCCGGAGGTAGCGCCATGTCGGAACTCCACGGGTGATGGTCGGGATCACGTCGAGCAGGCTGGTTGCCGGTCGCCCGGTGGGGATCACATCGGGCCGGATCGGTACATCGGTGATCGCCTGGCCGGAGGTAGTCAGTGCCTTGGTGCCGACGCCCGATCCCTGGAACTCACCGCCCTTGTCGGTGCCGGACATCTTCGCGGCGATGGTTGCGGCGAACGCCTTACGTCCGGCGCCGAGGGTGAGGAACTGGTCCTGGTGCTCCATGGTCGTCTCCTGCTTCTGCTTCTTGGTGGTCTGGTGCTTCTTGTTGATCTGCGCGGCGGACTTCTGCAGTGCCTCGGCGGGCGCGTCGGCGGTGCCCCACTTCGCGGCGAACTGTTCGGGGTCGAACCCCTTGGCGCCGTATGCCCGGGCAAACATGAGGTCATGCCGTCCCGAGGGAGTGAGGCGGTCCCACTGGTCCACCTCGGACTTGGCCAGGCGGGCGCGGCGATGGGCCTTCTCCACCTTCTCGGCCTCGTCGTCTGTGAGGTCGCGGCCGTCGGCCTCCGCGGTGTCGATGAGGTCGCGTGCCTCCTGGAGGGCGTCCTCCAGAATCCGGACGAACTGTTCACCGTGGGTGAGGTCCGCGTCCTGGTCCTCGTCGTCGGTGGTCTCGTCGGCCGCCACGAACTCGGCCGCGGCCTTGCGGGCCTTGACCAACGCGGGGGTGGACTTCACCTCACCGATGAGGGCGGCCGGGTTGGCGGGCGACGAGACGATGGAGACCTCCATGAGGTTCAGCGACTTGAGTTCGTTCACGCCCTCGGCGGACTTCTGCTGGTCGATGACCGAGTACCCGATGGACAGGGCCTTGGATCGGCGGGCCTTCACCGACTTGTAGGCTGCGCGGCCGGTCTCGGTGTCGAGATCCAGGGCCACGTGGATCTCCAGGCCCTCGTCGGTCTCACGGGCCGACTTGATCTCACCGACTTGCATCCGGGGATCGTTCTTCACGTGCTCCCAGAGGACCGGGAGAACGTCACCGCCCGCGATGGCGTCGATGGACTTGGTGAACGCGCCCTTCATCACGCGATCCCCGACGAGATCCACGTTTCCGAACGTGGAGGCGTACCCGATGAACTCACCGTCCCCGAGGCCCGCGGTCTTTATCCCGGCAAGCGGGAGTTGCTTATGGTGCATGAAAGTGCCTCCTAGACACTGGAATTGGAGTAATTCGACAACGCAATATCAACGCCCCCTGGGCGGACTAGCGTCGGAAACGCTGGCGGGTTGTCTGGCGGGGTCCCACTGAGACCTGGCCGACGCGCTGGCCGCGTGCTCCGACGAGAATGCTACCCGAGGCCCTCCCCGAAGTCACGGAACCTGTTGTGTGACAAGGGGTGTCACACGGGATCATCCGGGGGTTCGGATTCTTCATCGCGCAGACGGGCCAGGGCGTCCAGAGCATTCGCGGCACGTCCCACCACCTCATCGGCTCCGAGATACGGGCGCGCCCAACATGCAAGCGCCACCAGCACGTCCGCGGTGAGTCGACGGTCGTCTACGACCTCCCGGAGGACTTCCCACGCCTCCTCGGGACCGTTGTCGAGTGCGAGGACGAGGCGGGAGGCGATGGCGTCGGCCGCGGCGCGGCGCTGTTCTAGGGACATGGGGTTCTCCTCGGGGTAGTTGGTTGGTGAAGGGGTGTGACAGGCCAGGTCAAGTGGTGGACGAATAACCACAGGTCACGGCGCCGTTTTGAAAACGGAGCTTGACCGGCGGAGGCTCCGTGAGGGTCGCGGCCATGTGGCACGGACCCCCTACCCCCTCGTCCTGGCCTTGTGCGCCACGCTGGCGGACCAGATCGGCGCCGGGGTCACCAGTCCTCGGACGGGACGCCAAGGGTGGGCGTCACTGGGGCGTCCCCGCGTGACCGGTTGCATGACCGGTGTGCGGGGCGGAAGTTGGCCGGGTCCAATGCCAGTTCCGGCCGGACCGACCGAGGGTAGAAGTGGTCCAGTTCCCACGGGTCGCGGGAGTCCTCGGTGTAGTCGATGCGTTGGCCGCAGAGGTGGCACGGTTGGCCCACCTTCTCGCACTGGGCGCGGAAGCGGGCGCGCACCTTCCGGTATGCGCGGTCGCCGGTCTCCATGGGGCGTTCTCGTCGTGTGGTCATGATCTTCTCCTTGTTGGGGGGTCTAGCGGTGTCGGTGGATGGACGGGCGGACTCTGGACCGTGCGCCCCGGCGCCGAGGTGGACCAGGACGGGCCAGCGCGGTTTCGGGGTCCTCGGGGATGGACTGGGCGGTGGCGGCCCGCCTGGGGCGTCGTGGGCCACGGCCGTTCATCACCCCGGCGACCGAGACCGTGCCCGCGGTAGGTCCGGAAACGCGGTCGGGGTGCAGGCGGGTCGCCCACGCCCAGCACTGGCCGCGGACCGGACACCCCCGGCATGTCTGGGCGATGGCGTCGTGGCGGGCCTTGTCGGTGGCGAACCCGACGGCGGCGGCGGTTACGTCCGGATCGAACAGGCGGCCCAGGCCCGTACACGCGGCGCCGTGGAGGTCCGCGGAACCGAACAGGATCGCGGCGAGGAGGTCCACGGCCCCGTCCTTGCCACGGGTGGCGCGGTGGTTACGAGTCGCGGCGGTCAATTGGCGGTCTCCGTTCGGAAGGTGGCGCGTACGTCGGCGGTGAGTTCTTCTCGGGTCATCACTCCCAGGTCGTTCACGAGGTCCTGGCGCGACATGACGCCCAGGTCCTCGGCGGTGGCGGCCGATGCCGCTACACCGAGTTGGCCGAGTAGTTCAGAACGCGTGCAGGGAAGTTGTCGGTAGTGCTTCATTCGGTCCTCCAGACCGTCGGTGCGGTGGGTTCTGGAGGTTCCCGGTGGGTTGGTTGCCGGGTGAGTAACGGGCGGTGGGGGTGACCAGCGGAGGCGGGCCGAGGCCCCGTTACGGGTCCCTCCCCTGGGGGTGGTCAGAGGTGGACAGACCCTTCGGGAACTTTGCTAAGAAACCCCTTCGCGTAGAAAAGTTCCGTAGGGGTATGTCCACCTCTGACCGCCCCCTAACCACGCTGGTCACGGGCTTGGGCCGAGGTGGCCGAGATGAAGGGATTACGCGGTGCCGAGGCCAGTTCTTCCCGTGAATCGTCGGCCGGTCGCCGGAACCGGACACCCACCCAGCACTCCGGCCGGGAGGCTAGAGCGGGAAGGGCGGACAGACCTCCCGACGGCCGCGACAGACCGGTCCGGGAACGAGGACGCGCCTTCTCCAGGCGATGCTCGGACACAAGGGCGTGCCCGATGAATCGTGCGCCGAACGTCTCCTTAGACCAGGGAAGGTGACCGTTGCTCTCCAGCCATCTGTTGAACTCGGCCAGCAGATCGGTGGAGGCCACCATGGCCCCGTTGTCGGCCACCAGGTGTTCGTCCCAGAACCCCAGAATGCGGTCAGAACTCGCACGCCAGGTGCGCGTGTCGGAGGTGATCCGAGGCGTCGGCAGCAATGCGGTACCGGTGTCTGCGTACCAAGCGACTGCGCCCGCGACCGCCCACGTAACGAGGGCGTCGTGTTGCCCGTCCTCGTTACGTTTGATCCGGCCCTTCAACCCCGGATCGCCAACGCGGTCCTGGTCCCCGATGCAGTCCTCGGCGCGCTTGCGGAAGGTGTAGGGGAACCGGACCAGCGCCAGGCGGCGCCAGGTGCCGTGATCGACCTCTGAGACCACCGGCACATAGTTCGTCGTGACGAACAGGGAGTGGGAGGTCTGAAAGGTGATGTTGTCGCGGTAGAGGTATCGCGCCTTGATATGCGCCACGTCCTGGATCCGCTTCAACGCCGTGATGTCGAGGCTTCGGCCCTCGGACAACTCCTCACCGATCAGCAGACGCTTACCGCGCAGATCGGCGCGTTCGGTCGAATGGTCCGAACCCCGATCCGCGGCGAACAGTCGCGGACTGGCTACGTCTGCGTAGTCCCCGAGGGCCGGAACCAGCCCGTCGGTGGTGAGCAGCGACTTACCGTTCTCCCCGGACCCCTGCAATATCGGCAGGTGTCCCGTGTCCGTCATGCGCCGCGGGCATCACCAAACCAGTGAAGTGACACGGGAGTTCGTCCCGGTCCGGGGCCTCGGTGACCGGTAGAATTGGCCAGGTACGTCCCACAACTTCATATCCTCGGAAGGACCCCACCACGGGGTTCTTGCCAGGCGTCCGACACACCCTCACTGTCCTACGCGGTGGGGGTGTTGTCGTAGGTGGGTCTGGCATATATCTGGCACGCGACCCCCGATTGGGGGTGTCTATGCAGGTCAGCGAGTGCCCCCGGCAGGATTCGAACCTGCGACCTTCTGCTCCGGAGGCAGACGCTCTATCCCCTGAGCTACGGGGGCTCAACGGGCGGCACTCAGCCTAGCGCATCCGTCGGGCCGAACCCAACCCGGCATGTCGGGAGGGTACGGCGATTCTCAGCCGGCACCGACCGCGCCGAGCGCACGAACCCGGGAGCCGTTCTCGCCCCGCAGGACGTGCAATTGCGACGGAATCCGGGCCCGTAGCTCGTCGACGTGGCTGACGACCCCGACAACACGTCCGCCGGAACGCAATTCGTCGAGGACACCCATCACCAGGTCGAGAGCCTCGGGGTCGAGCGTGCCGAAACCCTCGTCGATGAAGATGGTGTCCAGCACGCGGCCACCGGATTCCGCGGACACCACGTCGGCCAGACCGAGAGCGAGCGCCAGCGACGCGAAGAACGTTTCGCCGCCGGACAGTGTGGTGGTCGCGCGCGTCGTCCCGGTGTATTCGTCGCGCACCTCGATGCCCAGGCCACCCCTTCTGCCGCGAGGTCCCGCGGCATCGGAATGGACGAACTCGTAACGCCCCGAGGACATCTGCTGAAGCCGAACCGACGCCGCGACGAGCACTTCTTCCAGGCGTGCGGCGAGCACGTAGGAGCGCAACGACATCCGACGGCTGTTCTGCCCGCGACCGGAGACCAGTTCGGCAAGCCCCTGCAATTCGGCGTGGCGGGCCCGGGCCGGGGCGAGTGCCTCGAACTCTTCGCCGAACTGGGTGACGAATCGTTCCATGCCGAGCAACGCCTTGCCCGTCACGGCATGCTCGGCCGCGGCTGTGTCGCGTGCTTCCTGCGCAGTGCGCAGCACCTCGGTCAGCGAGTCGAGATCCGGTTCAGCGTCGGCCATCGCCGCCCGAACATCGTTGTCGGACAACGTGTCTTCTGCGGCGGCCCGGATGCGATCGGCATCGGTGAGCGACTTCTCCAGGGTCGCGATCTGATCCGGTGAGGCCATCGCCTCCGATGCCGCATCGAGGTCGTCGAAGCCGGCCTCAGCGCACAGATCGGTGAGCGTGCGATCCACGTCGTCGAGGTGGGTGCGTGCTCGGGTCTGCGTTTCGAGCGCGTCACGCAACACCGCTGCAAGACGGCACAACCGGTCCAGTTCGGCACGGCGGTCGGTGACCGTGAAGCGTCCACCGGTGACCTCCGCGATGTCGGCGTCGAGGACGCCCAGCTCGGATCGCAGCATTGTCACCCGATCGCGCGCGACGGCCTGCGCGGTCTGCTTCTCCCCCAGGTCCGCTCGCCATTTTTCGACCTCACGGTCCAGCGCGGCCAGCGCCCGCTCCAATTCCGGCCGACGTTTCGCCGCCCGCTCGGCCTGCCGTACCGCGTCGACGCTCTCGGCTCGCAGCCGCTCGATGTCGGCTGCCGTGGCCTCACCGATGACGGTGTCCAGTGCCGCGACCCGCTTTTCGATGGTGGACAGTGCCGCAGCGGCCTCATCGCGCGCCTTACCCGCGACACGTTCGGCCTTGACCGCGGCCGCTTCATCCTTGTCACTGACGGCCGAAACATCCCCGACGGCAGGCTGCGGATGCTCCGTCGATCCGCAGACGCCGCAGGCCTCGCCGTCGACGAGCCGTCCGGCGAGTTCAGCTGCCATTCCGGCGATTCGTTTCTCGCGCAACGTAATCAGCTGCTCGCGTGCGGTGTTGTGCTGATTGTGGGCGGCGTTGTGTAGGGCGACCGCCTCGGTGAGCCGGGCGGCTTCGGTGTCGCGTTCGGCGATCGCGCGTGCCACGGCCGCCACGCGATCACGCTCGGCAATCAGCGATCCCAGGATGGTCGCCGACTCGGTCGCCACACGAAGCTCCTCGGCGACCGCATCTCGACGCGACGGAGCCTGTGCCACAGCTTCTTTCAGCCGATTGATGAGCGCATCGGTCTCGACGATCCGACAGTGCAGATCGTTGATCTCGATGACGATCGCCTCTCGACCGGCGGCGCGCTGTGCGAGGGGTTCGAGCCGGCCCGACTCGGCGCTCCAGCGTCCGATGGCCGCAGCCACCGCCTGCGTCGTCGGATCAACACACAGCTCTGCGCCGTCGGGCAGCTCCGCCAACGCCTGCTCTGCCTCCCGACGTGCGCGGTCGGCGCGTTCGACCTCATCGACACGTACCCGACGATCGGCGAGTACCGGCGCGATCGGCGCAGCGCGGCGCGCGGCGTCGAGACGTGTTCTGGCCGTGTCCAATTCGGCTCGGCCAGAGTCGAGTTCGTCGATCCGGGCCTGGGCTTGCGTTCCTCGCCGGCGAAGTTCGGCCAGGCGTTGGCCCGACTCGAACGCGGTACGTGCCTTGTCGGCGGCGTCTTGTGTCGCGCTTCGCCGTTCGGCAGCCGATCCGACCGCGGCTCGCGCCACCACCAAACATCCGTTGGCCCAGTCGAAGTCGGGTTCGGCCGGCGGCTCGGCACCGCCAACCGCGACGACCTGGCGGGCCAGACGCTCCAGCGACTCCTCCTGCTCGGCCAGGTCGGCGGCGCTGACACGTGCCCGGTCGCGCAACCATTCTTCGACGCCACCGAACCGGTCGGTGTCGAAGACGCGTTCCAGCAACGATTCCCGCTCGTCGGGGTTGGCACGCAGGAAGCGCGCGAAGTCACCTTGCGGGAGCAGAACCACCTGGAAGAACTGCTCGGCGCTCATGCCGAGCAATTCGATGACGGCGTCGCCGATCTCCGGGATGCGGGTGAGGTTGACCCCGGACCCGTCAAGCCAGGTCAGCGTCGCGCTCGCGTTGATCTTGCGGGTACCCACGCCACGGCTCTTGGGTCGATGAAATTCCGGCGACCGGGTCAGGCGCAGGCGCCGGCCACCGATGGTCGCCTCGAGCGACACCTCCGGAACCGCCTCGGGCGCAGCATGATCGGAATGCAGGCGTTTGGCGTCGTTGCGGGCGCCGGGAACGCGTCCGTACAGCGCGAAGGCGATGGCGTCGAGAATGGTGGTCTTGCCCGCGCCGGTCGGTCCGTGCAGCAGGAAGAGCCCGTCGGCGGAGACGTCGTCGAAGTCGATAGTGGTCTCGTCAGAGAAGGGACCGAAGGCCCGCATCCGCAGGCTGTGGATTCTCATGTCACCGTGGCCTTTACGCCGATTCCGCGATCGGTTCCGGCAGGTCGAAGAGCGCCCACTCGGCCGAACCATCGGCAACCTCGGAATCAGGTTCGCCGACAACAGCTCTCAGCGCCTGCTCGATGAGCCGCGTCTCACCCGGCGTCGGCTCGTCGCGGGTGTCGGCAACGAACGAGGCGACGACATCGGCGTCGGAGCGCCCGTGGACCCGCGAGCGGTAGTCCACCCCATCCCCCACATGCGGCCGATCCCACGTGACGTGCACCGCATGCGGAAAGCGTTCGCGCAGACGACGCATCGCGTCGATCGGACGAATGGCGTCGGTGAGGGTGGCCTCGACGTAGTGCTCCTCGGCGTCGGCGAACGCGTCGTCGGTGAGCAGTTCTTCCAGGGTGCCACTGAGCGCACTCAATCCACGTACCACCGGCAACTCGTGTGCGCGGATCTCGCTGACACCGTCGGCATCGAGGTCGACGATCCATACCGCCTTGCGGTCGGACTTCTCACCGAACGAATACGGGATCACCGAACCGCTGTAGCGGACCGTCTCGGTGATTTCCTGTGGCGAGTGCAGATGGCCGAGCGCCACATAGTCGGCACCGGAGAAGGTATCGGCGGCAACGGTTTCCACTCCGCCGACGCTGATGGACCGCTCTGACTCCGACGCCACACCGCCGACGACGAAAGCATGGGCGACCACGATCGAGCGGGCGTCACGACCGTCGAGGTCGGCGCGGACACGATCCATCGCCGCACCCAGCACCTCGGCGTGACTGCGTGCCCCGTCCACCCCGAGTTCGCCACGCGCGGTATCGGGTTCGAGGTACGGAATACCGTAGATCGCCACGGCGCCGTGGTCGTCGTCGAGCAGCACCGGGCGATCGATCTCGGCGATCGAGGTACGCAGGTGCAGACCACCGGCAGCAGCGAACGACGACCCGGCGCCCAGCCGCGTCGGCGAATCGTGATTACCCGAGGTGACGACGATCTCCGCTCCGGCAGCGGCGATCTCGGCCAACCCCGCGTCGTACACGCGCACGGCGTCGGCGGAGGGAACCGACCTGTCGTAGACGTCGCCCGCGACGATCACCACATCCACCGACTCCGACGCCACGATCTCCGCGATCCCCGACAACGCACGACGCTGGTCGGCGAGGAGCTCGACGCCGTGGAACGTACGTCCCAGGTGCCAGTCGGAGGTGTGCAGGATGCGCATGGACAACACCGTACGACCGCCCACCGACAGAGCCGTGGAGGCTGAGCCAGCCAGGCGCGTCAGGCTGCGCCGGCGCCCTCGACCTCTCCCTCGGCGACGGCCACGGACGCGGGAACCGGCGGGTAGCTGCGCTGGGCAGGCCGCTTGAGGAACAGGGTGGCGACCACACCGAACAACAGCGCGATGGCCGGCAGGTAGAGCGTCTGACCCATCGCCGTCGCGAACGGTTCGCGGACCAGGTGACCGAACGCCTCGACCGGCAGCTGCGAGACCGACGCACCGTGCTCGGCGGTGTCGATACCGGGCAGGTTGGCCGCAATCCTGGTCTGCATCAGTGCTCCCACCGCCGCCGAACCGATGACCGACCCGATCATTCGCGTCGTGTTGTAGACCCCGGCACCGGCCCCGGCCTGATGCCACGGCAGGTTGCGGGTTGCGGTCGCCGCCAGCGGCGCCCAGATTCCGGCCGAGGCGATACCCATCAGCCCCAGCGGCAGGATCAGCTGCCACACCGGGGTGGTCGATGTGGTGATCGTCGCGAACCAGAAGATCGAGATCGACGCCAGCAGCAGGGCTGACGAGATGATGATCGTCGGATGCACCTTGTCCAGAATGCGGCCGATGATCGGCGCGAGGACACCGGTCATCACAGCCATCGGGACCATCACCACCGCCGACTGCGTCGGCGACATGCCGCCCACGAGCTGCAGGAAGAACATCATCGGGATCATCAGGCCGGAGATCGCGAAGCCCATCGATGCAATGCCGATGTTGGACACCGAGAAGTTCCGGTCCCGGAACAGCGACAGCGGCACCAGCGGCTCGGTCTTGATCCGCGACTGCCAGTAGATGAAGAGCCCGAAGACGACGATGCCGCCGATGATCAGCGCCCAGATCCACGGCGCCCAGTCGTACTTCTCGCCATCCTGGATACCGAACACCAACGCCGAGAGGCCTATTGCCGAGAGCGCCACGCCGATCCAGTCGAAGGAGTGGTCATGGGTGTCGACTTCGGGGACCAACGTCGCGGCCAGGATCAGCCCGGCGATGCCCACCGGCAGGTTCACGAAGAAGATCCATTCCCAGCCCAGGCTGTCGGTCAGAATGCCACCGAGCAGTGGTCCGACCAGCGTCGCGACACCGGCAACCGTGCCCCACACACCCATGGCCGCGCCGCGCTTCTCCGGCGGGAAGATCCGGGAGATCATCGCCATGGTCTGCGGCGTGATGAGCGCGGCACCGATGCCCTGCAGACCGCGCGCGGCGATCAGTTCACCGATCGAATCGGAGAACCCACACCAGACGCTGGCAGCGGTGAACACCACCAAACCGGCCTGATAGACCCGCTTGGGGCCGAACTTGTCGCCGAGGCGGCCGGTGATCAGCAGCGGCACGGCGTAGGTGAGCAGGTAGGCACTGGTCACCCAGACGATGCCGTTGACGTCGGTGTGCAACGCCACCTGGATCTCCGGCTGCGCGACGGCGACGATCGTCAGGTCGACCAGGATCATGAAGAAGCCGACGCAGAGTGCCATCAGCGCCAGCCAGGGCCGATTGGTCGCCGATTTGAACGGGGGTGCGGTCATGAATTCGAGACTTTCTGTGTGGTGGACGACTGCTGTGTGGACACTGCATCCCGGTTTGCCGGGTGATACAGCTCCTGTAGGCGCTTGACTTGCTCTGTGGCATAGGGCGATTCGGGATCGTCGAGCCACTCGATCCGGTTGGAACGTAGTCGTTCGATGAGATCGTCGATCCAGTCGATCTGGGCTCGCAGCGTCGCGAGTCGGCACCCGACGTCGAGGTAGAACATCTCCGGTACTCCGCGGCCCGCGGCGCCGTCGCGCGCACTGACCACGATGTCGAGTTCGCCGCGCATCGCCGCCACGCGCTTTTCGAGCAGTTCGACGACGAGGGTTCGTGGGAGGCCGTGCGCCTCGGACAACGCGAGGTAGATCTCGGGGTACTCGACGGGATGGCTCGCGATGGTCTGCTCGAGACCGTCGGCCAGTACGCGGCGACCGTCGGCGGTGATGGCATAGACGGTGCGCTCGGGACGATTACCCTCCCGCTGGACCTCGTGGACCTCGATCAATCCTTGCGAGGCCAACCGGTCGACCGCGTGATAGAGCGTGCCGGGGCGGATCTTGGCGAGCCGATCCTCCTGACGCTCGACGATGGTCTGGAACATCTCGTAGGGATGCATGGGTCGCTCGACGACGAGCCCGAGCGCCAGCAACGACACGGGCGATAGCTGAGGCCGACAGGTGTCCGACATGTGCGGCGCCCTCTCTTTCGGCTCATATATTCCAAGTGGAATATACCGGTCCGACTACCGGATGCCAACACCTCCGATCCGATCATTACTGTGGAACCCATGAGCGGAACAGAAACTTCCGAGGCAGCGGCACACTCCGAAGTAGATGCACCGAGCACACAGGGCTCGTACGTCACCGGTGGCCAGGAGTTCGTCCGCGACACCAAGTACATCGAGACCCGCATCACCCGAGACGGGCGCGACGGCTACCCCGTCGAGCCCGGCCGATACCGCCTCGTCGCGGCACGGGCGTGCCCGTGGGCCAATCGCACCATCATCGTGCGCCGACTCCTCGGCCTTGAGGACGCCATTTCGATGGGACTGTGCGGCCCCACCCACGACGCCAACTCATGGACGTTCGACCTCGACCCCGATGGCCTCGACCCCGTGCTCGGTATACCGCGGTTGAAAGACGCCTACGAGAAGCGCTTTCCCGGCTACCCGAAGGGCATCACCGTCCCGGCCATCGTCGACGTCCCCTCCGGCGAGGTCGTCACCAACGACTTCCCGCAGATCACCATCGATTTCGAGCTGGAGTGGACCGAGTATCACCGCGAGGGTGCGCCCGACCTCTACCCGGAGCATCTGCGTGACGAGATCGACGCGGTCAACAAAGGTGTGTACACCGAGGTGAACAACGGGGTCTACCGGTGCGGCTTCGCCGGCAGCCAGGACTCCTACGACAAGGCCTACGCACGCCTGTTCACCAAGCTCGACGAACTCTCCGAACGCCTTGCCACACAACGCTATCTGGTCGGCGACACGATCACCGAAGCCGATGTGCGCCTGTTCACCACGCTGGTGAGATTCGATCCGGTCTATCACGGACACTTCAAATGCAACCGGACCAAGCTCAGCGAGATGCCAGTGCTGTGGGCGTATGCGCGTGACCTGTTCCAGACCCCCGGATTCGGCGACACCGTCGACTTCGCTCAGATCAAAGAGCACTACTACGTTGTCCACCGCGACATCAATCCCACCGGGATCGTTCCGGACGGCCCGGATCTGCGGAACTGGCTGACCCCCCATGATCGTTCAGATCTCGGGGGACGCCCATTCGGCGACGGAACACCACCACCTCCCCCGCGACCGGCAGAGATCGTCCCTCCAGCAGATTGGGTGCCCACCTCATGAGCAACAAGAACCAGGACCCCACCGCGGCCACCGGCCGACCGTCGGCCAAGGCAGTCGAGGCCACCGGGTCGATCATCGATCGCGCGCAACGTCTGCAGGCGCCCGCGGTGACCAAGTACGTCAACAACCTCAAGGCGGCCCACCCCGACGAGACGCCCGCCCAGATCATCCGTCGGATCGAGAAGCTCTATCTCACCGCGGTGACCGGCTCGGGCAGTGCAGTGGGCGCCACCGCCGCCGTCCCCGGCATCGGCACCATGACCGCGATCGGCGCGATGACCGGTGAGACCGCACTGTTCCTGGAGGCCTCGGCACTGCTCGCGCTGGCCATCGCCGAGGTGCACGGCATCCCCGTGCACGATTCGGAGAAGCGCAAGACGTTGGTACTCGCGGTCAGCCTCGGCGAGGAGGGCGTGGCCGCTCTCGGCCGACTGGTCGGCATCCGCGGCGGCGCACTGCGCAGGCTCGGTGGCGCCGCGATCCCCGGCGGCGGTCTGGGCAAGCTCAACAGGACGCTGATCAACAAGCTCACCAAGAAGTACGCGATCAAACGTGCCCCGTTGATCTTCGGCAAGCTGATGCCGGCCGGTATCGGCGCGGTGATCGGTGGCGCGGGCAATCGCATGCTGGGCAAGAAGGTCATCGCCAACGCGCGTGAAGCGTTCGGCCCGCCCCCGACCACATGGACGATCGACGGCGAGGTGGTCGCCGACCGTCCGCTGCCCACCGGCACCAGGTGACTGAAACACTCACCCGCACAACACTTATCCACCGACGCCCGGGGCAGCCGGCCGACTCGCCCACCGCGTCGACCGGATGGATTCGTCGACTCACCCGGGAATGCCTGCGGTTCCGGGGACTGGTGGTACTCACCCTCACGGTGACCCTGATCGCCGTCGCGGTCGATCTGGTGGTGCCATTGCTGGCCAAGGCCGCCATCGACCACGCCACCGGCGTGGCAGCAGACAACACGCCGCTGACGGTGATCGTCGTCGCGTTGGTGGTACTGGCCTTTGTCCGCTACGCCTGCCAATTCGGCCGCAGACTGACCGCCGGACGGCTGTCGATCAACGTGCAGAATGCCCTGCGCCTCCGGTTGCTCGACACGTTGCTGCATCTGGACGGCCACGCGCAGAATCAGATCCGAACCGGCCAGATCGTGTCCCGCTCCATCTCGGATCTGCAGATCGTGCAGGGCCTGCTGGCGATGGTCCCGATCTCGGCGGGCGCGATCATCCAGGTGGTCTTCGCGATCGCCATCATGGCCTACCTCTCGCCGCTGCTCACGCTGATCGCGTTGGCGATCATCCCGCTCGTCGGCGTGGTGGTCTTCTCCACCCGTAAGAAGCTGTTCGCCGCCACGTGGTCGGCGCAGCAGGCCGCCGCCGACGTCGCGCAGCACGTCGAGGAGACGGTCACCGGTGTGCGGGTGGTCAAGGGTTTCGGTCAGGAGAGCCGCGCCGTCGACGAGCTCGTCGGTCTCGGCGCACGGCTGTACTCACTGCGCCTGCGCGCGGGAAAGATCAACGCCAAGTTCGGCCCGACGATGGCGGCCATCCCGCAGCTCGGCATGGTGGCGATCATCGCGGTGGGCGGATGGCTCACCCTGAACGGCCACATCACCGCGGGGACGTTCCTGGCTTTCGCCACCTACGTCACGATGATGACCGGACTGGCCCGGCTGCTTACCGGCCTGATCGTCAGCGCGCAACTGGCGCGGGCCGCCGTCGACCGCGTCTACGACGTGTCCGAGCATCCGCGGGATCCTCGCTCGGACAACACCGCAACCCTGCCCGACGGCCCCCTCGGACTTCGTCTCGATCGTGTGGGCTTCGCCTTCGGCGACCGCCAGGTACTCGACGACGTGTCGCTCACCGTGGAGCCCGGCGAGTGTGTCGCCGTCGTCGGAGGTCCCGGTTCGGGTAAGTCGACGCTGGCCGACCTCGTCAGCCGGTTCTACGAACCCGGGACCGGGCGGATCGAATTGCTCGCCGACGACGGCCCTCACGACCTCTCGTCACTGTCCCCGGACTCGTTGCACGCGGCGGTGTCGGTGGTCTTCGACGAACCGTTCCTCTATTCGGAGAGCATCGGCGCCAACATCGCACTGGGACCCGAATCGACTGCCGCAGAACGCTCTCGCGTGATCGATGCCGCCGAGCGCGCCGACGCACTGGAGTTCATCGAGGCACTGCCCGACGGCTTCGACACCGTCGTCGGAGAACGAGGCCTGACCCTGTCCGGTGGCCAACGGCAGCGGGTGGCTCTGGCCCGGGCCCTGTACGCGGCGTCGCGGGTTCTCGTCCTCGACGATGCGACGTCGGCGGTCGACGCCACCACCGAACAACGCATTCTGGGCCATCTGCGACAACGCCGGTCCACGATGCTCGTTCTGGCGCACCGCCGTTCGACGCTGATGCTCGCCGACCGCGTCGCAGTGCTCGAGCACGGCCGCATCACCGACGTCGGCACGGTCGCCGAACTCGAACAGCGCAGCCCGCTGTTCCGATCGCTGATGTCGGCGACACCCATCGACCCGACGGTCGACGCGGTCGCGCTCGACGGTCCCCGACCCACCGATGCCGAACTATGGCCCGCCGAACCGACCGAACCCGCCCCACCCACCGACGATCGCGCGCCCACTCCGACACCCGGTTCCGGCCCGTCCGGGCGAGGTGGCGGTGTGGCCAGCGCACTCGGTTCAATGCCCGCCACCCCCGAGCTGCTCGCAGCGGTCGACGCGCTGCCGCCCGCCGACGAGGACCCACGGGTCGACGTCGCCGAGCAGCGCCGGGAGAATCCGACTTTTTCGCTGTGGGGTCTGCTACGTCCGGTGCGCTGGTTGCTGGTCGCAGCCGTCGTGGGTATCGCGATCGACACTCTCGCCGGGCTGGTGTTCCCGTCGCTGGCCCGGGCGGTACTCAACGCCGCGACCGCGGCGGATGAACGCACCCTGTGGATCGCGTCGGGTATCGGTGTGATCGTGGTGGCCGTCGGCTGGATCGCCACCTGGGCGATGACGATCACCTCGACCCGCGCCGGCGAACGCATCCTTTTCGGGCTCCGGGTGCGCAGCTACGCCCACCTGCAGCGCCTCGGCCTGGATTACTACGAGCGCGAACTCTCCGGCCGGATCATGACCCGGATGACCACCGACGTCGACGCCCTGTCGACGTTTCTGCAGACCGGTCTGTCGACGGCGATCGTGGCGGTGCTGACCGTCGTCGGAGTGACCGTCGCGCTCGTGCTGACCGATCCTCTGCTGGGCATGATCATGCTGCCGGTACTGCCGCTGCTGGCGGTGTCGACGTTCGCATTCCGGCGCATCGCCGCGAGTGCCTACACGCGCTCCCGCGAACTGGTGAGCGTGGTCAATGCCGACTTCCAGGAGAACATCGCCGGCATCCGGACCACCCAGGCCTACCGCCACACCGACGTGGCGTCGGACCGATTCACCGCTCGCACGCTGGCCTGGGTCGACGCGCGCATGACGTCGCAGAAGGCCATCTCGGTCTACTTCCCGTCGATCACCCTCATGTCGGATCTGGCGACCGCGGCGGCCATCGCCGTCGGCGCCCATCAGATCAGTACGGGGCACCTCCAGGCGGGCACGCTCGTCGCGTTCGTGCTGTACCTGTCCATGTTGTTCGGCCCGGTCCAGCAACTCTCGCAGGTGTTCGACGGCTATCAGCAGGCCGCGGTCGGCCTGCGGCGCATCGCCGATCTGCTGCGCACGCGCAGCACCCTGGTCACCCGAGCCGATCAGCGCGACCCCGGTCCCGATGGATTCGACGGTCACGTCCAGCTCGACGACGTCACCTTCCGGTATGAACGCGCCGACGTCGACGCGCTGTCGGCGGTGGACCTCGACATCCCGCCCGGCGGTTCGTTGGCACTCGTCGGCCGGACCGGTGCCGGCAAGTCGACGGTGGTCAAGCTGCTGGCCCGCTTCTACGACCCGACGGCCGGCGCGGTGCGAATGGACGGCACCGACATCCGGGATATCACCCTCGATGGCTATCGGCATCGGCTCGGCGTGGTCCCGCAGGAGGCGCACCTGTTCACCGGGACGGTCGCGAGCAACATCGCCTACGGACGCCCCGACTCCGACGAGGCCACCATCACCGCGGCTGCCAGAGCGGTGGGCGCCGACGCGATGATCGCGTCACTGCCCGGCGGCATGCGTCACCCGATCGGCGAACGCGGTCAGGGTCTGTCGTCGGGCCAGCGGCAGCTCGTCGCGTTGGCCCGCGCCGAACTCGTCGAACCGGACCTGCTGTTGCTCGACGAGGCGACGGCCACCCTCGATCAGGCGACCGAGGGTCTGGTCCTCGCCGCGGGTGCCGCGGTGACCCGTCAGCGGACGTCGGTCATCGTCGCGCACCGCCTGGCGACCGCCGCGCGGGCCGATCGCATAGCCGTCGTCGATCACGGACGGATCGTCGAATTGGGAACACACGATGAACTTCTGTCGTTCGACGGTAGGTACCGAGCGTTCTGGGAAGCGGGAGTCGATCCCGACGCTGACGGTGTCGCCATCGAGACGACGCGTATTCGCACTGGCACGACGATTTCCGACGGGTAATCGCGGGCTTGGGCGGCGGCGGTGACGAGCGGTGTCCACCCGTAAGTCACATGCCACGCACGCGTAGCATCGTCAAGTGGTTCACCGTTAGTCTTCACAAGAGACGGCCGGCGTGAGTGACTACCCGACACCAGAGGGAATTGAGGCGAGATACCGCTGTGAGCAGTTCGATTTCAGATTTCGGACAAAATACGTGGCTGGTCGAGGAAATGTACCAGCAGTACAAGGATGATCCGAACTCCGTCGATCCGAGTTGGCATGAGTTTCTGAAGGACTACAAGCCCTCGACGGGCGCGAACTCGAACGGCGATGCAGCGTCGACGAGTGCCGCCCCCACCAAGGCAACGCCGACCACGACGACGCCGGCCAAGACAGCCCCGTCGTCGAACGGTGCGGGCTCGTCCAACGGCGCGGCATCCAACGGTGCAGCATCCAACGGTGCAGCGCCCAAGGAACCCGAACGTCCGGCCAAGGCGGTCACCCTTGACGCCGAACCGGAGTCGCGACCGGCCCGCAAGTCGGCTCCGTCCAAGGAATCGACCGCCACCAAGGCGGCGTCGGGTCAGAGCATCGCCAGTCGCGACGGATCGGCGCGGTCGCAGACCCGCGCGCAGTCCAGCACTCCGGCGGCGTCGTCGTCGGGCGAGGACGAGACCAAGGTGCTTCGTGGTCCGGCCGCCGCCATCGCCAAGAACATGGCGCTCTCACTGCAGATCCCGACCGCCACCAGCGTGCGCGCGGTGCCGGCGAAGTTGATGATCGACAACCGGATCGTCGTCAACAACCATCTGGCCCGTACCCGCGGCGGCAAGATCAGCTTCACCCACATCCTCGGTTACGCGATCGTGCAGGCGATCAAGTCGTTCCCGAACATGAACAACCACTTCGCCGAGATCGACGGCAAGCCCAACGTGGTCACGCCTGCCCACACCAACCTCGGCCTGGCGATCGACCTCGTCGGCAAGGACGGCAACCGCACGCTCGTCGTCGCCGCCATCAAGGGTTGCGAGACAATGGGTTTCGCGGAGTTCTACACCGCGTACCAGGACATCGTTCGTCGCGCCCGCGACGGCAAGCTCGGCGCCGAAGACTTTGCCGGGGTGACGATTTCGCTGACCAACCCGGGCACCATCGGCACCGTGCATTCGGTACCGCGCCTGATGAAGGGCCAGGGAGCCATCATCGGCGCCGGTGCGATGGAGTACCCGGCGGAGTTCCAGGGCGCCAGCGATGAGCAGATCGCCGAACTCGGTGTCGGCAAGCTGATGACGCTGACCTCGACCTACGATCACCGCATCATCCAGGGCGCCGAATCGGGCGACTTCCTGCGCAAGGTCCACGAACTGCTCCTCGACGACGCGTTCTACGACGAGGTCTTCACCGCCTTCCACATCCCCTACGAGCCGGTCCGCTGGCGTCGCGACATCCCGGCCGGGTTGGTCGACAAGAGCACCCGCGTCCTGGAACTCATTGCGGCATACCGCAATCGCGGTCACCTGATGGCCGACATCGACCCGCTCATGATGGACAGCGACGCGCGGGCCAGCCACCCCGACCTCGACGTGCTGACCTACGGGCTGACCCTGTGGGACCTCGACCGCAGCTTTGCCGTCGGCGGCTTCCACGGCCAGTCCAAGATGAAGCTGCGCGACGTGCTCTCCATCCTGCGCGACGCCTACTGCCGCCACGTCGGCGTCGAGTACACCCACATCCTCGAACCCGAGCAGCAGCGCTGGGTGCAGGAGCGGGTGGAGATCAAGCACGTCAAGCCGCCGGTGGCCGAGCAGAAGTACATCCTGTCGAAGCTGAATGCCGCGGAGGCTTTCGAGACCTTCCTGCAGACCAAATATGTTGGGCAGAAGCGCTTCTCGCTGGAAGGCGCCGAGTCGGTCATCCCGATGATGGATGCGGTGATCGACCAGAGCGCCGAGCACGGCCTCGGTGAGGTCGTCATCGGCATGCCACACCGCGGTCGGCTCAATGTGCTCGCCAACATCGTCGGCAAGCCGTACTCCAAGATCTTCACCGAGTTCGAGGGCAATCTCAATCCGTCGCAGGCGCACGGCTCCGGCGACGTGAAGTACCACCTCGGTGCAGAGGGCAAGTACTACCAGATGTTCGGCGACAACGAGATCAACGTCTCGCTGACCGCCAACCCGAGCCACCTCGAGGCCGTCGATCCGGTCCTGGAAGGCCTGGTCCGCGCCAAGCAAGACCTCGTCGACACCGACGGTGAGTTCTCCATCCTGCCGCTGATGCTGCACGGCGACGCCGCTTTCGCCGGCCAGGGTGTGGTCCCCGAGACCCTGAACCTGGCGATGCTGCCCGGTTACCGCACCGGCGGCACGGTGCACATCGTGGTCAACAACCAGGTCGGATTCACCACTGCCCCTGAGCATTCCCGCTCCACCGAGTACTGCACCGACGTCGCCAAGATGATCGGTGCGCCGATCTTCCACGTCAATGGTGACGATCCCGAGGCGTGCGTGTGGGCGGCCAAGCTCGCCGTCGACTACCGCGAGGCCTTCCACAAGGACGTCGTCATCGACCTCGTCTGCTTCCGCCGCCGCGGCCACAACGAGGGCGACGATCCGTCGATGACCCAGCCGGCGATGTACGACGTGATCGACACCAAGCGTGGCGTCCGCAAGTCCTACACCGAGGCCCTGATCGGTCGTGGTGACATCTCCACCAAGGAGGCCGAGGACGCGCTGCGCGACTACCAGGGCCAGCTCGAGCGGGTCTTCAACGAGGTCAAGGAACTCGAGAAGTACCGCCCGGAGCCCAGCGAATCGGTCGAGTCCGATCAGGCGCTGCCGACCAAACTGGTGACGGCGGTGGACAAGTCGGTGCTCGAACAGATCGGCGACGCCTTCGTCAACACCCCGGACGGCTTCACCCCGCACCCGCGTGTGAAGCCGGTGCTGACCCGCCGCCACGAGATGTCGCGCGACGGCAAGGTCGACTGGGCATTCGCCGAGCTGCTCGCCTTCGGATCGTTGGTCATCGAAGGTCGCACCGTGCGGCTCTCCGGCCAGGACTCACGGCGCGGCACGTTCACTCAGCGCCACTCGGTGCTCATCGACCGCGACAACGGCTCGGAGTACACACCGCTCAATCACCTCCAGCCGGCCGAGGGCGACGAGATCGGACGCTTCCTGGCGTACGACTCACCGCTGAGCGAGTTCGCGGTGGTCGGGTTCGAGTACGGCTACTCCGTCGGCAACCCCGACGCCCTGGTGCTGTGGGAAGCGCAGTTCGGTGACTTCGTCAACGGCGCGCAGTCGATCATCGACGAATTCATCAGCTCGGGCGAGGCCAAGTGGGGCCAGCTCTCCGATGTGGTCCTGCTGCTCCCGCATGGTCACGAGGGACAGGGCCCCGACCACACATCGGGCCGCATCGAACGCTTCCTGCAGCTGTGTGCCGAGGGTTCGATGACGGTGGCACTGCCGTCGACTCCGGCGAGCTACTTCCACCTGCTGCGTCGGCACGTGCTCGACGGCATCAGCCGTCCGCTGATCGTGTTCACGCCGAAGTCCATGCTGCGCAACAAGGCTGCGGTCTCGCCGGTGGAGGACTTCACCCAGGACAAGTTCCGTTCGGTCATCGACGATCCCCGCTTCGCCGGCACAGTGGTCTCCGAGCCCGCGCCGGACGCCGATCGAAGCAAGGTCAAGCGGGTCCTGCTCGTGAGCGGCAAGCTCTATTACGAGCTCGCCGCGAAACGGGACAAGGAGCAGCGCGAGGACGTCGCGATCGTCCGCATCGAGCAGCTCTACCCGGTGCCGCATCGTCGCCTCAAAGAGGCGCTCGAACAGTACCCGAACGCCGAGGACTTCCTCTGGGTTCAGGAAGAGCCGGCCAACCAGGGACCGTGGCCGTTCCTCGGCCTGTGGCTGCCGGAAATGCTGCCGGATCTGCTCAAGGGCTTGCGCCGGGTCTCGCGCCGACCGATGTCGGCTCCGTCCTCGGGTTCGAGCAAGGTGCACGCCGTCGAACAGCAGGAAATCATCGACGAAGCGATCGGCTGACGCCGGTCGGACCGTCGCACTGTGTCGCGCAACTGGAGTCAGAGTTGCGCGACACAGTTGTCTGCGGCCGATGCAACGGCCTTGTCCGGCAAGATCATTCGCTGCGCCAGCATTTCCGCCGCGACCCGCGTGTCGGGTTCGCCGGCCACCGCCAGGGCGCGGTAGGCGGTGTCGGCGTCGAGCTTCTTGAGTCGTAGTCCCGCACCGACGCCGAGTTCGGTGACCCGTTGCGCCCAGAAGGGTTGATCGGCGGTCACCGAACACACCACGGTCGGCAGTCCGGCCCGCAGCGTCGCCGCGGTGGTCCCGGCACCGCCATGGTGGAACGCCGCCGCACACCGCGGCAGGATCGACGCGTGATCCAGTGCGCCGGCGAAGAATACGCCGGCGTCGTCCGTCGACACACCGCGTCGCTCCCCCGCCGAGACCAGGCAGCGGGTGAAGCCGGCTCGCCGCGCCGCACCGATGATGGTGGCCACCACGTCGTCGGGATCCGGCAGCGGCATGCTGCCGAAAGTGATGAACAGCGGCGCCGAACCCGACCTCAGCCAGATGTCGAGTTCGCTTGTGCTGTCGGCTGTGTGCTGCATCGCACGACTGGATGCGGGCAGTTCGAAGAATCCGACGACGGGCTTGATCGGTCCCCACTGCTCGTCGAGTCCCGGGATCAGCGCCGGGTCGTAGGCCTGGATCTGCGGCACGGCGGCGGCGTCGAGTCGCTGTGGCAGCGGGCCTCGGGCGTTGCGCAGCCCGATGCGTCGTCGAAAAGCGTTCTCGCTCCAGCCCGTTGCCCACCAGGTCAGCCGGTCGGCGAACCGCCAGGATCGCCGTTTGGCCGCGGGCGAGAGGTTGTCGGTGATCCCGGGTAGCGCGCCGATCAGTCCGTTCTCCGACATCGGACCGTACCGAAGGACCGTCATCGGTATGCCGAGCCGCTGCGCCACCGCGGCACCGCGCGCCTGACACAGCGGCGCCACCACCAGGAGGTCGACGTCGGACAGCGGGGCGTCGTCAGCGAGGAACAGCTCGACCATCGAGTCGTCGAAGGCCGCGAATCCGGCCCGCACGGTAGCGAGCGCGAAGCGTAGCTTTGTCACCGGATTCGATTGTCGTGCAGTGTCTTTCGCCTGCTCGGACGTCCACGCGGTATGGGTGTCCAGGCCGATCGCGGCCACCGACTCCACGCCGGCCGCGCGAGCGAATCCGACGAGGTTCGGCGGCACCACCGCGGTGACCCGAAGGCCGCGCCCGGCCAGTTCCAGTGCCAGGCAGACGCCGGGTTGGATGTCGCCGCGGCTGCCGTAGAGCACCACCGCGATGTGGCCGCCGCTCACCAGAATCGGTGTCCGATCCGCCACGCGGTGAGTTCCTCACCGATCAGCTTGCGCACCAACTCCGGATCACCGAAGTACTCGGGATGGATTCCGAAGAATGTCAACGTGATCCGGTCGCCGTACTCGACCGCCCATGCCGCGATCGTCGGGCCACTGCGACGCCGTTGCTCCATCGGCATATCGGCGACCAGGGCGCGCACAGCAAACGACGTCGCAGTGCTATCACCGAGGCGCAGAACGTGATCCGGCACCACACCCAGATTGGAGACGGTGGTATCAGGACCGGGTACCGACTGCATCATCTTCTTGATCACCCGACGCGGCAGCAGCCTCACCACCGGTTGCAGGTTGTTGGTCACCATGTCCGCACCGCTGGCCGCGTAGTCGGTGAAGGCGCGTTTGCTCAGCGCGCGGATATCGGCCAAACCGTCGTCGGGACCGACGGGTCCGGTCAACCGAATCCACACTCCCCCGGAGGCATTGGCCCGCTCATCGGTGTCGCCGTCGCGGGTGCTGACCGCGATGCACACCCGCAGCGGCCCGTTCTCCGGGAAGTCCGATCGTCGGACCATTCCGGCGAGCAGCGCGGTGAACAAGCTGTTCGACGTGCCCCCGTGTTCTGCGGCAGTGGCGTGCCAGGTCGCGGCGTCGATGTCGACGATGGCCAGCGTGGCGTCGGGTCCCGGCGCATCGAGAGCATCATTGCCGACGCCTGACCGAGGTGACCCGGCGGCAACCGACACAGAGTCCTTCTCGTTGCCCTGCTTGGCTTTCCGACGCTGCGCGAATGCCTCGCGTACCAGAATCCGAGAGGACCGAAGCGCCGCACGCAGCTGTCCGGCCGCGTCGGCAAGGTCCTCACGCAGAATCCGCCGATCGGTGGCTCGCACCGGTGGCGGCAACACACGATCGGTGCCCGCCGAGGCGGCCGCGAGAGCGCGGTAGATCCCGTGGCCGTCGGAGATCATATGGGAGATGGTCAGCGACATGACCCGACGGCCACTGGTGGTGATGGCCGATTCGATCCGCCAACCGGATCCTTCGGCGGGCCGCAGCCGCGCAGCACGCACGCGGTCGTCGGCCCATGCGCCGATCTCGTCGTCGTCGATCCGGGCGGCGACCTCGGGCGCGGGTGCGATGGTGGAGGCCACCCAGCGATGTCGGGCCGCCGGCACGGCGGTCCGGACCACCGCACGGTGCAGTGAGCCGCCGGCGACGGCCATGCGTAGTTCGTCAATGGCATCGTCGCCCGGGTCGTCGTCGAACACCCACAGGTACTGGATGGGTGAGCCGATCCCGAACAGGTCTTCGGCCAGCAGGTAGGACTCGTCGGCGCCGGTGACGCGCAGCGTTTCGGTCACGATGGTTCTCCTCACCAGATGGTTGCGGGCAGGCTCCAGGCCGCCAGTTGGTCGGCGAGCAGCTTGTGGAGCCGATCGCCGGGGAAGCTGAGTTCGTCGAACGCGACGGCGCTGAAGGTCACCTCGTCACCGGTGCGCACCAACCACGACTGCACACCATCCCCGAAGCGATGCGGTCCAGCCGATTTCACGCCGTCGGCGATGCCGCGGAAGGCCAGGTGCCGGGCTCGGCGGCCGCCGATCATCATCGCGGCCTCCGGTACGTCACCGAGATTGGAGGTCACCGCGTCGGGCATCCCCGACCCCGCGGTCGCCGCGGCCACCACCCACCGGGTGGGCAGGAGCCAGATCAGCGGTTGCAGATGGACTGCCGGCGCCCGACGGCCCTGCGACAGCCGGACGAACGCGTCCTTGCAGAGCGCACGGAGCCCGGTGAGATCGCGGCCGGGGGCCGGACCGTCCGACAGCATCACCGAGACCCCGGCGGTGGCGTTGGCACGGTCGTCGTCGGCGCCGAGTCGCCGGTCCACCGGCACCCCCACCTTCACCGGAATTCCTGGCGCCGCATAGCCACTCGACCGCAGCAGACCTGCGACGACGGCCACGAACAGGGTGTTTGCCGTTCCGCCGTGTGTCTGCGCGACCCGATCCCACTCGTCGGCCGGCACGGTGGCCGTCGCCCAGGATGGCCTCGCCTGTGGGGCGCGGTCGGCCATCGGTGCGCGCGGCGGACGCGGATCGGGTGGTGTGCCGTCGGCCGAATCCGCACGGGCACTGCGGATTGCCCGGCCCAGACCCGCGGCGGCGGCACCGAGTTGTCCAAGCGCGTCACGTGCGTCGGCGCGCAGTGAGCCACTACGCGGAGGTTCCGGACGCGCACCACGTTCTTCGACGGGTGGATCCGTGAGTCCACTGAGTGCGGTCGCCGCGGAGTCGACGAGACCTCGACCGTCGGTCACCAGATGCAGGGCGCACAGGGAGATCACGGTGTCCCCGCCCGCGGTGGGGGCGGCGCGCAGTCGCCAGCAGCGGCCCTCGGCGGCATCGAGGTCGGCGTGGTCCATCTCGTCGACCGCCCAGCCGTCGATGGTGTCGTCGGAGATCGCGTCGGTGTCGATGATCGCCCGCGACGCCTCGCAGGATTCGACCCATTGCGGTCGCGCCCCTCGCAACCGGGGCGCGAGGAGCCGCCGGTGCAGACGGCCGTGTCGCAGCCGCTCGGCGAAGGCGTCGATCACCGTGTCGTCGAGGCCACCGGGGACCTGCCAGAGTAGTTGCAGCACAACGGTCCAGCCGAGTCCCTCGCGCATCAGCCAGTAGGTCGCGTCTTCATCGGCCAGTCGTGTCGCAGTGCGCGGCGCAGCGCTCACCTCGGTGACGGTATCCGGCACGGTCGGGGTGATGGTCATGCGACCAGCCTCAGTCGCCGAGTGGTCGGCCGGTCGAGTGGATGCCCCGATTGCGTTGCCTCCTCGATCAATTCGACGGCGCGGGTGATCGCTTCGGTGTTGCCGGTCATGGTGTTCGCGGAGTCCAGCGCGCGGCGCCTCAACTCCGGTGACAGCGCTGTGCGTACCGCCGCGGTCAGCGTGCCGGCGTCGAGGCGGCTCGCGGGCATGCTGACACCGATCCCGAGGTGCTCGAATCGCTCACCCCAGAACGGTTGATCGGAGCCGTACCAGCAGATCACGGAGGGCCGACCGGCCCGCAGCGCGGCGGCGCTGGTGCCCGCGCCGCCGTGATGGACGATGGCGGCGCATCGGGAGAACACCGCATGGTGGTCGACGGCGGATTCGAATCGGATGCGGTCGGTCGAGGTGAGCGACGGGCCGTCGGACACGTCATTCCACCCGAGGCACACCAGGATTCGGACATCGAGTTCCTGCGCGACGCCGCGGACCGCGGCATGCAGCGCATCGGGATCGCGCAGCGGCATGCTGCCGAAACCGACGTACACCGGCGGGTCACCGGCCGCCAGCCAGGCGTCGAGCTCACGATCGGCTCGGGTGTTCGTGAGACGGTTCCGCAGCGCCTCGGGCAGCCCGATGAAGCCGGTGACCGGGCGGTGACGGGTCCGGGAGTGCTTACGCCAGAGCGCATCTGAGTCGAGACAGAACAGCGGATCATAGGCCTGGATCTCCACGCCGGGGGTGCGTCGCAGGCGAGCGAACAACGAACCGCGCGCCGGCGGGCATCCCAACGCGCTGCGCAACCGGTTCTCGCGCCGTCGGGTCAGCGTCGACATGAGTGTCTCGACAACCGCCCACTGCGCCCGAATCGATCGGGGCCCGTCTCCAAGGGGCAACCCGGGCATCGGGCCGACCGAACGGTTGGGGCGCACCGGCGCGTGGTGCAGGGACACCAGCGGGATTCGCCGGGCGTCGGCGTAGGCCAGCGCGATCTGCTCGGTGACGAAACCCGTCACCAAGACGTCGGCGCCCTCGGTCACCGCCCCGATATCGGCGACCATCTCTGCCCACCCTGCGTCGCGGGTGGCCAGCACGGCCCGCAGTCGTCGAATCGGATTGCGTCCGGCAGCCGCGCGGATACGGCGCACCTGTGCCATGTGCTCACGCGTGTCGTGGCCGAGAGTGACGGTGTCAACGCCACATTGCCGGGCGAAGGTCACCATGTTCGGTGGTACGCCGATCCGCACGTGGTGACCGCGCTCGGTCAGCGCGTGCGCCAGCACCAGCGCGGGTTGCACATCGCCGCGGGTTCCATTGATCGCGAACGCAATTCTCACGGCAGAATCCGATCCGGCTTCGCGCGCAGCAGGTTTCGCGGGTCGAAACGTCCCGACTCGACGTCGTAGGTACGCAGCGCGACCAACCGGGCCGCGTGGAGCACGGTCAGCGCCGGAACGTACACCGCACCCGCGCCGAGCGCGAAGCCATATCTGCGGTGCAGCGCGAACGTTCGGGGCAGAAAGCTCATGTACCGAACAAAGGACGCCACTCCGGACTCCATCCGGCGTGGCGAGACACCCACGGTCAGCGACGACAGGAAGGCGTTGCGTCCGCCGATGTCCTGCACGCACAGACCCATGTCGACGTCTTCGAAGACGGTGCGGCGCATACTGACCCGATCCCTGATCTGCTGCCATGTCGCGCGTCGCAGGATCATGTTGGACCCGTAGAGCACCGGCAGTTCGGTCACCGCGACATCGGTCGCCGGCACGTCACCGACGGCAACACTCCGGTTCTTACCGGTCAGCTGCTTGAGTGGGTGGACACGGATCTTCCACTTGTCGAACTTCCCGGCGAACGGAACACCGTAGGCCTCGCCGCGACCACACAGGGCCGCCCACCGCTCGTCAGTGTCGGCGGTGAAGAACTCGATGATCGTCGACGCCCACTCCTCGCCGACGCGTGTATCGGCGTCGATCCGGGCAATGAGATCGCCGGTGGCAGAGTCCAATCCGCGATTGCGCGCGAAAACCAATCCCTGCGTGGACTCACTCACCATCCGAATGTGCGGGTACTGCTGCGCCCACTGCGCCACCACCTGCATTCCGTCGTCGGTGCTGTTGTTGTCGACGACGACGATCTCGGTGATGGCATCGCCCTGGGCGACGAGGCGCCGCAGGCACTCCCCGATCACCTCCTGCTCGTTGAACGCCGGGACAACCACCGACAGGGTGAGGGCCGGCGCGAGCTTGGAGCCAACGGGCGCAGCGTCATTCACGGGCACAGCGCCATTCATGGGCACAGCGCCATTCACGGGCTCAACGACGTTCACGGGCTCGGTGGTGTTGACGGGCACGGTCGCGGTCATGTCACGTCCTTCGCATGTAGGTTCGCAGGGTCACGGGCACAAAGATCGCGAGAACGGCGGCCGCGCCGATCAGTGTGTAGGCCACCTGGACGGCGGCGGGATCGCCGGCAGCGAGGGCGCGCGCGGCCGACACCAGGTGTGAGACCGGGTTGATCGATGCCAGCGTCCGGACCCACCCCGGCATCGTGTCGATCGGCACCAGTGCGTTGGACACAAAGGTCAGCGGCATCAGGACCAGCATCGACACGCCTTGTACCGTCGACGCTTTGTCCAGCAGCACTCCCAGCAGCGCGAAGATCCAGCTCAACGTGAAGGCGACCACCACGATCAGCGCGCACGCCGCGGCGAGTCCGGCAATACTGTGCGGTCGGTAGCCCATCGCCATTCCCACCACGACGGTGATGACCGTGGCCACCACGTAGCGAACCGCGTTGGCCAACAGCGCGCCGGCCAGCGGCGCTATCCGCGCGATGGGCAGTGATTTGAACCGGTCGAAAACACCGCGATCGAGGTCTTCGCGTAGCTGCACTCCGGTGACCACCGATGCGGCCACCGCCACCTGCACCAGCACTCCCGGAATCAGCAGCGGCAGATAGGCTTCCACCGTTCCGGCGATCGCACCGCCGAAGATGGTCGAGAACATCACGGTGAAAACGATCGGCAGCACGATCACGTCGAACAACTGCTGTGGATTGTGCTTGATCTTCAGCAGACCGCGGTAGGTCATGGTGATCGATTGGCCGATCGCTGCTCGCGGCGAGACCGTCTGTGCGATCGGATCATCGGCGCTGACCGTGGTCGGAGTGGTGTCCATGGGGCGAAGGTTGGTCATGCGGCGTCTCCATCGCGAGTTGTCTGTGCGCCGCTTGTCGATGCCGGTCGTCCGCCGTCGGTCAGTGCGAAGAAGACCTCGTCGAGACTCGGTCGCTCGACATTGACCGCGTCGAGGCGGATGTCGGCGGTGCGCAGCCTCATCAGCAGGTCCGGTAGCGCGTCGATGTCGGGCATCGGGATCACCACCCTCGGCGGGTTCCCTTCCAGCACAACGTCGCCGCGCGCGAAACCCGCGCAGAGCGGGACCGCGTCACGAGCCTGAGTGGGGTCGTGCAGGGTGAGCTTCACCGCGTTCTCCCCCACCCGGGACTTGAGGTCGGTCGCGGTACCCTCGGCGACGACGCGGCCGCGGTCCATGACGGCGATGTGATCGGCGAGTTCGTCTGCCTCGTCGAGATACTGAGTGGTGAGCAGCACGGTGGAGCCCTCGGACACCAACCGGCGCACGGTGTCCCACATCTGGGCGCGTGTCCGCGGGTCGAGGCCGGTAGTGGGCTCGTCGAGAAAGAGCAGTCGGGGGCGTGTGATGAGCGAGGCGGCCAGGTCGAGACGTCGGCGCATGCCGCCGGAGAAGTGCCTGACGGGCCGGTCAGCGGCGGCGGTCAGCGAGAATTCGTCGAGAAGGTCGACCGCTCGAAGTCGGGCACCGCGCGAGGAGGCACCCACGAGTCGACCAAAGATCACCAGGTTCTCGCGCGCGGTCAGGTCCTCGTCCACCGACGCGTACTGGCCGGTCACACCGATCAACGATCTGACCGACGATGCCTGCCGATCGACGTCGTAGCCGAAGATTCGTGCCTGCCCGGAGTCCGGGCGGGTCAGCGTCGCCAGCATGCGCACCGTGGTGGTCTTTCCGGCGCCATTGGTGCCCAGTAGCGCGTAGACGGTGCCTGCCGGAACCGTCAGATCCACGGAATCCACGGCGCGAGAACCGCCGAAGGTCTTACTCAGCCCGACGGCCTCGATCGCAGTGGTGGTCGTCATCGTCACTTCCCATGGGAGAGGTGGCCATTCGCGCCGAACGCGCGAACTCTGGACAGGCAGCTCTTTTCGCGAATCATGAACCAAAACATGCGAACCGCGAACACAATCTCCGTACTCAACAATTTCCGGAGGAACACATTTCTGGCAGACGAACCATTTTTCCCAAGGGAAAACCGGAACCGGGAACACCCGTAAATCAGCGAGAAAAGATCAGTTGATAGTTATTTAGGTCTGCTCAACATCAAAGCCCACGATAAGCGACCAGTGCGTGCCATGCAAGGTTTCAAGTCAACCTCAACAGTAACTGAACACTGTTATGACACCGAATATGACTGCCACACAGCAGTTTTGACGACGCCTATGAAGACCAACACTAGTCCTGAGCTCGCGTTACCCGGATCACACGGGTTGAGAGAACTCCGCGAAATACAATTTCCAATTGTCGATCAATGCAGAGAAAAGCCCTCGATTGTGACTTCGTGCCACATTCGGCAATGGATTGTTTGCAGTGAGGAACGTCACTACACTTTCGTCGTGCGTCTTGCAAATGATCTGACCTATGGTCATTGGTAGATCCAGGCGTCATCAGGAGTAGTCGCGCTGCCGCGAACTACTTTTCTACGCAATGATGCGCATGACCCAACCTCGTAATCCGTTATCCCGCAACACTTATGGATTCAATTCTGTCGCAGCGACGACGTTGGCCACCATTGCGCCGAGCAAGTGACTGGAGAGGTATGAAGTTCACCGAGCTGTACGATTACCCTTTACCTGGTGGCATCGTCACCGAATGGGTCCCCGCCACTGAATCCGATCCGCAGCACTGGACCAGCGACCCACGACCCCTTACCTACGACCACGAGGCCGCGCTCCGCTCGCGAACCGACCGCCGATCGAATGAAACATCTTGGCTGGGAGCAGTTTTCGAGATCAACCGACGGTACGATCCCGAGTGCCTGCGTCGAGCGTTACAGCGCTGGATGATTCGTCACGAGGCCTTCCTGACCATTGCCGACCTGGCCATCGGCCGGCGCACCTGCCGCGCCGCAGATCTCACCATGGACGCCGAGATGATCGGACACGTCGAATCGGGCACTCAGGTCACGCAGATCCTCACGAGGTCCTTCGACGAGCACCTCTCGCCGCTGACCTGGCCGCACGTCCGGGTCGCCAGTATCACCTCACTGTCGTCGGTGTCGGCCGACGATCGGTTCGCTGTGGTCTTCGCCGCCGACCACGTCGTGATGGACGCCTATTCGATCATGCTGTCCATCAACGAGATCTGCGTACTCTATCGCGCCGAGATCGACCGAACCGCCGCCGAGTTGCCCGAGGTCGGCAGCCACGTCGACTTCAGTTGCGACGACCGGCGCACCGGCCTCGAGTTGACCGACGAGCATCCGGCGGTGGGTTCCTGGCGGCGTTTTCTGGCCGCACAGGCACCCTCGACGACACCGTTGTCGGTGGCATCTGGTCCGTCGAGCCTCGAAACTGACGAGCCGGCGACGCCACGGCCGCAACGCGGATACTCCGAGTACGTCGCCGACGCTGCCGAAGCCGACGCGATCAGCGCCCACGCCCGCACACACGGCGTGGGTACCCAGGCAGCGGTGTTCGCCGCGATCGCCCTCGCCCACCGGACGATGACCAACAATCCTCTGCTGCAACTGGTGATGCCGTGGCACACGCGCCATGAGCCCCGGTTCCTGCTGTCGATCGGGTGGTATGTCGGTCTGGGCCCGCTCGAAGTGGACCTGACCGACGCCGAGACCTTCACCGACGCATTGCATGCCACGGGGTACGGGATCGCCGCGGCCCGTGAGGTCTCGCGGGCACCGCACCGCAGGGTGAGCGAAATCCTCGGCGCCGCAGATGAACCCCAGTTCGTCGCCTCCTACCTCGACATGCGGCGGGTGCCGGGTGCGGCCGACTGGCCGGCCATGCACGCCCATACGCTACGCAGCGCGTCATACTCCGACCGGGAGGTGTACCTATGGATCGCCCGGGTGCCCACCGGCATCACCCTGTCCGCACGCTATCCGGACTCGCCCATCGCCACCGACATCGTCGATCGGTTCACCGGCCTCGTCGCCACGATTCTGCGAACAGTCGCCTCTGCGGGAACCGATCTCGCTCTCGAGCACTACTACGCATGCGATGACCGGACCCCGACGATCCGGACCGCCTGAGGCCAGAGAGGACACGAATCAATGAAGATCACCTCATTGGGATCCTGGTCGCCGACACCAGGGCACGCACTGCGCTGGTCGCCGACCCAACGCTGCTCGGCAATCGCCGCCGCCACAACGGAATTCGATGGTCCGGTGGGATTTCTGGCCGAGAACCACATTCGGGGCAGTCACGTCGCTCGCCAGGCAGGCCATCCGCACACCGCCTACCTGGGGTCGGGCATCGAATTGCCCGGCTCCCCGGACACCTCGGCCCTGAGTCGTGCGCTGGAATCATTTGTCCGCCGACATCCGGTGCTGCGCTTGTGGTTCGGCATCTCCGACCAGCAGGTCACCGGGCATCTCGTCGACGGCGCCGATATCGAATTCATGGTGTCCGACGACGGCGTGCTCGACACACCCGAGGACATCACCGATCATCTACGCAACCGATTCGAGCTGGAGGCATCGGCAGAATCCTTCCCCGGCTTCGCATTCGGCGCCATTGTCGCCGAGAACAGCTTTGCACTGTTCCTGGGGTGCGATCACGCCATCTCCGACGGGGTCTCACAAGCGTTGGCACTCGAAGAGATCGTCGAGCTGTACCACCGTCACCGACGCGACGATGGTCTGGACGATCAGGGCCTTGACGATCACGGCCTTGACGACGAGGGACTCAACGATGAGATCGATGGCAACGGTGGGTATCTGGAGTATGTGGCACTCGAGGCCGCAATCACCGGGGCACACCTCGCCGGTACCCCGCAGAGCAACGCGTGGCAGGAATTGTTCGCCGGGCACGATTTTCAGATGCCCCGTTTCCCGCTCGACCTCGGGCTCGCACCCGGCGAAAGCGCTCCGGTGGCCCCGTTCGCGGTCAGCATTCTCGACAGCGACGAACTGTCGGCCTTCGAGACGGCCTGCGCCGCGGCGGGCGGCAAGTTCATCGACGGCGTCTATGCCGCGGTCGCCATCACCGATCACGAATTGGGCGGAGCCGACGACTATTTCGCCATGACCGTGCTGAACACCCGGGCGGTGGCGCCGAAATTCGCCACCGCGCAGGGGTGGTTCTGCTCGTTCGCGCCCGTCGAGTTCGGCGTCGCCGGAGTGACGTGTTTCTCTGACCTCATCGCCCCGGCGCAGTCAGGACGACGCCGCGCCAAGGAACTCGGCAGTGTGCCGACTGCGGCGGCACTGACTGCGTTGGCAGCGGCCGGCGCCACCCCGGAAGCAGTGGTGACCGTACCCAACATGCTGTCCTACATCGACTTTCGATGGTTCCCCGGACAAGATCGCCCCGAGTACCGCAATGCGGTGATGTTCACCGGCGAGGGTCGGACCGCGAACGCGTCGATGTGGATCAACCGTGACGCCGAGGAGCTGTATATCGGTAGCCAGATACCGGCCACCCCATTCGCCCGAGAGCAAACGCAGCGATACTTCCGGCACCTGCGTGGCGTGTTCCGCGACATCGCCCGCAACGGCGACCGTCCGATTCCCGGGCGCACCTACGAAGAATCAGATTTCGCCGACGCCGTGCTCGTCTCCGGCGACGTCGTCGACAGAGAGGACTGACGTGCAGGTCACCACCATCGACAACTACGAGCCGGACCCCGGCGAGTTGGTGATCTGGGACGTGGACTGTTCGTCGAGCACGCCGCAGCCATCGGCCATCGCGCCCTCGTTCAATCAGAGTGTCCACCTGGCCGGGTCGAATGATCAAACCGTCTGGTTGGCAGCAGCTTTCACCGTTCCCGGCCGAATCGATCGAGCTGCGCTCGGCGCCGCCTACCATGCACTGATCAACCGGCACGGCACCTTGCACAGCGCCTTCGACCGCACCCCCGATGGCATCACCCCGGGCGGCATCACGCGAGCCTCTCACGACCCCACGCAGTTACGGGTGATCCCGCGATCAGTGGCATATGAGACCGGCCATGCAGCCATGCGCGACCTCCTGTGGTCCCAGCTCGATGCCGCATGTCGGCCGTTCGGCTTTCCCGCCTTCCTGCTCGGCGCCATCGACCGCGAAGCCGAGTCGACGATCATCTGCGGATTCGATCACTCCCATGTCGACGCGTACTCGATCTCGATCGTGATCAACGATCTGCACCGGCTCTACCATGACGGGCCGGAGATCGGTGCCGGTGAATTGCCGATGTGCGGCGACTTCGTCGACTTCTGTGCGGCCGAGAGCACGGCGGCGCAGGTTTCACTCGCCGACCCACAGATGCGGGAGTGGTTGCGGTTCTTCGACTCCCACGACAACCGGCTGCCCTCATTCCCGCTCGATCTCGGCGTGGCGGCGGGCGAGTCCGCCAGTCAGCGAACCGATGTTCGCGAGGTGCTCGACGACGACGAGGCCGAGCGATTCACCACGTTCTGTCGGCGTAACGGCGCCAGCCCGTTCGCAGGTGTCGTCGCGGCCATGGGTGATGCGGTGCGCCGCGCCGGCGGCGGGCCGCAGATGTCGCTGCTGTTCCCGATGCACACCCGACGCGCGGAACGCTGGCGGCACGCGGTCGGCTGGTTCACCACCAACGCGCCACTGCAGGTGATCAGCACCGGCGATCTCATCGAAACCGTTCATCGTACCGGACCGGCTCTGCGACGCGCAGTTCGACTGGGAGAGGTACCGATTCCGCAGGTTCTGGCCGCCACCGGCGGGTTCCGGCAGGAACGGTCGGACATTTTCATGGTCTCCTACATCGACTACCGGGGCCTGCCCGGCGCCGGCCGGCACGACGACATCGGTGCCCACCACATCTCCAACGCCACCACCGCCGACGACGCACAGTTCTGGATCTCGCGCACCGATCGCGGACTGGCACTACGCACCCGGTACCCGGACACGGCGGTCGCGCGTCGAACCATGGCGACATTTCTCGACGACGTGACCATGACACTGCGGAGCGCTGCCCGCCGAACGGTGTCCCCCGCCGTGGCCGACGACGGCCTGGTCGCCGCGCCATAGGCTCCCGCGACTCCAGCTGGTTCGCGCGACCGTAACTACGTTCGCGGGAACCAGCTGAGTTCGCGGTAATCAGTCCGTCCGACCGCATTGCCACCTCGCCGTCGGCCGCCGAATCGGTTGGTCCGAATTCAGCGATCCCAATGGCTGACCAGGAAGTCGTCGAGTTTGCGGGTGGGCGCGGAGTGGGTGGTGGTGCTCCACGCCAGCGACACCGTCCGGGTGTGGCCTCGTCCGGCCAGAGGAACTTCAGTCACTCCGGGAACCGAACGTTCGTCGTGAGGGAGCAGTGCGATACCCAATCGGCGGCTGACGAGTTCACGAATCGTGGCGAACTCGGTCACCTCGAGTGCGACGTCGGGAATGAAACCTGCTTCGCGACACCACTTCTCGGTAGCCTGACGGAGGTTGTAGTTGGCCGGATTGGCGATGAAGATCTCACCGTCGAGCATGCCGATCGGAACACTGTCTCGGTGTGCGAGGTGATGCCCCGTGGGCACGACCGCACAGATCGGTTGGGTGGCGATGGGTCTGTGGTTCAAGCGGCTCGGCTCTGGAATGACAACCGCTAGATCCAGATCGCCGCGTAGGAGGTCGGCTTCGAGTTCCGCACCGTGTGCCTGTTTGAGGACCACCCGGATTCCCGGATTGCGAGTCCTGAACTCCGCCAAGAGATCGGGGATGCGTCCCGACCCCATGGTCAACGGAAACCCGAAGCGCACGGTTCCACGATCGCTGTCGGCCTCTCCCACGATCTCCGCGACGGCGCGATCCAGCTCGTCGAGCGACGCACGGCATCGGGTGGCCAATCGGCGTGCCTGTGGGGTCAGCCGCACCGTGCGTCCCTGATGGATCAGCAGCGGAACTCCGAGCATGGACTGTAACGCGCTGATGCGCCGACTCATTGACGACTGCGGAATACCGAGGTCGTCGGCCGCCGCTGTCATGTGTCCGTCGTGGTCCGCCAGCGCCACGACAGCACGCAGCTGTGGAGCCAGCTGGGCGGACGACACAAACCGACCATCGGACAAATTATCCATATTCGGATCATATAACCACAATCATTCATTGGACGGATCGATATACGCGCCGCAAGAGTGTGTGCATGCCACGTCAGCAACCCACACGCCACCGTGCCGTGAAGCCAGCGCAGCCCACACCCCTCGTCGACGCGATCCTCATCGGCGGCGGAATCATGTCGGCAACCCTCGGCTCGATGCTCGCGCTCCTCGATCCCGGTCTCGAGATCGTGGTGCTCGAGAGATCGCACGCTCTGGCCACCGAGAGCACCGATCCGTGGAACAACGCAGGCACTGGTCACTCCGGGTATTGCGAGCTGAACTACATGCCCGACCCGGACGACGGTTCCAAGCCGACCACCATCGCCGCGCAGTTTCGATTGAGCCGGCAGTGGTGGTCACATCTCACCGCGTCGGGGCTGCTCGAACCGGAGGGGTTCATCCACACCACGCCACACGTCACCGTGGTCTTCGGCGAGCACGATGTGGAGTACTTGCGACGCCGACACACCACACTTGTGAACGAATCAGATTTCACTGCAATGGAATTCACCGACGATCCAGAGGTCATCGCGCGGTGGGCACCGCTAGTGATGGAGGGGCGTTCCCTTCATGAGCCGGTGGCCGCGACGCGCGTGAGGGAGGGCACCGACGTCGACTTCGGTTCACTCACCAAACAACTCGGCGCCATCATCGCCGCCGCGGGCGGAGAGATCCGTCTCGGCCACGAGGTCCGGCGCGTCCGCCGGGAGCCCGACGGGACGTGGTCGATTCGAGGCCGGAATATGCACGGCGACTTCCATATTCGCAGCCGCAAAGTATTCGTCGGCGCCGGGGGATACTCGCTACGACTACTACAGCGCGCACGGGTTGAGGAGGTTCACGGCTACGCCGTCTTGCCCGTGGGAGCGGCCTTCCTCCGATGCTCCCGGCCTCGCGTCGTGGATCGTCACAACGCCAAGGTCTACGGTCAGGCCGAGCTGGGCGCACCGCCCATGTCGGTCCCCCACCTGGATCGGCGGGTGGTGGATGGCGCCGATCACCTCATGTTCGGCCCGTACGCGACATTCAGCACCAAGCTGCTGAAACACGGCCGTTGGAGCGACTTCTTCACCACCATGCGCTGGCATAACATCGCGGTAATCCTCACAGCGATCGCCACAAATGTGGGGCTGATCCGTTATCTGATCGGGCAACTGGCGGCGAGGCCAGGCCGAAAGTTCGCTCAGCTCAAACGGTTCTACCCACAGGCCGAACCCTCGGACTGGGAGTTCATCGCCGCGGGTCAACGCGCACAACTGATCACGCCGGATCGCCGTCGGATCGGGGTGATCCAGCAGGGTACGGAACTTGTGGTCAGCTCCGATTCCTCGATCGCCGGATTGCTGGGCGCATCCCCGGGCGCGTCGACCGCTGTGCCGATCATGATCGACTGCCTACGGCGATGCTTTCCGGATGAATGGAGCACATCGTGGCGGGCCACCATGAGCTCCTGGCTCCCCGCCCTGAGCGCCATCGACGATGATCGCTAGTCGGCCGGCGCGACCGCCACCGGAAACGTCGACGCCAACGCCGGTAGTGATCCGGTGATCAGTTCGAGGAGTTCGTCGCGAGTGATGTTCTGATCGGTCAGCCAACTGATGGTGACCTCTTCGACGAACGCCACCCACCCGAACGTGCCCACCCGGACCAGCGGGGTCACCTCGATGCCCAATGCGGGTGCGTACTCGAGTATGCGGTCGACCATGGCGGTCCGGGTGCCGTCCACGACGGCACGCATCGACGGGTCTGCGCTGGCGGCACCGCGCAGGAAGGCGGTGTACGCCGTGCGATGTTCCTCGACATAGTCGACGAAGGCCGACAACGACGCTGCGAGGATCGAGATCGGGTCGCCGAGGCTGGGATCAGGCGCGGTCAGCGCGAGCATCTGTTCGCCCTGCGCGCGGGCGATAGCGACGTGAAAGTCCTGCTTGGAGGCAAAATAGTGGAAGAGCAGAGCACGCGAGACGCCCGCTTCCTCGGCAATCGCATCGATCGAGACATCCTCGAGCGGCCGGTCTGCGACCATCTGTAGACCGAGCTCGAGGAGCTGATCACGGCGCGCGGCCGGGCTCATCCGAGTTCGTTTCGCCTGCGTCACGCCCTGAAGTCTATGCGACTATTGACCGGCGTTCAATACGCTATTGACGATCAGTCAGTAAGCGGCTTACAGTGTGACCATGCCAACAACTGATGTTCAGATCGCCATCATCGGCGCCGGCTTCTCCGGCCTCGGTGCCGCCATCAAGCTCACCCAGCGTGGGTTCGACGACCTCGTCATCCTCGACCGCGGTCAGGACTTCGGCGGGACCTGGCGAGACAACACCTACCCCGGCGCGGCCTGCGACGTGCCGTCACATCTTTACTCGTACTCGTTCGAGCAGAACCCCAACTGGTCGCGTTCCTACTCGCACCAGCCGGAGATCCACCGCTACATCAACGGTGTGGCCGACAAGTACTCGATCGCCGCCAAGACACGATTCCGCACCGAGGTCACCCGCGCGCATTGGGACGAGGCCTCGCTGCGCTGGATCATCGACACCGAGCGCGACGGCGAGCAGGCGCAGTTCCGTGCGCAGTTCATGATCGGCGCGATCGGACCGCTGTGCGAGCCGAATCTGCCGGATATCAAGGGCATCAACGACTTCGGTGGCAAGATCATCCACACCGCGCGCTGGGACTCGAGCTACGACTTCGCCGGCAAGCGGGTCGCGGTGATCGGTACCGGCGCATCGGCCATCCAGGTGGTGCCGTCACTGGTCAAGAAGGTCTCCCACCTCGACGTCTACCAGCGCACCGCACCGTGGATCGTGCCGCGCACCGAGCGCGCCTATGCCGATGCCGAGAAGTGGGCATTCGCCAACGTTCCCGGCTACATGAAGGCCGTGCGCGCCGGCATCTACGCGCTCAATGAGGTCACCGCTTTCGGACTCACTTACTCCCCCAAGGCACTCAAGCCGATCGAGCTGGTCTGCCGCGGCAACATCAACCGCACCATCAGCAATCCCGAACTGCGCCGCAAGGTCACCCCGACCTTCCAGGTCGGCTGCAAGCGCATCCTGCGCTCCAATGACTGGTACCCGGCGATCAACCGGTCCCACGTCGACCTGGTCACCGACCCAATCGCCGAGGTGACCGCCACCGGCATCGTCACCGCCAACGGCACCGCCCGCGAGGTCGACGCGATCGTCGTCGCCACCGGATTCCACGTGACCGACTCACCGGTCTTCGACGTCATCGAGGGCGCCGACGACCGCAGCCTGGCCGCGGTGTGGGACGAGATCGGCATGCAGGCGTACAAGGGTGCCACGGTGCACGGGTTCCCCAACATGTTCCTGATGGTGGGGCCGTCCACCGGCCTTGGCCACACGTCGATGGTCTACATGATCGAGTCCCAGCTGAACTACCTCGTCGGATACCTGGAAACCGTTCGTGCGCAAGGCATCACACGCAGTGACGTGCAGTTTGCCCGGCAGCGTGAGTACAACGCCGGCATTCAGCACGATCTGCGCAACAGCGTGTGGGTCAACGGAGGTTGCGCTTCCTGGTACAAGGACGACCACGGCAACATCACCACGCTGTGGCCCGGGTTCACGTTCAACTTCCGCAGGGCGACAAGGAATTTCGACGTTGCCGCCTACGATGTCCGACGAGACACACCTGCTGCCATCGCCGCCGGGAACGCCGCCGGCAACACCGTCGACGCCACCGTCTGAGCCGGCCCGCGCACGTCGTTTCAAAGAATCGAGGAGAACACATGAAAAGCTTTCGGGACAAGGTCGTGGTCATCACCGGCGCCGGCTCCGGCATGGGTCGCGACCTCGCGGTCAAACTGGGTCACCAAGGCGCGAAACTGGCCATCTCCGACATGAATCCGGCCGGCCTGGAGGAGACCGAACGACTCGTGCGCGAGACGGGCGCCCAGGTGCACAGCCAGCTCCTCAACGTCGCCGAGCGTGAAGCGATGCTCGAGTACGCCGACACCGTCGTGGCGCACTACGGAACGGTCAACGTCATCTTCAACAACGCCGGCATCGCACATACCGGCGAGATCGAGAAGATGGAGTTCAAAGACATCGAACGCGTGATGGACGTCGACTTCTGGGGAGTCGTCAACGGCACCAAGGCATTCCTGCCGCACATCATCGCCTCCGGCGACGGACACATCGTCAACACGTCGTCACTGTTCGGCCTGCTCGCCGAACCGGGCCAGTCGGCCTACAACGCGGCGAAGTTCGCGGTACGCGGCTTCACCGAGGCACTCAACCAGGAGATGATCGTCGCCAAGCATCCGGTCAAGGTGACCTGTGTGCACCCCGGCGGCATCAAGACGGCCATCGCTCGCAATGCCACCGTGTCCGGCGGTCACGACCAGAAGAGCACTGCGGCACTGTTCGACAAGTACCTCGCCCGAATGACCTCGGAAGATGCGGCCGACGTGATCATCAAGGGAGTCAAGAAGAACAAGGCCCGGGTACTCGTCGGTGCCGACGCGATCGCCCTCGACCTCTGGGTTCGGGTCGTCGCATCGAAGTACCAGTGGTTCATGGGTAAGGCGACGGGCTACCTGATGGCCAAAGCCCACTGAGCCCGATGGCCAAAGCCCGCTGGGAGCGAACCTATAACCCGTGTTCGGCCAACCAGGTGGCGGCGAGGTCCGACGGGTTCGCACCTGATCGGGCCTTGCCCGCCATGGCGGCGAGGTCTGCGGTGGTCAGTTCGCCGGCCACCTTGTTGATCGCCTTCACCTGATCACGGCTCAGGGCTGCAGTCCGGTACACCGGTACCAGATCTTGCGCCCTGGGTCCGGTCGTGGTGGTGGCGACGGTCAACGCCTGCAGCGAGGTTGCCGCGGCGCCGGCATCTCCACCGTCGACGTCGAGCGGACTGAGGATGCCCAGCGCGCTTCCCGAGGCCACGCGGTCGACCACGGCCGTAGTGGATCCGAGGATCTCGGTGGGCCCCAGCCGGCAGCCCGCCGTCGAGAACGCCGCGACCACACCGGGATCCGGTGCTGACGCGGTCACCACCGGCAGCCCCTCGGGCAACCGCGCGCACGACGCGAGATCGGTTGCGCCACTGCGTTCGGCGAGCGAGGAAGCCACGAAGATCTGCGGTGCGGCCGCGACCGTCGTCGGGTCCCCCACCGAAACCCCTTGTGGCAGTGATCGGTTGAGGTCGTTGTAGACATCTTCGGAGCTCGTCGAATTCTGTTGCGGAGCAAGGTCGGCCAGCAGTGCGCCACTGCCGGCCGGAAACAGGTCGAGCCGGCCGCCACCCATCGCGTCGAGCAGCTGCGGGTAGGTGCCGGTGGTGAGGTCGGCCGACACGTTCGCGCCGGTGTTGCGCAAAACGGTCGCATAGATCCTGGCCAGCACCGTCATCGCCGGCGTGGACTGCGCACCCACCACCAGGGTGCGGGGCGGCGGCGTTCCCGACGACGTGCACGCGGTCAGGCCAAGGCCCAGGAGTAACACCGTCATCGCCGCGATCACCGTTGTACGCACCCTCATCACGCTAATCAGGTGCTCACGCGTTGATGAAGCCGGTGATCGAATTCGCGATCAGCTGCACTGCGATCGCGGCCAGCAGCAGGCCCGCGATCTTGGCCAGTAGCGTGATCCCGCCGACGCCGAGCACGCGGATGAGGAACGTCGCGTTGAGCAGGACCACCATCACCACCAGATGCACGGTGATGATGGCGGCGGCAATTGCGAGGTAGCTACTCGCAGCGCCGTGTGCGTTACTGACCTCGACGATCACCGCGGCGATAGCCCCCGGACCGGCCAGCAGCGGGGTGCCCAACGGAACCAGCGCCACATTCACGTCGTCGGATGCCTGCGGGTTGCCCGCATTGCCGAGTCCGGTCAGCAGTTGCAGCGCCACCAGCAACAGCAGCAGGCCGCCCGCTCCCTGCAACGCGGGGATCCCGATGTGCAGGTAGTTCAGGATCGCCTTGCCGCCGATGGCGAAGACGCTGATCACGAACAGACTGACCAGCGGAGCCTGCCACGCGGCGCGGCGTCGATAATCCGGCGACCGATGACCCACCAGACTCAGGAACAACGGAATCTGGCCGGGCGGGTCCATGATCACCAACAGCGTGATGACGGTCGTCGTGTACACGGTCACGTCGAAGGGCACGCGAGAATCCTACGGTCTCGACGCCGGTCACCACCGGCGTCAGCACCGCGACAGCGCAGGCGGCGCGGGTAGCATCCAACACGTGCCGTCCATCCCGAACCTCCGAGCGAGTGGCCGCGCGCTCGTACCCGGCCGCCGCGAGCGCCCGCTGCCGAAGATCCCGGTGCCCGTCGCGCGTGCCGTGGTCGACTGCGCCGTGTACGTCGATGGAATCCGCCGACCCGGGCGCGTCTCCTACAGCGATGCGCTGGCGACGGTGCGCTCGGAGGGAAGAGGCTTTGTCTGGCTGGGCCTGCACTCCCCCGACGATGAGCAGATGCAGGGCGTCGCCGAAGTGTTCAACCTGCACGAACTCGTCGTCGAAGACGCCGTGCACGCACACCAGCGACCCAAACTCGAGATCTACGACGACGTCCAGTTCCTGGTGTTGCGGACCGTCAAGTACGTCGAACACGAGTCGATGGAGCAGGCCAGCGAGGTCGTCGAGACCGGCGAGATCATGATCTTCGCCGGGCCCGATTTCCTCATCACCGTTCGCCACGGCGACCACACGCATCTGTCCGGGGTGCGCCGTCGGCTGGAAGAACGACCCGAACGGCTGGCACAGGGTCCGATGGTGGTGATGCATGCGATCGCCGACAAGGTCGTCGACAGCTACCTCGCGGTGGCCGAACGAATGGACGTCGACGTGCAGGCGATCGAGAACCAGGTGCTCACCGCGCAGCGGCGCTGGCTCGACATCGACCCGGTCTATCTGCTCAAGCGCGAGGTCCTCGAGCTACGGCGCGCGGTCACGCCGCTGACCGGTCCGCTCGCCCGACTCTCGTCGGACAACCCGACGGTGCCCAAGGAGATCCGACGCCGGTTCCGTGACGTCGCCGATCACCTCACCGCGGTCATCGAGCACGTCATCGAATACGACGAACTGCTGACGTCACTGCTCGACGCCGCGGCCGCGAAGGTCGGAATCCAGCAGAACAGCGACATGCGCAAGATCTCGGCGTGGGTCGCGATCGGCGCCGTGCCCACCATGGTGGCCGGGCTCTACGGCATGAACTTCGACATCCTGCCCGGCATGCACGACAAGCAGGGATTCCTCATCGTCTGCCTGTTCCTGCTTGTGGTCTGCGGCGGACTATGGCTGATCTTCCGCCGCCATCACTGGCTCTGAAGCGCACGCACAGCCACGACCAAGCACCGGAGTAATCAGCCCTCAGAGCGAAGCCGCCTTGCGCGGCGTCACGGTCACGTCGATGCCTGCCTCGTCCCAGGCGGCCCGCAGCTCGTCGGCACCTTTGAGACGAACCCAGGCGGCCTCGTTCGCGGTGATCGGGATCGCCCGCAGGAACCGCACCGGGTCAAGTTCACCGCCCAGCTCGAACTCACCGAGCTCGTCGTCGTCGAGAAGTACGGCGGTGCAATCGGATCCGTCCCACAGCGGCTCACCGAGATCGATCAGCGCCGACGAGGTCAGGATGAGACCCTCCACTGCCGGTGCCGCGGCGATCGTCGCCATCCGGCGATGCAGGCCGGGCAGCGGTGAACCCGCGGCCATCCGCACCACGACCTCGGCGCGGGGACCCCGGACCGGGTCGGCGTGCAGGTCGTCGGGTTCGGTCATCGGGTGTCGCGAACAGCCGACGGTCACGTAGACCAGTTGCCCGTCACCATCACCTGCGACGAACCGGAGCACGTCGACCGGCTCCACACCGAGGAAGGTCACCGACGCCCGCTGCGGCGTACCCGGTAACCGCTCGGCCAGAAACGCGCCGACCTTGTCGACGACCGATCCATTCACAGGGACCACCGTAACTCTGCGCAGAATCCGAGGCGCCGTCTGCCGTCCCAGCCCCGATCGACCACCTACGCTGGACGGGTGGTCCATGTCCTCGCGGTCGCCGACGAAGTGGTCGACGCGCTCACCTTTGGTGTCGGCGTGCAGCGCAGACCTGACATCATCCTCGGTGCCGGCGATCTGCCGTACAGCTATCTCGAGGTCCTCACCGGGCTGTTCGACGCCCCCTGTGTGTTTGTCCCGGGCAATCACGACACCGACCTGCGCGGCTACCGGCGCGGCCGCACCGGCTGGACCCACGCCGGCCTTCCGGCCAACGACCCGGGCCCGGGCGGCGCCATCAACGCCGACTGCCGGACGGTGCAGGTCGCCGGCCTCACCATCAGCGGCATCGGTGGTTGTCGCCGGTACAACTCCGGGGCCAATCAGTACACCGAGTCTCAGCAGCGGCTGCGCTCATGGCAACTGACCTGCCGCCGCCCGCGACCCGACATTCTGCTCACCCACAGCCCGGCCCGCGGCGTGGGCGACGCCGACGACCCACCCCACCGCGGATTCGACTGCTACCACCACCTCGTGCGACGCCTGTCGCCCACACTGCTGGTGCACGGCCACGTGCATCCCTACGGCACCCGTCCGGAGGACAAGATCATCGGCGAGGACACCATCTCGATGAACGTGGTGGGCTACTGCGAGTTCGACATCACACCCCGCAGCGTCACCAGGGCGAGCATCGCCACGCACGGAGGTGTCGAGCAGCGGGAGTTCGCGATCGTACGGCGGCGTCATGGCGCGTGACACCGGGTTTCCCGACGCCGATGCCGAAAACGACTTCGCCCGAATGCGGCGTCAGGCCGAATTCGCCCGTCTGGCAGCATGGTTGCGCCGCGAACCGGTCGACATCAATACCGTGCTGCCGTTCGACGAGGTGGTCGCCGCCCTGGGCAGGCTCGGCGAATCAGCACTCGGCCTGCAGCAGGTCGAGGTGTCGGCGATCGTCGGAAGTGTGGACCGCACAAAGGATTTCGACCGTTACTTCCGGCCGACGTCGTCTCGCATCCGGGAGCGCTGGCAGCGCCTGGCCGCCGCCCAGCGACGCGGCGAATCGGTGCCGCCGGTGCAGCTCTACAAGATCGGATCGATGTACTTCGTCGTCGACGGGCATCATCGCGTCTCGATCGCCATCGCCCGGCACCTGGCCACCATCGACGCCTACGTCACCGAGATCCACACCCGGATCAACCCCGACGGCATCAACGCCCCGTCGGATCTGGTGCTCAAGGACCACCGCAGGCTGTTCCTCAGCCGCGTTCCACTGACCGGCAATCAGGCCCAGGCCATCACGCTCACCAACCCGTTCGACTACGCAGAGCTCGCCGAAAGTGTTGAGGCATGGGGCTTTCGGCTGTCACAGGAGATCGGCGAGTTCCTCAGCCGCGCCGACGTCGCACGGCGCTGGTTCGGTGAAGAGTTCCTGCCGGTGGTCCGGATGGCGCGACGCGCCGAGATCCGCCCCGACCTCACCAGCGACACCGAACTCTACCTGTGGGTGATCTGCGAACGATATCGCTTGGTGCGCAGGCACATCTGGGATGATGCCGTGATCGATCAGCTCCGCGAACAAGGTCCCCGGCGCCGACGTCGCTGACCGTGCTCGGCCGCGACCCGGCGTCGGGGATCTCGATTCCTACAGGCGCAGGTTGGTGCCCGATGCCTGGTCGAAGACGGCAACCTTGGCCGGATCGTAGAACAGTTCGGCACTGCTGCCCTTGCTGATTCGCGATTCCGGCGACAGTCGGGCGATCATCTGCCCACCGCCGATCTCGGCGCCCGCGTCGGCGGACAGTTCGGCCAGCGCGTCACTCGATGCGCGGGGCGCGTCGATGCTGAAGTAGGCGTAGCTGTCCGATCCCATCGATTCGAGCACGTCGATGGCCGCGGTGAAGGTCGCGCCTCGCGATCGCGTGACGGCGTCGACCAGCGCCGCGTCCTCGAGGTGCTCGGGCCGGATCCCGACCAGCACCTCGCCATTGGACTGTGCCGCTTGCGCATTCGCGGTGATCCGCTGGATGTCGGAGGTCGCGATGGTGCCGATCGGCGTCTCGATGCCACTACCGGTCAGACGACCCGGCAGGAAGTTCATCGACGGCGAACCAATGAAGCCGGCGACGAACAGATTGGCCGGCGAGTTGTACAACTCGGCCGGCGTACCGATCTGCTGGACGTACCCGGCGCGCAGCACCACCACGCGGTCGCCGAGGGTCATCGCCTCGGTCTGATCGTGGGTGACGTACACGGTGGTGGTGCCCAACCGGTTCTGCAAGCGGGAGATCTCGGTACGCATCTGCACACGCAGTTTGGCGTCGAGGTTGGACAGCGGCTCATCCATCAGGAAGGCCTTGGGCGAACGCACGATCGCTCGACCCATCGCCACCCGCTGGCGCTGACCGCCGGAGAGGTTGGCGGGTTTGCGGTCCAGATACGGGCCGAGGTCGAGGATCTTGGCGGCCTCGTCGACCTTGGTCGCGATCTCGGCCTTCGACAACTTGGCCAGCGTCAACGGGAACGCGATGTTCTCGCGCACCGACATGTGCGGGTAGAGCGCGTAACTCTGGAACACCATCGCGATGTCGCGGTCCTTGGGGGCACGCTCGTTGACCCGCTGCCCGTCGATCCGCAGTTCGCCGGAGGTGATGTCCTCGAGTCCGGCGATCATGTTCAGCGTCGTGGACTTACCGCAGCCGGATGGTCCGACCAGGATGATGAACTCGCCGTCGGCGATATCGACGTTGACGCCGTGCACCGCGACTGAACCGTCGGCGTACTGCTTGGTGACATCGTCCAGAATGATCTCGGCCATGGACTATCCCTTCACCGCGCCGGACGTCAGGCCGGCGACGATTCTACGTTGGAAGAAGAGCACGAAAATGATGATCGGAATGGTGATGACCACCGCCGCGGCGGCGATCGATCCGGTGGGTTCCTCGAACTGAGAACTACCGGTGAAGTTCGCGATGGCCACCGGCGCGGTGATCGCACGCTCGGTGGAGGTCAGCGACAACGCCAGTAGCAGATCGTTCCAGGCGAAGATGAAGACCAGGATCGCCGCGGTCACCACACCCGGCGCGGCCAGCGGTGCGATCACCTTGCGGAACGCCTGCCACGGGGTGGCGCCGTCCATCTTGGCGGCCTTCTCCAGCTCCCACGGGATCTCCCGGAAGAACGCCGAGAGCGTGTAGATCGCCAGCGGCAAGGCGAACGTGATGTACGGAATGATCAGACCCAGCCAGGTGTCGAACAGTCCGATTCGGCGTTCGATGTTGAACAACGGTGTCACCAAGGAGATCTGGGGGAACATCGCAATCAACAGCGCCGCACCGATCAGCAGCTTCTTACCCGGAAAGTCCAGGCGCGCAACAGCATAGGCGGCCATGGTGCCCAACACCACGGCAATCAGAGTGGTGATCAGACCGATACCGATGGAGTTGCGCAGCGCCGAGGTGAAGGCACTGGTCTCGAAGATCGACGAGTAGTTCTCCCACGTCCATTCCTTGGGAATGAAGTTGCCGTCGGTGACGCTGCTGGCCGGCTTGAACGACAGGCTGATGATCCACAGCAGCGGTATCACCGCATACAAAACCACCAGGAGGTTCGCGACGGTCCAGCCGACCTTGGTCTTCGTAGTAGTTGCCATCTCGGTCTATCTCCCCTCGGCATCAGAGCCCGGCGCCGCGGTGCCGAATCCCTTGATGAAGATGAATGCGATGATCGCGACGCACACGAAAATCAGAATCGAAATCGCGGATCCGACACCGAGATTGAACGCCTTGAACAAGTTGTCGTAGCCCAGCATCGACACCGAATAGGTGTTGTTGGAGCCCTTGGTCAACACGTAGATGTTGTCGAAGATGCGGAACGCGTCCAGCGTTCGGAACAACAGCGCCACCAGGATCGCCGGCTTCATCAACGGAATGATGATCCGGAACAGTCGCGTCCACCATCCCGCACCGTCGACCTGGGCGGCCTTGAGCAGATCGTCAGGCACCAGCGCGAGACCGGCCAGCAGCAACAGCGCCATGAACGGCGTGGTCTTCCACACCTCGGCCAGCACGATGATCGCCAACGACGGCCACTGCTGGGTGAGCGGAGCCGTGCCGTCGGGCAACAGATTCGCCAGATAGCCGGTCTCCGGGGTCCAGGCGTAGTACCAGGAGAAGGCTGCCGCGACGGTGACGATGCCGTACGGGATCAACACGACGGTCCGGATGGTGCCGCGTCCGAAGATGGTGCGGTGCATGACAAGTGCGATCGCCATGCCCAACACCAACTCGATGGCCACCGACACCACGGTGATGCCGAGGGTGGTGAAGAACGCCGTCCACCAGTAGTTGTCGGACAGCACCGTCGCATAGTTGGAGAACCACACGAAACTGCGTTCACCCGGCGCCGAGAGACTCGACTTGTTCAGCGACAACCAGAACGCGTAGACGATCGGATAGCCGGTGACGAGCAGCATCAGCAGCGCCGCCGGTGCCACCAGCCAGTACGCCAGCCGACGCTCGGCCGCCTTACCTTCGCTCACCGCGTTCTTCACCGGAGCCGCTGCCGGGGCCGGACGGTGCGCCACCGCGGTCGCGCCGCCGCGGGCGGGCTCGCGGAGGTTGAGACCACCTTGCGACGATGCGGGTTCGGCCCACACATTCGAATGCACCGCATCGACGTCGGACCCGATGCCCGTCGGCGGTCCCGATGTCGGGACCGCGCCGCCCTGCGCAGGCATCGCGTGCCGTCCGGATCGGGCCTGGCCGCTTGATTCGTCGATTCCGTCGGGTTCGTTGCCGCCTCGCGTCATGGGATCAGCCCCTCACCGTTGATTGCCTTCTGGACCTGTTCGGCGAGCTGGTCGACCAGCACCTCGGGGTCCCACGACCCCACCGGCGCCAGCTTCGCCTGCAGCAGCGTCGAAATAGCCTGGTAGTTAGGCGTTTTCGGTCGCAGAGCGGCGTGTTCGGGTTCGAGCTGCCGCTTGATCTCGGCTGCCATCGGGTACGCCGCACGGAACTCGGGGTCGCTGTACAGCGAGCTGATGACCGGCGGGGTACCTGCGTCGATCGAGTAGAACTTCTGCGCCTCTTTGCTGGTCAGACACATCGCGGCCTTGAAGGCGAGATCCTTCTGTTGCGAGGTGCTCGCCACTGCGATGTTGAGTCCGCCGACCGTGGTGCGCGCCGGAAGTCCGCCGCCGACACCGGGATACGGTGCGAAGTCGAACTTTTCGCGCACCTCCTTGGTGATCGGCGCGAGCTGCGCATCGGTGGGCGGATTGTCCTTGTTGGAGATCAGGTCGTTGTACTTGGTCATGTCCGGCAGGAACGGAACGCTGCCCGCGGCCGCGTTCTCCCGCATACCGGCCAGCACGAACGGCCAGTTCACCTCGTAGATCGCCTTACCGCTCTCCATGCCGAGGCGCGCGGCGCTCTCGTCGGAGTTGGTCAACGACGGATCGTGACCCGGTGCCGTCGCGACCGCCTTGAGGATGCTCAGCGCCTTCACGGTGGCGGCCCGATGCTCGGGGGTGTCGTTGAGCGTCACCTTGGTCGGGTCATCGGTACCGACGACCGATCCGCCGGCGCTGGCGAGCACCGAGTTGAACCACACCATCAGGCCCTCGTACTGCCGCGCCTGCACCATGATGTAGCTCGGTCCGCCCTTGGCGAGGCTGCGCTGCGCGTCGACGAGCATGCCCTGCCAGGTCGCCGCCGGCCCACGCTTGCCCAGCGTGTTGCGCAGAACATCCTTGCGGTACCAAAGCAATTGGGTGTTGGTCCAGATCGGGATGGCGTACAGGCGATCGCGATCGTCGTTCTTGGTCCGCCACGTCGCGGTCTCCAGCGGACCGCCGAGCGTACGCTCGGCAACCTGCGTGGCGTACTCCGGCGGCACCGGGGCCATCCAACCCGCGTCGGCGAATTCGGCGGTCCAGACGACGTCCATGCCCATCAGGTCCAGGCCCTTGTCGTTGCCCGCCAGTCGGCGCGCGAGCTGCAGCCGCTGGTCGTCGGCGCCCTTGGGCAACGGCGTGGTGACGATCTTGTACTCGCCGTTCGACGCGGCACTGCACTTGTCGCCCATCGTCGCGATGGAACCCGCACCGTCGGCGGGTGGATACAGATTCAGTACTCGGGGCGTGTAGCCGGAACTGCAGGCGGTGACGATCGGTAACGACGTCGCCAGCGCCACTGCGGCGATCACGACCTTGCGTCCGAGACCCGTTCGGGTCTTTCCGATGACCGTCCCCCGCCTGCCGTGACCAATGCCAGGCAACTTCCGCACGCAGCCTCCTCGATGTCGTAGCGGTGCGACGAGAGCGGTCGGTGTTCGCCCCGCTGGCGTCTGCAGCGTTCAACGCTATCCCTCGGGGATCGTGACATGCAACACATTCGGGATGGCCGTGCCAGTCCGTACCGGATCGTGACCTACCGGCCGTGGTGCTACCGAATGGTGTGCGCTTCAACGAGATTGAATGCGTTAAACTACATCCTGACTTGCGGATGCCGTAGTCGAGTGTGGCCTGGACGGTGTTGAATCCGCCCTAGATCGTGAGCGTGGCGAGCATGTCGCGGGCCTTCTCGGCGCTGCGCGGATCACACAGGACGTCGTAGCGGCCGGCCACGAGTTGCATCGTCGTCGCGAAGTCACGCTGACCACGGGTGGCCGCGTACGGCACGCTGGCCGAGATCAGTCCGAAGATGATGCCGAAGCCGATGCCCAGCAGGATGATCAGCGGCTGACCGACCACCAGCGAGACGAGCAAGCTGAAGAAGAAGCCCAGCCACGCCCCCGAGACGATGCCGCCGCCGATGACCTTGCCCCAGGTGAGTCGCCCGATCACGCGCTCGACCTGCATGAGGTCGACGCCGACGATGGTGACGTCGGCCACCTGGAATTCCTTGTCGGAGAGGTAGTCGACGGCCTTCTGCGCCTCGGCGTACGTGCGGTACGACCCGATCGGCCAGCCGGTCGGTGGTGTCGGCAGTCCGGGTGCCTCCCGGCGCATGGGATTGGTCATCGATACTCCTGCCTTCTCCGTGCACGTCTCCTGGCCACTACGCTGAGCGCATGTCCGCGGTGAACAAGGTCTTCGTAGCCAGGCTAGTCGGGTTGGCAGTCCTTGGTCCCGATGGTGAATCAATTGGTCGCGTCCGCGATGTGGTGATCGCTGTCCGCATGCCGGGCCAGCAGCCGCGGGCGCTCGGGCTCGCCGTGGAGTTGGCCACCCGACGACGGATCTTTGTGCCGATGCTGCGAGTGACGAGCATCGAACCGCAGGCGGTCACCTTGAACACCGGCACGGTCAGCCTGCGACGACTGCACCTGCGCCCCGGCGAGGCACTCGCGCTCGGACAGATCCTCGATACCCGGGTGCGAGTCGACGACCCCGACCTCGACGAACTCGCCAACCAGGACGTCACCGTCATCGATCTCGGCATCGAACGGACCCGTACCCGCGATTGGATGGTCGCGCGCGTGGCCGTCCGTTCAAGCCGCAAGGGGCTACGCCGACGAGGGGAAACACACGTCGTCGAATGGTCCCATGTGCATGGCCTGACCCAGACCGCGCTGAATCTCCCGGGCCAGGGGGTCGCGCAGGCGTTGCTGCAATTCGAGGGCATGCGGGCTGCCGACGTCGCCAACGCGCTGCGCGAGTTGCCACCGAAACGGCGTGACGAGATCGCCAAGGCACTCGACGACGAACGCCTCGCCGACATCCTGCAGGAACTCCCGCCCGACGATCAGACCGAGTTGCTGACCCACCTCGAGGTCGATCGTGCCGCCGACGTGCTCGAGGCGATGGACCCCGACGACGCCGCCGACCTGCTCGGCGAACTCCCGATCACCGAGGCCGAGTCACTGCTCGCACGGATGGATCCGCAGGAGTCCGAACCGGTGCGCCGACTGCTCACCCACTCCCCCGATACCGCCGGCGGCCTGATGACCACCGAGCCGATCATCGTCTCCGCGGCCACCACCGTCGCCGAGACGCTGGCGCGCGTGCGCGATCCGGATATCACTCCGGCCGCGGCGACCCTGGTGTTTGTGGTACGACCGCCCACGGCCACCCCGACCGGAAAGTATCTCGGGTGCGTACACCTGCAGGCCCTCCTGCGCGAGCCGCCGGCCAACATCGTCGGCGGCATTCTCGACACCGATCTGTCGCATCTGAATCCCGAGGATTCGCTGGAGACCATCACCCGCTACTTCGCCACCTACAACCTGGTCTGTGGACCGGTCGTGGACGACCAGGGCCACCTGCTGGGAGCGGTCAGCGTCGACGACCTGCTCGACGAGCTGCTTCCGCGCGACTGGCGTGAGACCGAACCCGACGACGACATCGACGAGGACGAAGCCGACCGCGCCGCAACGGGAGCGAGGAAATGACCACCGATCAGCCGGGGCGCCGCCTCGACACACCACGCCAACGACGCAGCGTGTCGTTCAATCTCGACTCCGACGTCGTCGGCATGTACAGCGAACGGATCGCGCGTTTCCTCGGAACCGGGCGTTACCTGGCGATCCAGACGATCATCGTGATCGTCTGGATCACGATCAACCTGGTCGTCGTGGCATGGCGTTTCGACCCGTACCCGTTCATCCTGCTGAACCTCGCGTTCTCCACCCAGGCCGCCTACGCCGCGCCCCTGATCCTGCTGGCGCAGAACCGGCAGGAGAACCGGGACCGCATCGCGCTCGACGAGGACCGCAGCCGTGCGGCACAGACCAAGGCCGACACCGAGTTCCTGGCCCGCGAGTTGGCCGCGGTGCGCCTCGCGGTCGGTGACACCGTCACCCGTGACTACCTCCGACGCGAGATCGACGACCTCCTCGACGAGTTGACGACGCGACTGGGCGCCCAGTCGGGGCACGCATCTTCTGACGACACATCGTCACCCACGTAACATTTGCGATAGTGCATATGATGTTCTTCGTGTGATCCGCGCGTGCCTTTGGCGAACAAATATCGGTTTCGCGTATTGGCACGCACGCCCCATATGTATGGTGGGTCACAGTCGGACGGTCGACCATATTGTGGTCGGCGCCACGGCACGTCCGGACAAGCACGACAGTTCCGGACGAGCACGACAGCTCCGGACAAGCACGTCGGACCAGGCACGTCGAAGAAGGTTCTCAGTGGGTGTGACCAGTAGCAGACCATCGTCGGTCGGGATGCGGGCGTATCGATGAGCCCGAGCCTTCGTCGTTCGCCGTTTCATCGCTCACCGGGCCCGAGGCGGGTCCACTTCCCGAGGCGCGCCATCGCGATCGGTGCCGGCACGCTGATGCTCGGAGCCATGGTTCTCGGTGCGGCGACCTCCAGCGCACGGTCCGGCGCGCTGTCGTCGGCGACTGCGAAGCCCGCCCTCCCCCCGATCGCCGCCGAGGTGGCGACCGCGCAACCGGTCACGCTGCTCGGCTTCGCACCCCCACCGGTCAAACCTGCCGAAGCACTCCCCGGAATCACCGCCGGCACCGCCGCACCGCAGTTCCGGATCAGCTCGGATCTGCCCACCGGCCCACTCGGCATCCCCGGCGTCGTGCTGCAGGCCTACAAACTGGCCGAATCGCGAATGGCCTCCGAAGAGCCGCAATGCAGGCTGCCGTGGTTCCTGCTGGCCGGCATCGGTCGGATCGAGTCCAACCACGCGAGCAACGGCTCGGTGGACCAGTTCGGCAACACCATCAATCCCATCGAAGGCCCCGTGCTCGACGGTTCGCTGGCCGGCAACGAGGTGATCCGGCACAGCAACGGCGGTTTCGCCCGCGCGATGGGGCCGATGCAGTTCATCCCCGGCACCTGGGCGGCGTGGGGCGCCGACGCCAACGGCGACGGCAAGAGCGACCCGAACAACGTCTTCGATGCGACGTACGCGGCCGGCCGGTACCTGTGTGCCGGTGTCCACGACATCATGACCGACGGGAACAAGACCGCGGCGGTGTTCCGCTACAACCACTCCATGGAATACGTCGCCAACGTGCTCAGCTGGGCTGCCGCCTATGCCACCGGCGTGATGCCGACCAACCCCATTCCCGAGCCGAAGCAGGTCGACAAGTCGTCGTCGAGTTCCTCGTCGAAACCGGCCAAGCCGGGTGAGAGCAGCGAGACCTCATCGTCGGAATCCTCGTCGTCGGAGTCGGCGTCGGAATCGTCGGCTCCGAGCAAGCCCACACAACAGTGCATCGCCGGAATCTGCCTGCCCCCGGGCATGACCGTTCCCGGCCTGATGCCGCCGCCCGCGCCGAAACCGGCACCGGGACGGGTGGCTCCGCAGCAGGCGCCGACCACCACCCCAGTGCCCGTCGGCTGACCGTAGTCGGCTGACCTCGGTGGTGCGCAGCAGAGCGCACGATCGGGTCGTCGGGGCCCTGGCGCTAAGCTGGCGGAGATGACTACCGGAGTTGTACCCACCGAATCGGCCGTGCGTGCCGCGTTGGGCAAGGTGAACGATCCAGAGATCGGCAAGCCCATCACCGATCTGGGCATGGTGAAGTCGATCGCGGTGCGTGACGACGCCAGCGTCGACGTCGAGGTGTACCTGACCACCTCGGGATGTCCGATGCGCGGCGAGATCTCCGGGCGGGTCCAGACCGCGGTCGCCGATGTGCCGGGCGTCGGCGAGGTCCGCGTCGCACTCGACGTGATGGACGACGAGCAGCGCACCGAACTCCGCAAGAAGCTGCGCGGTGATCGCGCCGAACCGACGATCCCGTTTGCCCAGCCGGGCTCGCTGACCCGCGTCTACGCCATCGCCTCCGGCAAGGGTGGCGTCGGAAAGTCCAGCGTCACAGTCAATCTCGCTGCCGCCCTGGCACAACGCGGACTATCGGTCGGCGTGCTCGACGCCGACATCTACGGACACTCTGTGCCCCGCATGCTCGGCAGCGACGCCAAGCCGACGCAGGTCGAGACGATGATCATGCCGCCGATCAACCACGGCGTGAAGTTCATCTCCATCGGCCAGTTCACCGACGGCAACACCCCGGTCACCTGGCGTGGACCGATGCTGCACCGCGCACTGCAGCAATTCCTCGCCGACGTCTACTGGGGTGACCTCGACATCCTGCTGCTCGATCTGCCGCCGGGCACCGGTGACGTCGCGATCTCCATCGCCCAGCTGATCCCCGGTGCGGAGATCCTGGTGGTCACCACCCCGCAGCAGGCCGCCGCCGAGGTCGCCGAGCGGGCCGGCGCGATCGCGCTGCAGACCAGACAGAAGATCCTCGGTGTGGTGGAGAACATGTCGTGGCTCGAACTGCCCGACGGCACCCGGATGGAACCGTTCGGTTCCGGCGGCGGCGCCACGGTCGCCGATCGACTCACCCGCGCAGTCGGCGCACCGGTGGAACTGCTCGGTCAGATCCCACTGGAACAGGCCCTGCGCGAAGGCGGCGACGCCGGTACGCCGGTGGTGCTCTCGGCGCCGGATTCAGCGTCGGGGTCGGCGTTGCGTGCCGTCGCCGACAAGCTGGCGGTCCGTCGACGCGGATTGGCCGGCATGAGCCTGAACATCGACACCTCGCGTCGTTGACCCGCCGGCCGGTGTGACCGTCAGGTCGCGTCCCAGTCGGTGATCTCGTGGCGGCGCTGCGTCGGCTGCTGCGGTTTCTCGGTCACCGCAGGGTCGGTGACGGGATCGGTGATGGGTCCGTCCACCGGGCCGGGCACGCCGGGCATGGGAGCCGAGACCGGCTTGATCGCCGGGGTGTCGGTGGTGGATCGATCCACCGTGGTCGCGCCCAATCCCGAGGTGAACAACGAATCATCGCCGTCGAGAAGGTGTTTGGTGACCAACGCACCCGGCGACATCCCGCGCAGCTCGTTCAGCTGCGACAAGGGTTTGCGTAGCTCGTCGAATTCCGGGCCGAGCTCGTTCTTCAGCTGGTCGGTAGCCCCGGTCGCGTAGTCGCGGACCTGGCGCAGTGACTTCATCGTCCACGAGACGGCGTCGGGTAGGCGTTCGGGGCCGAGAATGATCAGTCCCGCCGCAAGCAGGATGACCATCTCACCCCAGCCGACACTGCCGAACATCGCTCCGCCTAGTCACTCTCGGGCGTGAGGGTGGCATTGAACGTCCGCCCATCGCGCCAGTAGGTGAACTTCACCTCGTCGCCGATCTTCGCGGTCCGGACCGCGACCGTCAATTCGTCGGCGCTCTCGATCTGCCGGCCGTTGAACGAGGTGATCACGTCGTTCTCCCGGACGCCCGCGCGCTCTGCCGGTCCGCCGGCGACGACGTTGCGGATCTGCGCGCCCAGGACGCGGTCGTTGCGCACCGAGCTGGCGTTCACCCCGATCTGGGGGTGGTTGACCTTGCCGTCCTTGATCAGCGTGGTGGCGATCGGCAGGGCCTGGTTGATCGGGATCGCGAACCCGAGGCCGATCGATCCACCGCCGGGGACCAGGCCCGCGGTGTTGATACCGACCACGGCCGCGTTGTCGTCGACGAGCGGACCGCCGGAGTTACCGGGGTTGATGGCCGCATCGGTCTGGATGGCGTCGATCACCGCGTCGGTGTCGGACTCGGCGTCGGGTCGTAGCGGCACTGGGCGATGCAGGGCACTGACGATTCCGCTGGTCACCGTGCGATCGAGCCCGAGCGGTGAACCGAAGGCGATGACCTCTTCACCGATCTGCAGCTTGTCGGAGTCGCCGATCTTGGAGACCGTGAGGTTGTCGACGTTGTCGACCTTGACCACCGCGATGTCGGTTCTGGTGTCGCGTCCCACGATGCGCGCCGGCACTCGGGTGCGGTCGAAGAAGACCACCTCAAGTTTTGCGCTGCGATCGTTGGCGGCCATCGCGATCACGTGGTTGTTGGTCATGATGTAGCCGTTTTTGTCGATGACGAACCCCGAACCGGTGCCGAAGGCACTTCCGGTACGGACGTCGATGGCCACCACCGACTTCTCCACCGACTGGGCGACCTTGGCGATCTCGGACTTGGGTGGGGTGTCGTCGGAGCCGGTCGACAGCTGGACCGAGTCGGAGTTGAGCGGCGAGACCACCTCGGCGGTCCACCGTCCCAGAAGCCCACCGAACAAGCCGATCAGCAATGCCAGCAACGCCAGCGTGGCCAGCGCGTGCCAACTGATCCGTCGGCCGAGCAGGACGTCGGAAATGCTGAGCTTCTCGCCGGGAGTGGTGGGGGCCGCCGGTGCCGGGGTGGCCAGCGCCGGCGCATCCAGCGCGGCCGTGCTCTGCGGGTCCCGCCACGGGTCGACGGGCGCCTCGGGCGTGTCGTCGCCGCCGAAATCGGCGAGCGGATCGCGCTGCAGGGTGTCGGTGGAACCGTCCGGCCGGCCGAATGCCTCGGCGAGGACCGGGTCCGGTGGCGCGATGGACGGCTGCGGACGATCGGCAGCGCCGGGATTGGCGGCGAAGGAGTCGGGCGCGAAAGAGCCGTCGACGCCGTCGGGACGACCGAACACCTGCGCGGTCTCCCGGGACACCGGCGCATGCCGCTGCTGGGACCGGGACGCCGATGCCTGCGCCGCCGCGACGCGCGCGTCGTCAGACGTCGGGGTCCGCCACGGTGACGACGGAACGGATCCGGGGTCGCCGGGTGTGGTGTCGCTTGAGCTGTTGTCCTCGGCCACGATCAGCGACCCCGACGCCAGGTCGGGCGACCGCGCGGCATCTGCCTGCGGTCGGTCGGCGCATCCGGGGAAACCGTGGGGTGCTCGGACAAACGTGGGATGTCGATCTCCTTGGTCGGGATCTCGCTGAGCTGGCCGAGCAGATCCAGGGGGATCGACACCTCGCCTGCGGTGCGCAACCGGGTGCGCGCGGCGAGCTGCGCATCGACAGCGGCCGCGCACTCGGGGCACATCGTCAGGTGGTTCATGGCGCGGGCGTGCGCGGACATGCCGAGTTCGCCGTCGGCGAAGGCAGCGACGGCTTCTGGAGCGAGGTGCTCGGTGGAGGCGAACCGACGCACTCCGGGTGTGGGGCGGTTGGCCGAGAACGACGATGTGGCCGGCGTCCAGGTGGCGGGATTCCAGGCAGAGCGTCGGCGATTTCGCATCGACGCCTGTCGTCGGTCCCGCTCGTTGCCGCCGCCGGCGATACCCCGATCTGCAGCCATCGCTTCCCGATCACCCCTTCCGCAACGTCATGGTCGTGAATGTCATCCGTCGTGAATGTCATCCGTCGTGGATGTCTAGCGTGTGAATGTCTGGCGTCGTGCTGGTTCAGCCCGAGCGCACTCCACCTTATCCATAACCGACAACGACGCAGCGACAGCCGCGGTTCCCGCCAACCGACGGGGAGGTCAGTGCGCGGCGCCGACCGCGACCGACCGGCTGCTGGTGTGACCGCGTGCTTGCAGATGATCGCGAATGGCTTGGCGACCACGATGAATCCGGCTGCGTACCGTCCCCAGTTTCACGCCCAGCGTTGCGGCGATCTCCTCGTAGGACAACCCCTCGATGTCGCACAACACCACCGCGGCGCGGAACTCCGGGGGCAGCGCGTCGAGCGCCCACTGCAGGTCGGGGTCGAGGTTCGCGTCGTGGAAGATCTGCTCGGGATCGGGAGTGTCGCCGGGGACGCGGTCGTACTCGTCGGGCAGCGCCTCCATGCGGATCTTGTTGCGCCGACGGACCATGTCCAGGAACAGGTTGGTGGTGATGCGGTGCAGCCAGCCCTCGAAGGTGCCGGGCCGATAGTTCTGCAGCGAACGGAACACCCGGATGAACGTCTCCTGGGTGAGGTCCTCGGCGTCGTGCTGATTGCCCGACAGCCGGTAGGCGAGGCGGTAAACACGGTCGGCATGTTCTCGGACCAGTTCGTCCCAGGAGGGCATCAGCAGGGAGTCACCCGTGGCGTCGAACCCCGCGGTCCCGGTGAGTACCTCGGTTTCGGGTACGTCGGCTGCGGGCAGTTCTGCTACAGATCCGGTGGGATCAGTCATCAACGGTGGCCGTTTCCCTTTCTGCCGTCAGCGGGACCCGCGGATGGGTCACAATGCCGACGTACGAATTCACTGTCCTCAACTCGATTCAACGCCGAGGTATTCCGTTATCACCTAGAACCCTCTCCTACCGGGGTGTGGTCGCCGTATGAGACTCCTGAGGGTTGGCTGAGGATGTGGATTCACGAGCGCCGCAAGTGCCGGTACCGGTGTTCTTGCTGGTGTTTTGAGCGTGCCGCGGACAGTCGGCGACCGCGGCGGCATACTCTCGACGGGTGAGCGACTCATCCGGCGGATCGCCGACCACCGACACGACGAACGCGTCGAGGGTCTTCGACTACGCGGAATCGGCCATCGTCGAGGATGCCGCGGTGTTGGCCGCCCGGGCCCGCGCCGACGAACTCGGCGCCACCGCGGTCAGTCCGTCGGTGGGTGCCCTGCTGGCCTTTCTGGCCCGCGCCCGTGGCGCATCGGCGGTGGTGGAGATCGGTACCGGCGCCGGGGTCAGCGGCCTCTGGCTGCTGTCGGGAATGGCCACCGACGGCGTGCTGACCACCATCGATCCCGAACCCGAGCATCACCGGGCCGCGCGGGCGTCATTCGCCGACGCCGACATCGCGCCCGGCCGGACGCGACTGATCAACGGACGTCCCCGCGAGGTCCTGCCGCGGCTGTCGGACAATTCCTACGACTTGGTCTTCGTCGACGGGTCGGTGATCGATCACCCGCGCCACGTCACCGAGGCGATCCGCATGCTGCGTTCCGGCGGGGTGCTCGTGGTGCACAACGCCACCGCGGATGGCGCCGTCGGCGATGCCTCGCGCACCGACCCGGTCACCGTGGCCGCCCGCGACGCCGCGATGATCGTGGCCGACGACGAGCAGCTCCTGCCGGTGATCATCCCGCTCGGCACCGGCGTACTCGCCGCTGCGAAAGCGCGCTGACCCGACTCAGACGTCGGTGGAGAATCGCACCCCGTTGTCGGGGATGGTGACTCCGGGCCATACACGCGCACCGCGCAGCAGTTCGCAGCGCGCGCCGATGTCGGCACCGTCGCCGATCACCGTGTCGCGCACCAGCGCTCGTGGTCCGAGTCGGGCGCCGAAGCCGATGATGCTGCGTTCGACCACCGCGCCGGCCTCGATCACCGCGCCGTCGAAGACGACCGCACCGTCTAGCCGGGCCCGCGGCCCGATCTCGGCGCCACGACCGACGACGGTGCCACCGATGAGCACCGCACCCGGCGCCACGCCCGCGCCTTCGTGGACCAGGAACTCACCGTGCTGGTCGCCCAGCGCCGGCGACGGTGCGATCCCCCGCACCAGATCGGCCGAGCCCCGCACGAAATCCTCCGGCGTGCCCATATCGCGCCAGTAGGCGTGATCGACGTGGCCTTGGACATGTCGGCCTTCGGCCAGCAACTGCGGGAACACCTCGCGCTCCACCGACACCGCCCGGCCCGCCGGGATCTCTTCGATGATCGAGCGCTTGAAGACGTAGGCGCCGGCATTGATCTGATCGGTCGGCGGGTCCTGGGTCTTCTCCAGGAAGGCGGTGACGCGGCCGTTTTCGTCGGTCGGTACGCAGCCGAATGCGCGGGGGTCGCCCACCCGCACGAGGTGCAGCGTGAGGTCGGCCTCGGTGCGTTGGTGGGTGGCGAGCAATTGACCGATGTCGCTGCCGCCCAACACATCTCCGTTGAAGACCAGCACGGTCTCGGCGGTCAGTTCGTCGAGGACGTTGCGGATGCCGCCGCCGGTGCCGAGCGGTTCGGTCTCGGTGACGTAGCGCAGCCGGACGCCCATCTTCGAGCCGTCCCCGTAGTGCTCGGAGAAGACGTGCGCCTGAAAGGACGTACCCAGGATGATGTCCTCGATGCCGGCGGCCTTGATGCGCGAGATCAGGTGGGTCAGAAAGGGCAATCCCGCCGTCGGAAGCATCGGCTTGGGCGCCGACAGCGTCAACGGCCGCAGGCGGGTCCCCTTGCCGCCCACCAGGACCACGGCCTGGACACTCGACGGATCGATGGTGCCGGTGGCGGCGCCCTCATTGGCTGCGGTCATCGGTACTACCTCTCGTGCATTCACTTCGGTTGCGGGACGGGTTGTGTGAACGGTGGCGGGGTTGTGCGAGCAGTCTCGACGGTCGGGTCAGTGGGCACGCCGCGCCAGTCGGACGGCGATCACCGAGCGCAGGCGCAAACCCACCCACAGGGCGGCACGCAACGGTGCGCTGAGAATACCTGGATTGCGATCGGCCTGAAACCGGTATGCGCTGCGGTGATGTGCGGGCAGCATCGCCTCGGGCCGTTTGCCCGCGACGTGCCCTCGCACATGGACGATCTCTGCGTCGGGAACGTAGATGTTGAGCCAGCCGGCCCGCCCCAGACGATCGCCGAGGTCCACGTCTTCCATGTACATGAAGTAGCGGTCGTCGAATCCGCCGATGGAGTCGAACGCGGCGCGACGGACCAGCAGGCACGACCCCGACAACCAGCCCACCGGCCGCTCACTGGGCGCGACGTCGTCGGCGCGGTAGGCGGCGGTCCAGGGGTTGCCCGGCCACACCGTACCCAGCAGCGCATGGCCGGTTCCCGACCAGAGGTCGGGTACCCGCCGCGCCGACGGATAGACCGAACCGTCGGGTTCGCGGATCAGGGGCCCGAGCGAACCGGCACGCGGCCACCGCCGTGCGGCGGCGATCAGGTCGTCGATGGCGCCGGGCATCCACTCCACGTCCGGGTTGGCGATGACGACGAACTCGATCGACGGATCGATGGTGGCCACGGCCTTGTTGATCGCTCCGCCGTAACCGATATTGCCGCCGGTACGCAGCAGCGTTGCCGACGAAAAGTCACGTTCGGCCGCCTCGGGTGCCCCGTCGGTGGACCCGTTGTCGGCCATGATGACCTGCGGGTCGGAAACGGTCGCCTTCTCCAGGCTGTGCAGGAACGAGGACAGGTGAGCGCCGGGTGAGTACGTCACGGTCACCACCGCGCATTCAGGGGTCATCAGCTCGGGGGTCATCAGCTCTGACCGTCCACTCCGGCGACCGTCACCGCGTCTTGCTTGATCGCGGCGCGCAGGGCGGCCTGCCAGTCTCGCAGCGGCGTCAGACCGGCTCGTTCCCAGGCGGCGCCGGACAGCACCGAGTACGCCGGTCGCGGTGCGGGCCGGGGGAATTCATCGGTGGTGCAGGGGTGTACCCGGGTCGGCTCGGCGCCGACCTCGGCGAAGACCGCCTGCGCCACGTCGAACCAGGTGGCGGCCCCCGCGTTGGTGGCGTGCAGCACCTGTCCGGTGACAGCGTCATCGGGTCCATGGCCGACCAGATCCCACAGCCCGTCGGCGAGGTCGCGCGCGTAGGTGGGTGAACCGGTCTGATCGTCGACGACGGAGATGGTGTCGCGGGAGGACTCGAGCCGACGCATGGTGCCGACGAAGTCGCGATCGTCGGGTCCACCGGTGTACACCCAGGCGGTGCGCACCACGGTGCTGCGCGGGTCGGTGGACAGCGCCAACCGTTCTCCGACGAGCTTGGAGGCCCCGTAGACCGTTGCCGGTTCCACCGTGTCGGACACCTCGTCGGGTTCGTAGCCTGCGGTGCGTGGTGCGCCGGAGTCGTCGGAAGCCGATCCCGGGAACACGTAATCGGTGGAGACGTGGATCAACCAGGCACCGGCGGCCACCGTCGCAGCGGCAAGGTGGCCCACTCCGGCCGCGTTGACCGCATAGGCCGCGTCACGGTCGGTTTCTGCGCCGTCGACGTTGGTGTAGGCGGCGCAGTTGAGTACCACGTCACCTTCGCCGAGATCGGACAGTGCGGCGATCACCGACGAGGCGTCGGTGATGTCGATCTGCGCGGAGGTCAAGGCGACCACCGACGGTGGTGCCGCCGAACTCGCGAGCAGCGCGCGACCCAGCTGACCACCGGCACCCACCACATAGACAGTCGCATCGGCCATGCTGAACATGGTGCCGTCCCGAGGGTGACCCGCGCGACCTGACGCGAGATCCGGGCGCGTCGGGCGCGTCACATTTCCCGGCGTCGCCACATTTTCACGACGTCGCAGTCGACGTGGACGCCAATCGAAGCCCGACGCGGATCGCCCGGCGTTGCACTCTCAATTCCTTCCGTCACTTCAGTAGCCTGTCGTCAGACAAGCACCATCCGAACCGCTCGTCTCAACATTCACTCGGCCACCAGCGGTGCCGTGATGGGGTTGGACGCCGACGAAAGGTCAACACGCCCGTGGACTCTCGTTCCGATGGCGCGCGCAACCGCCGCAACGGGGATCCCCGCGCTCAGGACCCGCGCCGCGAAGCTCCGCGCCGCCAGAATCCACGCCGCCAGAATCCACGCACCCAGGGATCCCGCACCCAGGCGCCGGCGCCCGCCGCCCGCGAGCGGGTGCGACCCGAGCAGACCCGCGAGCGTGCCCGACGGCAGGCGCCGGCCACCCCGCGAGACCACACCGCCCGGCAGGACCAGGCCACCCGTCGCCGATCGTCCGGCGAGATCCATCGCCGTGAGACTCCCCGGACCGCTCGTGAGACTCCCCCACCCGCCGAGGTCTCCCCCAAACCCCCACGCCGCGGGATGTCGCTGCGCGGACTGGTCTCCGGCGGCGGCGTCGGCCGCGGCCTGATCGCGCTGATCTCGGTCGCCGTACTGGTCTGCACCGGCTACGCGTGGGGCAGCATGCGCGGCCTGGATTCCACCATCACCCAACTCACCGGGCTCGACCTCGGCGGCGGCGGCACCAAGGACGGCGCCACCGACATTCTGCTGGTCGGCACCGATTCGCGGACCGACGCGAAGGGCAACCCACTCTCGCCCGAGGAACTCAAGTGGTTGCGATCCGGCGAGGAGGTCGCGACCAATACCGACACCATCCTGCTGATCCGCATCCCGGACGACGGTTCGTCGGCGACGGCCATCTCCATCCCCCGCGACTCCTACGTGGAGGTGCCGGGTATCGGGATGAGCAAGATCAATGCCGCCTACGGCACCACCAAGGAGGGCGTCCGACGTCGCGCGGTGGAGTCCGGCGTGGCCCCGGACACCGCCGAGAAGGAGGGCACCCAGGCCGGCCGCAAGGCGCTCATCGACACCGTCGCCGACTTGACCGGCGTCCAGGTCGATCACTACGCAGAGGTCGGACTGCTGGGCTTCGTGCTGCTCACCAACGCTGTCGGCGGCGTTGACGTCTGCTTGAAAAACCCTGTCTCCGAACCTTTTTCGGGCGCTCGGTTCGGCGCCGGCCGCCAGACACTGAATGGCTCAAAGGCGCTGAGCTTTGTGCGGCAGCGTCACGACCTGCCCCGTGGCGACCTCGACCGCATCACGCGCCAGCAGGTGTTCATGGCGTCACTGACGTCCAAGATTCTCTCCGCGCATACGCTGACCGACCCCGGCAAGCTCGGCCAGCTCGAGCAGGCGGTGTCTCGGTCGGTGGTGATCGACGACAACTGGGACATCATGAATTTCGTCGAACAGCTGCGTGATCTGTCCGGCGGAAAGGTGAAGTTCGCGACCATCCCGGTGGTCACCGAACAGGGCTGGAGCGAGGACGGGCAGCAGAGTGTGGTGGAAGTGAATCCCGGGCAGGTGCGCTCGTTCACCGAGAATCTACTGACCGCCAAGCAGGATGCGTCCAACTCGCGCGGTGACTACACCGTCGACGTGGTGAACGCCGGAACCACCGACGGCCTCGGGGCGAACGTCTCGAACATCCTCACCAACAAGGGATTCCAGGCCGGCAAGACCTCCAGCCATCCGGCCAATGATCGCGACACCGTGGTCTACGCGCAATCGGCCGACGACGCGGGTGCCCGACAGCTGAGCCGCGACGTCGGCGGCGCACAGGTCCGGGCCGATCCGTCGCTGCCGGACAAGCGGCTGCGGGTGGTGCTCACCAACACCTACGCCGGCGCCGGTTCGATCGGCGATACGGTGCAGGCCGACACGACCCCGCCGGCCGAACGCAAGGGCAATAATCGGCCGCCGATCACCGCGGGCACCGACGGACCCCAGTGTGTGAATTGAACGAGTGCGTGAACTGATGAACATCACCTCGACGGTCTTCGCGGCCATCACCGATTGGTCGCAGCCCATGCTGACCTTTTACGACGACGCGACCGGGGAGCGCACCGAACTCTCGGGTGCCACGCTCGGCAACTGGGCGGCCAAGACGGCCAACTTCCTCGTCGACGAGCTCGGCGTGGGCGACGGCGACGACGTGCTGGTGGATCTTCCCGAGCACTGGCAGACCGCGGCCATCCTGCTCGGCGCGTGGTGGGCGGGCGCATCGGTGCGACTCGGCGACGCCGATGAGGAGGCCGCGGTGGCGATCGTGGCCCCCGATCGGCTCGACGCGCACACCGTCCCCGATGAGGTGGTGGTGGCATCGCTGGATCCGTTTGCCCTGGGGGTGCGCGACCTTCCGCCCGGCGTCGTCGACTTCGCGAGCGCTGTCCGGGTCCACGGTGACCAGTTTCGGCCGGCCCCGGTATCCGGCCCGGCGCTGGGCGATCTGTCCGCGCAGGAGGTGGTCTCCCAGGCTCGGGAGGCGGCCGGTGCGGCCGGGATCACTGCGGCATCGCGGGTGCTGACCACGCGCGAGTGGCACACCGGTGCCGGTCTGGTCACCGATCTCCTTGCGCCCCTGGTGGTCGGGGCGTCGCTGGTGGCGGTGGCGCACGCCGATACCGACCGGCTCGCGTCGCGTACGGCGTCGGAGCGGGTGACGATCACGTTGGGTTGACGCTCTCGCCGAGATGATCTTGATTCTCGATAAAGAATAGGAAATTCACGAAAGGCACCTCTGAACTGCGATCTCACACCTACTGTGTGACGCATGCGCACCCGAGGGATCAGAGCCCGCGCAATGGGCGTATGCGTCGCGAGCGCCGCCCTGAGTGTTCTGAGCGCCGTGGGCCCGGTGAGTACCCCTGCGGCACAAGCCTCTCCGACGACAATGGTCAACGGCATCCTGTCCACCATCGGTGGCTGCCAGTCCGCGGACACCAGAACCATCACCACCTGCACTGACCGGGAGAAGCTGACACCGGAGATCCCGATGCTGTTGCAGCTCAACCCCGCCGGTACCCGGATCGTCGTCCTCGGTGCCGCCCTCAATCGCGACGGCTCGATGAAACCCGTCCTGATCACTCGCCTCCAGGCCGCGCTCTCGTTGGCCCGCACATTCCCGAGGTCGGGTCTGATCACCACCGGAGGCCTGCCGCATGCCGGACGCACCGAGGCACAGGCGATGAAGTGGTGGCTCGTCGGGCACGGTATCCCCGCACAGCGGATCGCCACCGAGGATCGGTCCCGCACGACCATCGAGAACGCCCGGAACACCGCACAGATGCTGGCCGCCGGCCACGCGACCGGTGCGGTAGTGGTGAGCAGTCCCGACCACGTGCGGCGCGCGATGATCAATTTCCGTCAGGCAGTGCGGGGTTCGATTCCCGTCGCCGGCGTGATCGCCGGCTTCACCGACGGCTCACCGGCGCCCGGATCGACGGGGTCGCTGGGCTCGACGGGTTCGAGCAGCGGGTCCCTCGGTTCGAGCTGAGTGCGGCGCTCCGGTAGGGCACAGTTGTACCCATGCGATTGCCCTTGGCCCTCGGCCGGTTCAACAAAGCCGTCACCAACCCGATCCAACGCAAGTGGGCGCCACGTCTGGCACCGTGGGCGATGGTCTCCCATGTCGGCCGACGCTCCGGCAACAAATACTCCATCCCGGTGCTCGCGTGGGTGCACGACGGCAAACTCTCCATCGTGCTCACCTACGGCGACCAGACCGACTGGGTCCGCAACGTCCGTGCCGCGGGCAGTTTCGAGCTGATCCGCAAGTCCAAGCGCTACACCGTGACCGGCGTCCGGGTGATCCCGTCGGACTCGCCGGACGTGGTGCCCGGCGCACGGCTGCCGGCACGGTTTTTCGACCTGGTTCTTTACGGCGACATCCGCCCGGCGGACTGAGGCCTCAACCATGCCCGACGACCCACTCGACGACTTCGAGGTGCGCGAGGCGCAATACCTCGGTACCTCGCGGCGCGTCTACCGTATCGGCAGCGGCCCCGCGGTGATCGTGATGGCCGAGATGCCCGGCATCACCCCGGGCGTCGCCGGGTTTGCCCGAAAGGTGGCCGCGCGGGGTTGTACCGCGGTGATGCCGTCCCTGTTCGGTGTCGACGGCCGAGATCCGCACCCGGCGAGTCTCGGCGCTGTCGGTGCCGCCCGCAACATGTTCGCAACGATGGTGTCCGCTTGTGTCAGCAGGGAATTCACCGTGCTGGCCACGCGAAAGACCACGCCGGTCGCCGAGTGGTTGCGGGCGTTGGCCCGTGATGAACACCAACGCTGCGGCGGGCCGGGCGTCGGTGCCGTCGGCATGTGTTTCACCGGCGGGTTCGCGCTCGCGATGGCCACCGACGAGATCATGCTGGCACCGGTCCTGTCCCAGCCGTCGATGCCCTTCCGGCCGATCGGGTCGGCCGCGTGCATCGACACCGGCGACGAGGATCTGGCGACGGTGAAGGCGCGGTGTGCCGCCGGACTACGGGTGATGGGGTTGCGGTTCGAAGGTGATCGGATCGCTCCGCAGGGCCGATTCAGGTTTCTCCGTGAACAACTCGGCGATGCCTTCATCGCCGTCGAACTGCCCGATTCCGCCGGGAACCCCGATTCCATGCTGCCCAAACCACATTCGGTGTTGACCGAGGATCTGATCGACGAACCCGGGGAACCGACCCGCGAGGCGCTCGATCAGGTACTGGATTTCCTCGCCGACCGACTGCACGCCAACTGAGCGGACCGGGTCACATCGAGGAAGGCGAAAGCCCTACTCCCCCAGCAGTTTCTGCCGGAGATCGGCATCCTTGTCGAGGACCATCTGCTCGAGGTCGCGTTGGAAGTTCTCCATCCGGGTGCGCAGCGCCGCGTCGGCGGTCGCCAGAATCCGCACCGCGAGCAGACCCGCGTTGCGGGCACCGCCGATGGAGACGGTGGCGACGGGCACACCGGCCGGCATCTGCACGATCGACAGCAACGAGTCCATGCCGTCGAGGTACTTCAGCGGAACCGGCACCCCGACCACCGGGAGTGGCGTCGCCGCGGCCACCATGCCCGGAAGGTGTGCTGCCCCACCGGCTCCGGCGATGATCACCGAGATTCCGCGGGAGGCCGCGCCGGATGCGTAGTCGAGCATGCGCTGCGGGGTGCGGTGGGCGGACACCACTCCCACCTCGAAGGGCACCTCGAATTCCGCGAGCGCCTCGGCCGCGCCCTGCAGCGTCGGCCAGTCCGAATCACTGCCCATGATCAGGCCGACGCGCGGGCCCACCACGTCACCGGTCACGGCGGGCAGTTCGGTCGGCAGCGAGTCGTCGGCTCCAGAGGTCATGAATGCGGGTCCCATCCGTCGGTCCATACCGCGTGCGACATCCAGTGCGCCGCACGCTCTGCTCGCTCCCGGACATCGGGAGACGAGTCATTCTCGGCACCAACAATATTCACATGCCCGATCTTGCGGTCGGGGCGTTCACCTTTTCCGTACAGGTGCACCTTGGCCTCGGGCATCCGCGCCATCAGATGATGCAGCCGCTCATCCATCGACATCTGCGGCGCCGGCTCGGCCCCGAGAATGTTGGCCATCACGGTGACCGGCGCGCGCGGTGTCGGATCACCGAGCGGGTAGTCCAGCACCGCACGGATGTGCTGCTCGAACTGGCCGGTCACCGCGCCGTCCATCGTCCAGTGGCCACTGTTGTGCGGACGCATCGCGAGTTCGTTGACCAGGAGCCGTCCGTCGTCGGTCTCGAACAACTCCATCGCCATCACACCGACCACGCCGAGTTCGTCGGCCAGCCGCAACGACATCTGCTGTGCCGCCTCGGCGACCTCGGAATCGAGGTCGGGCGCCGGCGCGATCACCACCGCGCACTGACCGTTGCGCTGCACGGTCTGCACCACCGGCCACGCGACTCCCTGACCGAACGGTGATCGACCGATCATCGCCGACAGCTCGCGGCGCATCGCGACCTTCTGCTCGGCGATCAGCGTCGTCTTGGCGTGATGCTCATCGAAAACCGCCAGCGCACTGTCGCGGTCGTCGAGCAGCCAGACGCCGCGGCCGTCGTAGCCGCCGCGGATCGTCTTGAGCACGATCCGCCAGTCGTGGGCCTCACCGAAGCGGATCAGCTCGGTTCGGGCGTCGGCTCCGGACAAGTCGGCGAAATCCGGTATCGGCAGCCCCAGCTCCGACAATCGGGTGCGCATGGCCAGTTTGTCCTGCGCGAAGTGCAATGCCGTCGACGGTGGCCGAACGACGACACCCTCGGCCTCCAGCGCCCGCAGCAATTCCAGGGGGACACCCTCGTGATCAAAGGTGACCGCCGTGGCGCCCGCCGCGGCGGTGCGCAACGCCGCGAGGTCCTCGTGCGACCCGATCACCACGTCGGCGCTGACCTGAGCGGCCGGGTCGTCGGGGTTCGCGGCAAGCACGCGCAGGCACTGTCCGAGCGCGATCGCCGCCTGATGTGTCATCCGGGCCAGCTGACCGCCACCGATCATCGTCACGGTCGGGAGGGGAGAACTCACGTCGACAATCGTGTCACGGACGACCCCGGACAGCGGCCCAGGGTCGCCGCATCTCCTCGGGTGAGGAGACCGCGGACGTGGAAGTCCCGATTAGATTTCGTACACTCGGATCTTGTGCCCTTTGTCGATGAGCTCGTCGCTCGACTACCCGAGCCGATCCGACGTCTCGCGATGCGACACCATGAACTGATCAAATTCGCGCTCGTCGGCGGAACGACGTTCGTGTTCGACATGGTGATCTTCTACAGCCTGAGCCTGACGATCCTGGAACCCAAACCGGTGATCGCCAAGATCATCTCCGGCGTGCTGGCCACCATCCTGAGTTACGTCCTCAACCGCGAATGGGCGTTCAAGAACCGTGGCGGCCGGGAACGTCATCACGAGGCGCTGCTGTTCTTCTTCATCAGCGGCATCGGGGTGATCCTGCAGGCCGCGCCGCTGTGGCTGGCCAACAACGTCTTCGACATGCGCTCCAACCTGAGCACCGGCGAGTTGATCGTCATCGACTTCGTGCTCGGGTTCCTGATCGGCAACGTCCTGCAGATGGCGTTCCGGTTCTGGGCGCTGCGCAAGTTCGCCTTCCCCGACGCCGAACCACGCCTGGTGGATTCCGGCTCCACCGAACTCAACGATGAGGAACTCGGCCACGCGTGACCGACCGCCCCGGGTCGGATGCCGTCGGGTCGGATGACCTCGAATGAGACGACCTCGAATCGGACACCGTCGGTACGACGATGGTGAAGACCGGTGGCCGCCGCGACGCGAGTTCCAGCCGGCCACCGTCGGCCTCGACCAGTGCCCTGGCCAGCGATAGCCCGACGCCATTTCCTCGGCCGGCGGAGAATCCACGTCGGAAGATGTCTGCGACGAGGTCGTCGGCCACACCCGGGCCCTCGTCGGACACCGAGATGCGGAGCAGATCACCGGTCGGCAGTTCGTCGACGACGATCCGGCACGTTCCGGCACCATGCTGCAGGGCGTTGTCGACGAGCACGCTGATCGCCTCACGTAGTCGCCCGGCCCGCGCACTGAAGACGACGGGACTGGCCTCGATCTCTGCGACGATGCGGCGGCCCTGGGCGGCGAACGCCCCTTCGAAGTCGCCGACGAGCGTGCTGACCTTCTCGCGGACGTCGAGCTGCACCGGCTCGGCGTCGGTGTCACGGGATGCGGCGACCATCTCATCGAGCTCGTGACTGAGCCGCTCGACCTGCGCGTGTGCGGCCTCGGCCTCATTCACCACCGCCGGGTCGGGGTGCAGCGACAGCTCATCGAGCCGCAACGCGATGGCGGTCAACCGACTGCGAAGCTGGTGGCTGACGTCACCGACGATCTCACTCTCCCGTTCCAAGCGCAGCGCGATCTCGGCATTGGCCGATCCAAGCGCCCGCGACACCCGGTCGAGTTCGCCGATGCCGTAGGTCGGCCACGCCGAGCTGAAGTCACCGCGCGCCATCCCGGCGGCACGATCGGCCAGATCGATCAGCGGGTCGGCGATACGACCGGCGGTCACCGCCGCGGCGATGGTGCCCGCGGTGACCGAACCGACCACGACGATCAGCACGACGCCCACCGCCGCCCACTGGTCGCTGCGCACCGGGTCCATCGGGATCTCCAGCAGCACCGAACCGGCGCTGCCCAAGGCGATCGAGTCCTTCATCGTGGGCCCCTCGATTCGGGGACCGATCTCCATGATCTGGGAGGGACCGGCGTCCGACGGGTACCGGATGGTCAGCCGGCCGCCGTCGGGAACGAGCGCGGCGAAGGCGTCGACGTCGAGCGACGCCGCCGACACCCGCCCGTCGGCCCCCTCCTGGCGGATCAACTGATCGGAGATCACCCTCAGCTGGGCGTCGACCATTTGCTGGGTGTTGTCGGCCACCCACCACCACGCGACCACGCACAAGGGCACGCCGAGCAGCGCGCCGACCGCCAACAGGGTGGCGATCATGGTGTTGAGGATGCGACGGCGCATGGCAGAGCGGGTCGATCAGGGATCGAACCGGAAACCGACACCGCGAACGGTGACGATATGCCGGGGCCGGTCGAAGCGGTCGTCGCCGATCTTGCGGCGCAGCCACGAGATATGCATGTCCAGGGTCTTCGACGAACGCAGATCCGCCGATCCCCACACCTCGGTGAGGATCTCGTCGCGGGAGACGACCTCGCCGGCCCGCTCCATCAGAAACCTGAGCAGGTCGAACTCGCGGTTGGCCAGCACCAGGTCCTTGCCACTGATCTGGACCCGGCGGCCGCGCGCGTCGAGGTGAATGTCGCCTCCGTCGAGCACGGTGTCGGGCCCCTGCTTGCGTCGCAGCAACGCGCGGACTCGAGCCAGCAGCTCGGCAAGCCGAAACGGTTTGCCGACGTAGTCGTCGGCGCCGGCGTCGAGACCGACCACGAAATCCACCTCGTCGGTGCGCGCGGTCAGCATCAACACGGCCAGTTGCGGTCGGGTGGCCCTGATCCGGCGGCACACCTCGAGTCCGTCGATCTCGGGTAGGCCCAGATCCAATATGAGCAGCTCGAAGCGGGTGTCACGCGCCTGTTCGAGCGCGGCGGAGCCGGTGCTGACCACCTCGCAGCCGTAGCCCTCCCGGGCCAGGGCACGGGCGAGGGGCTCGGCGATGGCCGAATCATCTTCGGCCAGAAGAACATCGGTCATCGCGTCACCGAACGATCGTCGCCGAGCCGATCCCCGCTGGATGGTCGGTCCTGGCCGGTCGACCCCATGTCCTGATCCTCTCCTCGGTCCTGGATGTCGAGAACTTCGTGGTAGAGCAGCGCGTGCACGCGTTCCACCTGGGGGATGTCGTCGAAGGACAGTGGCTCATCGGATGCGGACTCGATGATCAACGTGCCGCTGCGCAGCATCCGGTCGATCGGGCCGTGCCGGAATTCGACGGTGTTGATGCGTCGGATCGGAATGTCGATGCCCGACCGCGTCACGATGCCGTTGCGGAAGATCACCCGACGGTCGGTGAGCACGAAATGCGTCGACTGCCATGAGATCAGCGGCCGCAGGAAGTACCAGATCAGTACCAGCAGCCATGCGACACCGATCGCGATGAGCAGGGCGGTTCTGGTCGTCGAGCCCATCGTCGACCCGGTGACCATTCCGGTGAGCACCCCGGCGACCGCGGTGAGCAGCAAGAACAGCACAAACGGTGCCAGCAGGCATTTCCAGTGCGGGTGCCGGTGCACCACCACGCGTTCTCCCGGTGCGAGGTTTTCCCTCGGGTAGGCCATGCCGGTCAGCTTAATGTCCGTACCGATCCCGACGGGGGTACGCGCCGTCGCCGGTAGACTTCGTCGTCATGAGCCAGTACGACCCACGCGATCCCCGTACGCAGCGGTACGAGACCGGCTATGACCCGCAGACGCGTGCCTACAGCCAGCAACCCGACCCCTACGGCAATCCCGGGGGCGATCCCTACGGTTACGGCGCCACCCAGCAGCATGGTGCAGCTCAACCGCAGCAACCCCGACGTCGGATCGGCCCGGACATCAATCCCGGCCTGTTCGTCGGTGGCGTGGTGATGAGCGGTGTGGTCACCGCGCTGGCCGCATGGCTGGTCGCCTGGATCATTCGCGCCGTGGTGCAGCGGGTCAACGAGAGCGGCAAGCTCGGTGTGTGGAATCCGGTGGCCCAGGACGAGATCTGGTTCGCCCTGGTGGCATTCCTGTGCGCGCTCGCGGCCGGGGCGCTCTGGTACGTCCTGCAACTGATCACCCCATCGCCGGATCAGTTCTTCCGGTGGATCGTCGGCCTGCTGATCGCTGCCGCGGTCATCATCCCGCTGGTGCTGTCCCAGCAGTTCTCGGTGGGCCTGGGCACCGCGGTCATGCACCTGGTGATCGGGCTGCCGATTCTGAGCCTCATTCCGGCCATCGGCGCCAAGAGCATTCGACGCTGAGAATTTGGGGCTGACCCCGGATTCGACCGCTCAGTCCACGCTGCGTAGATGCGTGACGTCGGCGGCCGAGGCCACCACCGACCGACCGTCGGCGTCGACCTCTATCCGTCCGGCGTCATCGACGCCGGACGCCACGCCGAGGACCTCACTGCCGTCCGGTAGATCGAGTCGCACCCGGCGGCCGATGGTGTCGCACCGCTGTCGATACGCCGCGGCGAGCCCGGCCACGTCGTCGGGCCAGCGGTCCAGCCACCCCGACAATTCGCGGAGGTAGGCCGCCACCAGAGCGGTGTGGTCCACCGGCGCACCAGTGGCGATCAGCAACGACGTCGCGGTCGGCACCGGGAGGTCGTCGGCGGACATCCGGGTGTTGATGCCGATGCCGATCACCGCGATGCCGCCCGTCGGCGCCGGGGCGTATTCGGAGAGGATGCCCGCGGTTTTGCGATCGTCGATGAGGACATCGTTGGGCCATTTCAGGGTGGGTCGGACGCCGGTCACCGTTTCGATGGCCCCCGCGGCCGCCATCCCGGCCACCAGCGACAGCCAGCCCAGCCGCTCGGTGTGGTCGGTGACCCCGACCGCCGCCGAGATGGCCACCTGCCGCCCGGGTGGGGTCTCCCAGACGCGGGTGTGCCGCCCCCGGCCCTGCGTCTGGTGGGTGGTGATCCGCACGGTTCCCGCCAGGCCCGGTTCACCGACGCGGGCCATCAGGTCGGCGTTGGTGGAGCCGGTCGATTCGACGACCTCGACCGCGCCCCACCGGGTGCCGCGCACGGCGTCGGCAATGCCATCCCGATCCGGCAGTCCGGCGGAAGCTTCTGCGGCGTCAGCTTCACCGACACCCTCACCATCAGTCATCGCCCGAGCCTACGACGATCACGTGACAACCCTGACCAGCACACACCGACCGAGCGCACGGTCCGGCCGAAACATGAGGCTTCAGTCACGTTGGGCCGGTTGACGTGAGTCACAGTCCAGTCGATAGCATCGGGTCCCATGACGACCGCTTCACGCGACTCCGGCGCAGCTCCCGATATCCACACCACCGCGGGCAAACTCGCCGACCTCCGCAACCGGCTCGCCGAGGCCGAATTCCCCGTCGGCCAGGACGCGGTCGAGAAGGTCCACGAAAAGGGCAAGTTCACCGCCCGGGAGCGGATCACACGGCTGCTCGACGAGGATTCCTTCGTCGAACTCGATGCCCTCGCACGGCATCGGAGCACCAACTTCGGTCTCGCCGAACGCCGTCCGCTCGGCGACGGTGTCGTCACCGGATACGGCACCATCGACGGCCGCGAGGTCTGCATCTTCTCCCAGGACGTCACCGTCTTCGGCGGCAGCCTCGGCGAGGTGTACGGCGAGAAGATCGTCAAGGTCATGGATCTGGCGATCAAGACCGGCCGGCCGCTGATCGGCATCAACGAGGGAGCCGGTGCCCGCATCCAGGAAGGCGTGGTCTCCCTCGGCCTCTACGCCGACATCTTCTATCGCAACGTCCGCGCCTCGGGCGTCATCCCGCAGATCTCGCTGATCATGGGTGCCGCGGCCGGCGGACACGTCTACTCCCCCGCCATCACCGACTTCGTCGTCATGGTCGACAAGACCAGCCAGATGTTCGTCACCGGCCCCGACGTCATCAAGACGGTCACCGGCGAAGACGTGACCATGGAGGATCTCGGCGGTGCGCAGACACACATGGCGAAATCCGGTGTGGCGCACTACGTCGGCTCCGACGAGCAGGATGCGCTCGACTACGTCAAGGAACTCCTCGGCTACCTGCCGAGCAACAACCGCTCCGAGCCGCCGCGCCTGGAGGTCGACGAGCCCTTCAGCGGATCGATCGTGGACTCGATCAACGACTCCGACCTCGAACTCGACACGCTGATCCCCGATTCGCCCAACCAGCCCTACGACATGCACGAGGTGATCTCCCGCATCGTCGACGACGGCGAGTTCCTCGAGGTGCAGGCCGAGCGGGCCACCAACATCATCGTCGGTTTCGGTCGGGTGGACGGCCGCAGCGTCGGCATCGTCGGCAATCAGCCCACCCAGTTCGCCGGCTGCCTCGACATCAATGCCTCGGAGAAGGCCGCCCGCTTCGTTCGGACCTGCGACGCCTTCAATGTCCCGATCATCACCCTGGTCGACGTCCCGGGCTTCCTGCCCGGCACCGACCAGGAATACAACGGCATCATCCGACGCGGCGCCAAGCTGCTCTACGCCTACGGTGAGGCCACCGTCGGAAAGATCACCGTCATCACCCGCAAGGCCTACGGTGGCGCCTACGACGTGATGGGCTCCAAGCACATGGGCGCCGACGTCAACCTGGCCTGGCCGACCGCCCAGATCGCCGTGATGGGCGCTTCGGGCGCGGTGGGCTTCGTCTACCGCAATCAGCTCAAGGAGGCCGCAGCCAACGGCGAGGACGTCGACGCACTGCGCCTGCAGCTGCAGCAGGAGTACGAGGACACCCTGGTCAATCCGTATGTCGCGGCCGAGCGCGGCTACGTCGACGCGGTGATCCCGCCCAGCCACACCCGCGGCCAGATCGCCACCGCCCTGCGTTTGCTCGAGCGCAAGGTCGTGAGCATGCCGCCCAAGAAGCACGGGAACATTCCGCTGTGAGCGACACACCTGGGACCGACACCCCCGCAAGTGACGCCCCTGCCACCGAGGCGCCGTTCCTGCGGATCGTGTCCGGCAATCCGACCGACGAGGACATCGCGGTGCTGACTGTCGTCCTCGCTGCTGCCGGAAGCGATCCGGCACCCGCCCCGGTCGACCGTGGCCCCCGTGACCAGTGGGGCCAGCCGGGCGATCTGTTGCGATCAGAATGGCAGGGCGGTCCGCGCGGCTACCTCTACGGCCGGCCTTGACCGCTCCGACGGTCATCCTGGGGTCGGCCTCACCTGCCAGGCTGCGGGTGTTGCGCGACGCCGGACTCGATCCGGTGGTGATGGTTTCCGACGTCGACGAGGATGCGCTGCTCGACGAACTCGCCGCAGCCCCGCCGGACGACGTGGTGGTCCGCCTCGCGCAAGCCAAGGCCGACGCCATCGTCGAGCTGATCAGCGCCCCGCAACCGGACAACCAATCCCTGCGTGACGCAGTCCTTTTCACGTGCGACTCGATGCTCTTGCTCGACGGCCGCCTGACCGGCAAGCCGCACACCGCCGATGTCGCGGCCGCCCAGTGGCGGCAGATGCGGGGCCGCACCGCGCAGCTGCTCACCGGTCACTGCGTGACCCGGATCAGTGGGGGTGCCGTCGTCTCCGCGGCACACGACACCGCGACGACGGTGATCTCCTTCGCCGAGATCGACGACGCGACCATCGACGCCTACGTCGCGACCGGCGAGCCATTGGGGGTGGCGGGCGCGTTCACCCTCGACGGGCTCGGCGGCTGGTTCATCGACTCCATCGACGGTGATCCGTCGTCGGTGATCGGCATCGGCCTGCCCACCGTTCATCGCCTGTTGCGCCAGGTCGGGGTCGATGTGACCACTCTGTGGATTCCCGATCACGGCTAGACCATGGTCGGATCGGGCGTGTTCACTCTAGTGTGGTCGGAGTGAATGACACCGTCGATCGCACCACCTACGATGACGACCTGTTCATCAGGATGGATCAGGTTTTCGATGTCCCGGTCCTTAGCCAAGGTCTATGGCGGCTGACGACGCCGCTGACCACCGACGAGTTCGAGCTCATCGGCGCACGTCTGGCCCGGACCCCGATCAGTCGGCTACTGCGCGACCAGCACCTGCCGCTGAGCCGGCAGTACTGGGTGGCTGCCGGTGCGGCCGGCGGCTCGGCGGTGGTCGATGACCCGATCGAACCCACCGAGATCCTGCAGTGGGTCGAGCGGGCCGCAGCGATCCGCTTCGACATCCGCAACGGTCCGGTGTGGCAGCTGCGGACAGCGCCGGTGACCGATGGCGGCGCGATGGTGTCACTGTGTTCCTCGCATGCGGTGGGCGACGGCTACCTCGGCGGCATCTCGCTGGTCAGCTGCTTCGGTGACGACGATGATGTCCTCGACTACCACCCGGGCGAACCAGGACTGACCGACGATCTGCGCGACGCGGTCGGTCAGGCGGTCACCATCGGTGGCAGCTTGGCGGGACTGGGCCGCGAGATCATCACCAAACGGCTCGGCGGCGCGGACACCGCAACCGCGCCGACCGGCGAGGCAGCGCCGATCACGTCGCGCTCGATCCCGGCGCCGGCCGCGGTCTCGGCGGAGGACCGTGCCCGCGAGGTGCCGATCACCACACCGCTGTCCATCGTCAGCATCCCCAGCGCACAGTGGTCGGCGGTCCACACCGCGGCGGGCGGCACCAGCAATTCGCTGTTCATCGCGATCGTCGTGGGCCTGATCGTGGGCGCCGGGCGTGCCACGTGGGACGACGTGGTGCGGGTCGCGGTCCCCATGTCGATCCGCGACGAGGGCGACACCCGCGCGAACTCGACCACCGGTCTGACCGTGGACATCCCGGCATCGTGGAGCCACGAGAAGAACCTGGCCGCGGTGCGTGAACGCGCCAAGCAGGCCTATTCAGCGGTATCCACGCCGAGCACCCTGGTCCGATTGCAGCCGCTCATGCAGGCGCTCAGCGACTCCATGGTCACCAAGCTCAGTGCCAACGCGGCCACCCCGCTGGCTCTGGCATCCAGCAGCGGCCGGGTCGACCCGATGTTCGCGGGCCTCGGAAAGCCCGAGCGCATCGACGCCGTCGCGTCGCGGGCCACCACGCAGGGGGTCAGCCGCGAACGGCTGATCCGGTTGCGCGGCGGGCTGGCGGCCTGGTGCAACGACTCCGGAACGACGGTCACCCTGTCGGTCTCGGGACTCGATCCCCGCGCCTTCCCCAGCTCCGCAGACCTGTTGACCGCCGTCGAAAATGAGTGCGCTCGTTGGTCATTGACCACAACCAGCTGGTAGACCCGAACCAGCCGGCAATCCCGAACACCCCTCGGAACGACCCCCGAACGAAACGGAGAAGGCAAGTGATTCGTGCAGGAATCGCGGCGCGAGCAATGTTGGCGTCGGTGGCATTGCTGACGGCAGTGCTCGTCGGCGCCACCGCGGCCACCGGGGTGGCGTCGGCCGCTCCGACGGTGCCATCGGTCCCGACGATCACCCACGTGGTCACCGAGGGGCCACGCCAGTACGCGGCGTATGTGTACTCGGTCGCGATGGCCAAGGAGATCAAGGTCCAGGTGCTGGTGCCGGAGCGCGAACGCGGCCCGCGCCCGGTGATGTATCTGTTGAGCGGGCTCGGCGAGGCGGATCCCCAGAATTCGATCTGGTTGATCAAGTCCGACGTCAAGCGATTCTTCGCGGAAAAGAACGTGACGGTCGCGATGCCGCTGGCGGGCAACGGGAGTTTCTACACCGATTGGCTGCGCGATGACCCGGTGCTCGGGCGCTACAAGTGGGAAACCTTCCTCACCCAGGAACTCCCGCCGCTGCTGAACAAGCGGTTCTCCGGCAACGGCCGGCAAGGGATCGCCGGCTTGTCGATGGGCGCCGGGTCGGGCCTGATCCTCGGCGTGCGCCATCCCGGTTTCTACTCCTCGCTGGCCGCGTACAGCGGCTGCTTCACCACCACCGGCATCGCCGGGCAGGGATATGTCCGAGCCATCGTCCGCGCGTTCAAGGGCAACGCCGACAACATGTGGGGCGCACCTGACAACCCGCAGTGGGCGGCACACGACGTGTTGATGCATGCCGGTGGCCTGCGCGGGTCGACGGTCTATGTCTCGGTCGGTACCGGCCGGCCGGGCCGATACGACGCTCCCGGCTACCCGGGCAATACCAATCCCACCGACCGCCAACTCGTCGGCGGCGGCATCGAGGTGGGCGCGCTGTATTGCACCCGCGAACTGCAGAATCGGATGGCGCAGCTCGGTGTCCCCGCGACCTTCCACTACGACGATCCGGGCACCCACTCGTGGCCCTATTGGGTCGACCAGCTTCATCGCAGCTGGCCCACCCTCGCGCGCGGGCTCGGGCTGTGACAACAACCACCGTTACATGTGATCTGTATCACATGGTGATTTTGTTAAACTAACCATCTGGCCTGCATATCCATTGCCAGCAGGTTGGCAGCAATCGATTGACAGACAACTGCTTTCATCCGGGGCCTGCATTCGAGAAACCCTTTGCGTTACATTGACGACGACGCTGGGGGGAGGCCGAACGAGGTCTGCAAAGGCCCCCTCCCGCTAGGAGTATTCAGTGGAATACACCGAACTCGCCGACTACCCGATGCCCAGTGGCCGGGTGACGGCGTGGCAGCCAGCCGTCGACGAGGGCAGCTGGATCGAGGACCCACGTCGCCTCTCCTACATGCACCACGAGCACGCGCTGCGTGCCGCCCATGAGGGCGACGACTGGTACAGCCAGTGGATCGGTACGGCTTTTCTCATCGAACGCCCGCTCGACCACCAGGCATTCGACGCCACCGTGCTGCGCTGGTACGAACGACATGAGGTCTTCCGGACATCGGTGGCGTTGCAGGCCGACGACGACGCTCCCCTCGATCGGATCACCGTCGACATGGACGCGATCAGCATCGACACCCGCGTGCTCGGCGAATCGCTCAGCAGCACAGCCGCATTCGAGATCGTCAACGAGTACTTCAATACCACGGTCACGCCGCTGCGATGGCCGCACTGCATCGCGGTCACCGTCGAACCGGTCGACCGCGACGACGCGTTCCTCGTGATCTTCGCCGCCGACCACACGGTGATGGACGCCTACACCCAGGTCTTCGCCATCAACGAACTGACCGCGATCTACGAGGCGAAACTCAACGGCACCGACGACGGTCTCCCCGACTTCGGAAGCTATGTCGACTACAGCGACGCCGAGCGCGCCCTCGGCGATCGCATCGACGCCTCCGACGACGCGGTCGCGCAATGGACCGACTTCTTCGCCCGGGCCGCCGAGACGCCGACACAACCGGATCCGATGCCGACGTTCCCGATCATCGAGCGGGCCGTCACCACCGATGCAGCCTCACCGATTCGTCCCCATCGGGTGCCCGATCAGGGCTTCCAGGCAACGTTGTCGTCGTGGCTGCTCGATGCCGAGCGCACCGAGGCCTTCCACCGCGTCTGCAAGGCGTTCGGCGCCAACATGCAGGCCGGCATCTACACCGCACTCGCGATCGCCACCGAACGCCTCACCGGCACCGGACGACTCCGCTTCATCAGCCCCATCCACACCCGCACCGAACTTCGCTGGGGTGAGGCGGCCGGCTGGTTCGTCGGTATCGTGCCGGTCCACCTCGATCCCGGCGACGCCCGCACCTTCGGCGAGGCGATCACCAGGGTCGCGGAGTCGGCCGGGCGGTATCGCGGCGTGGGACAGGCACCGTATGCGCGGATCGCCGACATCATCGGCGGCACCGCCACACCGCCGGGCCTGGTGATCTCCTACATCGACCTGCGGCACGCGCAGGGCGCCGACCAGTGGTCCGGTCGCAGCGCGCGGGTGTTGCGCAGCGCCAATCGGTGCGCCGACGAGGTCTACCTGTGGATCAACCGGGTCCCCTCGGGCACCAACGTCTCGGCGCGATTCCCCGGCGGCGACCGCGCCGACGAAGTGCACCGATTCATCTCCACCTTCCATGCCGTCCTCGACGAGGTCATCGATGCCGGAGACACCTCGGTGCTCGCGCCGGACACCTCTGCCGCAGCGATGCGCCGATGACCCACGGCGCCCTCGCCCACACCCGGGCCGTGGAGACCGACGAATACTCGGTGATTCCACGGCTGAGGCGCTTTCCGCGCGGCGGACGAGTGGTGGAGTTCCACCTCGCCGACGCCACCACGGCCGCCGCGGCCGCTCAACTCGCCCCCGGCGGCGTCACCTTCCTGCAGATGGATCATCTGGCCGCCGCCTCGGCCAAACGCGCCGCGGGCGGCCCGCACACCGGCACGGCGTCGGCGGTCGCCAGGTTCGACGGCACCGTCGATGTCGAGGCGATGGCGCTCGCCCTGACCGGCATGGCCCGCCGGCACGAGGAGTGGCGCAGTATCTACTCGCTCACCGATTCCGGGCCCAGCCGCTCGATCGCCCCCGCCGAGCTCATCGAGTACCGCGCCCTCGACACCGGTCGTGAGCTGCACGATCTCGATTTCCTCGGCTACATCGTCGATCGGGTGCAGTCCGAGGCTTTGTTCGACACGCTGCCGGCCATGGTCTTCGGCGTCGCACAGGCCGACGACCATTTCACCTTCTACGTCGGTGCCGACCACGGGCACACCGACGGCTTCTCCATCAACGCCGCGATCGCCGAGGTGGCGCAGCGGTACCGCGCCGCACTCGCCGGGCAGGCCCCTGCTACCGAACCAGGGCCCTCGTTCACCGAGTACGTAATGGCCGAGAAAGCGGCTGCGGCAGCGGTGAGCCCCGACGATCCGCGGGTCGGCGAATGGCGCGAGATCCTCGCCGGCTCCGGTGGGCGTATTCCGCCGTCGCGTCTGGACCTCGGCCTCGTCGGCGACGAGATGCCGCAGGCGGTGCGCGCCAACCGCACCGTGCTCGACGGGGCTCAACTCGACGCGTGGGACAACGCGATCGCCGATCTGGACGCGAGCTTCAGCGGCTGCGTGTACGCCGCACTGGCCGCGGCCGAGTTCGAGTTGTTCGGCAGCACAGAGTTTTTCACCGCGACGGTGTTGTCGACGCGTACCCGGGAGAACTACCTGACCCAGGGCTGGATGTGCAACTTCGCGCCGGTGGCCTTTCCCGTCGCGCCGGGAGTCGCGCTGCTGGATCTGGCCGGCACCGCGACCGACGCCGTCCGTCGGGCCCGCCGCCTGAACGGGCTGCCGGTCCACCCGGTGCTCGGCCTGCTCGCCGCCGAGGGTGCCTACCTACCCGAAGCGGGTTCGCCACAGATGGTGTCCTACATCGACTACCGGCGAATCCCGGGAAGCGACGATCCGGTGGCATCGACCGCCGAGCTCTTCACGGGACTCGGCCGGACGCGCAATTCCAACATCTGGGTCAACCGGTTCACCGACTCCCTCACCATCGGAACCCTGATCCCGGACAACGACACGGCGCGGGCATCCTCGCGTCGCCACCTCGATGCGGTGGCGCGCTACCTGAAGGCATTCGCCGACGGAACGAATCCCACCATCGGCGCCGCGGAGACGCCCGCGTGAAATTCAGCAGCGTCGAGTCTGTCCGGTGGGAACCCGGATCGGTTGTCCGGTGGGAACTCTCGGCGGCCCGAGCCCCATCCGACGTCGGGGTCTCCCCGTCGGAGAACGAGATCTTCCACCTCGACACATTCGAGCGAACCGGGACCGCCGGCTGGCTGGCCGTCTCGCTCGAGGTGCCGACCGCTGTTCCACCGGCCGACATCGAACGCGCCGTCGGACGGCTGATCCGGCGCCATGAGATTCTGCGGTGCCACTTCACCACGAGTGCGGTGTCCGAGGATCCACCATCGGGTCCCGACGCCGACCGGTATCGCCGACTGCGCACCGCAATCGACGACGTGCGCTGCGTCGCAAGCGAAATCCCGGTCACGTCGGGCGATGGTGGGCCGGCCCCCGTGCTGGGTGGGCAGATCGAGCAGGCGTGCTCGCCGCTGCGTCCGCTCTCGCACTACGTCGCCTCCATCCACCGGGCCCGCTCGACGACCCTGATCCTCGGCTTCGACCACTGCTATGTCGACGCCTACTCGTTGGCGATCATCGCCCGCGAGATCTGCGCCGATCTCGGTCTCGATGCGTCGACCGGCGCCGGATCAGGTGAGGGCGGCCGAGCCGACGGCGTCGAGTCGGTCTTCTTGGAGCACCGACGCTCCGAGGAGTCCGCGGTGGCGATCGGCGACGACGACCCGCGGCTGAGGGCATGGGGCGACTTCCTGGCGGCCACCGACTGGGAGGTCCCGACCTTCCCGCTGGACCTCGGCGTGGCGCCCGGGGACAAGGCCCCGATGCGTACCGAGATGCACACCCTACTCGACGCCGATGAGGCCGCAATCTTCCGAAAGACCCTGCACAGAAAGGGCATCCGGAGCTTTCCGGCCCTGCTGACCGCGGCCGCAACGGCGGTCGAGCACCTCGGCGGTCCGGCCCGCCTGCCGATGGTGTTGCCGGTGCGGACCAAGTTCGGTCAGCATCATCTCGAGGCCGTCGGATGGATGGTGGGCAATGCCCCGATCCTGGTACACACCGATGCGGACCCGATGCGGGCCTGTCATCTCAATGCCGCGGCGCTGGCCGACGCCGTCGGGCTGGCCGACGTCGGACTGACATCGGTCTTCGGTGCGTTCGGCGATCGGATGCGTCGCATCCGCGACGACGTCTTCATGGTCTCCTACGTTGACTACAATCGGCTACCCATCTCGAATCAGGTTGTCGCCACCCATATTTCGGGTAGTCGGCCGACCGACACCGCGCAGTGGTGGTTCTCCCACGACCCCGATGGCGTACACATGCGGCTGCGGTATCCCGACACCGCGCGGGCGGCACGCACAATGGGCGATCTCACCGGCCTGATGGATGCCGGCGTGGCCGACCTGGCGATGGCGTCGGAGTCGGCCGCGGAATCGGCGGCCGCGTCGTGACCCCGTCACGTACCCGAATCCGTCAGTACGCTTGAAATAAACCACGACATCAACGCACGACATCAACGCACGACATCAAGCCACGGCCGATCGAAAGAGAGTCCATGCGATACGTCTTCGCCGTTGTCGGCAGCAGAGGTGACGTCCAGCCGGCGGTCGCGCTGGGAACCGAACTGGCCGCGCGGGGCCACGACGTCACCATGGCCGTACCGCCCAATCTCGTCGACTTCAGTGCCGGCGTCGGTCTGCGAACCGAGGCGTACGGAGTCGACACCAAAGAACTCATCGGCTCGGATCTCATTCAGCACGACCTGAAATCTCGCAATCCGCGCCGACGACTGAAGGCTGTGGCAGAAGTCACCTATCTCGGTGGGCGTGACATGCAGCAACGGCTCATCGGTCTCGCCGAGGGCGCCGACGCGATCATCGCCACCGCCGCCGGGCAGGACCGCGCACACGCCGTCGCGCGCTACCTCGACATCCCGCACCTTCCCGTGCACTACTGCCCCATCCGGAGCAACCGGACCGTCTCGGTCTTCGACATGCTCGGCTGGTCGGTCCCGCCGGCGATCGGCGAGTTCAGCTGGTGGGTGCTCGAACGACTACTCGCGCTCACCATCGGCTCCACCGAGCGCACCCTGCTCGCCGACATCGGGCTCTCCCCCGGGCGCGGGCCGCTGTCCAAGCAGATCTCGGCCACCGGGGTGCCCGAGATCCAGGCCTACGATCCGGCGATCGTGCCCGGTCTGGTCGACGACTGGGGTGATCGTCGTCCCCTGGTGGGTTTCCTGAATCTCACTGCGGCACAACGATCCAAGGTCGGTGACGCCGGTGTCGACGCCGAACTCGACGCCTGGCTCGATGCCGGCGAACCCCCGCTGTACGTGGGGTTCGGCAGCATGCACATCAAGCAACCCGAGGCGCTCGCGGCAGCGATCATGGAGGCCGCGACCGCCTTGGATTTGCGGGTGCTGGTCGCGCAGGGGTGGAACGATTTCATGGCCGACGTCGACGACCCGCGGGTCCGTGTCGTCGGTGCGATCGATCACGACGCGGTACTCCCGAGATGCTGCGCGGTGATGCATCACGGCGGTGCCGGGTCGGTGGCCGCCGGGCTGCGGGCGGGTGCACCGACGATCGTGGCGTGGCTCAGCGCCGATCAACCGCTGTGGGGAACCATCCTGCGCCGGGCGAATCTCGGCGCTTCCCAACGTATGTCGAAGGTGACCGGCCCGTGGCTGACCGAGGCTCTCCGAGAAGCCTTGTCACCGAAGACTATTGAGGCCGCACAGAGCGTCCGCGACCAGTTGGTGGCGCCGGCCGACGCGGCCCGGGCCGCCGCAGAGGTCATCGAGCGAAGCTCGGCGAGGTCTCTGCGACAGTCGGTCTGATTAGCCGATCCGCTCAACTCGCCCTTATGCCGGGCACGCATGTCGCGGACTACAAATGAAACGTTCGGTAGTCTCATGTACCGATACCGCACTGCGAGCGATGGCCGACCCGTGCGGACCCCATCGATTGAAGGAAACGCAGTTGAGCGTCGAGACCGACCCGAATCCAGCCTTCGCCCAATTCGCACATCCCGAACGTCTGGTGAGTGCGCAGTGGTTGTCGGCGCATCTGGGAACTCCGGGCCTGAAGATCGTCGAGTCCGACGAGGATGTGCTGCTCTACGACATCGGGCATATCCCGACCGCGCAGAAGATCGACTGGCACCTGCACCTCAACGATCCGGTCACCCGCGACTACATCGACGGCGAGCAATTCGCCGAACTGATGCGCAGCAAGGGCATTGAACGTGACGACACCGTCGTCATCTACGGCGACAAGAACAACTGGTGGGCCGCCTACGCGCTGTGGGTGTTCACCCTGTTCGGTCACCCCGACGTCCGGTTGCTCGACGGCGGACGCGACCTGTGGTTCGCCGAGGACCGCGACGCGTCCTTCGACGTTCCCGAGTATCCGCGGTCGGACTATCCGGTCGTCGAACGCGATGACACCGAGATCCGGGCATTCGCGGCACAGGTACGTGACTCGCTCGGCTCACAACCACTCGTCGACGTCAGGTCACCGCAGGAGTACACCGGCGAACGAACCCACATGCCGGACTACCCCGAAGAGGGTGCGTTGCGCGGTGGCCATATCCCCACCGCGATCTCCATCCCATGGGCCAAGGCGGCAGCACCCGACGCCCGATTCCGGACCAGGGCCGAGCTCGACGAGATCTACGCCGACCTCGACCCCGCCACCCCGACCATCGCGTACTGCCGCATCGGCGAGCGGTCGAGCCACACCTGGTTCGTGCTGACGCATCTGCTGGGCTTCACCCAGGTACGCAACTACGACGGGTCGTGGACCGAATGGGGCAATGCGGTGCGCGCACCCATCGCGATCGGGCCGGAGCCCGGGTCGGCGCCGGGGACCTAGGACGTGTCTCCCGCTGAATCGAACGCGCTTCCCCCGGCGCTGGCCGAGATCGTCGACGACTTCAATGCCGTGGGCGATTCGGACAAAGTGACCCTGCTTCTCGAGTTCGCCAACGAATTGCCGCCCCTGCCAGCCGATCTCGAGGAAGCGGCGATGGAACCGGTACCGGAGTGCCAATCGCCGGTCTTCCTGTCCGTCGACGCCACGGACCGCTCGAGCGTGCGGCTGCATTTCAGTGCGCCGCGCGAGGCGCCGACCACGCGTGGCTTCGCCTCGATCCTGCACCAGGGCCTCGATACCGCCTCGGCCGAAGAGATTCTGACCGTGCCGTCGGATTTCTATCACGACCTCGGGCTCGACTCGACGGTCAGCCCGCTGCGGCTGCGCGGCATGGCCGGCATGCTGGGCCGGATCAAGAGTCAGGTCCGCACCCAAACCGGTGACGGCACGACGGGTTCGTCGGCCACACCATGAAGTTTCTGCAGATCCTCGACGAGCAGATCGAACCCGGTGGCCTCGTCGAGTGGACGCCGTTCGTCTCCGGGGGCCTCGGGGCGTGGGACCACGATCCGCGACTGACATCGCACAACCACGAGGCGCACCTGCGCTCGGCATTCGAGTATCGGGTGCGTCATCGTCGCGAGGGTGGCCGGGAGTCGTGGCTCGGGTTGTCCATCAAATTCGATGAGCGACTGTCGATTCCGGCGATCCGCGCCACCCTGAGCGCGTGGATCGACCGGCACGAGGTGTTGCGCAGCCATGTGGTGATCAAGGGCACCGGTTTGCAGCGACTGTCCACGCCGCCGGGTTCGGTCAACCTCAAGATGTCTCGCATCGGCTGGTTCAACGAGTCACGTCCCCTCGTCGAGCAGATCGCCGGCTCATTCGACCGCGCGACAGCGCCACTGCAGTGGCCGGCCTACGTGTTCGCCACCGTCGGACGCGAACATTCCTTCACGTTGCTGTTCGCCGCCGATCATTCACTCGTCGACGGGTATTCGCTCATCATGGCGTCGCAGGAACTGGTCACCATGTATCAGGCCAACCGACGCCACGTCGATCCCGAACTCCCCCCGGTCGGCAGTTACGTCGATTTCAGTGCCGCCGAGCGGCGCGACTCCGAACAAACCGGCGCCGATCACCCTGCGGTGACCACCTGGGGCCGGTTCCTCGCGTCCGGCCGTGGCGACATGCCACCGTTTGCCGAGCGCGAGGCAGGTCCACCGGAACCCTCCCCGCCACCCGGCCCGACCGAGCTGGGACCGCCGCAGGAATCCATGTACGGGATGATCCTCGACGACGATGCCGCGAACCGTTTCGCCGCGGTCTGCTCAGGAGCCGGCGGCACGCTGACCGCCGGTGTGCTGGCGGCGCTGGCGGTGACCTACCGCGAGCGGACCGGCGATCCGGAGTTCCGCTGCGTACTGCCCCGCCACACCCGCGACGCCGCCGAGTGGCTGGGCTCCCTCGGTTGGTTCGTGGCGCTGGCGCCGTTCTGCATGGACATCTCCGATTCGCCCACCTTCGATCAGGCCGTCGCGCGATCGACCGCCGAACTCAAGAGTTCGCGGCAGGGTTCGTCACTGCCGTTCCTGCGCATTGCCGAGTTGCTCGGCTTCGAGGGTGCGCCCCGATTCGTCGTCTCGTTCATCGACACCCGTTTCGCTCCGGGTGCCGAAGCCAACGACGCCGGGCGGGCCACGGTGCTGCGCAGCCACAGCTACTCCGACGACGAGGTCGCGATCTGGATCAACCGCACGCCCCTCGGGCTGCGCCTGTCGGCCCGGTTTCCGCGGGAGAGCCCGGAGGTCGTCGTCGACCCGCTGGCGCCGACCGTCGGAGCCATCGAACCCATCCGCACCCCGGACGATCCCGTCGATCTCGGTCAACCGCACGGCCCGGTGCAGGCCTTTCTTCATGATTTCACCCGGCTCGTGCAGGGCATCGGAGACGCCAGCACGTTCCGCGCCACAATCTGAGAGGGCCACAACCGAACGTTTGCTCGGTGGGCTAGGGTGATTGGCGAGAATGTGGGACACCTAGACTTCTGGTGTTCTGCATCACCCGTGCCTAGCCAATCGGTGGAGCGTGCGGGTGACGAGAGAAAAACCGTCCACCGTCCGACCAGCATGTGCCGCCCGACACGCAGCACGACGCCCAGGAGAACACGTGCCCAGTTCTGCATCCAGCATTTCCAAGGTCCTGATCGCCAACCGTGGTGAGATCGCGGTTCGTGTCATCCGGGCCGCCGCCGACGCCGGGATCGGCAGCGTCGCGGTCTACGCGGAGCCCGATGCCGATGCGCTGTTCGTGAAACTCGCCGACGAGGCGTTCGCGTTGGGCGGACAGACCTCCGCCGAGTCGTACCTGGTGTTCGACAAGATCCTGGACGCGGCGGCCAAGTCCGGCGCCGACGCCATCCACCCCGGGTACGGATTCCTCTCGGAAAACGCCGACTTCGCGCAGGCCGTGCTCGACGCCGGGCTGATCTGGATCGGACCGTCACCGCAGTCCATCCGCGACCTCGGCGACAAGGTCACCGCACGGCACATCGCGCTCAAGGCCGACGCCCCGATGGCGCCCGGCACCAAGGATCCGGTCAAGAACGCCGACGAGGTCGTCGCGTTCGCCGAGGAGTACGGCGTGCCGGTCGCGATCAAGGCGGCCTTCGGTGGCGGCGGTCGCGGCATGAAGGTCGCCTACACGATCGCCGAGATTCCCGAGCTGTTCGAGTCGGCCACGCGTGAGGCCGTCGCCGCGTTCGGTCGTGGTGAGTGTTTCGTGGAGCGCTACCTGGACAAGGCCCGCCATGTCGAGGCCCAGGTGCTCGCCGACCAGCACGGCAACGTGATCGTCGCGGGCACCCGTGACTGCTCACTGCAGCGTCGTTTCCAGAAGCTCGTCGAGGAGGCCCCGGCACCGTTCCTCACCACCGAGCAGCGTGACCGCATCCATTCCTCGGCCAAGGCGATCTGTCGCGAGGCCGGCTACTACGGTGCGGGCACCGTCGAGTTCCTGGTGGGCTCCGATGGCCTGGTGTCGTTCCTCGAGGTCAACACCCGCCTGCAGGTGGAGCATCCGGTCACCGAGGAGACCGCCGGCATCGACCTCGTTCGCCAGCAGTTCCGCATCGCCAACGGTGAGAAGCTGGAGTTCTCCGAGGACCCGACCCCGCGCGGCCATTCCTTCGAGTTCCGCATCAACGGTGAGGATGCGGGGCGTAACTTCCTGCCGGCGCCCGGCCCGATCTCGGTGTATCGCGAACCCACCGGACCCGGCGTCCGCGTCGATTCCGGCGTGGTCCAGGGCGACGTGATCGGCGGCCAGTTCGACTCGATGCTCGCCAAGCTCATCGTCACCGGCGAGACCCGGGAGCAGGCGCTCGAACGGTCGCGGCGCGCACTCGCCGAATACCAGATCGAGGGGTTGGCCACGGTCCTGCCGTTCCATCGCCACATCGTGTCCAATCCGGCGTTCATCGGGCACACCGACGAGAACGGCACCGAGACCTTCGACATCTACACCAAGTGGATCGAAACCGATTGGGAGAACCCGATCGAGCCGTTCACCGGTGGGGACGCGATCGACGACGACACCACTCCCCGTCAGAACGTGGTCGTCGAGGTGGGTGGCCGCCGCGTCGAGGTCTCGTTGCCCGGCGACCTCGCCCTCGGTGGCGGTGGCGCGGCCGGCGGTGTGGTTCGTAAGAAGCCCAAGGTGCGGGCCCGTAAGAAGACCGGCGCCGGCGCGGCATCCGGCGACGCCGTGACCGCTCCCATGCAGGGCACGGTCGTCAAGGTCGCCGTCGAAGAGGGTCAGCAGGTCTCCGAGGGTGATCTCGTGGTCGTCCTCGAGGCGATGAAGATGGAGAATCCGGTCACCGCCCACAAGGACGGCGTGGTCACCGGACTGGCCGTCGAGGCCGGTGCCGCCATCACCCAGGGCACTGTCCTGCTCGAACTCAAGTAGCACGGTACTGCGCGGTGGAGCCGGTCGAGATCAATGCCGGCGCCTGGTATCTCCGGGCGCTGCGTGACGACGACCGGCTCTCCGATGCCACCGCCCTGACCGATCTGGGTATCGACGACCCGTCGGGCTATGTCGCCGAATCCGACAGCCGGTGGGCCGCCGAGAGCGAATTCGTCTGGGCCGTCTGCATTCCGACCACCGGTGAGCTCGTCGCGCTGATCGGCGTCACGAACCGGGCAGGATCGGGTGACCTGTGGGAGAAGGCCCGCACCGGTTTCGACGATGCACTCGACGCCGCGCGCGGCCCGGTCACACGCTTCGCCGAAGGTGCGCTCGGGCTCAGCCTCCACTGATCCTCACGACCGGCGCTGAATCCTCACTAACGGGTAGTAGGTTGGTCAGCGGGGACAAGTCACCACGGGGGCATGTCACACGGAGGTAGTCATGTCGGACATCCACAATGTCACGGTGCTGGGCGCCGGAGTGTTGGGTTCACAGATAGCGTTCCAAACCGCATTCAAGGGCTTCACCGTCACGTCCTACGACATCAACGACGACGCCATCGCCGCGGCGGCCAAGCACTTCGACGGACTCGTCGACACCTACAAGAAGGAAGTTGCCGGCGCCGGCGACGGTGCTGCCGAGGCCGCCCGGGAGCGGATCACGCTGACCACCGATCTGGGCGCCGCGGCCGCAGACGCCGACCTCATCATCGAGGCCATTCCGGAAGTTCTCGAGCTCAAACAGGAGACGTACCGCAAGCTCGCGACGCTGGCGCCGGAGAAGACCATCTTCGCGACCAACTCGTCGTCGCTGTTGCCGAGTGACCTCAAGGACTCCACCGGGCGCCCTGATCGTTTCCTGGCCCTGCATTTCGCCAACCGGGTGTGGCAGTTCAACACCGCCGAGGTGATGGGCACCGCCGACACCGACCCCAAGGTGTACCAGGAGGTCGTGACGTTTGCCTCTGACATCGGGATGGTGCCGATCCAATTGCACAGGGAGAAGGCGGGTTACGTCCTCAACTCGCTGCTGATCCCGTTCCTCAATGCCGGCCTGGAGTTGGCCGCCGGCGGTTACGCCGAACCGGCTGATGTCGACAAGACGTGGCGGATCGCGACCGGTGCACCACTGGGACCTTTCCAGATCTACGACGTCGTCGGCCTGATGACGCCGTACAACATCCTGATGCACGGCGACCAGGGCAATCGCCACCTCGGTGCCTGGCTCAAGCAGAACTACATCGACAAGGGCAAACTCGGTATGGCCAGCGGCGAGGGGTTCTACAAGTACTCGTGAGCTGACGATGGCTCGGCCGGTGCGGGTACGCGTCTCCCCCGGTCACTGCCCGTCGTCATGGTCGTGATCGAGTCCGGCTGCGAGGTCGCCGCATTCCACTTCGGTCACCTCCGTGGCGTGGGCCGCGAGGTAACGACCGGCGCCTGCATCACCCGTCAATCCCGCGAGCAACGCATCGACGTGGTCGGACCCGATGATCACCGGATGCCCGGGCCGGGTGTCGAAGGTCGCGCGCACCAGCGCATCTCGTCGGTGACCGCTCGCCCCGATGGTCCGGGCGACCACATCCGGGCCGACGTCCGGTGTGTCAACAACATGTAAAACTACGACCGCCGAATCCACGCTTCGGCGGGCCTCGATCAGGCCCGCCGCGACGCTGCGCGACAGACCTCGGTGCCAGTCGTCGACGATGATCGCCCGCGCACCGGCGGGTGGTTCCACCACCTGCGCCCCCATCGTGACCAGCACCTCGTCGCAGCCGCCGAGGGCGAGGGCGTGCACCGCAATTCGGAGCCAATTACCTTGTTGCGCAGCAATTTTCGGAGCACCGAACCGGGTTCCGGCACCCGCGGCGAGTACCACCCCCACCACCGGGGAACCCGCAGTCGGCAGGCCTGGGGGGTGGTCGTGGGGATCGCGCATAGTTGCCGCCGATAGTAGCCGAAGCACTGTCCGGAAAGCTCTGGTAACAACCCGGAAATATACGATCTTCGCGCGCGAAAACACCTGACTCGGTTCAGTATTGACCCTTGGCTGCGCGCATGGAGGATGTGCGTCGGCCACAGCCGGCCCCGACCTCGGGCCGGCCGTCTTGCGACCACGCACCGTCGCGCAGAGGAGATCGAAAGCGTTATGGCAACCGATTCGGCAGCCGCGCCTGCGGCGCCCACGAAGAAGAAGCGGGTCCACCCCGTCGATCAGGTTCCGCCGACCGGAAAGATGATCGCGCTCGGCGCTCAGCACGTCGTCGCGTTCTACGCCGGCGCGGTGCTGGTGCCGCTGCTCATCGCACGCGCCATCAATCTCGATTCCGAGGCGCTGACCATGCTGATCACCGCCGACCTGTTCACCTGCGGCATCGCCTCGCTGCTGCAGTCGGTCGGCATCTGGAAAATCGGTGTCCGCTTGCCTCTGCTGCAGGGCATCACCTTCGCCACGCTCGCGCCGGTCATCCAGATCGCCAACAACAACGGCGGCGGGCGCGTCGGACTGCAGACCGTCTACGGCGCGGTGATCGCGGCGGGCATCTTCACCTTCCTCATCGCACCATTCTTCGCCAAACTCATCCGATTCCTGCCGCCCGTGGTCACCGGCACGCTGATCACGATCATCGGTATCTGCCTGATCCCGGTGGGTGCCGGCGACGCGGTCAGCGACCCGACCACGCACATGCACGACTCCGCCAACTGGAAATGGGTCTGCTACACCCTCGGCACCATCCTGCTGATCGTCTTGATGCAGCGCTTCTTCCGCGGGTTCATGGCCACCATCGCGGTGCTTCTCGGGTTGGTCATCGGCACGTTCGTGGCATGGCTCTTCGGTGATGCCAGCTTCTCCTCGGTCGGTGAGGCCAACTGGCTGGGCTTCACCCCGCCGTTCGCCTTCGGCTGGCCGCGCTGGGACCTCGTCGCGATCGTCTCGCTGATCGTGGTGCTGATGGTGGTCGCCGTGGAATCCACCGGATCGGTGTTCGCCACCGGCGAGATCGTCGGCAAGCGCATCAAGGCCGAGGACGTGGCCGCCACCGTGCGCGCCGACGGCGTGGCCACCGTGATCGGCGGCTCGTTCAACTCGTTCCCCTACACCGCGTTCTCCGAGAACGTCGGCCTGGTGCGTCTGACCGGCGTCAAGAGCCGGTGGGTGGTCGCCTGCGCGGGTGTCATCATGATCATCCTCGGTTTGCTGCCCAAGCTGGCCAAGATCGTCGAGTCCATCCCGGCCCCGGTGCTCGGTGGCGCGGCCCTGATCATGTTCGCGACCGTCGCGATCGTCGGTATCCAGACGCTGACCTCAGTCGACTTCACCGATCACCGCAACCTCATCATCGCGGCCACATCGTTCGCCGTCGCGCTGTATGTCCAGTTCTCGCAGTCGTCGGCGCCGACCGAGGTGATCGAGAAGAGCGGCGAGATCGTCAAGGTGCCCGCTCTGCCGGGCGTCGACGAGGCGATGCCGAACATCTTCCTGCAGATACCGTTCTCCACCGGCATCACGATGGGTGCGATCACGGCAATCCTGTTGAACTTGTTGTTCTTCCACATCGGAAGCAAGGGACCCGCGGTCGCCGGCGGCGGTTCGATCACGCTCGACGAGGTCAACAAGATGACCAAGGAGCAGTTCCGCGAGACCTTCGGCGGCATCTCGCAGAACGTCGACTGGGTGGTCGACCGCGCCTACGACCTCAAGCCGTTCGAGGATGTCCACGATCTGCGCAGCGCCTTCCAGGACGCCATGCTGACCGGCAGCGATGCCGAGCAACTCCAGCTGATCCAGGCTTTCCCGAACCTGGGCGCCGAGGACGAGGAGACCGGCGAACTGACCGCGGTCGACCACAAGGGTCTGTCGCATCTGGAGGAATCCGAGCACGAGAACGTGGTCAACCTCGCCGAGGCGTACCGCGAACACTTCGGATTCCCGCTGGTCATCTGCGCGCGGGAAACCGAACGCTACGACCGCATCCTCCGCAACGGCTGGGCACGCATGGACAACTCGGAGACCAGCGAGAAGTCGTTCGCGCTCATCGAGATCGCCAAGATCGCGAACTACCGCTTCGACGACCTGGTAGCGGATGCGAATCCGTTCACCTCGGCCCGGTTCAGCCGTCAGCCCGAGCTCTCGTAGGCTGGCCTGCGTGCGGCGAGTCGACTGGCGTGGAATCGAGAGTTTCAACGAACTGACCGAGAAGCAGGCGATCCATCAGCTCTACGAATGCTGCAGTTCATCGCTCTGGGCGTTGCGGGTGGCCAAGGCCCGTCCGTTCACCGACGACGAGGCGTTGCTGGAGTACGCGGATCTGATTCTCGCCGAACTGACCGAGGCCGACCTCGACGAGGCGTTGGCCGGGCATCCCCGAATCGGGGATCGTCCGGACAACCCCTCATCGCAACGCGAACAGTCGGGGGTGGCCGGTGCCGATCAGGACGTGCTCGACGAACTCAAGAAACTCAACGGTGAGTACGACGAGAAGTTCGGCCATGTCTACCTGGTGTTCGCCAACGGACGCCCGGCGGCCGAATTGCTCGCCATCCTCAAGCAAAGGTTGCTCAACGACGCCGCCACCGAACGCCGGGTGATGCGCATGGAACTGGCGAAGATCAACCGAAGCCGGTTGCAGCGCATGCTGACTCCCGCAGTGAAGTACATCGAGGAGGAACAGGTCAACAGCTGACCTGCTATCACCCTCTGACAGTCCCGGCCCGCCGTCCTACCCCACTAGTAGGGCGGCGGGTCGGCGGCATTTCGCCGTTCTTGGGCACGACGGCGGGAGTCGCGGCGACGGGTCTGACGGTTGTCGATTTCGGTGCGCGCCGGGTGATCCGGCGGCTTTGGCCGCAACGCCGGGAACATGTCCATTCCGCGAAAAGCGTTGCCCAAGAACAGATGTCCGGTGGGTGACTCGAATACGACGCTACCGAGCGGATCCTGGAAATCCCGCCACCGGGTGAATGTCTTGATCCGATGGTGAAAACGACAGAGCGGCTTGAGATTCCACCACACCGTCGCACCGCCCCGTTCAGGGTGATCGTGGTCGAACGGGGCGCTGTGATCGAGATCAGCGGTCCACACCGGGCTGTCACAGCCCGGGAAAACGCAGCACAGTTCACCGGTCCGCACGAAGGCCTGTAGCTGCTTGCCGGGGCGATACCGCAGAGATCCGGTGCCGCGCGCAGCGCGGTGGCCGGATCGACGCCGACGATGCGGGTGAACCTCGAGGCAGCCAGCTCGCGGATCGAGTCGGCATCGATCACCCCGTGCCCGTCAAGGTAGCCGGGTTCATTGTCGTCGCCGTCGAGGGTGGACTGGTTGGCGACCACATGGATCACCGCAGTCGCCGCGCCACCACACGAGCACGGCGCCGTCTGGTCGGCAGCAGGCTGGTCGGCGTCAGCCTGGTCTGCGTCAGTCCGGTCGGCGTCGGTCTCGCCTGCGTCGGCCGGCTCATCGGAGTGTTCGTTCTCGGCGGATTGGTCACCGTCGTCGGTGACAGCTGTGCAGTCGGGGCACCAGCACGTCAGACGATTGGCACCGGCCGCCAGCGCGATCACCGCGTCGGCTCGGCGCTGATCGGGGGTGCGCGGGTCGGCATCGCACACGCCGGCCACCATCGAGGACAGCCGGGCATCCACACCGGCGGCATCCGCCGAGGGCAGCCGCACGGATATCCGCGATTGGCCCGGGGTGAACCGGTCCGGGCGTATCGACACTCCCCGATCCGCGGATGCCCGCTCGCGGCGTTGTTTGATCGCGCCCGGATCGACACGGGCGACGATCGTGTCGACCATGGCGGTGAATCGCGTCAGCGACATGTGGCCCCGATCGGCGATCGACACCGCGATCCACTCATCCACCGTCGTCATCAGGTCGGCATCCACGAGTTGTGTGCGGGCCATGGCGATCTCGAAACGGCGCATGTCAATCCGGCCCTGCGACAACGCGATCGCGGTGCATGCCAGCCGGTAGCGGGCGGCATAGCCGGACTCGATCAACGCGCGTGCTCGCCCCGTCGGCAGCGCCAACGCCGCGCCCACCTCGGCGATGGCCTGCTCGAATCCGTCCGGGCCGAACTCCTCTCGCGGGTCCTCGCCTCGTTCGCGACGTTCGAGGATCGCCGCCATCTCCTCGGCGTTGCGTTCACCGCAGACATCGGCGGCGGCTACCCGCTCGGCGTACTCCTGCGCGCGACCTCGTGAATCAGGCTGGCGGCCTGCATCATCCGGAACTGGGCCGCCGACACCGTCGACGCGCAGTGCGCCAACACCTGCACCAGATCACCGGCATCGAGATCCGCGTCGACCGCCAACTGATCACTGAGTCGGTCCCACGCCAGCACGCCGGGCGCCGGCGGCAACTCCGCGGCCTCCTCGACATCAACGTCCACCTCGGTCAACCACGCATCGCTGAGCGCATCGAGGTGCCACACATCGATGGGATCACCCCCGATGCGGTCGAGGCAGGTGTACGAAGACATGCCGCCAAACTACAACTCACCTCTGACAATTCTGCTCGCGCAGGTCAGGGCCGAATTCGTCGATGACGGACGCCGCCCGCATCCCGACGGTCAGCGGTCGTCACGCCGACGAATTATGGTGGGGCCCATGACCGGTCTGTCCACCCATGTCCTCGATGCCGTCACCGGAGCCCCGGCCACCGGGATGGCCATCACGCTTCGAGACATCGACGGCGTCGCACTCGCCTCCGGTGTCACCGATCCCGACGGCCGGATCGGACAGGTCAACACAGCACCGCTCGAGCCGGGCACCTACCACCTCGTCTTCGCGACCGCGGAGTGGTTCGACGCCAACGGAATCGCCGGCTTCTACCCACAGATCGACATCTGCTTCACCGTCGACAGCCCGTCCCGCCACTATCACGTGCCAGTGCTGCTCAGTCCGTTCGCGTACTCGACCTACCGCGGCAGCTGAGCGGTCACGCGCCGGACAACGGAAGTTCGGTCCGTCAGGACTGTCCGGCGACCGGCGTGTAGGGCGCCATATCGTAGGCAGTCTGCACCAATTGCGGCCTGGTGCCATCATTGATTTTTCGATCCCACTGGGACACGGTCTGATCCTTGATGTCGTCAACGGTGTGCGCGGGCAAGACATGTCGGTACCCGGTGTCTGCTCCAATCAACACGTCGATGGTCACCGCGATGACTTCCTCCGGGTCGAACTGCTCATGCGGGAACGAGAGCTTGTCGTAGTCGAACAGCCGGGTGGCCGGATCGTCGTCCCAGGACTTGTAGGCCTCGAACATCGTGTCGTTGAAACCGGTGAGGAACGGCCCGGGGTTGATCGTCGACACAGTCACACCGTGTTCGGCGAGTTCCTGGTCGAGGGCATCGGCGAAGGCCTCGACCGCATGCTTGGAGCCGGCATAAGCTCCGGTGAACGGGTCCACGGTGAGCCCCGCGACCGAGGACATGAAGACGATCTTCCCGCCGCCTTTGGCAGCCATCTGCTTCGCGATGGGTTGGGTGAGCAGGATCGGACCGAACACGTTGACCTCGAATTGCCGGCGCAGGTTTGCCTCCGGGATATCGACAGATGAGCCGCCCTCGGATATCCCGGCATTGTTCAGCAGCACGTCGACGTCCCAACCGACAGCCGTGCGGCGATCGAAAGCATCGGTGACATCGAGTTTCTCCACTCGTACATCGACGCCCCGCCTCTTCGCCTCGGCTCGCAAGACGTTGACCTGAGCGACGATCTCCACTCCGGCGATGACGTCGTGTCCTGCCTCCGCCAGGCGGAACGCCACTTCCTTGCCGAAACCACTTCCTGCCCCGGTGATCAAATATGTCGTAGTCATCAGCAGCTCCATTGCTCTCGCGAATCGTTCGATATCGTTCTCCACGCTAACTGTTTCCGTCAGAGTGCGACTCGCCAACGCCAGCTATAGTGGGCCGCGCATATGGTTCGCCGGCGCGGGGATTGTGATGGAGCCCCACCGCCCCGCACGGCGTCGAGTCCGTATCCGCTCATTGCAGCGGGCACGGGCGAGAGGGAATCCGGTGAGAATCCGGAGCTGTCCCGCAGCGGTATGCCGTAACGACCGCCGTCACATGCACTGGGCACAATGCCTGGGAAGCGACGGCCAGTAGGAGCACCGATCATCGGTGCGCGACGGCGAGCCCGAAGACCTGCCAGGTGTACCGGGCGCGCCGCGTCCGGTGGCTCACCGCCTCGTGGAATGGGCGACGTCGAACACTGCGTTTCGGGGTGCCTTCATGCGCATCACCTGGGGCTGCTGATCGACTCACCCGCTTGGGCGGTGGACCGTCCGCGCGACTCCTGAGGAGCTCAGCACATCATGTCCGTCACCAACGGAATACCCTCACCCGCAACACCTTTCCATGTCACAGTGCTCGGTACGCCCCGTATCGGGCCCAACCGGGAACTCAAACGAGCGATCGAGTCGTATTGGGCCGGCCGCATCGACAAAGCCGCGCTTGAGCAGGCCGCCGCCGAGTTGCGCGCAGCGCAGTCACGCCAGTTGGTGGCTGCCGGGATCGACTCGGTTCCGGTCAACACCTTCTCCTACTACGACCAGGTTCTCGATACCGCGGCCATGCTCGGCGCGCTGCCCGCCCGGGTCGCCGATATCGCCGATCCGCTCGACCGCTACTTCGCCGCGGCCCGCGGCACCGACACCGTCGCACCGCTGGAGATGACGAAGTGGTTCGACACCAACTACCACTACCTGGTTCCGGAAATCTCCCCTGACACCACCTTCGCGCTGCACCCCGAGAAGGTCCTCGCCGAGGTTACCGAAGCGCAGGCCGCCGGCATCCCGGCACGGCCGGTGGTGGTCGGACCGATCACCTTCCTCGCGCTGTCCAAGGCCGTCGACGACGGCCCGGAACCGTTGAGCCGCATCAACGATCTGCTCGGCTGCTACCTCGATCTGCTCGGCCGGTTGGCCGCGTCCGGCGTCGAGTGGGTGCAGATCGACGAGCCGGCGCTGGTCACCGACATCGCGCCGTCGTTGTCGAACCTGGCCCGATCGGTCTACGCGACCTTGTCGCAGGCCCACAACCGGCCGTCGATCCTGGTGGCCACCTACTTCGGCGACGCTGGCCCGGCGCTGGGTGCGCTCGCCGAAACCGACATCGAGGCAGTTGCCGTCGATCTCATCGAGGGAAACGTCCAATCTGTCGCCGTCACAACAGGATTGGCGACAAAACTGGTCGTCGCCGGAGTGGTCGACGGCCGCAATGTGTGGCGGACCGACCTGGACAAGGCGCTGGCCACACTCGGTAGCCTGCTCGGGTCCGCGGGTGCGCTGGCGGTCTCCACGTCGTGCTCCACGCTGCATGTCCCGTACTCACTGGACACCGAGACCGAGCTCGACGACAACCTGCGTGGCTGGCTGGCCTTCGCGAAGGAGAAGGTCGACGAGGTCGTGACCCTTTCGGCGGCGCTGCGGGGCGGCCGGGAGTCGGTGTCGGCCACCTTCGACGCCACCGCGGCCGCACTCGCGACCCGCGCCACCGATCCCCGAGTGCACGTCGACGCGGTCGCCGAGCGCTTGGCCGCGGTGGGAGATGACGACGTGACCCGCGCTCCGGCAGCCGAACGTCTGGCGGCGCAGTCCCAACGGCTGAACCTGCCGGTCCTGCCGACCACCACGATCGGCTCCTACCCGCAGACCTCGCAGATCCGGCTGGCGCGCGCGGCATTGCGCGCCGGCGAGATCGACGCCGCGGACTATGAGCGTCGGATGAAGGCCGAGGTCGCCGATGTCATTGCGCTACAGGAAAAGATCGGGCTCGACGTCCTGGTGCACGGTGAGCCGGAACGCAATGACATGGTGCAGTACTTCGCCGAGCAGCTCGACGGCTTCTTCGCCACCGCGAACGGATGGGTGCAGTCCTACGGCACCCGGTGCGTGCGTCCGCCGATCCTGTTCGGCGACGTATCGCGGCCGATCCCGATGACCGTCGACTGGATCACCTACGCACAGTCGCTGACCGACAAGCCGGTCAAGGGCATGCTCACCGGGCCGGTGACCATCTTGGCGTGGTCTTTCGTGCGCAACGATCAACCGCTGTCGACGTCGGCCGACCAGGTGGCGCTGGCCATCCGCGACGAGACCGTTGATCTGGAGCGGGCCGGCGTCGGCATCATCCAGGTCGACGAGCCGGCCCTGCGTGAGCTGCTTCCGCTGCGCGACGCCGACAAGGCCGACTACCTCGACTGGGCGGTGCGGGCCTTCCGGCTGGCGACGTCCGGGGTGTCCGACACCACGCAGATCCACACGCATCTGTGCTACTCGGAGTTCGGCGAGGTCATCTGCGCCATCGCCGATCTCGACGCCGACGTCACCTCAATCGAGGCGGCGCGTTCAGCGATGGAGATTCTCGACGATCTCAACGCGATCGGATTCGCCAACGGTGTCGGTCCGGGTGTCTACGACATCCATTCGCCCCGCGTGCCGTCCGCGGACGAGATCGCCTCGTCCCTGGCGAACGCACTCAATGCCGTTGGTCCGCAGCGCCTCTGGGTCAATCCCGATTGCGGTTTGAAGACGCGCAAGACCGACGAGGTGACGGCGTCACTGGAGAATCTCGTCTCGGCGACCCTCAAGGTCAGAGCCGCCCTCTAGCGCGAGGGCTCCACTCGCATGCCGTGATGGGCGGCGACGGAACACCGTTGTCGCCCATCGCGGCGGGCGCATCTCACTGACCAGCACGCCGAGCACGATCAACGCTGCACCGAGCAACGCCGGCGCGGGCAGTCGGTCGCCGGCCATGCGGCCGAATATGCCGGCCCACACCGGTTCTCCGGCGTAGATGAGCGTCGCCCGGGTCGCCGAGACGGTGCGTTGCGCCCAGTTCATGGTCATCTGGATGACGATGCTGGCCGCACCCATGCCGACCGCGGCACCCAACCAGATCCAGGAGAACGCCGGCACCGACTCACCGACCACCGGCATGGCCAGGAACGCGAGCGCACCGCCCACCAGGAGCTGAATGATGGTGACGCGCTTGATATCCACCTTGCCCGCGAACAATGCGATCAGGATGATCTCCCCCGCGCAGCCGACGGCGCTGAGCAGTGTCGCGATCTCGCCCGGGCCGAATCCGATTCCCGCGGAATCCTTTCCGGCCAGCAGCAGCAGACCCACGAACGCAAAGACCACACCGATCCAACTCATCACGCCGGGTGCCTTGCGGAACACCGCCCACTGGGCCAACGGCACCAAGGGCACATAGAGCGCGGTGATGAACGCCGATTTGCTGCTGCTGATCGTCTGCAGCCCCACGGTCTGCAGGCAGTAGGCGAAGGCCAGCATCGCGCCGATGGAGACCCCGGCGATCACGTCGAGTCGCGTGAGTCCACGCAGCGCGCGGCCGAAGACCAGCACACCGAAGACTCCGGCGATCACAAAGCGCAAACCGACGAAGAACACCGGTCCGCTGTACTGCACGGCGGTGTGCACCACGAGGAAGGTGGCACCCCAGATCGCGGTGACCGCGACGAGCGCCAACTCAGGCTTGCGCAACATAGTGCGCAATTCTATGAGTACTATAGTGCGCATGCCAAATCGGGATCCCGGCCACCGATCCGACGTCCTCGCGCATGTTGCCCGCAATCTCCGGGATCTGCGAACCGAACGCGGCCTGAGTCAGGCGACGCTCGCCGAATCGTCGGGAATCAGTCGACGGATGATCGTCAATCTCGAGGGCGGGGACACCAACATCAGCCTGTCCAGCCTCGACCGGATCGCCGAAGCGCTGGGCGTGACATTCGTCGACATGGTCCGCGATCCCGACAGCCTCTCCCGCGACCTCGACGTCGTCGCATGGCGTGGCGACGACGACCAGAGCATCGGCGTGCTGCGTTCCAGCGTTGCGGCCACCGAGGAGGTCCAGCTGTGGACGTGGACGCTCGGCGATCGGGCCACCTACGACGCATCCCCCGATCCCGACGGCTGGCACGAAACCATCCTCGTCGTCAGCGGCCGGTTACGAATCATCTTTGCCGACACCACCGTTACCGACATCGAGCTCGACGCCGGAGAGCACACCACATTCTCCAGCGCTCAGGTCTACAGCTACGTCAACCCTGGCACGGTTGCCGTGCGGTTCGTTCGCAACGTGATTCGCTGACGCGGGGTCGCGTTAGCCGATCTCGATCAGGAGGTCGCCCGGCGCCACCTGCGACACCGATGGAATCGCCACGCGGACAACCTTTCCGCCGATCGGCGAGGTGATGGTGGCTTCCATCTTCATCGCCTCGATGGTGCCGATCCCGGCGCCGGCCGCGATCTCGTCGCCCTCGCTGACCGTGATCGACACGACCCCGGCAAACGGAGCGCCCACATGATGAGGGTTGGCGCGGTCAGCCTTCTCCGCGGCCGTTTCGGTCGAGTCCACCGAATGATCCCGGACCGCCACCGGACGCAACTGACCGTTCAGCAGACACATCACGGTGCGCATGCCCCGCTTGTCGGCCTCACTGATGGCCTCCAGCCCGATCAGCAGTTCGACGCCGGGTTCGAGCTCGACACGGTGTTCCTCGCCGTAGCGCAGACCGTAGAAGAACTGGTTCGCCGACAGCCGCGAGGTGTCACCGTAGGTCTCCTGATGCTCCTCGAATTCCCTTGTGGGACCGGGGAACAACAGCCGATTGAGGGTGCGTTGACGTTCCACGCCCGGCTTGTCCAACAGCTGCGAATCATCGGAACCGAGTTCGACGACCGGCGGCTTCTCGGCACGACCCTGAAGTGCCAGGGTCCGCAACGGCTCCGGCCAGCCGCCGGCCGGATCGCCGAGTTCGCCGCGCAGGAAGCCGATCACCGAATCCGGAATGTCGTAGGCCGACGGATCGGACGCGAACTCCTCAGCGGTGATACCGCGGCCCACCAGCGCAAGCGCCAGGTCCCCGACCACTTTCGACGACGGAGTCACCTTGATCAGACGGCCCAGCATCCGGTCGGCCGCCGCGTAGGCTTCCTCGACGGCTTCGAACCGGTTGCCGAGGCCGAGCGCGATGGCCTGCTGACGCAGGTTCGACAACTGGCCACCGGGGATCTCATGCGTGTACACCCGGCCGGTGGGAGCAGGCAGCCCGGATTCGAAGGGCGCGTACACCTTTCGGACAGCTTCCCAGTACGGCTCCAGATCGCACACCGCCGCCAGATCGAGTCCGGTATCGCGCTCGGTGTGCGCAAACGCCGCCACGATCGCCGACAGTGCCGGCTGGCTGGTGGTGCCGGCGAGCGCCGCACTGGCACCGTCGACAGCGTCGGCGCCGGCCTGCACTGCGGCGAGGTAGGTGGCCAGCTGACCGCCGGGGGTGTCGTGGGTGTGCACGTGGACCGGCAGATCGAACCGGGACTTCAACGCCGACACCAGCTTTGCCGCAGCGGGCGCCCGCAGCAACCCGGCCATGTCCTTGATGGCGAGAATGTGAGCACCGGCGTCGACGAGTTGCTCGGCCAGACGCAGGTAGTAGTCCAGGGTGTAGAGATCCTCGGCAGGATTGGCGAGGTCGCCGGTGTAGCTCATCGCCACCTCGGCCACCGCCGTGCCGGTCTCCCGAACGGCCTCGATCGCCGGGCGCATCTGCTCGATGTTGTTCAGCGCGTCGAAGATTCGGAAGATGTCGATACCGACGTCGGTGGCCTCGGCAACGAAGGCGGTGGTCACCTTGGTCGGATACGGGGTGTAACCGACGGTGTTGGCGCCACGCAGCAGCATCTGCAGACAGATGTTCGGGATGGCCTCGCGGAGTTGGGCCAGCCGGTCCCACGGATCCTCCTTGAGGAACCGCAACGCGACGTCATAGGTTGCGCCACCCCAACATTCCACCGAGAGCAACTCCGGCGTCATCGCGGCCACATACGGTGCCACACCCATCAGGCCGCTGGTGCGGATACGCGTGGCCAGCAACGACTGATGCGCGTCGCGGAAAGTGGTGTCGGTGACCCCGACCTGCGGATTGTCGCGCAGGTACGCGGCGAAGCCCTCGGGACCGAGCGCCAGCAGACGCTGCCGGGAGCCGTCGCGCGGGGCCGCCAACGACGCCTTGTCCAGACGTGGCAGCTTGTCACGCGGGTACACCGTGGTGGGCCGCTCGCCATGTGGCTTGTTCACGGTCACGTCGGCGAGATAGGACAGGATGCGGGTGCCGCGGTCGGCCGACGCGCGCTGGGTGAGCAACCAGGGGCGTTCGTCGATGAACGATGTGGTGACCCGACCCGCCCGGAAATCCGGGTCGTCGAGGACCGCCTGCAGGAACGGGATGTTGGTGGAGACGCCCCGAATCCGGAACTCGGCCACCGCACGTCGGGCGCGGCGCACCGCGGTCGCGAAATCCCTTCCGCGACAAGTGAGTTTGACCAGCATCGAATCGAAGTGTCCGGAGATCTCGGCGCCGAGGTTCGCCGCGCCGTCCAGGCGCACGCCGGCACCGCCCGGTGTGCGGTACGCGGTGATCCGGCCGATGTCGGGCTGGAATCCGTTGGCCGGGTCCTCGGTGGTGATCCGGCACTGCAGGGCCGCGCCGCGGATCTGGATCGACTCCTGGTCGAGCCCGAGGTCGGCGAGCGACTCCCCCGCCGCGATCCGCAGCTGCGAAGCGACCAGATCGACGTCGGTGATCTCCTCGGTGACGGTGTGCTCCACCTGGATTCGCGGATTCATCTCGATGAACACGTGGCGGCCCTGCTCGTCGAGCAGGAACTCCACGGTGCCGGCGCAGGTGTAGCCGATGTGTTTGGCGAAGGCCACGGCGTCGGCGCAGATTCGTTGGCGCAGTTCATCATCAAGGTTCGGGGCGGGCGCGAGCTCGATCACCTTCTGGTGGCGACGCTGCAGGCTGCAATCACGCTCGAACAGGTGAATGACGTTGCCGTAGGTGTCGGCCAGGATCTGTACCTCGATGTGGCGCGGGTTGACCACCGCCTGCTCCAGGAACACCGTCGGATCACCGAAAGCGGCGTCGGCCTCGCGCGACGCGGCCGCGATCGCGTCGGCGAGATCGGCGGGATCGGCCACCCGCCGCATGCCGCGTCCACCGCCGCCGGCAACGGCCTTGACGAAGACCGGGAACTGCATGTCCGACGCCGCCTGCAGCAGTTCCTCGGGGTCGGCCGACGGCTCCGAGGACGCCAGCACCGGGATGCCCGACGCGCGGGCGGCCGCCACCGCGGTGGCCTTGTTGCCGGTCAGCTCCAGGATCTCTGCCGACGGCCCGACGAAGGTGATGCCCGCGTCGGCGCATGCCTGCGCCAGACCGGCGTTCTCCGAGAGAAATCCATAACCGGGGTAGATGGCGTCGGCGCCGCACCGCAGCGCCGCGGCCACCATCTCGTCGACCGAGAGGTACGCCCGCACCGGCTGGCCGGGCATACCGATCTGGTAGGACTCATCGGCTTTGAGCCGATGCACCGAGTTGCGGTCCTCGAACGGGAAGACCGCCACCGTGCGGGCACCGAGCTCATAGGCCGCCCGGAACGCGCGCACCGCGATCTCGCCGCGATTGGCCACCAACACTTTTTCGAACATCACCAACACCCGTTCCGCCGCGTCGCACGCGAGCGTCGACCCACACTCCCGAGGGAAAGCCTTCAAATGAACTTACCCTGAACAATGGCCTCGGTGGCCGCGATCTCAGACCGAAAGCGCCCTCTGCGGCGGGCCGTCGTAAGAACTCAACGGCCGGATCAACGCGTTGGCGGCGGTCTGCTCGATGATGTGCGCCGTCCACCCCGCTACCCTGCTCATCACGAATATCGTTGTAAAAGAGGCGATATCGAACCCCATCAGGTGATAAGCCGGGCCGGTCGGGAAATCCAGGTTGGGTTTGATACCGGTGCGTCGCGCCATCAGTGATTCCAATTCGGCATAGATCGGTAACCATCGATGATCGCCGAGGTGTTCGGCCACATCGACGAGCGCGGAGTGCATCGTCGGGACGCGGGAGTCGCCGTTCTTGTAGACCCGATGCCCGAAGCCCATCACCTTCTCGCGGCGCGCGAGTTTGGCGTTGAGCCACGCCTCAGCCCGGTCGGGACGGTCGATCTCGATCATGTCGTACATCACCGCCTCATTCGCGCCGCCGTGCAGCGAACCCTTCAATGCTCCGATCGCGGCCGTCACGGCGCTGTAGATGTCGGATCGGGTCGAGGTCACCACCCGGGCGGCGAACGTCGACGCGTTGAAGCTGTGTTCGGCGTAGAGCACCATCGACTTCTCGAACGCGCGGACGATGACCTGATCGGGGATGTCGCCGAAGCACATCCGCAGGAAGTTCTCCGCGTAGCCGAGGCCGTGGTGCGGTGCGATCGGATCCAGCCCGCGTCGGCGTCGCATGTCGGCGGCGACGATCGTCGGCAGCACCGCGAGCATCCGCAGGGCCTTGTCGACGTTGGCGTCTTCGGTGCTGTCGTCCTCGTCGGGATCCTCGGTACCGAGATAGCTGATGACGGTTCGCACCACGTCCATCGGATGGCAGGTCTCCGGAATACGTTGCAGCACGAGCTGTGCGGACCGATCCAGTCGGCGAGACGCACGCTCTCGCCGCATGAAATCCGCCAGTTCGGTATCCGAGGGCAGTTCACCGTGCCACAACAGATAGGCGACCTGCTCGAAGCTGCAGTGTTCGGCGAGGTCTTGAACGGGGTACCCGCGGTAGGTCAATGAATTGGTCTCGGGGACCACCTTGGAGATGGCGGTGGTGTCGACGACCACGCCGGCCAATCCCTTGTGGATCGTCGGCGCCTGAGCAGGTGCGGTCATGACTGCGCTCCTTGGATGGTGAAGTTGAACAGTTCGGAATCGAAAGTGTTGTAATCGGCATAGCGCAGTAGTTCGTAGAGTCGGCTACGGCGCTGCATTCCGTCCACGAGTCCGGATTGCGTTCCTTCGCTGAGTATTTCGCGCAACCCGGATTCGACGGCTCCCATCGCGATACGCAGGGTTGTCACCGGGTAGATCACGGCGTTGTAGCCGACCTCGCCGAGTTGCTTCGCGGTCACCAATTCGGACTTCCCGAATTCAGTCATGTTGGCCAACAATGGAACATCGACTGCGGCACGGAACCGCTCGAATTCCCCGAGGTCGCGGAGCGCTTCGGTGAAGATCAGATCAGCGCCGGCGTCGGCATAGGCCTTGGCACGCTCAATAGCCGCGTCCAGTCCTTCGACGGCACGCGCGTCGGTGCGGGCGCAGATCACGAAGTTCGGGTCGCGCCGGGCCGACACCGCGGCCCGCAATCTGGTGAGCATCGCCTCGGTCGGCACCACGTCCTTGCCATCGAGGTGACCGCACCGCTTCGGGTTCACCTGATCTTCGAGGTGACACCCCGCGAGGCCGGCGTCCTCGAGCACGGCGACGGTGCGCGCGGCGCTCATCGGCTCTCCGAAACCCGTGTCGGCGTCGATCAGCGTGGGCAGATCGGTCGCGCGGGCGATGGCCCCACCCCGAGCAGCCACCTCGGTCAGGGTCGTGAGTCCGATGTCGGGAAGGCCGAGATCTGCCGACAGCACCGCGCCCGAGACGTACACGCCCTCAAACCCGATGTCAGACACCAGCTTCGCGACCAGCGGCGAGAACGCCCCCGGCCATCGCTGGAGTGTGCCGGACGCAAGACCTGCCCGGAGCGCGTGGCGTTTGTCTGCGGCGGTAACACGTGACGAAAAGAGTCCGGCGACAGTGGAGTCCGAGGCCCGAGAGGCGTTGGCGTCCATCAGAAGATCCCGCTTCCGATGGTGGGCGCCTTGTCGAGGACCACCGGCAACACCCGTGGAGTGAGCGCACCCAGGTCGCCGACGCCGAGCCCGGCTAGGTCGCCGACCGAGGACAGAAAACGTTGCTGCTCATCGGGATCGATGATTCCGTCGGCCATCGCCGCGAACTTGGCCTCGTATTGCGCCCTGGCGAACCGACGCGCACCGAGCGGGTGCGCGTCGGCGACGGCGAGTTCGTCGGTGATCACCTCGCCACTGCGCAAGGTGATGACAGCCTTGGCGCCGAAGGCCTTCTCCGCCGGGTCATTCGAGTGGTAGCGCCGCGTCCATTCCGGGTCCTCGACGGTGGAGATCTTGCGCCACAACTCGATGGTGTCGGGACGGTTGGCACGTTCGGGGGCGTACGACGTCTCGTGGTGCCACGTCCCGTCCTGCAGGGCGACGGCGAAGATGTACATGACCGAGTGATCCAGTGTTTCCCGGCTCGCGGACGGGTCGAACTTCTGCGGATCATTCGAGCCGGTCCCGATCACCACGTGGGTGTGGTGGCTGGTGTGCAGGACGATCGATTCGATCTCGTCGAGTTCGGTGATGCGCTCCCGCATCCGGCGGGCGAGATCGATGGGAGCCTGGCTCTGGTATTCGGCCGAGTGCTCCTTGGTGTAGCTGTCCAGAATGGCGCGCTTCGGCTCGCCAGCACCGGGAAGCGCTATGTCGTAAACCTTTTCGGGCCCACCGAGCAGCCACGCGATCACACCGTCCTCGCCCTCCCAGATCGGGGCCGGCGCCCCCTCCCCGCGCATGGCGCGGTCGACGGCTTCGATGGCGATCTTCCCGGCGTGCGCCGGCGCGTACGCCTTCCAGCTGGAGATGAGGCCCTTGCGGGACTGGCGGGTCGCCGTGGTGAGGTGCAGGGCCTGTCCAACGGCCTGATAGATCGTGTCCGCATCGAGGTGCAGCATCGTTCCCAGACCGGCCGCCACCGATGGTCCGAGGTGTGCCACGTGATCGATCTTGTGTTCGTGCAGGCACATTCCGCGAACCAGGTCGATCTGGATTTCGTACGCGGTGGCCAGTCCACGTATCAGGTCGGCACCGGTGACACCGACGTGCTGCGCCACGGCCACCAGCGGCGGGATGTTGTCGCCCGGGTGTGAGTATTCCGCGGCAAGGAAGGTGTCGTGAAAGTCCAACTCGCGCACCGCGACACCGTTGGCCCAGGCCGCCCACTCCGGTGAGTACGTGCCATCGACACCGAACACCGCGGAGCCGCCGGTCCCCGCGGCGCGCGGATGAGCCACCGCCTGAGCGCGCGCCGAGGTAACGGGACGCCGAATCACCGACGCGGCACTGACCGCGGCGTTGTCGATGATGCGGTTGATCACCATCTCCGTGGTGTCCACGGGGACCTCGACCGGGTCGACGGCAACGTCGGCGATCTTGCGCGCCAGATGTTCCGATTGCGGAAAGTCCTCGGCACTTCGGTGGGTACGTACATGGTGAGTGATCATGATTTGCACCGTACGCACAGTGCAGGTGCGGGCGTAAGTCCTGGCAGATGCGTATTTCTGCGGATCTTCCTCGCGCAATGTGCGGATGTTGCGGACACTGCGTGGGCTACGCTTCGACCATGGCGAAGATGTTCGTCGGCCCACGACTGCGCCGACTTCGGGACGAGCGAGGCCTGTCGCAGGCCGCGTTGGCCCGTCGCATCGATCTGTCGACCACGTACGTCAACCAGCTCGAGAACGACCAGCGACCACTGACCGTACCGGTTCTGCTCACCCTGACCCGCGAGTTCGATCTGGATGCCGATTTCTTCGCCGCCGACGCTGATGCCCGGCTGGTCGCCGACATCGCCGACGTGCTCGCCGCACAGCCCGATGCCGGGGCCGTCACCCGCGCCGAGATCGCCGAGCTGGCCACGCGGATGCCGGACGTCGGCCGCACCCTGGTGTCCTTGCATCGTCGAATGGTCACCGCCACAACGGAACTCGATACATATCGGGTACATTCCTCACCCGACGCACCACAACGCTCGCATCCGATGCCGTTCGAAGAAGTGCGGGACTTCTTCTACGACCACAAGAACTACATCGATACCCTCGACCGAGCAGCCGAAGCCATGTTCACCGAGCACCGGCTCCACATCGGCGGACTCGATCTCCAACTGGCCGCACTTCTGCAGCGCGAGTTCGATTGTCACGTGGACATCACCCACGACGCCGACCCGGAGACAGCAGCGCGTCGTCCCAAACGCCGATTCGACGCCGCGGGTCGCGTCATCAGCCTGGCCGGCCGATTGACCCCCGGCCAGCGGGCCTTCCAGCTCGCAACGCAACTCGCGCTGCTCACTCAGTCGGTGGTGATCGACGATCTCATCGCCGAGGCCGACGGCCTGAGTCAGGCCTCCGAGCCGGTTGCGCGCATCGGACTGGCCAACTACTTTGCCGGCGCACTCCTTCTGCCCTACGACGTGTTTCGTCGGTCTGCCGAGGACGTGCGCTACGACATCGAGTCACTAGCGCTGTCGTTCGAAGTGGGCTTCGAGACCATCTGCCATCGACTGTCGACACTGCAGCGCCCGTCCAGCCGTGGCATTCCGTTCATCTTCGTTCGGACCGACCGTGCCGGGAACATCTCGAAACGTCAGTCGGCCACCGCTTTTCATTTCTCTCGCGTCGGTGGAAGCTGCCCACTGTGGGTGGTTCATGATGCATTCGCGACGCCCGGCCGAGTGATCACCCAGGTGTCCCAGATGCCCGACGGGCGGTCGTATTTCTGGTTGGCCCGCACCGCCGACGAACGCCGGTACGGCCATCTCGGTCCTCACTCGGGCTTTGCCATCGGGTTGGGGTGCGACCTCGCCCACGCAGACAAGCTCGTCTACTCCACTGGAATCGATACGCATGATGCCCCCACCATGGTGCCCATCGGCGCCGGCTGCAAGGTCTGCGACAGGCCGGCCTGCCCACAGCGGGCATTCCCGCAACTCGGCCGGCCGATTCACGTCGACCCCACCATCAGCGACTCGGTGCCCTACCGGCCGGCGGATGCTGAGGTTCGGTAACGATCTCGGGTCGGTGATCGATCTCACTCACGTGGCGCCGCCGCGGCGCACACGGTCCGGCTACCGGACCGAAGCCCCCGATCGCAACAGGAGATACAGTGCCGCACTTGCCTTCACATGCTTTCGCCGGTCGCCGGCGGGGAACCATGGCCGCGCTGGCCATCGCCGCGCTGGGCACCACCCTGGCCGCCGCGCCGGCCGCCGCAGCACCGCCCGATCCCTCTGCCGTCTGCTCATTCCGCTACGCCAACCCCAACCTCTTCGCCGTCTCGGCCTACGCCAACGTCTTCGTCCGGCCGGCCGGGCCGGGTGCGATCCGGGTTCGGCTCGACTCGAACCCGCTGTCGATCGCCGGGTACACCCAACGGGTCACCCTCACCTGGGCCAACCTCGACACCGGCAAGTCCGGCAGCTCGGCCAGCACCCCGGTCCGGGTGAGCGGCCTGTCGTCGAGCATCACGCTGCCCCGCGCGGTGACCGGACGCGGCAAGGTGACCCTCGTCGTCGGCGCCGCCAACACCGGATCGATCAACCCCCGGAGCAACACCAACGGCGACTGCAGCGCCGAATACGTCGTGAGCTGATCTCGCGGCGTCTGGGCTCTCGTGCGCACCGGCGGTAGCCTGGTGCGGTAATGACACGGGATGCCGCGAAGGAGCTGCAGGGCACCGGGGGGACGTCACCGGTGCTGGGCTACCTGTGGCCGGCGGTGCTGGTACTGGCCACACTCGGCATCACCGTCGCGGTGATCCTCGGGTTGCTCCGACATCCCGCGCGATCGTTCGCCGCGCCCGTGGTATCGGCGCCGTCGGCGGCCCCGCGTGAGGTGACCTTGACCCCGCAGACCCCTGCACCCCGTCCGCCGGTCTGCCCAGCGGGCACAGCCGGCAAGCAGATCATCGTCGGCCTCGCCGATCAGCGCATGGCACTGTGCCAAGACGGCCGCGAGGTCGGCGACGTCCCGGTCACCACCGGCCGGGTCGATCGCGGTGCGGGCACACCCGTCGGCCGATGGAAAATCGAGAGCCACGATGTCAACCGAACACTCAGCGGTCCCGGCTACTCGGTGTTCGTCCGCTACTGGCTGCACATCGTCGGCGACATCGGCCTTCATGACTCCCCGTGGCAGAAATTTCCCTACGGCGACACCGTCGACTATCGGACGCAGGGATCGCAAGGATGTGTGCACGTGCCCCCGGCCCAGATGAAGAAACTCTACGAGTGGGCCGACGACGGCACACCCATCACGATCACGGCGTGAGCATCGGCCCCGCGCCATCGGACAGCCGCAATATCGCTGTAACGCGATCGTCGTAGCGTGACACCGTGTCTCCGGTAACGCTGATCGACAATGCCCAGGTCATCACCGTCGACGCCGAGCGCCGCGAGCTGAGCGGAGCGTCGGTGCTGGTCGACGGTTCGAAGATCGTCGGAGTGGGTCCGGCAGGGGAGCTCGACGTCCCCGCCGACGCCGTCCGGTTCGACGGCACCGGATGCGTCCTGACACCGGGACTGATCAACACCCACCACCACCTCTATCAGTGGATCACCCGCGGACTCGCCGCCGATCACACTCTGTTCCAGTGGCTGACCACGCTGTATCCGATCTGGGCGGGCATCGACGAGCAGGCGGTGCGAACCGCGGCACTCGGCGGCCTCGCCCAGCTCGCCCTGTCCGGCTGCACGCTGACCACCGACCATCACTACGTCTTCCCCGCCGAGGGAGGCGACCTGCTCGGCGCCGAGATCGACGCGGCCGCAACCATCGGCCTACGGTTCCACCCCACCCGCGGCTCGATGGATCTATCAGAGAAGGACGGAGGCCTGCCGCCGGATTCGGTGGTTCAGACCCTCGATGAGATCCTCGCCGCCAGCGCCGACGCCGTCGCACGCTGGCACGACCCGTCGCCCGAATCGATGCTGCGGATCGCGCTCGCGCCGTGCTCACCGTTCTCGGTCACCACCGAACTGCTCAAGCAGTCGGCCGTGCTGGCACGTGAACTCGGGGTCCGCATGCACACCCACCTCGCCGAGTCGCTCGACGAGAACACTTACTGCGACGAGCATTTCGGTTGCACGCCACTGCAGTACATGGAGCAGGTCGGCTGGGTGGGCGACGACGTGTGGTTCGCCCACGGCATCGAATTCGACGACGACGAGATCGGCAGGCTCGCAGCAACATCCACCGGGGTGGCCCACTGCCCCACGTCGAATGCCAGGTTGGGCAACCGGATCTGCCGCACCGCCGATCTGCACGCCGCCGGGGTGCCGGTCGGCCTCGGTGTCGACGGCGCGGCCTCCAACGAATCCGCCCGCCTGCTCGAGGAGGCGCACCAGGCAGTGCTGATGGCCCGGGCCCGCGGCGGCCCGACGGCATTGACCACCCGAACGGCCCTCGAGCTGGCCACTATCGGCGGTGCACGCGTCCTCGGCCGCGCCGATGAGACCGGATCGATCGAAGCCGGAAAACTCGCCGACCTCGTCCTCTGGGATCTGACCACCATCGCCCACGCCGACATCGACGATCCGGTGGCCGCCCTGGTACTCGGCGCCATCCCACCCATCCGGGCCAGTTGGGTCAACGGCCGCCAGATCATCGCCGACGGCCAACTGCTCACCGCCGACACCGACACCGTCGCCGCCGACTGCGCCGCCGAACACCGGCGCCTACTGGCCAAGGCCGGATAGATTAGGACGACAATGGATCTCAACACCATCACGTCGTATCGGTACGCGCGGACGCGCGACGACCTCACCCTCGCACCCGGCGAACGGATCATCGCCGGCGGTACCTGGTTCTTCAGTGAGCCGCAGGTGGATTCCAGCGGCGTCGTCGACATCAGCACGATCGGCTGGCCCGATCTTGAAGATCTGCCCGACGACGGCCTGCGCATCGCCGCGACCTGCCCGATCGCCACCCTCGCCGACCTCCCCCCGCGTCCGGCGTGGCACGCGCAGCCACTGTTCTTCCAGTGCGCCTCAGCACTGTTGGCATCCTTCAAGATCTGGAACGTCGCCACCGTGGGCGGCAACGTGTGCCGATCCTTCGCCGCCGCGTCCATGGTGTCGTTGGCAGCCGGGCTCGACGGCGTCGCAGTGGTGTGGCGACCCGACGGAAGCGACTACACCGTCCCGGTGGCCGAACTGGTCACCGGCAACGGCACCAACACCCTGTCCGCCGGAGATGTACTGCGCGCCATCGATATTCCTGGTCACGCGATGCGGTCGCGCACCGGCTTCCGCAAGATCGCACTGGCCGAACTCGGCCGCTCCGGCGCCGTAGTCACCGGCCGCCGCGACGAAGACGACAGCATGGTCTTCGGGATCACCGCCGCCACCGGGTGGCCGACCGTACTGCGGTATCCGACGGTGCCCGAACCCGCACAGCTGACCGATGACATCGCCTCGGCCGACGGCTATTACACGGACCCACTGGGCAGCGCGGACTGGCGCCGAGGCGTCTCCATCGTCCTGGCCGGCGAGATCCTGAGCGAACTGTCATGAAGTTCGAGATCAACGGCGAGCCCTGCGAGCTCGAACCGCAGCCCGGTCAGTGCCTGCGCACACTGCTGCGCGACGCCGCACACTTCGAGGTGAAGAAAGGCTGCGACGCCGGTGACTGCGGCGCCTGTTCAGTCCTGGTGGACGGAAAGCCGGTGCACTCCTGCATCTTTCCCGCACAACGCATCGACGGCCGATCGGTCACCACGGTCAGCGGCCTGGGTACCCCCGACGATCTGCACCCGGTGCAGCAAGCCTTCGTCGACAACTTCGGTTTCCAGTGCGGCTTCTGCACCGCGGGCATGATCGTCACCTCATCGACCCTGCCCGACGAGGTGGTGGCCGACCCCGCCGAACTACAGCGCCACATGAAGGGAAATCTGTGCCGCTGCACGGGATATCGGGCGATTCGGGCGGCGATCAGGCAGAGTGCCGATCCAGGTGAACGCCCCGCACCAACCTCGCCGGTCGGTACCGTCGGCACCTCACTGAACCCACCGGCCGCCAAGCGGGTGGTCACCGGCACCGAGCCCTACACCTTCGATATCGAACTCCCACCGGGCACCCAGTTCCTGCGCGTGCTGTCCTCACCGCACCCGCATGCACGGATCGTCTCGATCGACACCACCGCGGCCGCGGCCGTCGACGGCGTGACCCTGGTCCTCACCCACGAGAACGTTTCCACACCACGGTTTTCCACCGCCCGGCACGAGACCCGCGACGACGACCCCGACGACACCCTGGTCTTCGACGACGTGGTCCGCTTCGTCGGACAGCGGGTCGCCGCGGTGGTGGCCACCACCGCCGGCGCCGCCGAAGAAGCGTGCCGGCTCATCGAGGTCACCTACGAGCCGCTCGCCGCAGTCTTCGATCCCGACGAGGCACGTGGCCCGGGCGCACCACTGATTCATCCCGATCGCACACCGGCCGACCGCGTCGCCGAGGCCGACCGCAACGTCATCGCGTCCTTCCATGAGGGTTTCGGCGGCGATATCGCTGCGGCGCTGGATGATTCCGAGGTCACCGTCGGCGGCACCTGGCAGACCGCCCGGGTCTCGCACGCCCAGCTGGAAACCCACGGGTCGATTGCCTGGCTCGATGACGACGATCGGCTGGTGATCCGCACCAGCACCCAGGTGCCCTTCCTGGTACGCGACGAACTGGCCTACCTCCTGGATATGCCCGCCGACCGTATCCGCGTCTTCAGCGGTCGCGTCGGCGGCGGGTTCGGCGGCAAACAGGAATTGCTCACCGAGGATCTCGTCGCGATCGCCACGCTGCGCACCGGTGCCCCGGTCGCGTACGAGATGACCCGCAACGACGAGATGACCCGCACCACCTACCGGCATCCGTTCCGGGTATCGGTGAACCTCGGCGCCGACAAGTCGGGCCGGCTGACCGCGATGAAGGTCGACGTCCTCTCCGACACCGGCGCATACGGCAACCACTCCATCGGCGTGATGTTCCACGCCTGCGCCGAATCGGTGTCGGTCTACACCTGCCCCACCAAACGTGTTGACGCCGAAGTCGTTTACACCAACAACCCGCCGTCGGGCGCGTTCCGTGGCTACGGGCTTGGCCAGGTCATCCTGGCAGTGGAATCAGCAATGGACGAGTTGGCGATCACCCTGCAAATCGACCCCTTCGAGCTTCGGCGGATCAATGCCGTCGCCGACGGTGACCCCCTGCTGATCGCGCATCCCGAACCCGAAGAGGACCTGGTCTACGGCAGCTACGGTCTCGATCAGTGTATTGACCTGGCGGAAAGCGCATTACGACGCGGCAACGGTGTCGAGCCACCGCAGGGCAACGCGTGGAAGGTCGGCGAGGGGATGGCGCTCGCCGCGATCGCGACAATGGCTCCGCGCGGGCACTATTCGAGCGTCAGCGTGGGAGTGGATTCCGACGGCACCTACCACGTCGGAGTCGGGACCAGCGAATTCGGTAACGGCACAACGACTGTGCACACCCAGATCGTGGCGACCACGATGTCCACCGATCCCTCCCGCATCCGTCTCACCCACGGCGACACCGACAGCGCCGAGTACGACACCGGCGCCTTCGCCTCGGCCGGCACCACCGTCGCCGGTAAAGCTGTTTACGGTGCGGCGCAACGGCTTCGACGGCTGCTGCTGGCCGGGGCATCGGCCATCATCGGGCACGGTGGGTACGCACCCGACGTCATGGAACTCGGCGCCGACGGCGTCCGTGTCGGCGATCGGCTGATCGGGTTCGCCGAACTCGTCGAGGCCGTGAGCCCCGAGCATCGCGTCGACGACCGAGTCGTGGCCACCGGCTCTGAGGACGGTGCCCTGCGTTCCATCGCATTCAACGTGCAGGCGTTCCGGGTCGCAGTCAACACCGACACCGGCGTCGTCCGCATCCTGCAGTCGGTGCATGCCGCCGACGCCGGCACCGTGATGAACCCACAGCAGTGCCTGGGTCAGGTGGAAGGTGGTGTGGCCCAAGGGATCGGGTCGGCCATGTACGAGGAGATCATGCTCGACGGCAAAGGCGTGCCGGTCACCCCGGTGTTCCGCACCTACCGCGTGCCGCAGATGGCTGACATCCCCGACACCGAGGTCTACTTCGCAGAAACCTCCGATGACCTCGGACCCTACGGCGCCAAATCGATGAGCGAGTCGCCGTACAACCCGGTCGCGCCCGCACTGGCCAACGCGATCCGACGCGCGATCGGCGTCCGGCCCTACGAGACGCCGATGTCCCGCGACCGGATCTGGCGGCTGCTCAACGGGTGACCGGACGGGCGTCAAGGAAGCGCGCAGCGAGATCGTCGATGACGACCGAGTCGGCGGACCACCCTTCGACGAGGATGCGAAAGACGATGGGACCGACCAGTTCTGCTGTAGCGCGAGCGTCATCGATGGTCGGTGACAGCGCCCCGAGTTCCTGTACCCGCCGGATCACCCGGCGTGCCGCGAGTCCCAGGACATCCTCGCCGTGCAGCAACGCGGCGACCGCCTGATCGTGTTGCGCCTCGCCGATCAGTGCGCGATAGGCAAGTCCCGCATCGGATTCGGTCAGGAAACGCACCAGTGCACGCAGAAAACCGCTCACCTCGGCGTGAGCGGTCTTTTGCGGCTCGACAGCTAGTTCGCGTTCGGCATCCGCTGCACTGGCTTCGAGGAGAATCTCCGCTTTCGACGCCCACCAGCGATACACGGTCTGGCGTCCAACGCCCGCCCGCTCCGCGATGCCCTTCATGGTCATCGCGGAGTATCCGACCTCCACCAGCAGGTCGTCGACAGCCCTGAGCACCGCATGACGGGCACTCTCGCTACGAGGTCGGCCCGGCCGGGCACCGTCGGCGGACGTCATGGCGGCCAGTCTACGGCGTCCGCCTGCGGGCCCCGGATGTGACTTCACCGATCCCGACGGCTCCCGCAAGGATGGCCACGACGACCGCGAATCCGATACCCGCACTGCGCAATCCCACGATCGTGGACATCGCGCCGACCCCGATCGCCGGCACCGCGAGCATCAGATAGATGCCGGCGAAGAACGACGAGGAGACCTCACCCCGATGCTCGACCGGCACGCACTCGACGGTGGTGGCGATGCCGGCGTTGAGGCAGAGTCCACCGGCCAAACCGAGTACCGCTGCCGAAGCGAGCAGCGCCCACAGCGACGAGGCACCCAACGCGGCCGCCAACAGTGCTGCCGCCACCACGAGGCCGAAACACCCTGTGGCAAGGGCCTTTCTGGCCGGCAAGCGACGGCCGGCAAGTTGCCCGACGGCCATACCGGCGAACGCCAGGAAGACCTCGAACCCGGCCAGCGTGTGGCTGGTGAGGTGCAGATCGCGGGCGAGGAACAACGCCGATACGGAGGTGAGCACACCGGTGACGGCAAAGGCGCTGCCGGCGGCCAGAACTGCCCGCACGAACGCCCCGTGAATCTCCGTCGGCACATGAAGGCGTCGAACCCGGAGCCGGAATCGGCCCGTGGTGGCCGGTGCGGGGGCGAACAACCACAGCCCGGCCAGCGCCAGCACGGCGAGGGCGAGGTGAACCACGAATGGCACCACCAGCGGGTGGCTGCTGGTGTCGGCGAGAATCCCCGACAACAGCGTGCCCAGCGCGAGGCCGCCGGTGTTGGCACCGACCGCGAGGACCGCCGCGGTCCCACGGCGCTGCGGCGGGAACAGATCGATCACCGCGGCCGTGCCCGCACCACTCATCAAACCCGCACCGAGGCCGGAGATCACGCGGGCCACGATGAGCAGCGTCAGGTCCGTCGACGCCAGGAAGACCACGGCGCTCACGCCCGACAGTCCGACCGCCAGCATGAGGACCGGCCGCCGCCCGACCTCGTCGGAGAGCCGACCAAAGATGGTCAGCGCGGCGACCACTCCGAGCGCGTAGACCGCGAACAGGATGGTCACCGTCAGTTCGGTGAAGCCGAACCGGCCCGAGTAGATCGAGTACAGCGGCGTCGGCAGCGTCGTGCCGAGCATGGCGACCGCGAAGGCGAACGCGGTGGCCGCGACCGCCGGCACCGAAAATACGCGTTGATCACTAGAAATTGACATCACTACTCCTATTACAAGTCACTATGTCTCGATAATTTAGCATATTCGAGACATGGTGTACCGTAATAGGGGGTGGCTCAACCTCGACGTCACCGAGAAACCGGCGGGACAACAAGCGCGGCTTCGCGACGTACGCATTAAGCCAGTTCGGCTCGCCTGGACTGTTAGATTCGATCAATGGCGTCGTGGGTGAGGTGGCAACCGGACAACTTGTACATCCCGTGCCCTTCTTGCGGGTCATCTGAATCCGTCTATTGGCCGACAGGGAAGGCAACCCGGAACGGATTGTTCGATGAACAGGGCCGCGATTTGGACACCAGGCGGAATACAGAGTGCCCACACGAGTTGCAGGCGTTGTCGCGCTTCGTCAAGACCAGTGAGGATGATCCGCGAGCCGAGTGGAAAGACATCGAGTGGGAGCCGCCTGCGACTGAATGAACCACGAGCACCTCAGTAGAATGCGCTTGTGGCTATCGGTGCCGAGGTCGCCGGTGGCAGAGTCGGGGCGAACCTACGCTTGCTCCGCCACAACACCGTACTGGTCACGCAGAGAGTCCAGCAGTGGCCCGGTCGGGCTGCCGATGTGCCAGGTGACCCATCCGTTCGACGACAGGACTTGTGCCGTTTGGTCGCGGCCGCTGTTGAGGGCTATCTGAGCGGCTTTACTCACAGAGTTGTACGCGACACCATTCACCACGATCTCGCCCTGGGTGGATACAGTTCCGGTCGCTGTGGTGCCGCCCTGGGTCAGGTGCAGTTCGGTGCCCGCACTGATCAATCCAGCGGCCACGAGGTCGGGCAGTTTGGCTTTCTTCGTTCGGCGTGATCGAACGTCAGGGGTCGGCCTGGTGGTCACAGTGTGTTCTGTTGAGATCGCCTCCTCGTCGCCGTCGTCATAGTCGGGCAGGTCGGCGGGTTTGTGGACATCAAGGCCAGCCAGGCGGAGTGCCGACAGGATCGAACCGAGCAGCTCGTCGAGCGACAGTTCCATGTGCCGGGGGAGGGTGTCATCGCGGTCCTCCTTGCCGCGATGGACGGTAATGCCCGGGATAGCGTCCAACTCGGCGGCCAGGCGGCCTTCCAGGTAGCCGATGTCGGCGCTGGTGAAGCCGTGGGAAGTGTCACGCTTGCATACGAGCGCCCGTTGCCAGTCGATCGGCTGGTCGCTGTTGTGAGTGCTGATCCGATTGCGGAGCTTTACCGACTTACCGACATATATGACGCCGCTGCCGTCGGTGGTCATTAGGACGTAGACGCCGGGCTCCGTCCATTCAGCCGCGGGTAGGTTCTGCCAGTCGCGGCGGTGGAAGTAGCCCACCCGCAGGGCATGGGTGGTGAAGTCTGCGACTACCGGTGCCGTGGTGGCGGCGGGGATTTGGACGTTCACTGCCACCACTTGCGCGCTCAGCGGTTCTCCTTGGCGCGGTCGTGAGAGGCACAGAAAATCTCACAGTTGGACCGTGTGGACGCGCCGCCCGCACACCAAGCCAGCCCGCCGATCCGTATCGACTTGGGCGCGGTAGTACTAATCACGGACTAACCGTAATCGACGTCAGCGAACCGACGACCTGTACCTCTGGGACACGGCGGAACAGGAAGAGGTATCGCTATTTGCCGAAGCCGGCGTCGCGCAACGCCTGCGCCATCGAACCGCTGGGTGCCGGACGGTTGTCGCGACGGTCGTTGCCGGCACGCTTGCCGTCACGGCCACCCTGGCGAGCCTGACCACCCTGCCCGCCGCGGCCACCCTGACGCGGTTGGCCACCTTGGCGGGGCTGGCCGGCTCCCCCGGGCTTGCGGCCCGGACCGGCCTCGTCGTCGAGCCGCAGGGAAAGCCCGATGCGCTGACGGTCGACGTCGACGTCGACCACCTTGACCTTGACCACCTGGCCGGAGCGCACCACGTCGTGCGGGTCGGAGATGAACCGATCCGACATCGCCGAGACATGCACCAGCCCGTCCTGATGCACGCCGACGTCGACGAAGGCGCCGAAGGCCGCCACGTTGGTGACCACCCCGTCGAGGATCATGCCGGGCTTGAGGTCACCGACCTTCTCCACGCCGTCGGCGAATGTCGCTGTGACAAAAGCGGGTCGGGGGTCGCGGCCGGGCTTGTGCAGTTCGGCAAGGATGTCGGTGACGGTGGGCACGCCGAATCTTTCGTCGGCGAACTCCTCCGGGCGCAGTGCACGCAGCTTCCGCTCATCGCCGATCAGCTCGGTCAGCGTCACACCGGAGCGGTCGAGGATTCGGCGGACGGCCGGATAGGACTCGGGATGCACGCCCGAGGCATCCAGCGGATCCTCCCCGTCCCGGATTCGCAGGAAGCCGGCGCACTGCTCAAAAGCCTTGGGCCCCAACCGCGGAACCTTCAGCAGCGCTTTGCGACTGCTGAACGCGCCAACCGAATCACGATGCGCGACAATCGCTTCGGCCAGCGTCGGGGTGACCCCCGATACGCGCGACAACAGCGGAACCGATGCGGTGTTCAGGTCCACTCCGACGGCGTTCACCGCATCCTCGACGACGACGTCCAAGCTGCGGGCGAGCACACCGGGGGTCATGTCGTGCTGATACTGGCCGACGCCGATCGACTTCGGATCGATCTTGACCAGCTCGGCCAGCGGATCCTGCAGGCGACGCGCGATGGACACCGCACCGCGCAGCGAGACATCCATTCCGGGCAGTTCCTTCGACGCGTACTCCGACGCCGAATACACCGACGCACCCGCCTCACTGACCACCGCCTTGGTCGGCGCCGTCGCCCCGCTGGCCTTGATATCGGAGATGAGTTCGGCTGCCAGCGAATCGGTTTCACGAGACGCGGTGCCATTGCCGATGGCGATCAGCTCGACGCCGTGACGCGCGACGAGCGCACCGATGGCGGCCTTGGCCGCGTCCCATTGCTTCTGCGGCTGGTGCGGATAGATGACCGCGGTGTCGACGACCTTGCCGGTGGCGTCGACGACGGCCACCTTGACCCCGGTACGGAAGCCCGGGTCGAGACCGAGGGTGGCGCGGGTGCCGGCCGGTGCGGCGAGCAGCAGATCTTTCAGGTTCTTGGCGAAGACGGTGACGGCATCGGCCTCGGCTGCATGACGAAGGCGAATCCGGGCATCGACGGCGGCGCTGATCGACAGCTTGATCTTCCACGCGAACTTCACTGTGCCCGCCAGCCATTCAGTGGCCGCACCGGGTCCGGCGAGGTTCACATCAAGAGCGGCGGCGATCATCGACTGGTACGCGTCGTCCTCTCCGCCGTCGAACCGCAGCGCCAGCACCTCCTCCTTCTCACCACGCAACACGGCGAGCACCCGATGCGACGGCATGGACGACAACGGCTCGGCGAACTCGAAATAGTCGCGGAACTTCTGCCCGGCCGGAGATGCGGCGACGGCGTCGGATCGTGGCGTGGTGTGCAGACTTCCGCCGCCCCAGAACTTCTCGCGGACCGCGGCCACCAGGTCGGCGTCCTCCGACGCCCGCTCGATCAGGATGTGGCGCGCACCCTCCAGCGCGGCGGCCGCGTCGGCGACGTCGTCGGAAAGGAACGTCGCGGCAACATCATCGGGCACCAGCGACGGGTCGGCGAGCAGCGCGTCGGCGAGGGGTTCGAGGCCCGCCTCACGTGCGATCTGCGCCTTGGTCCGGCGCTTGGGCTTGAACGGGAGGTAGATGTCCTCGACACGCGACTTGGTCTCGGCACTCAGCAACGCGGCGTTCAGTTCGTCGGTGAGTTTGCCCTGTTCGGAGATCGACGCGATGACCGCGGCGCGCCGGTCATCGAGTTCCCGCAGGTATTGGAGTCGTTCCTCGAGCTGGCGCAGTTGCGCGTCGTCGAGACTGCCGGTGACCTCTTTGCGGTAGCGCGCGATGAACGGGACCGTCGAGCCCTCGTCAAGCAATTGCACGGCCGCGGCGACCTGGGACTCGCGGACACCGAGTTCCTCGGCGAGTCGGGTGTTCACGGGTTTGACGGCAGGAGTGGTGGCGGCGCGCGCCGCTTGGCTCGAAGTCACCGCTGCACCCTACCGAAACCCACCGACCCAGCCGAGGGCCACGGCGCGTTGGCGCGTCCGCGAAGCGGGTAAAGTTTGGCTACCCGAAATTTTTGTTTCGTCCGTGTTGAAGATGAACGGCTGGTGTGCGAGATTGATCGCATGTCCCTGCTGCGCTCCGACGCCATCGCGGCGCGTTTAGGCGTCGGACGGTGGCGGAATGCCGCCCTACTGGGACCGGCGTTCGTCGCGGCCATCGCCTACGTCGATCCGGGCAATGTCGCCGCGAACATCACCGCCGGCGCACGTTACGGATTTCTGCTGGTGTGGGTGCTGGTGATGGCCAATGCCATCGCCATGGTCATTCAATACCAATCCGCCAAGCTCGGCATCGTCACCGGCCGCAGCCTGCCCGGGCTACTCGGCGAGCGGCTCGGCGATCGCTCGCGCAAAGCATTCTGGGTCCAGGCGGAGGTGGTGGCGATCGCCACCGATCTGGCCGAGGTCCTCGGTGGCGCCATCGCCCTCAACCTGCTGTTTCACCTCCCCTTGATACTCGGCGGGGTCATCGTGGGCATCATCTCGCTTCTGATGCTGATCTTTCAGAACCAGCGCCAGCAGCGGATCTTCGAGCGCATCATCGTCGGCCTGCTCGCCATCGTGGTGATCGGTTTCATAGCCAGCCTGTTCGTCAACCCACCGGCCGCCGGCGACATCGCGAGCGGCCTGATCCCACGCCTCGACGGCCCGGAATCGTTACTCGTCGCAGCGAGCATGCTCGGCGCGACGGTCATGCCACACGCGATCTACGTTCACTCGTCGTTGGTCATCGACCGGCACGGTGTGGTCGACGACGTCGAACACAAACGCCGCCTGGTGCGGGTGACCCGCGTCGACGTCGTCATCGCGTTGGTCATCGCCGGCATGGTCAACATCGCGCTGCTGCTTCTCGCCGCGGAGAACCTGCGTGGAAAAGAGGGCACCGACTCCATCGAGGGCGCGTATCACGCGGTGGCGGAGTCGGTCGGGCCCGGACTCGCGACGGCCTTTGCCGTCGGCTTGCTGGCGAGCGGCTTGGCTGCCACCGCGGTCGGTTCATCGGCCGGCGCGGCGATCATGACCGGCCTTCTGCGCGTGCGGATTCCGATGGTTCTCCGGCGAGTCATCACCATCATCCCGGCGCTGGTCGTGCTAGCACTCGGCGTCGACCCGACGTGGGCGCTGGTGCTCAGCCAGGTGGTGCTGAGTTTCGGCATTCCGTTCGCGATCATTCCGCTCGGCCGATTCACCGGCAGCCGTAAGCTGATGGGTGAATTTCGCGACGGCCTACCACTTCGGTTGGTGGCCGCTGTCGCGTCAGCGCTGATCGTGGCACTCAACCTCACGCTGATCGTGCTGATGATCGTCGGCTCCTGAACTTCGCAATCAACGTCCCCCTCCCCTCCAAGCAGTAAGCGACCGCCATCATGACAACCAGCATCACCATGGAAATCTTCGCACGCATCGCAGTCGCCGTGGTGTGCGGTTCACTGGTCGGCTTGGAACGTCAATGGCGTTCGCGCACAGCGGGTCTGCGTACCAACGCACTGGTTGCACTGGGCGCCGCACTCTTCGTCGTCATGGGCGCCTTCAGCTTCCACGGCCCCGATGCCGACCCCACCCGAGTGGCCGCCCAGGTGGTGTCCGGCATCGGCTTCTTGGGCGCCGGCGTCATCATGAAACAAGGAGTGTCCATCTCCGGACTGAACACCGCGGCCACGTTGTGGGCGTCAGCCGCGGTGGGTGCGCTGGCGGGCGGCGGAATGCTCGCGGTCGCCTTGGCGGGTACGGCCATGATCATGCTCGCCAACACGCTGCTGCGTCCCCTCGGACGCCTCATCGACCGCCACCCCGGCCAAGCCCTCCGCGAAACACCATCGGCGGAGTACACATTCGTCGTCACGTGCCCACAAAGTGCCGAAACAGAGGTTCGCGCACTGGTTTTCGACGCCATCCATCGCCCGGAACTCACGGTCCGGTCGATCGCGGCAACCGACGGGCCCAGCGGCGTGGTAACCATCACGGCTTACGTGCACAGCGCTGAACGCGACGACCGCGAAATCGAGGACGCGCTCGCCTCCGTCGTCCGGGCCGAACCGGTGATTTCGGTCCAATGGTCAGTCGTCGACGACGCCACGTCTGATTAGACACATCAAGCAGGCGTGACTCACGCATTTGCCGCGTCGTAAGCGGCTCGCGCCGAATCGATCTCGCTCATGTGGTGCTCTGCCCACCGCTTCATCGCCACCACTTCGTGATGCAGGGATCGGCCCAGATCGGTGATGAAGTATTCGACGGTCACCGGGACGGTCGGTGTGACCTCGCGGCGAACGAGACCATCACGCTCGAGGTTGCGAAGCGTCTGGGTGAGCATCTTCGGACTGACGCCGGCCACCTGCCGCGACAACTCCGAATACCGTTGCGGCCCCTCGGCGACCGCACACAACACGAGCGTCACCCATTTGTCGCTGATCCGATCGAGCAGTTGTCGGCTCGGGCATAGGGCCAGATAGGCGTCGTACTCGGCCTTGGCCTGCTTACGGCGCTGCGCGGCGGACGTGGTTGCCATCATCGATCTCCCTCCAACTGCTGGTTGAGTGGCCACCGAGCGCAGCGAGGCGGCGTATCGAAACCACCCCGTCGCTGGCCCGCTGGGCTAGTAACGCACTTTCAGGTAACTACTTCCCAAAGGATAGCAACATTCGACACCATGGTGGACACAACGATCACCAACACCGGAGGAATCATGAGTTCAACCACCCAGACCTCAACCGTGCGCGCCGTTGTCACCGATCAGGAGGGAGCGATCGAGGTCGCATCGCTATCCCGGCAAGCGCTCGGTGACAACACCATTCGTATCTCCGTCGCTGCCGCCACCATCAACCCGGTCGACGAGTTCGTCGCCCATGGCGGGGCCATCGCCAGTGGATGGTCGGGTCCCGGCCGCGTCGGACTCGGCATGGACATCGCCGGAATCGTCACCGAAGTCGGCGCCGCAGTGAACAACCCGACGCTGCAGGTCGGCAACCGGGTCGCCGCCCTCGCGGCGGGCGCGGGCAACCAGATCGGCGCTCAAGCCGACGAAGTGGTGGTACCCGCCGATGCTGCGACCGCAATCCCCGACGGACTCGACCTCGTCGACGCCGCGTCGCTGCCGTTGAATACGCTGACCGCCGACCAGGCACTCAACCTGCTCGGCGAACCGACCGGCGCCCTACTGGTCACCGGCATCGGTGGCGGTGTCGGTGGCTACATCGCGCCGCTCGCGGTGGCCCGTGGTTGGCGGGTCGTCGGGCTCGGCCGATCCGAGGATCGTGCGTACGCGGAATCGGTCGGTGCCGAGTTGATCACCGAGCTGAGCTCGCGGACAACACAATTCGATGCCGCGATCGATTCGGCAGCCATCGGTGCGCCGGTCCTGGACGCGGTACGCGACGCCGGTGCGATCGTCGCCGTCGTGCCCGGACTCGAATCGACGCCGTCGGTCACGGTGCAGATGGTGATGGTCGCGGCCGACGGCACCCGACTCGGCGAGTTGCTCGAGTCGGCCGCGCGCGGCGAACTTCCGGTGCGCGTGCGCGCCACGTACCCGATCGACGAAGCGGAGAAGGCCTACACAGCGTTCCGCGACGGTGGGCGCGGGCGCGTTGTGCTGGTGACCGGCGGGAGCCGATAGATCGACGCGGGGTGGGTCTGGCAGCCGAAGTACGACGTGGCGTCGGGCGCCATGAGCGCCTGACCCACCGGCATCGCCACCACGATGGTGGAGACGTCACCGTCGTCGATTCCATTGCGCCACTCGGCAATCCGTTCGACAAAGGCGGCGACCGACTCCCCACCGTGCGGTGCCGAGGTGACGTCGGTGAAGAACTGTCGTAGCTGATCGCGGTCGACTTCCTCGGGCAGCAGGCCATCCCACGATCCGACGCGCAGCGACTCCAGACCGTCGTCGACCACCACCCGCTCGGCGATGCCGCCGGCCAGGATCAGCGCCGATTCGCGGACGTAAGTCTCCGGTCCGCACCGCACCACATCGGTGATCGGCGCCCCGAGGAGTCGTTGCATGTCGGTGCGCCCGTGATCGTCGAGGTGCTGGTCGCCGCCACCGAAACACAGCAGCTTGTTGGGTCCGGTGCGCCCGGCGGTGATGATCTTGACGTCACGCATGCTTCAACGGTAACCAGCGCCAGGGGTGCTGGTTACCGTCAGAAGTCCCCAATCTCGGCAGTCCTCGATCGGACGGCGTGTCAGGTCAGGCGTTCGCGGACTCCACCTGAGTCGACTTCTCGCTGGTGTCCCGCTTGGCGATCCAGCCGATGATCAGTGCGAACGCGACCGTCAGTACCGTCCACAGAATCACCTGGTTGGTGACCGAGTAGATCCGGAACGCTCCGACGACGTCGGCCGGGAAGCCGGGGAAGACGATCTGACCGTCGGCATTCTCCAACGGCGCCGGGATCTCGTGGAATTCCGGCATCACCGCGATGGTGATACCGACCGCCACCAGATAACCCAGTCCGGCGACAATCCCCGACACCAGACCGCCGAGGCGGGGCCGCAGATAGAAGTAGGCGACGACCGCGACGACCATGAACGCCACCGAGAACAGCACCATGATCAGATAAGACGACGAGCGGTCGCCGATAGTGGTGTCGTCGCCGACGGCCGGCGGATTGGCCGGGTAAGCGAAGAACGGCACGCCGTAGACGGCGACGAATCCGATGACGCCGAGCGCCGCGGCGACCCACCGCGGATCGGTCTGCGGGTATTGCCGCCCGATATAGGTCCACAGGATCGTGAATGCGACGGCGAAGAACGCGCCCATCGCCAGCGCGAAAATGATGGTTCCGGTGGCGGCGCCGATGTTCTCCTGCACGCTGCGGGTGAACAGTTCGTGCTCATGGCCGTGCTCGCCGGCGAGCATCTCCTCGGCGTGACTGCGGCCGTCCTCATAGTCGATGGCCTTGGCGACCTGCGGCTCGATGAAGATGCGGGCAAAGATGTATGCGCAGATGCCGGCGATCAGGCCCGAGAGCAGGCCTGCGCCGATGAACTTCTTTTCCATGTTCGGTTGTTCTCCTCGTCGACTTCTGTGGCTCGGTGCTTCTGAACTGCCCAGTGAGAGGCGACTCAGTGGCAGGGGAAGCCGAGGAAGTGACGGGAGTCGTGCACGAACTCGTGCACGTGGGTGTCATTGCCGAACACCGACCAGGCGCCCTGGTCGAAGCCGATGAAGTAGTAGGCCAGCGCGGCCAACAGCACGGTCAGGGTCAGCCAGAGTGCGGCACTGGCGACCGAGAGATTGGGTACGGCCAGTACGCGCGGCGCAGCGGCCGAGGTGGCGGCGGATGTGGAGCTCATATCGGTGGTCCTTTCTGCGGGATCTCGCGTCCCGTGGTGATCGAACTGCGCCGGTGCCGGTGATCTGGCTCGCCCTCGCCTCGACGGGAGGGTTCACAGTGGCGCGACCGCCCCGGACTCTCACCGGGTTCCCCGCGCACTGACGCACGCTTACTGTATACCCAGGGCGCCCTCAGTAAACCCCGGTCACGGCCGCACCCACGGTTCTGTCGGGGCGGTAGGCAATGATGGGAGTGTGGCCGCCGCCGGAATTCTGGACCGCTTCACCCCCGCCACACGGCGGTGGTTCTCCGGCGCGTTCCCGGAACCGACGGGAGCCCAGCTCGGCGCCTGGGAATCCATCGCCGACGGCAACAACACCCTGGTGATCGCGCCGACCGGTTCGGGCAAGACCCTCTCGGCGTTCCTGTGGGCCATCGACCGCCTCGCCGCCGACGAATCCACCGAACGCACCGGCACCCGCGTCCTGTACGTGTCACCACTCAAGGCGCTCGCCGTCGACGTCGAACGCAACCTGCGTGCGCCCCTGACCGGCATCACCCGTGCCGCCCAGGAACTGCGCACTCCCGAGCCGCAGATCACCGTCGGTGTCCGTTCCGGCGACACCCCCACATCGCAGCGGCGGGCGCTGATCAAGACCCCGCCGGACATCCTCATCACCACGCCCGAGTCGTTGTATCTGATGCTGACCTCAGCGGCGCGGGAGACCCTGAGATCGGTCGAGGTGGTCATCGTCGACGAGGTGCACGCCGTCGCCGCCACCAAACGCGGCACCCACCTGGCTTTGACGCTGGAGCGCCTCGACGATCTGCTCGAGAAGCCCGCACAGCGGATCGGGTTGTCGGCGACAGTCCGCCCACCGGAGGTGGTCGCCGAATTCCTGGCCGGAACCGCACCGTGCACGATCGTGCGCCCACCCGCATCGAAGACCTTCGACCTGCGCGTCGATGTCCCCGTCCCGGACATGGCCAACATCCCGCCGCCACCGGACGCCGATGAACTCGACGACGCCTTCTCCCCCACCGCCGGCTCGCTCTGGCCCTACGTGGAGAGCTCGATCGTCGACCTGATCGAGAAGAACCGCACCACCATCGTTTTCGCCAACTCGCGTCGGCTGGCCGAGCGGCTCACCGCGCGCCTCAACGAGATCCACACCGCCCGAACGGAATCCGCACCCACGCAAGCAGCGTCGAATCCCGGAGTCCCCGGCGGAGCGCCGGCCCACATCATGGCCAGCGGCACCGCGCACGGCGCTCCGCTGACCTTGGCGCGTGCCCATCACGGCTCGGTCAGCAAGGAGCAGCGCGCCGAAATCGAAGACGATCTCAAGGCCGGCCGTCTGCGATGTGTCGTCGCCACCAGCTCATTGGAACTCGGAATCGACATGGGCGCAGTCGATCTCGTCATCCAGGTAGAAGCACCGCCGTCGGTGGCCAGTGGGCTGCAGCGGATCGGCCGCGCCGGCCATCAGGTCGGAGAGATCAGCCAGGGCGTGCTCTACCCCAAGCACCGGACCGACCTGATCCACTGCACTGTCGCCGTCGAGCGCATGCTGGGCGGGCAGATCGAAGAACTCAAGGTTCCGAAGAATCCTCTCGACATCCTCGCCCAGCAGACGATCGCCGCAGCCGCCGTCGACGAACTCGACGTCGAGAGTTGGTTCGATACCGTCCGCCGCGCCGCGCCCTACCGGGAACTCAGCCGCGCGGTGTTCGAGGCGACGCTCGACCTGATCTCGGGCCGATTCCCGTCCGACGAATTCGCCGAACTCCGGCCACGCGTCACCTGGGATCGCGATCGGGGCACAATGGTCGGCCGGCGCGGCGCGCAACGACTCGCCGTCACCTCGGGCGGGTCAATCCCCGATCGCGGCATGTTCGGTGTCTTCATGGTCGGCGAGAAAGCAACGCGCGTAGGCGAACTCGACGAGGAGATGGTCTACGAGTCCCGCGTCGGCGATGTCTTCGCCCTCGGTGCCACGAGTTGGCGGATCGAGGACATCACCCACGATCGGGTGCTGGTCACCCCGGCGTTCGGGCAGCCGGGACGGCTGCCGTTCTGGATCGGCGACAGCATCGGCCGCCCCGCCGAACTCGGTGCGGCCATCGGCAGATTCACCGGCGACATCGCCGACGCCAAGGTTCTCGACGAGCACGCCGAACGCCTGGGACTCACCACCTACGCCCGCGACAATCTCGCCACCCTGATCGCCGAGCAACGCGAGGCCACCGGCCACCTGCCCACCGACAAGACGCTGCTGGTCGAACGATTCCGCGACGAACTCGGCGACTGGCGGGTGATCCTGCACTCCCCCTTCGGGTTACGGGTCCACGCACCGTGGGCGTCGGCGATCTCCAACCGATTGCAGGCCACCCTCGGGCTCGAGGGTGCGGTCACCGCATCCGACGACGGCATCATCGTCCGCCTACCCGACACCGACGATCAACCACCAGGTGCAGCGGTGTTCGTCGTCGACCCCGACGAGATCGAGCAACTCGCCACCGATGCCCTCGCCGATTCGTCGATGTTCGCCTCGAGGTTCCGCGAATGCGCCGCGCGCGCACTGCTACTGCCCCGCCGCGATCCGGGCCGACGCGCACCGTTGTGGCAGCAACGTCAGCGCAGCGCGCAGTTACTCTCCGTCGCTTCACAATTCCCGGATTTCCCGATCATCCTGGAGGCGGTCCGCGAATGCCTGCAGGATGTCTACGACCTACCGGCGTTGACCGATCTGCTGAGCGGTATCCGCAGCCGTCGAATCCGCCTGGTGGAGGTGGAGACACCGAGCCCGTCGCCGTTCGCCGCGTCGATGCTGTTCGGCTACGTCGGCGCCTTCCTTTACAACGACGACGCACCGCTGGCCGAACGACGTGCCGCCGCGCTGTCCATCGACACCAGCCTGCTGGCCCAACTCCTCGGCCGCGTCGATCTGCGCGAACTACTCGACCCCGCGGTCATCGCCGAGGTCGAGGCGCGACTGCAACGACTCACCGACGATCGCGCCGCCCGCGACGCCGAGGACATCACCGATCTGCTGCGGTGGCTCGGACCGCTGACCACCGAGGACGTGGCACTCCGGTATCGCGGCGATGACGCCGCCACGCTGTTGGCCGAACTGCACCGATCAGGCCAGATCATCTCCATCACCCACCGCGGCGAGGCACTGTGGGCGGCGGTCGAGGACACCGCCCGACTCCGCGACGCACTGGGAATCCCTGCGCCGCTGGGTGTTCCGGCCGCCTTCACCGCCGAGGTGCCCGATCCCATCGGTGACCTGGTGAGCCGCTTCGCGCGCACCCACGGGCCGTTTACGGTGGCCCACGCCGCCGAGTCGCTGGGTATGGCCGCCGCGGTGGTCCGCGACACGCTCGTGCGGTTGGCCGGGGAGCGCCGGGTCATCGAAGGCGACTTTCTGCCCGCAGCACTGACCGATCAACCCACGACGAGCCAGTGGTGCCACACCGACGTCCTCGGCCAGATCCGGCGCGGTTCGCTGGCCGCCAGCCGCGCCGGCGTCGAACCCGTACCGACCGACACCTTCGCCCGGTTCCTCGCCGGATGGCAGCACGTCAGCGCCACACATCGACTCCGCGGCGTCGACGGGGTGGCCACCGTCATCGACCAGCTGGCCGGCTACCCGCTGCCCGCGTCGTCGTGGGAGTCGTTGGTATTGCCTTCTCGTGTCAGCGATTACACGCCGGCCATGCTCGACGAACTGCTCAGTTCCGGCGAGGTGCTCTGGTCCGGGCACGGCCGTATCGGCGGTTCGGACGGCTGGGTGAGCCTGCATCCCTTCGACGTCGCGCCGCTGACCCTGCCCGAGCCGATCGACATCGACGTCACCGAGGTCCACCACGGCATCATCGAGCTGCTGGGCCGCGGTGGCGCACTGAGGTTCGCGCAGATCTCCGAAGGAAGCCAGAGCTCAAACACGGACTGTCTGAGCGCGAAGGCGCCTACGGCCGAGGAACTCGAGACAGCACTGTGGGATCTGGTGTGGGCGGGGCGAATCGCCAACGACTCGTTCGCTCCGCTACGCGCGCTGACCCATCCTCGGCGCACGTCAGCGCAGCGGTCGTCGACACCGTCGCACCGCGGACGTGGCAGAGCGCCGCGCCTGCGCCCCTACCGGTTGTCCACCCAGTACCTCGCGGGTCAGGCGGCCACCCGGCATGGCGCTCCCACCACCGCCGGTCGATGGTTCCTGCCGGAACGTCCGGCCATCGAACCCACCGTACGCACCCAGGCACTGTGCGACCAACTGCTCGCACGGTATGGCGTCGTCACCCGCGGCAGCGTCATGGGTGAGGATGTGGTCGGCGGATTCGCGCGGGTGTACAAGGCGCTCAACGTGTTCGAGGACAGCGGCCACGTTCGTCGCGGCTACTACGTCGACGGTTTGGGCGGAGCGCAGTTCGCCGCGCCGGCCACCGTCGACGAACTCCGTGAGCAGATCATCCCGGACGGCCGCGAAACCCACGACGCGGTGATACTCGCCGCCACCGACCCGGCCAATCCCTATGGCGCAGCGCTGGACTGGCCGGCCTCGATCAGCGACGCCGGCCACCGGCCGGGCCGCAAACCCGGCGCACTCGTGGTCCTCGTCGATGGTGCGATCACACTGTTCGTCGAGCGCGGTGGCAAGACGTTGCTCAGTTTCACCGACGACGACGCCGCACTCGCCTCGGCGGCGGTCGCGCTGGCCGAGGTGGTTCGCTCCGGCCGGGTCTCGCGCCTGAACGTCGATCAGGTCGACGGCGCCACCGTCCTGGGCAGCACCATCGGCCGCCATCTCGTCGACGCCGGATTCGCCACCACGCCGCGCGGCATCCGGATGCGGTACGGGACCCATGCCTGAGGGCGATACCGTCTTCGCTGCCGCTGATCGACTGCGAAACGGTCTGGCGGGCAAGATCATCGACCGATCGGACTTCCGGGTACCGGCGTTGGCCACCGTCGATCTCAGCGGGCGCGAGGTGACGTCGGTCCGCTCGGTCGGCAAGCATCTGCTCATCGACGTCGCCGAATCCACCGACAACACCAGCCGGGATCCGCGCCCGGTGAGCATCCACTCGCACCTGAAGATGGAAGGTGTGTGGCACGTCCATCGCATCGGCACGCGGTGGCGTCGACCGGCATACCAGGCCCGAATCGTGTTGCGCGCGGGCGGAACCGAGGCCGTAGGATTCGACCTCGGGGTCCTGGAACTCCTCCACGACCCCGACGATCGGCTCGCCTACCTGGGCCCCGATCTTCTTGATCCCGATTGGGACCGCGACGAAGCGATCCGACGCCTCGAAGCCCACCCGGATCTCGAGATCGGGCTGGCACTACTGGATCAGCGCCTGATGGCCGGCGTCGGGAACGTGTACCGGTGCGAGGTCTGCTTTCTTCGTCGGGTACTTCCGACGCGCCCGGTCAGCTCCGTGGACATCCCGGCGATGGTGGACCTGTGTCGTCGAACGCTGTGGGACAACAGGTTACGCACCGCACGTACCACCACTGGCCAGAACGCCCCGAACGCCCGAACGTGGGTGTACGGCCGCGGCGGACAATTGTGCCGACGCTGCGCCACACCCATCGAACTTGGGTTCATGGGGCCCTCAGGTGAAGACCGGGTGATCTACTACTGCCCGGTCTGCCAGCAGTGAGACCTCAGCGGTGAGACTTCAGCACTGAGACGTCAACGGTGAAACCGATGGTCGCTCAGTCGATCAGACCCCGACGCCGCGCTTCGGCGACCGCGGCGGTCCGGGTACGGACGCCCAACTTGGCGTAGATGTGCACGAGGTGTGACTTCACGGTCATCTCGCTGACGAACAGCTCGCGGGCGATCTCCCGATTGCCCTGTCCGGTCGCCACTTGAGCGAGCACGTCGATTTCGCGCGCGGTGAGGACGGTGTCCGGGGTGGCCCGGACGCGAGTCAGCAGTCGGGTCGCCACCGCAGGCGAGAGTGCACTCTCCCCGGCCGCCGCAGCGCGCAATGCCGCCAGAAGTTCGGCCGGCGGCGTGTCTTTCAGCAGGTATCCGGCGGCACCGGCCTCGATGGCGCCCAAGATATCTGCGTCGGTGTCGTAGTTGGTCACCACGAGAACACGCGGACCACCGTCGAGTTCGACGATCCGGCGCGTGGCCTCCACGCCGGACATCCCGCTGCCGAATCGGAGATCCATCAACACGACGTCGATCGCAGGCGGATCGCTTGCGCACCTTGCCACCGCGTCGGTGGCCGAGGACACCTCGCCGACGATCTCGACGTCGTCCGCGGTCCCCAGCAACGCCCGCAACCCGGCCCGGACAATCGCGTGGTCGTCGGCGAGCAACACCGAGATCATGATGCGCTGTCCGGAACGGGAGAACTGCTGTCCGGAACGGGAAAGGAAACGCTCAGCGCGGTCCGGCCCGGCTCAGAGGACATCTCCATCCGGCCACCGAGTTCGGCGACCCGGCGGCGAACGGTATCCAAACCGAACCCGGAGACCGCGCCGACGTCGAATCCGACACCGTCATCGACGACGTCGAGGTGGACATCGTCGGGCGTGTAGGTCACGGTCACGTGCAACGCCTCGGCTTGTGCGTGCCGAACCACATTGGCGATCGCGCTTTGCGTGATCCGCACGAGAGCCGCCTCAACCGGCATCGGCAACACTACAGGTTCGCCGTCCACCACCATCTGTGCGCGAATCCCATGTGCCCGTGCGCCTTCCACGACTCTGGTGATCGCGTCGACCAGGGTTGACCCGGTCAGTTGTGCGGGTGCGAGTTCGGCGATCAGCCGTCGGGTATCTGCCAGGCCATCTGCCGCGGTGGTGCGGGCCAACTCGATCAACGGCGACGCCTGCGCCGGTTCGGACCGTTGCGCCGCATGGAGAAGCATCTGAATGCTGGACAATCCCTGGGCAACTGTGTCATGAATCTCACCGGCGAGGCGTTCACGTTCGGCCGCGCGGCCGACGGCTTGTTGTTGGGCCGCCAGGTCTTTCGACGTCGTGACCAGTTGATCGATCAGTTCTTGTCGCTGGCGTGCCTCGACGAACAGCTGCCGGTACCCGAGCGAGATGACCACCGCGACACAGGCGCCGAGCACCGGCCCGATCACCGCGGCGGCCGACCAACCGTTGTGCAACGCGAAACCGACGACGGCGACAACCGTCGACAACCCGACGGCGATGGGTCCCAGGAGCCGACCACCGAGATGCAGGAACAGGAAAAAGAGCACGAAGACCAGATAGACCGCAGTATCGATCAATACGACGTCGATCACCCACAGCGCGGTCAACAGCAGGAGCCACACGCGCGTTCCGCGATGTCGGACGGCCCAACCGCCGGCGAAATACGTACCGACCCAGGCGAGGGCCACCACCGCGGCGGCCGGCGACGACGGTTCACCGATCAACGCCCCGATCACCACGACCGCGGTCAACGCGACCGCGAGCAGGTGCAGCGCCGTTCGCAGCGCGGCGACGACGGGAGTCAGCGGCGAGGTATCCATGTCCTCGCAGCGTAGCTCCGAAAACAGGGTCGGCATCGCCCAAAAGGAGGAGATCGGGCGCACAAGAGATGGACCTGATTCCACCAACTCGCGCGACGCGCTCCCGCACCACCTCATCGCACGCTGGATAGCAGCGATCCGACAAACCAACGGATCTCCAATCAGAAGGGAGCAATAACAATGTTTGTCGCTCTGCGCGACCTACGTCGCGCCCGCGGCCGGTTTGCGATGATCGGGCTGGTGGTGGTTCTCATGACCGTATTGGTGACGTTCCTGTCCGGTCTCACCGCCGGGCTGAGTCACCAGAACATCTCAGCCGTACAAGATCTGCCCGGCAGGGCATTTGTCTTCGCCGACAACGGAAGTGCTGCGTCCTTCGACCAATCGTCGTTGACACCAACCCAAGTCGACCAATGGCGAGACATCGACGCGAACGCGATGCCGATCGGCATCAGCCGCGGCGCCGTCCGCGGCGGCCATACCCCGAATGCGCCACTGCCCGTGGCGATCTTCGGCATCGACGACGAGGCGGCACCCGGGACCGTCACCTTGAGCACTGCGGCAGCCGAGGACCTCGGAGTGGCGACGGGTGCGACCGTCGACGTCGCCGGCACACCCTTGCGTGTCGGCGCGGTCGCCGGCGATGAGTGGTACTCCCACAGCCCGGTGGTGTACGTCTCGATGGACGTCTGGCGAACACTCAATCCGCAGGCGGGCGCGGCAACCATCATGGCCCTGAACCCGAACGGACACGCTGACACCGCGGCAGCGTCCCACGTCGACGGCACCGTGGTCACCGATCGAGCCGGCACGTTGGCGGCGATGCCGTCGTATCAATCGGAGAACAAGTCGCTGACGCTGATGACCGTGATGCTGTTGGTCATCGCCGCGCTGGTCGTCGGCGCGTTCTTCATGATCTGGACAGTCCAACGCGTCCCCGACATCGCGGTGCTCAAGGCATTGGGAGCCACGACCCTCTCGTTGCTGCGCGACTCACTGGGTCAGGCACTGCTGATCCTGACGGTCGCCGCCGGTGTGGGAGTGGCGATCACCGCCGCCGCCGGCTCGCGCCTCTCGGGCGTCCCGTTCGTGCTGTCGACGTCGACCACCCTGATCCCCGGCGTCGCGATCGTCGTCCTGGGGATGATCGGCGCCGCCGCAGCACTGCGATTCCTCATCACCACAGATCCACTGACCGCCCTGGGAGGCCAACGATGATCAGCCTGCACGACGTGACCCTCACATTCCCCGACGGCGACAGCCGCACCACGGCGCTCGATCGCGTCACCCTCGACGTCGCCCCGGGTGAGATGGTGGCGATCATCGGACCGTCGGGATCGGGCAAGTCGACCCTGCTGGCGGTGGCTGCCGGTCTGATCGCCCCGGAATCAGGACTCATCCGCCGTCCGGACAACGTCGGGCTGGTATTTCAGCAAGCCAACCTGCTCGGCTCACTGACCGCAGTCGAACAACTCGAAGTGATGGGACATCTGGGCCGCCGCGAGAGCCGCGACCGTCGACAGCTCCATGACGACGCGGTGCGCCTGTGCAACCGCGTCGGACTCGGTGATCACCTCCACAAGCTGCCCGCGCACCTATCCGGGGGACAGCGCCAGCGCGTCAATATCGCACGCGCCCTGATGAATTCACCCGAACTCCTCCTGGTCGACGAACCGACCAGCGCGCTTGATCAAGAGCGGGGCGCCGACATCATCTCACTTCTCATCCATGAGGCGCACGAAAGAAACATCGCCATCGTGATGGTCACCCACGATCCATCGCATCTCCATCGGATGGATGCGGTGTACGAGATGGTCGACGGTCGACTGTCTCGCGTCACCGACCGATTTATACCGGGTAGCGTTCGGGCTCTGGCCCGAACAGGAAACGACGTCCGGTGATTTCGCTGACCGCGATCTCGACGTAGTTGTACTTCAACGTCGGAATCCATGGTGTGAGCGGAAGTTCGTCGGCGGCAGCGATGTCTCGGGTCGAGACCAGAACGCGCGCAGTGCCTTTGGCCACCACACTCCAGCCGCCCTCATCGGAGTGATCGTCGGCCTCAAAGGCGACGTTCTCATTGACCGCGATCTCGGAGAGCTTTGCGCCCTCTGCGGTGCGGAAGACGATTCGCCCGTCACCCGCATAGAAATTGATCGGATAGATGTCTGGTTGGCCACCCACGCTGAGCGCGACCCGGCCGAACGACGCCGATCCGAGCAACGTCCAGGACTCCTCGACGGAAAGAACTGCTACCGGGTTGTCGACCATGACCTGTCCTTCCATAAACGGAATTTTGTCACTTTTGACGTTACCCACACCAGGGTCGCAAGACCCTCGCGAAGACCCACATATGGGCCAGAAGACTCAAGTTCCGGGCACCGGCACAGGTTCGAGGATCTCGGTTCGTGCTTCCGGAGCGGCAGCGCGGAGAGCGTCGGCGGACGTGTCATCGGGTTGCTGCTGCGACGCGATCTCGGCTTCCACCCGCGCCCGATACGTGGCGATCTCGAAGTCGATCTGTTCGGGCGACCAGCCGAGAATCGGCGCCATCAGGTCGGCGACCTCCTGCGCGCAGTCCACCCCGCGGTGGGAGTACTCGATCGCGATGCGCGTGCGTCGGGCCAGCACATCCTCAAGGTGCAGTGCGGCCTCGTCGATCGCGGCGTACACCACCTCGACCCGCAGATACTGGGGCGCCGCGGCCAGTGGCTGCAGCAGCGATTTGTCGGCGTCGGCGTAGTAGAGGACGTCGTCGACGAGCGAGCCGTACCGGTTGAGCAGCCGTCGTACCCGATACGGATGCAGGCCGAACCGCTGGCCGAGGTGCTCGCACTGGTTGATCAGCGCGAAGTACCCGTCGGCGCCGATCAGCGGCACCCGTTCGGTGATCGACGGGGCGACGCGGGTCGGGATGAAGTCGTTGCAGGCGTCCACGGCGTCGGCGGCCATCACCCGGTAGGTGGTGTATTTGCCGCCGGCGATCGACACCAGACCGGGCGCCACGGTGGCCACGGCGTGCTCCCGGGAGAGCTTCGAGGTCTGGTCGTCCTCACCAGCGAGCAGCGGGCGCAGGCCCGCGTACACGCCTTCGATGTCGTCGTGGGTGAGCTGGCTGACCAGCACCTCGTTGACACGGTTGAGGATGTAGTCGATGTCGGCGCGAGTGGCCGCCGGGTGGGCGAGATCGAGGTTCCAGTCGGTGTCGGTGGTACCGATGATCCAGTGCGTTTCCCACGGGATCACGAACAGCACCGAGTTCGTGGTGCGCAGGATGATCGCGGTCTCGCTGACGATCCGGTCCCGCGGCACCACGATGTGCACGCCCTTGGACGCGCGAACCCGGAAGTGGCCGCGCTGCTTGGACAGCGCCTGCACCTCGTCGGTCCACACGCCCGCGGCGTTGATGACGCAGTGACCGCGGACCTCGGCCAGTTCGCCGGTCTCGCTGTCGCGAACCTTGACGCCCAGGACACGGTCGGATTCGCGGATGAACCCGACGACCTGTGTGGAGGTCCGGACCACCGCTCCGTAGTTGGCGGCGGTGCGCGCGACGGTGAGGGTATGACGCGCGTCGTCGACGACGGTGTCGTAGTAGCGGATACCGCCGATCAGCGAATCGCGTTTGAGCCCCGGCGCGACCCGCAAAGCCCCGGATCGGGTCACATGATGTTGTCCCGGAACGGACTTCGCACCACCCATCCGGTCATAGAGGAAGATTCCGGCAGCGACGTAGGGGCGTTCCCACACCCGCTGGGTGAGCGGATAGAGGAACGGCAACGGCTTCACCAGGTGCGGTGCGAGCAGACTCAGCGACAGCTCACGTTCCCGCAGCGCCTCACGCACCAGCCCGAATTCGAGCTGTTCGAGGTAGCGCAGACCGCCGTGAAACATCTTCGACGACCGGCTCGATGTTCCCGACGCCAGGTCTCGAGCCTCGACGAGCGCGACCCGCAATCCCCTTGTGGCAGCGTCGAGTGCGGCACCCACACCGACCACACCGCCACCGATGACGATGATGTCGAACTGCTCGGTCCCGAGCCGCCGCCACGCTTCCGCGCGGTACAGCGGGCCCATATCCGCAGGTCGATCCGGATTGAACTCGGTGTTCATAGTGACCGAGCGTAATTGATGTTTCAGATTCGCACCGCGTGCGACACTGACACCCGTGACCAGTGCGCCGAGGTACGTTGCCGCGATCGATCAGGGAACCACGTCGACACGGGCCATGGTGTTCGACCATGCCGGACAGGTGGTCAACTCCGAGCAGCTCGAGCATCGTCAGATATTTCCGCAGGCCGGATGGGTCGAGCACGACGCGGCCGAGATCTGGCGCAATACCCGTCGGGTCGCGGCCTCCGCGCTCGCCGCCGTCGACCTGCACGCCGACGACATCGCCGCCGTCGGGATCACCAACCAGCGTGAAACCACTCTCATCTGGGATCGCGCCACCGGCGAGCCGATCCACAACGCGATCGTCTGGCAGGACACCCGGACTGCCGGTCTGTGCGACGAGCTGGGCGGCGATATCGGCGTCGACCGATACCGCGAACGCACCGGCCTACCGCTGTCGACCTACTTCTCCGCCCCCAAGATCCGATGGCTGCTCGACAACGTCGACGGCGCCCGCGAGCGCGCCGAGAACGGCGAATTGTGTTTCGGCACAATGGGTTCGTGGGTGGCCTGGCAGATGACCGGTGGCGCGGAAGGCGGCCTGCACATCACCGACGTCACCAACGCCTCGCGCACCATGCTGATGGATTTGCGCACCCTGAGCTGGGATGAGGAGATCTGCTCGGAGATGGGCATCCCGATGTCGCTGCTTCCGGAGATCCGCAGTTCGTCGGAGGTCTACGGCGAACTGCGCGCGGGAGGCGCATTCGCCGGCCGGCCGCTCGGCGGCATTCTGGGCGACCAGCAGGCGGCGACATTCGGGCAGGCGTGCCTGTCCCCCGGTGAAGCCAAGAACACCTACGGCACCGGCAACTTCCTGTTGCTGAACACCGGAACCGAACCGGTCTTCAGCGACCACGGGTTGCTGACCACCGTCTGCTACCGGATCGGCGATCAGGACGCCCGCTACGCGCTGGAGGGCTCGATCGCGGTCACCGGGTCGCTGGTGCAATGGCTGCGCGACAACCTCGGCCTGTTCTCCAACGCCAGTGAGGTTGAGTCACTGGCGAATTCGGTCGACGACAACGGCGGAGCCTACTTTGTGCCGGCCTTCTCCGGCTTGTTCGCACCGCGGTGGAGGCCGGACGCCCGAGGCGTGATCGTCGGGCTGACGAGGTTTGTGAACAAGGGCCACCTGGCGCGAGCGGCGTTGGAGGCAAGCGCCTACCAGACCCGCGAGGTCATCGAGGCGATGCAGGCCGACTCCGGCGTCGCACTGTCCACGCTCAAGGTCGACGGCGGCATGGTGGTCAACGAGACACTGATGCAGTTCCAGGCCGACCTCCTCGACGTACCCGTGGTGCGGCCCGAGGTCAACGAAACCACCGCTCTCGGAGCCGCTTACGCCGCCGGCCTGGCCGTCGGATTCTGGGAGAGCGAGGACGAGATCCGCGACAACTGGGCCGAAGGCGGACGCTGGGAACCGACGATGGACTCCGATCAGCGCGAGAATCTCTACGCCGGGTGGAACCGCGCCGTGGAGCACAGCTTCGGACTGGCCTGAGGTTCGTGACGCGACCGGACCTCAGGGACGCAACCTTCCTCAGTCCAGATCGTCGTGGCGCACGAGCTGCCGTGCGGCCTCGACCACCGACCCCGACAACGACGGGTACACCGAAAGTGTTTGTGCCAGATCGGAAACGGTGAGCTTGTTCTGCACGGCGAGCGCAATCGGCAGGATGAGTTCCGAGGCCGTCGGCGCGACCACCACACCACCGATCACCACGCCGGTCGCCGGGCGGCAGAAGATCTTGACGAAGCCTCGTCGAAGGCCGCTCATCTTGGCGCGTGGGTTTGTCGCCAACGGCAGCATCACCGTGCGCGCCGGGTATTCACCGTCGTCAATGGCGTTCTGTGAGACACCGACCGTCGCGATCTCCGGGCGTGTGAAGATCGCCGAGGCAACGGTTTTCAGCTTGATCGGGCTCACGCCCTCACCCAGCGCGTGGTACATCGCGATGCGCCCCTGCATAGCGGCCACCGACGCGAGCGGGAACAGCCCGGTGCAGTCACCGGCGGCATAGATGCCGTTGACCGACGTCCGCGACACCCGATCCACCGTGATGTAGCCACCGCGGCCGAGTTCGACGCCGGCGTCCTCGAGTCCGAACCCTGACGTGTTGGGAATCGACCCGACCGTCATCAGCACATGCGAGCCGGTCACCGTACGTCCGTCGGCCAGATATGCGGTCACCGAATCACCCTGGCGCTCAACCTTGTCCGCGCGCGCATGCTTCACCAGCTCGACGCCGCGCTCGGCGAGCGCATCCTCGAGTACCAGCGCGGCATCCTCGTCCTCGTGCGGCAGCACGCGGTCGCGACTGGACACCAGCGTCACCTTCACACCCAACTCGGTGTAGGCGTGCACGAACTCCGCACCGGTCACACCCGAACCGATGACGACCAGATGCGACGGCAACTCCTCGAGGTCATACAGCTGGCGCCAGGTGAGAATGCGCTCGCCGTCGGGCTGCGCGTCGGGCAGCACCCGTGGCGAGGCCCCGGTCGCCAGCAGCACCACGTCACCGTCGTAGTGCTCGGTGGACCCGTCGGCCAAGGTTGCGGTCACACCATGGGTCGACACCCCCACCTGAGCCGGGTCCAGGCTCGCCGTACCCGCCACCACCTTCACACCTTCGCTGACCAGCCGGGAGCGGATGTCGGCCGACTGCGCGAACGCCAAATCCCGCACCCGCTGGTGGATCTGCGGCAAGCTCACCAGTGCGTCGTCGGTCTTGAGGTTGATGCCGAGGTCGATGGCGCGGCGCACCTCGGTGCGGATACCGGTGGAGGCGATGAATGTCTTGGATGGCACGCAATCCCACAGGACGCACGCACCGCCGACGCCGTCGGAGTCGATCACGGTGATGTCGGCGCCGTACGCGGCAGCAGCGAGTGCCGCCTCATAGCCGGCGGGGCCGCCTCCGATGATCACGATCTTGGTCACTGTCCACTCCTCATTCGGCCGGGCTGGGCCTGGACTGCGGTCTGCGCCTCCAACCTAGTCCGTCGACGCCTGCGGTTCTCGTTCACCCGGCACGCGGGTCGGTGGACGCCCGGTGACATCCGGGCACGGTGTGTAGCGATCGGCGAGTCGTACTACGATTCATCGGGTCCCAGGATTTCCGGTGGGCTTCCGTGGGGCCAGTGACATCCGCCGAACAGAAAGCGCAGGTCACCAGCTCACATGCCGATTTACGCGGCCTACGGGTCGAATATGCATCCCGAGCAGATGGCCGAACGCGCGCCACACTCGCCCATGTCCGGCACCGGCTGGCTGTGCGGATGGCGACTCACCTTCGGCGGCGGCGACATCGGTTGGGAAGGCTCCCTGGCGACGGTCACCGAAGATCGCGACGATCCCGACGCCAAGGTGTTCGTGGTTCTCTACGACGTCCCCGACGAGGACGAGGCCAACCTTGACCGGTGGGAGGGCGGCGAACTCGGCATCCACCGCAAGATCCGCGCCCGCATCGACACCGCCGACGGTCCGGTGCTCGCCTGGCTCTACGTTCTCGACGCCTTCGAAGGTGGCCTGCCGTCGGCCCGCTACCTGGGTGTGATGGCCGAGGCAGCCGAAATCGCCGGAGCACCAGCCGAATACGTCCAGAACCTCCGGCTGCGGGAGTCGCGCAACGTCGGGCCCGGCCCCGGCGCCATCGACTCCTGACAGTCAGGAACCGGGCGAGGTGTCAGTGCCCGGACTGCAACACGATGCCGGCCAGCGCCCGAACGCCGACGGCCAGCGCGCGCTCATCGATATCGAAATTGGGCTGATGAAGATCGACGTGCGGGCTGATGCCATCCCAGACGCCGAGCCGGCCCATCGCCCCGGGAACGTGTTCGAGATACCACGAGAAGTCCTCGCCACCAGGTGACTGCGGGGTGTCGGCCACCGCGTTCGGCCCGATGGCCGCCACCGATTCGGTGAACATCTCGATGGCCGCCTCGTCGTTGACCACCGGCGGCACACCGCGGTAGTACGAGAGGTCATAGCGCACCCCGAGCGGAGCGAGCAGCTCACCGATCACGCTGCGCACGATCGGTTCCAACTCGGCCCATGTGGTGTGGTCTCCGGTGCGGACCGTGCCGCGCAGTCGTCCCTCCTGCGGGATCGCGTTGGCGGCGCTGCCGGCATGCGCGGCACCCCAGACCATGATCGTTCCCGACCTCGGATCCACCCGCCGGGACAGAATGCCCGGCAAACCCGTGATCACGGTGCCCATCGCGTACACCAGGTCACCGGTCAGATGTGGCCGCGAGGTGTGCCCTCCCGGCGAGTGCAGTTGCAGGTCGATGTGGTCGGCGGCGGAGGTCAACGCACCGGCCCGCAGACCGACCGACCCCACCGGCAGCTTGGGATCGCAATGCAGCGCGAAGATCCGGCTCACGCCGGTCGTGACGCCGGCCTCGATGGCGTCGAGCGCGCCGCCGGGCATCACCTCTTCGGCCGCCTGAAAGATCAGCCGCACACCGACCGGCAGTTCGTCGAGAGACGCCAGCAGCTTGCCGACGCCGAGCAGGATCGCGGTGTGCGCGTCATGACCGCACGAGTGCGACACTCCCTCGACCTGCGAGCTGAACGGCAAGCCGGTGTGTTCGGTGATCGGCAACGCGTCCATGTCGGCACGCAGCGCGATCCGTGGCGCACCCTCGGGACCCAGATCGCACACCACGCCGGTGCCCAGCGGCAGCCGACGCGGGGTGAGTCCGGCCGACGCCAGCTCGCTCATCACCACCTCGGTGGTGCGCACCTCCTGCCGCGACAACTCGGGATGGCTGTGCAGATCGCGGCGCCAACCGATCAGGTCGGCACCGTGCTCGGCCAGCCACGTGTCGACGACGGTCACCACCACACCTCACTCACAACCGACCCGCATTCACAGCAGGGTCGCCGGCGTGGGTACCGCGAGGTCGGCGAGCAGCGGAGCCCGCAGCCCGCGCTTGATGACCCGCTGGTTCGGTCCGGCCAGCGACGCCCGCTCCGCGGCCACGGCACGGGCTCGATCCAGCAGACCCTCGACCGGTACCGCCTCCTCGACGATGCCCGCGGCCACCGCGTCGTCGGCGCCGTATCGCTTACTGGTGAGCATCGCCTCGGTAGCCGTCGCATCGGGGACGCGGGTGCGCACCAACGCGGCCATCCCCCGGGTGAACGGCATGTTCAGGGCGGCTTCGGGCAGCGACCAGAAGCCACGCTCGGTCCGCATCACGCGGTAGTCGGCGCACAGCGCGAGCATCGCGCCCGCACCGAAGGCATGGCCGTTGATCGCGGCCACGGTGGGCACCGGGAGCGTCAGCACCGCGGAGTAGAGCTCGTGAACCCGATCCAGGTACCAGGGCAGCCGCGAGGCCTCGGCGGCGACGAAATCCGTATCGAGTCCATTGGTGAAGAACTTGCCGGTGGCGGAGATCACCAAAGGCTTCGACGGCTCGGCCGCCACCTGGGACAGCAGTTCCTGGACGGTCTCGATCCAGGTCACCGCAAAACGGTTCTCCGGGTTGGCCTCGTCGAGTTCCACACCCTCGGTGCCGAGGTAGAGCTCGTGGACATCATCGGACGACGTGAGAAAAGGCATGTGCAGACCATATCGCTTCGCCGACGACACCTTAGGGTGATGCCCATGAACCCCATCGCCGACGCCCACATCGGAACCGGCCCGGACGTCGGTGTGTCCGTCGAGACCGCACTTGCCGCCGCGGCCACCATCGCGAGCGAAACCGACGCCGCCACACACGAGGTCGCCGTGGTCCTGGGGTCGGGGTGGGCGCCCGCCGCCGAGGCATTCGGCACGCCGGTCGCGAGCCTGCCGATGGCATCGCTACCCGGCTTCACCGCTCCCCAGGCCGCCGGGCACAGCGGCACGGTGCATTCGGTGCGGATCGGCGACCGCCGGGTCTTGCTGCTGCTGGGCCGGATTCACGCCTACGAGGGTCATCACCTGTCCCGGGTGGTGCATCCGGTCCGCACCGCCGCCGCCGCCGGGGCCCGCACCATCGTGTTGACCAACGCGGCGGGTGGCATCCGCGAGGACATGAGCGTCGGTCAGCCGGTGCTGATCAGCGATCACCTCAACCTCACTGCCCGGTCCCCGCTGGTCGGGGCACAATTCGTGGACCTCGTCGACGCCTACTCCCCCACGCTGCGCGACACCGCGCGACGGATCGATCCGTCACTGGCCGAAGGTGTCTACGCCGGACTACCCGGCCCGCACTACGAGACGCCCGCCGAGATCCGCATGCTGCGCACCATCGGCGCCGACCTGGTCGGCATGTCGACCGTGCACGAAACCATCGCCGCGCGGGCGGCCGGCATGTCGGTGCTCGGCGTCTCCCTGGTGACCAACCTCGCCGCCGGGATGACCGGTGAACACCTCGACCACCACGAAGTGCTCGAAGTCGGCCGACGTTCGGCAACGCGCATGGGTGAACTCCTGGCCGAGATCATCAGCGAACTGTGAGCACCGAACCCGTCGACGACGCGACGGTCGACGACAACACGGTGCAGACGTGGATCGACGCCGACCCCGACCCGGTCAGTCGTGCCGAGCTGGCGGCGCTGGATGCCGACGAGATCGCCGAACGGTTTTCGGACACATTGCATTTCGGGACCGCCGGCCTGCGTGGTCCGGTTCGTGCCGGCCCCAACGGGATGAACGTCGCCGTTGTCACGCGCACCACGCACGCGATCGCCGACTGGCTGGAGCGGGGAGCCGAAGCCGGTGCGACGGTGGTCGTCGGGCGCGATGCACGGCACGGTTCGGAAGCCTTTGCCGCCGCGACCACCGGTGTTCTGGCGGCACGCGGATTCGACGTCGTCGCACTCCCCGATCCGGCCCCGACGCCATTGGTCGCCTTCGCCTGCCGTGACCTCGGCGCCTCGCTCGGCATCCAGATCACCGCGTCGCACAATCCGCCGGCCGACAATGGCTACAAGGTCTACGTTTCCGGTGGCGCACAACTGATCCCACCCGACGACGCCGAGATCGAAGCCTTGATCGCCACCGCGCCCGCCGCGGCTGACATCCCCCGCGTCGACGTGGTCCCCGACGATCGGGCACGACGCAACACCGACCGTTATCTGGCCCGGCTGGCACATCGATTCGGCACCGTCGAGTCGGCGACCTCGATTCGCATCGCACTCACCGCCATGCACGGCGTTGGTGGTCGCCTCGCCTCAGAAGCGTTGCGGCAGGCGGGTTTCGACGACCTGCACGTCGTCGACCAGCAATTCGAACCAGACCCGGATTTTCCGACGGTACAGTTTCCCAACCCCGAGGAGCCCGGCGCTGCCGATCTGCTGCTCGGCCTGGCCGCCGACATCAATGCCGACCTCGCGATCGCCCTGGACCCGGACGCCGATCGATGCGCGGTGGGTATCCGCGACACCGCCGGCTGGCGGATGCTCACCGGCGACGAGACCGGCGCACTGTTCGCCGCGCACCTGCTCGAGGCCAATGCCGCGTCGGCCACCGCGCTGATCGCGCCGGTGGTGGCCAGCACCATCGTCTCCGGCAGCCTCGCCGGCCGCATCGCCGAGAGTGCCGGCGCGCGAAGTGTCCGCACGCTCACCGGATTCAAGTGGCTCGTCCGAGCCGGCGAGCCGCTGCTCTACGCCTATGAGGAAGCGATCGGACACTGCGTCGACCCCGACGCGGTGCGCGATAAAGACGGCATCAGCGCCGCTGTCGTCGCCGCGCAACTCGCCCATCGACGAAAGTCCGCCGGCTCGGATCTGCGGGGCGCCCTCGATGATCTGCAGGCGACATTCGGTGTGCATGTGACCGCACAGCGATCGGTCCGCGTCACCGACCTCGCCGAGATCACGATGATCATGCGTGGCCTTCGCGCGGATCCCCCGCAGCGACTGTGCGACATCGAGATCCGCGCCGACGATCAATCAGCCCGGACCGATCACCTCGCCACCGACGCGGTGATCATGTCCGGCACCGCCGCCGACGGCACCACCATCCGCGTGGTCGCCCGCCCATCGGGAACCGAACCCAAGCTCAAGTACTACGTCGAGGCGGTCGCACTGCCCGACACCGGTGAACTGGGCGACGTGCGCACACGCTTGGGTTCCCTCGTCGCGTCGATCCTCGACGAGCTGCCCGGCGCAACGTAACGGAACGCCGACACGATAGTCATTTAGACACCCGACGATGATCCGCCGACGTCCCACACCGGTGAGAGGATTCCCGCATGACCTACCCACCTACCGACGATTTCCACGCCGGTCCGCCGGAACGGTCGCCATGGTCTTCGCCGCTGGTCATCGTGGCCATCGCCGCCGGATCGCTCCTCGTGGTGGCCCGGGTGCTCGCGGCGGTGCTGCTGTTGCCCGGTACGGGCACACCATCGACCAATACGTTGTCCGCGTCGTCGACCAAGGTTGTGACGACCACCGTGTCGGCCGGACAAACAGCCGCCGGGTCGAGCGGTGAGAATGGCGCCGGCGGCCACGGTGCGGCCGGAGGCAATTCGGGAGCCGGCGCCGCGCAGCAGCCCGGCGCGCCCACACACACCACCACGGTCACTGTGCCGTCAGGGACCACCACCGCGCCAGGCCGGCCGGTGCCGAGCGTCACCGGCGCCGACTGGCAAGGTTTCACCGCGGGCCCACGGTGCAACGCCGCCGACGATCCGGCGGTCGCGATCGGTCGCACAGCGCGGTCGCAAGTGGTGATCTGCCGCGTCGGCGACCAGGGCGGCCTGTATTACAAGGGCTACGCCGACGGCAACAGCATCGAGTTGCAGAATCCGGTGCTGCAGAACAGCGTCTTCCGGGTCACCAACGGCCCGTACATGTATACCGTCTCGCCGATTGACTTCTACATTTATCAGAATGGTGACGTCGTATCCGGCGAGCCGATGCTGGAGTACTGGACACCCTGATGCGCCGGCCCGGCCACGGGCTAGGTTGATCCCGTGTCCCTCGTACTCAACGCTTCCCACGTCGACGTGATCCGTAACGGCCGAGAGTTGCTGCACGACATCAACCTTCAGGTCGCACCCGGCGAACACTGGGCGCTGCTCGGACCCAACGGCGCCGGCAAGTCCACCCTGATGACAATTCTCGGCGCTCGCGGGCATCCGACACGCGGCGCCGTCGACGTGCTCGGCAAACGACTCGGCCGGGTGGACATGCGCGAATTACGCAGCCACATAGGACATGTCGATCCCCGATGGCGGATCGACCTGCCGCTCTCGGCGCACGAGGTGGTGCTGTCCGGCCTGACCGGTACACCCGAGTTGGATCGTCGACGCGTCTACACCGACGACGACCATCGCCACGCCGACGAACTCCTCGACCTCCTCGGCATGTCCGCGCGTCGCGACTCCACCTGGCCGGTGATGAGCCAGGGCGAGCGGGGACGCACCCTCATCGCGCGGGCACTGATGCCGCGGCCCGCTCTGTTGCTCCTCGACGAACCGGCCACCGGACTCGACCTCGCCGCCCGCGAGAAACTACTGTCCAGCATCGACCAATTGCGCTCGGACGTCGCAGAATTGGCGACAGTTCTGGTCACCCATCACCTCGAGGACCTACCCGCCAGCACCAGCCACGCGATGCTGTTGCGCGACGGTGAGATCGTGGCCGCCGGAGTGGTCGACGAATCACTCACGTCGTCGACGATCAGCACCTGCTTCGATCACGACGTGGTGGTCCGACGTGCGGGCGGACGCTGGTCGGCGGTCGCGGCCTGACGCCGGCGTACCCTGACGAAATCAGTTCAGCGCGGCCCGAATTGGCGATCGCCGGCATCACCGAGACCGGGCACGATGTAGGACACGTCGTTGAGACACTCGTCGATCGCGGCCACGATCAACCGCATCGGATGTCCTGAGTTCTCCAGCGCCGCAACACCTTCGGGGGCGGCGACAACGCAGATCACGGTGATGTCGGTGGCCTTGCGCGCCACCAGCAGCTCGATGGTGTGCAGCATCGACCCACCGGTGGCCAGCATCGGATCGAGGACGAACACCGGGATATCCGACAGGTCGGCCGGTAGCGATTCCAGATAGGGCACCGGCTTGGCCGTCGACTCATCACGCGCGACGCCGACGAATCCGACATGCGACTCGGGCACCATGGCGTGCGCCTGCTCGACCATGCCGAGGCCGGCTCGTAGCACCGGCACCAGCAGCGGCGGACGCTTCAGACGTGCCCCGGTGAACGGCGCCAACGGCGTCTCGATGGCGACGTCGGCCACCTCGGCCTCGGCGAGCGCCTCGTAGACCAGCACCTGGGTCAGGTCCGACAGGGCATTGCGGAACGCCGCATTGTCGGTGTCCTTGTCGCGCATCGTGGTCAACCGCACCGCGGCCAGTGGATGGTCGACGACCTTCACCTGCATACTCGTGTCCTCCTCGGCGCGACCTCATCCTTGTCGAACACACCCTAGGGGCAGTGGGCCCGCATCGCCTCCCAAGGCCGACGGAACCAACCCGACGCTGCCGGCGTCGAAAGAAACATGACCGATCTCCCCGCCATCACCGTCACGGCACACACCGCAGCACTTACCGACTACGCCCGCGCCGAGCACACGGCCGCCGACGCGGTCGCTGCGCACGCCACCCGTCAGCGAGCCCCCGTCGCCGAACTCACTATGACCTTCGGGGTCATCGGCGCGGACTTCCTGGCCGCCATGGGCTACACCCTCGACCGTCGGGCGCAGAACCTCGATGCGATCGCGGCCGAGCACAGGTCGTCGGCGACGGGCACCGAGAACGCCGAACGAACCTATCGCGGCACCGACGTCGCCAACGCGATGGCATTGCGGGGCACGGCAACGCGCGCGTTCTCGGGCGATCAGGAGCTGCGGCTCTGATGCTCACCATCGAACTGTTCATCGCACCGCTGCGCATCCTGATCACCGCGCTGGGCACCGGCGTCCTGCCGCCGTCGAATCCGGTTGAGTCCGTGCGCGCCGCCAACACCGACCTCGCCGAGATCAGTTCGGGCGCGACGGCCTCGGCGAAGACCGTCGCACAGCAATGGGCGGGCGAGGGCTCACGCAGCGCCCAGACGTCCGCCGCCCACGCTGATCGGACACTGGCGCAGGTCACCGCCAACGGCGAGGAGATAGCGACGCTGATCGAATCGGCGACCGGCAAGGTCCGGCATGCCGCCGAGCAGATCGGTGGTCTGATCGATTCGCTCGAGCGCACCGCACGGCTGATGGGGCCCGCGCTCTTCACCCCGGCCGGCCTCGTCGCCATCGTCCCGGTGGCCATCGACCATGTCGCCCGTGGCGCGCAGATCGTCGCGCGCACCCAGGGCGATCTCGACGGTGATACCCGACGAATGCTCGAGCTCGCACGCACCATCGCACCCGCCGACGCCACCGCACCCAACGGACACCAGGCGAGTCCGGCGTCGGCCGACGGCCGGATACCGATCACCCTGCCCGACGGATCGGTCGCCTACGCCCCCAATGAACGCGCCGCGAAGGCCGTCCGGGCGGCGTTGAGCCAACGCGGCGTCCCCTACGTCTGGGGTGGCACGACGCCCAACGGTTTCGACTGCAGCGGCCTCACCCAGTGGGCCTACAAGCAGGCCGGTGTCGATCTGCCCCGGCTGGCCCAAGACCAGGACACCGCGGGGACCGCGGTCAGTCAGGCGCAGCTGCAACCGGGCGATCTCGCCGTGTGGGACGGACATGTCGCGATGTACATCGGCAACCACCAGCTGGTCGAGGCCGGCGATCCGGTCCAGCTCTCCCCACTGCGCACCACGAACGCCGGACAGGGGTTCCAGGGTTTCTACCGGCCCCGGTAACCGTTGTGGGGCCGCGGACCCCGCCGTCAGGTCAGGTCGCTACGCTGGGGCCTCATGGCCGGAGACATTGTCCCCATCGAGCTCGGACTGACCAACGGAAACGTCTTCACCCTCTGGGCGCCACGGTGGCGTGAGGGTGACGACGAATGGGAGGCATTCCTCGGCCTCGACGAGGACCTCTACGGGTTCGCCCACGTGGCCGAGCTCGCCGCATTCGTGCGTTCCGACGCAGACAACGACCTCGCCGACCATCCGGCGTGGGCCACCATCGGCGGAGTGCAGGCCGACGAGCTGATCCCCGACGCACGCCACACCTACGACCTCGTCGGGGTTCCCGAACTCGCCGCCGAGGACCCCACCCCGGAAGTCATCGCCGAACTCGAGGACGCCCTCGAGATCGTGCGCATCCTCGGTGAGGTCTGTGAACTGCTCGTGGTGACCAAGTTCTTCAACGGCAACCCGATCCTGGGCGCCGTCACCACCGGTACCCACAACTTCGAGGGCCGCGACGGACTCGACCTCTGGGTTCGCATCGGTCGGCTGATCGCCAAGCACTGGGACGACGTTCTCGACGCCATCGACGACGTGATCACCAGCCCCGACGTCGATGCCGCTGCGGTCACCGCCGCCGAGGCCGAGATCGAGGCGGCCGCCTCCGCCGAGGACGAGGACGAACCGGACGACGACATCGACCTGCTGGGCAGCGACGCCGACGACTCCGATGACGAGGACCTCGACGACGACGATTCGGCCGAGCGAGCCGCTGCCGCCTCGCCCGCGGCAGCGCTCATCGCCGACCGGGCCGAGGACGACGACGAGGACTATGACGACGACGACTTCTGGATCTCGGTCGGCATCGATCCGATCCGGATCGTCACCAGCGGCGACGAGTACCTGACGTTGCGGTGCTACCTCGGTGACGATCCGGTGTTCCTCGGCGCCGACGGCAAGATCTTCGTCTTCACCTCGCCACGGTCGCTGACCCGCTTCCTGGCCACCGACAACGACCACGACCTCGCCGACATCGCCACCTTCGACGACGTGCGTCTGGCGGCCACCAACGGCGACCTCGACTACGACGTGATCTCCGACAACATCTACGTTCTGCCGGGACTGGCCGACGACATCGCCGACGGCCCGCGCCGGATGGATCGCAATCAACTCGACCTCGCCGTCGAATTGTTCACCGACGCAGCCGCTTACGGCGACGACGACTCGGTGAGCGAGGCGTTCGGGTCCACCACTCCGCTGGGCTGGTTCGTCGACTACACCATCAACCCGGACCCGAAGCGACTCGCACCGAGCCCGCCGTTCGACAACGAGTCGGAGGCCTGGCGGGCCCTCGAGCACGACTTCGAGAACCGACTCGTCAAGAAGCAGTAACCCACCGGGGTGCTCGTCGCCCCGGCGGGAGGCTCGATCAGCCGATCAACACCGCGTAGCCGGGCTTGATCACGTCGTCGATCAGCTTGAGCCGCTCGTCGAAGTGGATGAAGGCCGACTTCATCGCGTTCACCGTGAACCGTTCGAAATCGGCCCAGCCGTAACCGAATTCGTCGGCGAGCCGGAGAAATTCCTTGCTCATCGTGGTGTCGCTCATCAGCCGGTTGTCGGTGTTGACCGTCACCCGGAAGCGCAGCCGGGCCAGCACATTGAACGGATGCTCGGCGATCGAGGCGACCGCACCGGTCTGCACGTTGGAGCTCGGACACAATTCGAGCGGGATCCGCTTGTCGCGCACGATGTTCGCGATGTCGCCGAGTTCGGCACCGACGAAGGAGTGATCCGACGGCTTGGCACCGGCGGGCAGCTCGATGTCGTCGATCACCCGCACACCGTGGCCGAGCCGGTCGGTACCGCAGAACGCGATGGCCTCGTGAATCGACGGCAGACCGAAGGCCTCACCGGCGTGAATGGTGAAGGGCGCGTTGTTGGCCCGCATGTATTCGAAGGCGTCGAGATGCCGGGTCGGTGGATGCCCGGCCTCCGCGCCGGCGATGTCGAACCCGACGACCCCCGAATCCCGGTAGCGCACCGCCAATTCGGCGATCTCACGGGAACGCGCGGCGTGCCGCATGGCGGTCACCAGGCAGCGCACCTTGATCGGCCGGCCGGCCGCGGCGGCGTCTGACTCACCGTCGGCAAAGCCGCGCAGCACCGCCTCGACCACCTCGTCGAGGGTCAGGCCCTGTTCGAGATGTTGTTCTGGGGCATAACGGATCTCGGCGTACACCACTCCATCGGCGGCGAGGTCCTCCACACATTCGCGGGCGACCCGTTCCAGCGCGGGCGCGGTCTGCATCACCGCCACCGTGTGCGCGAAGGTCTCCAGATATCGTTCCAGCGATCCACTGTCGGCGGCCTCCCGGAACCATCGCGCCAATCCGTCGACGTCGTCGGCGGGCAGTTCGTCGTAGCCGCATTCACGGGCGAGTTCGAGCACGGTCGATGGTCGCAGACCGCCGTCGAGGTGATCGTGCAGGAGCACCTTCGGGGCGAGGACGACGGTCGAGGAATCCAGGGATCGGGGGCCGGTCATGTGTTGACCGTAACCCGATCGACGATCAGCGGTGGGCTCTGCGGCGGGGGTTCGGAGGAGAATGTCGCCGCGTCGACCAACGCCGCCCGCGCCGCGTCGAATCGTTCCGGCGTCGCGGTGTGCAGGGTGAACAGCGGGCGGCCCGCCCACACCCGATCACCGGGACGCGCGTGCCAGACCACGCCGGCTTCGGATTGCACCGATTGCCCCGGGCTGGCCCGTCCGGCTCCAAGCCGCCAGGCGGCCAGGCCGACGGCCATCGCGTCGAGTCCGGCGAGATACCCGTCGGCTGGTGCGGCGATCACCTCGGTGTGCTCGGCGACCGGCAGCGGCGCGTCGGGATCACCGCCCTGCGCGGTGATCATCGCCCGCCACGCATCCATCGCCTTGCCGTTGGCCAGGTGGGTGGCCGGATCGGCGTCGGGCAGGCCGGCAGCGGTCAGCATCTCGCGCGCGAGCGCGAGCGTCAGTTCGACGACATCGTCGGGCCCACCACCGGCCAGCACGGCCAGCGACTCGGCCACCTCGACCGCATTGCCCGCCGTAAGACCCAACGGGGTGTTCATGTCGGTCAGCAGGGCGGTCGTGGCGACCCCGGCATCGGCACCGAGCGCCACCATCGTCTCGGCGAGTTCACGCGACTCCGACTGCGACTTGAGGAACGCACCCGATCCGAACTTGACGTCGAGAACCAGCGCACCGGCACCCTCGGCTATCTTCTTGCTCATGATCGAGCTGGCGATCAGCGGCAGGGATTCGACGGTCGAGGTGACGTCCCGCAGCGCGTAGAGCTTGCGGTCGGCGGGTGCGAGATCTCCGCCCGCGGCGCAGACGACGGCTCCAACCCGTTCGAGCTGTTCCCACATCTCGTCGCGGCGCAGATCGGCGCGCCACCCCGAAATCGATTCCAGCTTGTCCAGGGTTCCGCCGGTATGGCCAAGACCGCGCCCGGACAATTGCGGGACCGCGACCCCGAACGACGCGACCAACGGTGCGAGCGGAAGCGTGATCTTGTCGCCGACTCCCCCGGTGGAATGTTTGTCGACGGTCGGTAGTGCCCGACCGTCGCGACGCAGGCCACTGAAGTCCATCCTGATGCCGCTGGCGATCATCGCCGAGGTCCAGCGGGCGATCTCGGCGCGATTCATACCGCGCAGATAGATCGCCATCAGCAGGGCCGACATCTGCTCGTCGGCCATCTCACCGCGCGTGTACGCGGCGATCGCCCAGTCGATCTGCGCGTCGGACAGAACTCCGCCGTCGCGCTTGGTGGCGATCACCGATACGGCGTCGAGAACTTCGGCGCTCACCGGCGCACCGACTCGAGATCGTCGGGACCGAAGGCGTCCGGCAGCAGCTGCGCCAGCGGTCGCGGACCATCGCGGTGGTCGATCAGCAGCCCGGGGCCACCGTGTTCGAAAAGCACCTGCCTGCATCGGCCACAAGGCATCAGGACCTGGTGATTCGCATCAGTCACCGAGACCGCGAGCAGCCGCCCGCCGCCGGTGGAGACGTGGTGGGCGACCAGGCCCACCTCAGCGCAGATACCGAGTCCGTATGAGACATTTTCCACATTGCATCCAGCGACCACGCGTCCGTCATCAGTGATAGCCGCAGCGCCGACCGGAAACCTCGAATAAGGCGCGTATGCATGCTCGAGCATGTCTTTTGCCCTGTCCCGCAACACTTTCCAGTCAACATCGGCCGACACGGCAGACTCCTCGCATTGTGATGGGATGCCAATGGCTGTGACCGCCATTACCAACCATGGGAATGGTAAGGCAAACCTAAGTCGAGATCACTTGTCTCCCACATTGGTTCGGGCAATTTACGCCACAGCTCAGCATAGGTTTAGAGTCTTTTGTAACGGGTCCACAGTCGAGAACACCCAAATGTCTCGGCACATCCATCGACGATGTTGGAGGCCAATTCCCCGATGAGCTCCCCCACAGAGGTCGCACCGGAGCCGGTGCGCAAACGATCCCTGTACCGAGGCGATCCAGGCATGTGGTCCTGGGTGCTGCACCGGATCACCGGTGTCACCATTTTCTTCTTCTTGTTCGTCCACGTGCTGGACACGGCGGTCATCAGGATCGATCCGAACAAGTACTCCGAGATCATCGAGACCTACAAGACCCCCATCATCGGTCTGATGGAGATCGCCCTGGTGGCGTGCGTGCTCTACCACGCGCTCAACGGCGTTCGCATCATCCTGATCGACTTCTGGTCGAAGGGTCCCAAGTACCAGCGCCAGATGCTGTGGGTGATCCTGTCCCTCTTCGTGATCGTGTTCGGCGCGGCGGCTGTCCGCCTGCTGCAGATCCTGATCACCCACTCGTTCTAGGAGGCATCTGATGACTGCATCGCAAGCCACCCCGGGTGTCGCCAAGTCCCTGGGCAAGGACTACGACCGGCCGGCCAGCCTGGACAACCCGCGTTCGCCGCGGATGCGCAAGGGCGGCAACTTCGAGAAGTACGCGTGGCTGTTCATGCGTTTCTCCGGTCTGGCCCTGATCATCCTGACCATCGGTCACATGTTCATCATGCTGGCCTGGGACGACGGCGTGCACCGTATCGACGCGTCGTTCGTGGCGGCCCGCTGGCGTGAGCCCTTCTGGCAGATCTGGGATCTCACCATGCTCTGGCTGGCTCAGCTGCACGGCGGCAACGGCGTGCGCACGGTGATCGCGGACTACTCGCGCAAGGACTCCACCCGCTTCTGGCTCAACGTGCTGCTGGGTATCTCGATGATCCTGGTTCTCGTACTCGGCACGTACGCGCTTCTGACCTTCGACGTCAACAGCGTCAACTAAGGAGAACAGGCGACTATGCAGGAACATCGCTACGACGTCGTGATCATCGGTGCCGGCGGCGCCGGGATGCGAGCGGCCATCGAGGCGGCTCCGCGTGCCCGCACCGCTGTGCTCACCAAGCTCTACCCCACCCGCAGCCACACCGGCGCGGCGCAGGGCGGCATGTGCGCGGCACTGGCCAACGTCGAAGAAGACAACTGGGAATGGCACACCTTCGACACCGTCAAGGGCGGCGACTATCTCGCCGACCAGGACGCGGTGGAGATCATGGCCAAAGAGGCCATCGACGCCGTTCTCGACCTGGAGAAGATGGGCCTGCCATTCAACCGGACGCCGGAAGGCAAGATCGACCAGCGACGCTTCGGCGGCCACACCCGCGATCACGGTAAGTCCCCGGTCCGACGCGCCTGCTACGCCGCAGACCGCACCGGCCACATGATCCTGCAGACGCTCTATCAGAACTGCGTCAAGCACGACGTCGAGTTCTTCAACGAGTACTACGCACTCGACATCTGCCTGAGCGAGAACGAGGACGGCGAACAGGTCGCCACCGGTGTCGTCGCCTACGAGCTCGCGACCGGCGAGATCCATGTCTTCCACGCCAAGTCGATCGTCTTCGCCACCGGCGGCTCGGGCCGCATGTACAAGACGACCTCCAATGCGCACACCCTGACCGGCGACGGCATGGGCATCGTCTTCCGCAAGGGACTTCCCTTGGAGGACATGGAGTTCCACCAGTTCCATCCGACCGGCCTGGCCGGCCTGGGCATCCTCATCTCCGAGGCGGTCCGCGGTGAGGGCGGCATCTTGCGCAACGTCGACGGCGAGCGCTTCATGGAGCGCTACGCCCCGACCATCAAGGACCTCGCACCGCGCGACATCGTCGCCCGCTCCATGGTTCTCGAGGTGCTCGAGGGACGCGGCGCCGGTCCCAACAAGGACTACGTCTACATCGACGTGACCCACCTCGGTGAAGATGTCCTGAACGAGAAGCTGCCCGACATCACCGAATTCGCGCGCACCTACCTCGGCGTGGACCCGGTGACCGAGTACGTGCCGGTCTACCCCACCTGCCACTACGTGATGGGTGGCATCCCCACCAACATCCGCGGCCAGGTGCTGCGCAACAACGACGAAGTGGTGCACGGCCTCTACGCCGCCGGCGAGTGCGCATGCGTCTCCGTGCACGGCGCCAACCGTCTGGGCACCAACTCGCTGCTCGACATCAACGTGTTCGGCCGTCGCGCCGGCATCGCGGCCGCCGAGTACGCCAACTCCGCCGATTTCGTCGAGCTGCCCGACACCCCGACCAAGATGGTCGACGACTGGCTCGAGCTGCTGCTCAGCGATCACGGACACGAGCGCGTGGCCGACATCCGCACCGAGCTGCAGGTGACGATGGACAACAACGCGTCGGTGTTCCGCACCGAAGAGACCCTCAAGCAGGCACTCACCGACGTCCACGCCCTCAAGGAGCGGTACGCGCACATCCGCGTGCACGACAAGGGAAAGCGCTTCAACAGCGACCTCCTCGAAGCCATCGAACTCGGTTTCCTCCTCGAGATGGCCGAGGTGACGGTGGTCGGTGCACTCAACCGGAAGGAGTCGCGCGGCGGTCACGCACGCGAGGACTACCCCAACCGCGACGACGTCAACTACATGCGGCACACGATGGCCTACAAGAAGGGCACCGAGCTCCTCTCCGACATCGAACTCGACTACAAGCCCGTGATCGAGACCCGCTACGAGCCGATGGAGCGTAAGTACTGATGACCGCCATCCTCGACGAGAATCCGGCACCGTCGTCCGACGAGCCGCCACTGCCCCCGGTGCCCGACGAGGCCACCATGGTCACGTTGAAGATCTACCGCTTCAACCCGGAGAACCCCGACGCGCAGGGCTTCGAGAGCTTCCGCGTCCCCGCGTTGCCCACCGACCGCCTGCTCAACCTGCTGCTGTACGTGAAGGGTTACCTCGACGGCACGCTCACCTTCCGTCGCAGCTGCGCCCATGGCGTCTGCGGCTCCGACGCCATGCGCATCAACGGCGTCAACCGGCTGGCCTGCAAGCTCCTGATGAAGGACCTGCTGCCGAAGGACAAGAACAAAGAGCTCACCATCACCGTCGAACCCATCAAGGGCCTGCCGGTGGAAAAAGACCTCGTGGTCAACATGGAACCGTTCTTCGACGCCTACCGCGCGATTCAACCGTTCCTGATCACCACCGGCAACGAGCCGACCCGCGAGCGCATCCAGAGCCAGTCCGACCGCGCCCGGTTCGACGACACCACCAAGTGCATCCTGTGCGCGTGCTGCACCACCAGCTGCCCGGTGTTCTGGAACGAGGGCTCCTACTTCGGTCCGGCCGCGATCGTCAACGCGCACCGGTTCATCTTCGACAGTCGCGATGAGGGCGCCGTGGAACGCCTCGACATCCTCAACGACGTCGACGGGGTGTGGCGCTGCCGCACCACCTTCAACTGCACCGAGGCCTGCCCGCGCGGCATCCAGGTGACCCAGGCGATCCAGGAGGTCAAGCGCGCGTTGATGTTCTCGCGCTAGACCTCTGACCGATTCGTCTCCAATAGACCAACTCTGCAGCCCACCCGAAGAACCCGCGAACTCCATCTGCGAGTCCGCGGGTTCTTCGTATTCGGCGTTCTTCAAAGCTGGGTGGAACCGACGCGTACGTCGTGGCGTCAAAGGAACATGACACGCTTCGCGCATACGCTCGTCGGCCTCCTGGCTCTGATCGTCTCAGCCGTATGGCTGCTCGGCGTTGCCGTCACGCCTGCCGCTGCCGATCCCGGATCGCCCGGCACCGGCTCCCCCGACTCCTCCGAACGCATCACGGTCACGTTGACCTCCGACCGCGAGTGGAACGAGGCGGCCACCTGGTATGACTCGACGAATCGGTTCCGCTACCAGCGCGACATCTCACTGGGCACCCACGACCCCAAGACCAAGCTGTGGAGTTCGTCGATGGCGTTCACCAGCCGCGTGGCGCACCACAACTCCGACGTCGGGTTCATCAGCACGGGACGGTACGCGCGGTGCGTGGTCGCGGTGAACGGCAAGGTCGTCCGAACCGACGAGAAACGGGGTCCGCACGCGACCGCGCTGTGTCGATCCGGCTAACGGGCAGATCCGATTGACAGGCAGACCCGATCGATGGTGATACCGGGCGGATTGATCATTCAGATAGACCCACTGCGAGGCCATCCGTTCCGCAAGGCGTCATTTGCCGCTGAATCCGTTGTTACCGAGCACACTCGCCACGGAAACCTTAGTCTGATCGCATTCATGCGGTTAGTGAGTGGGAGATTTCATGGCTGACACGGTGCACGCCGAGATTCAGGGCGGCGACAAAGGGCTCCGGGCCGGGTCGATCGGGCTCGTCGGCAACGTCATCATCGGACTGTCGGCGGTCGCGCCGGCATACAGCCTGGCCGCCACCCTCGGCTACGTCGTCGCCGCGGTGCACACCAAAGCGCCGGCGATGTTCGTGGTGGCGTTCATCCCGATGCTGCTGGTGGCCTTCGCCTATCGCGAACTGGCACGTGACACCCCGGACTGCGGCACCACCTTCACCTGGGCCACAAAGGCTTTCGGGCCGTGGATCGGCTGGATCGGCGGTTGGGGACTCGCGGTATCGGCGATCATCGTGCTCGCCAACGTCGCCGAGATCGCCGCGGTCTATCTGCTCAAGTTTCTCGGGCTCACCACACTCGCGGAAACCCTGTGGGTGAAAGTCCTGCTCGGCTGTATCTTCATCGCCGGCATGACCTGGGTCAGTATCCGCGGCATCGTCATCAGTGAGCGCCTGCTGGTGTCGTTGATGTTCATCCAGTTCGGCGTGCTGATCCTGGCCAGTGTCATCGCGCTGATCAAGGTGGGCACCGGACATGCCGGGCCACAGGCGATCTCGCCGCAACTGAGCTGGCTCTGGCCCAGCGGGTTGACCCAATCGGAGATGGCGGCCGCGGTGATCCTGTGCGTCTTCATCTATTGGGGATGGGATGCGTGCCTGGCGGTCAGTGAGGAAACCAAGGACCCGGAGAAGACGCCTGGTCGTGCCGCAGTGATCACATGCCTGATCCTGGTGGCCACCTACGTTCTGGTGGCCTACGCGATCGAATCCTTCGCCGGATTCGGTGACACCGGTATCGGACTGAACAACGAGGAGAATGCCGACGACGTGCTGACCATCCTCGGAGAACCGGTGGGTGGCGGAATCCTTGCCGGAGCACTGCTGCTCACCGTCAGTGTGTCGGCGATCTCCTCCACCCAATCGACCATCCTGCCCACCGCACGCGGCAGCTTGTCGATGGCGGTCTACAAGGCCATTCCCGATCGTTTCGCCAAGATCCACCCGCGCTACATGACGCCGGCTTTCGGTACCGCCGTGATGGGCGCGTCGGCCCTGCTGTTCTACCTCGTGCTCTCCATCGCGAGCCAGAACACCCTGGCCGACTCGATCGCCTCGCTCGGCCTGGCCGTCGCCTTCTACTACGGCATCACCGCGTACTCGTCGGTCTGGTACTTCCGGCGCACCCTGTTCGACTCGGCTCGGAACTTCTTCATGCGCGGCCTGTTCCCCCTCCTCGGCGGGTTGGCGATGACCTGGGCCTTCGTCAAGAGCGCCATCGACATGTTCAATCCCGACTATGGATACACTTCGGTCGGGCCCGTGGGCGGAGTCTTCGTGCTCGGCGTCGGCATGCTGGTGCTCGGTATCCCGTTGATGCTGGCATGCTTCGCACATCGCCGGGACTTCTTCCAGGGCAAGACGTTGACCCCGACCACCGAAGTGAAGGTGCCCGATGTCTTCTGACGCGACGTCGTCTGACGCGATCTCTTCTGACAACCTGACCCGCCTGGCCGTCGGCTACCTGGCCACGCCGTCCGGCAACGACGGTGTCGCGCTCGCGGTGGCCGTGGCACAGGCGACCGGCGCTGCCATCGACCTGATCTGCGTCGTGAAACCTGTTCCCTACGACGGACATCCAGGACTCGACCAGTATCAGGAGCGCTTGGAGAACCAGGCCGCCGAGTGGCTGGCCGAGGGTGCGAACCTGGTGCCCGACGGCATCGAACTGCGCACCGTGGTCACCGTGAACGAGGCCTTCTCCGACGGCATCGTCGAGGTGGCCGAACAGAGCGGTGCTGCGATGATCATCGTCGGCGGCACCGGCGACGGCATCCTGAGTCGGCACACCCTGGGCACGGTCAGCACCGAACTGCTGCATTCATCGCCACTGCCGGTGCTGCTGGCGCCACGTGGCTACGCCGGGCGCACCGGGGTCAAGCTCGACATGATCACCGTTGCGGTACCGCTGAAGGAGAACGCCAGTGACCCACTGCCTTTCGCCCTCGGCCTCGCCGAGCTGGCCCACCTCGACCTGCGATTGATGTCGTTGGTGTCGATCGAGGCCAAGCTCGACGATGAGACCAATCGGCAGGCGCGGGAGTATCAGGTGTCGGTCGCGCAGGAGTTGTTGGCCAAGACCCGCGAGTCGGTGGCGCCGGGGCTCGACGTCGACGTGGTGGTCGCCGACGGCGACAGCCTCGACGATGCGCTGGACAACCTGCGGTGGGACCAGAACGATCTGGTCGCCGTCGGGTCCGGTCACCTCGGTGAGCCGCAGCGCGTGTTCCTCGGTTCCACCGCGGCACGCATCCTTCGGTGGACAACCGCGCCGGTTCTCGTCGTCCCGAAATCCTGAGCGCCGGTGGCTGACAGCCAGGTACCGAGTGCACCCGGCCCGGGTCCACGGGTTCTGGAACTTCGGCATGCGGAGTGCGAATCGGCCGGGGCCTATCGGTCCGGCCTGGAGCCGGTGGCCACGATCGATACCGTGCGCGTCTGGTGTGAGCCGTTGCCCGCCGACCCGTCCGACTACTCGGCGATCCTGGTCATGGGTGGTCCGATGGGCGCCAACGACGGTCCGACGATCCCCTGGATCGATGACGAAATCGCGTTTGTCCGTGCGGCAATCGACGCCGGGATACCGGTGTGGGGCGCCTGCCTCGGATCGCAATTGCTGGCCAAGGCCCTCGGCGCGGCGGTGAGTACCGGCGAGGCGCCGGAACTGGGCATCTGCGAGGTGACCATGACCGACGCCGGGAGCACCGATCCCGTCTGGTCGGCGGTCGATCCGTCGGATCTGGCTGTGCTGCAATGGCATTACGACACCTTCGACCTGCCCGCCAGCGCGACGCTGCTGGCCTCGTCGCCGGCCTATGCGCATCAGCTGTTCCGGTACGGCAACTGTTACGGCGTGCAGTTTCATCTCGAGGTCGACACCGAGCTGTTCGACGGTTGGCTCGACGTGCCGGAGTACCGCGGCGAACTCGTCGAGGCACTCGGACCGGACGCGCCGTCGACGATCCAGGCCGATGTGGAACGCGCACAACAGATCACGGCTCCGCTGGCGGCCACCGTGATCCGACGCTGGTTTGACCGCTACGCACTCAGTGGGTTCATCGATCAAGCGGGTTGAGCCGGGCGAGGACCGGCAATCCCGCGCGGTACATCACGGCCGCTGTCGACAAAGGGCGCAGCCGCTTCTCGCGCCCCGCCAGACGCACGAACTCGGCGGTGAAACCGGAGCGCGGAAATGCCTCCGTCACCGTTCGGACGTGGGCGCGGGTGACCTCGCGCACTCGGTAGCCGACGACGTCGAGGTGCACCGCGCCGTGCAGTGCACGGTCTTCGGTTCCCCGTCCCGCAATGGGGTCGAAGTGTCCGGAGATGGCGCTTGAGACGCTTGCCGCAATGTCCTCTCGCCCCAGGTCGACGCAGAGGTCCGCGGCCCGTTCACCGCTGGCGGCTGCGAAGCACCCACACGGTTCGGTACTGCCGCCGAGCGCGAGATCGTGCAGCATACAGGCGACGAACAGTGCGTCGCGTTGTGGCGCCAGGCCGTCGATCTCGGCCAGGACCATCGACCATTCCCAGCAGCGGCGGCTGTGACGATAGATCTCTGGCGACAGCACGGTACGGGCCACCTCGTCGGCAGCGTGACACACCGGATCGTCCGGAATGTCGACCAATGCCCGGTCAGGACCGGGCATTGGTCCGGGAATAGCTTGCGGCACAAGGACTGTCGCCACTTTGATCGCAGTCAGCGTCATGCGCATCCGCTCGCTCCAGGCGAGCTCGCCCCGAGCTGTCATCGGAGGTCTTCGAATTCGCGGAGGTAGAGTCCGATGGCACGTTCGAGGAGAGCGTGCGCAGTCGCGTCGTCGATCATTCCGCGATTGTTGAGCGCCAGCAGGCCGTTGATCCCAGACCAGGCCAACAACACCACCGAACGCACCTCGTGATCATCTCCACCGATCGCTGTCACCACCTGGTCGATGACAGAACGAAGAATCGACGCGACCTCCTGGCGGGCCTGATGCACCACCGGCACTGTCTCGGCGGCCACGTCGGTGAGACCCAGCAGCCTGAAGGCCGTTGGCTCATCGGCATGAAAGGCGACGTACTCCTGCAACGCAATACGCCCCGCGGTAACTCCGGACCCGGGTGAGCGTTCGAGTTCGGCCGTCATCCGCTGCGCGTGGCTTCGGGCCATCTGACACGCCAAGACCGCGTACACCTCCGTCTTGCCGGCACCGAAGTTGCCATACAGCGAGGTCAGCGCCACATCTGCGCGCTCGGCGATCGCCTCCACCGAGGTCGCACGATAACCGTTGTGCGCGAACAGGTCCGACGCCGCGTCAAGGATCGCCGCGCGGGTACGCCGACGCCGACGATCACTGGGCTGGTCAAGTAAGGAGGCCACATGCTAATACTAGTCACACTTCATTTCTGTAGTCCAACTATGAAAAGAGTGGTCCATGAGTCCCACTGGCACAGATCTCGCAGACCTGACAGACGGCTCCGCCGTGATGCGCGCCCTCATCCCGCAATCCCCTTTCGTTGTCGCGTTGGGCATCTCGCTCACCGCGATCACCGACGGGCATGCCGAACTGCTCATGCCCTACCGACCGGAACTGACGACGGTCGGACAGATGGTGCATGGCGGCGCGATCAGCGCGTGCGCCGACATCGGCGTCATGGCCGCCGCATGGGCGGGCCGAGAGGTGCCCGAGAAGCTGCGCGGGGTCACCACATCGTTGAATGTCACGTTCATCAGCCCCTTGGGCGACGACTATCTCCGGATCGTCGCCGACCGACTCCACAACGGAAAGAGGTTGTGCCACTGCAGTGTCGACCTCGTGGCGGCGTCCACCGACACGCTCGTCGCTAGAGCGATCGGGACCTACCAGGTGGGGTAGGTGGCGAGCCGACTCAGCTGTCGAAGCCCAGTCCCACCTTGTCCATCGCGGTCAACCACAGGCCGCGTTTGCCGTTCCGACGCTCGCTACGGGCCAGTTCTCGTCGGGTCAGGTTGATACCGAACCATCGCAACGGTTCGGGTGGGAACGGAATCGGCTTGCTGCGCACCATCTTCAGTCGGGTGCGCTCGGTGTCGCGGCCGTCGACGAGATCGAGTGCGGTGCGGGCACCGAAGTGCGAGGCGCCGACCCCGAGGCCGGTGAATCCGACGACGCTGACCACCCGTCCGTCCATGGCCTGATCCCAGAAAGCACAGAATCGCGAGCAGGTGTCGATCACTCCACCCCAGGCGTGACTCGCCCGGATACCTTCCAGCGTCGGGAACATCTGCAGCAGGTGTTCGGCGAGCAGCGCGACCTCCGACGGCTCGAACTCGTGACGCGAATCCGATTGCGAACCATAGTGATAGATCGCGTCCCAGCCGCCGAACAGGATGCGATCGTCGGCGGTCAACCGGAAGTAGTGGAAGCGCGGACCACAATCGGCGAGACCCTCGCGGCCCTCCCACCCGATCGACGCGCGTTGCTGCGCGGTCAGCGGTTCGGTCATGATCGCGTAATCCCAAACCGGAACGGTATAGAACCGCAGCCGCCGAAGCAGCGACGGTGACGCGGATGTGGCGAGAATGACCTTCGGGGTGTCGATCTGACCGAACCCCGACGTCGCGGTCACCCCGGCCGAACTCGATCGCAGCGAGGTGATCTCGGTGTTCTCGAAGATGGTGACGCCCAACCGTTCTGCGGCGTCGGCCAGTCCCCACGCCAGCTTCGCCGGATCGAGGATGATCACGTCCGGATCGTGAACGGCCGCGGCCACCATCGGCGACGCGACCCGCTCGCGGGCCACCTGCCCGGGCAGCAACGAGAACTGCTGCCCCAGAATCGCCGCCTGCGACACGTGCTCCTGTAGACCGGCGACCTGCCAGTCGAAGTTGGCGATGTCGAGTTCGCCGGTACGTTCGGCGTCGGCGTCGATCCCCAACCGAGTCAGGGCCGCCTCGATCTCGTCGAGGGTATCGCGGCCCATGGCCAGCAGCTCGGGCATCTCGTCGGCAAAGCGATCGACACCGTTGGCGAGTCCGTGAGTGATACTCGCCGAACAGAATCCGCCGTTACGACCCGACGCCTGCTCGGCGATACGGTCGCGCTCGACGAGGACCACGCGACGGCCGGGATGTTCTTCGGCGGCCTGGACCGCCGCCCACAGTCCGGTAAAACCGCCGCCGACGACGAGCAGGTCGGCCGACACCGGACCGACCAGTCGCGGACGCGGTTTCGGCCGCAACGGACGGTCTAGCCAGTACGACGCGCGACTCGCCTGCGCCACCATCTCGATACCGCGAGCGGTGGGCTCGGTTGCCCAACCGGTGATCGGCCCGGTCATGACAGTCCCCCGTCGGATGAGCCCCCGTCGGATAAGCCCCCACCGAATACTGTTCGGTGCCACGGCTTGTGCGCGACGCCGGTGATGTCGCTCATCACGTGCTTGATCGTCAGGTACTCGTCGAGGGAATACGTCGACATGTCCTTGCCGAAACCCGAAGCGCCGTAACCACCGTGCGGCATCTCGCTGATGATCGGGATGTGATCGTTGATCCACACGCATCCGGCCGCGATCTCTCGACCGGCGCGCGAAGCGCGATAGACATCGCGCGTCCATGCCGACGCCGCGAGTCCGTAGACGGTGTCGTTGGCCCGGCGTATCGCATCATCGTCGTCGGAGAACGCACTGACTGTCAGCACCGGCCCGAACACCTCGTCGCGGTAGATCTCAGAACCCTCACCGACGTCGGCGATCAACGTCGGCGGGTAGAAGCATCCGGGACCCGACGGCACCGTTCCGCCGGTCACCACCCGCGCGCCTGATGCGCCGGCACGGTCCACCATCGCGGCGACCTTGTCCCGGTGGGCGTGCGAGATCAGCGATCCCATGTCGGTGGCCGGGTCGGTGGGGTCCCCGACCACCACCGAGCCCATCAGATCCGCGACGCCGTCGACGAACGACTCATATAACGGCTGCGCGACAATGGCTCTCGTGGCCGCGGTGCAGTCCTGCCCGGCGTTGATCAGCGCACCGGCAACCGCCCCGTGCACCGCGGCGTCGAGGTCGGCGTCGTCGAAGACGACGAACGGCGCCTTACCGCCCAGCTCGAGTTGTACTCGCGTTCCGTTTTGCGCGGCCTGCGACATCACCAGTCGACCGACACCGGTCGAGCCGGTGAAGGTCACGAGGTCCACGCCGGGATGCCCGGCGATGGCCGCTCCGACGTCGGCGCCGGTGCCGACGACAACGTTGAACACGCCGTCGGGCAGCCCGGCCTCGGTCATCAACCGGGCCAGCGTGAGCGTGGTCAGCGGCGTGATCTCCGCCGGTTTGAGGACGACGGTGCAGCCGGCGGCCAGCGCCGGGATGACTTTCCAGATGGCCATTTGCAGCGGATAGTTCCACGGCGTGATCGATCCGACCACCCCGATCGGCTCGCGCCGGATGCTCGAGGTGTGATCCGACGAGTACTCCGCCGACGCCTTGCCTTCGAGGTTGCGCGCGACACCGGCGAAGAACTCCACGTTGTCGATACTGCCGGGCACGTCGAACTCGGTGGCGAGCCTGATCGCCTTCCCAGTGTGCGAAACCTCCTCGGCGGCAAGCAGATCGGCATTGTCAGTCAAGGCGCGGGCGATGTCGAACAGTACCGTCGACCGTTCCGCGGGCGTGGCCCCGCCCCACTCCGCCACGGCATCTCGTGCGGCGGCCACCGCCGCATCGACGTCGGCCTGCCCGGCGAGGGTCAACGTCCCCACCGGTCGGTCGGTGGCGGGGTCGAACACTGTGTGGTCCGGGCCGTCGGAGAAGAATCCGGCACCCGAGATCCAGCCGGAGGGCAGAGCGGAAGAGGCCATGGACACTGATCGTAGCGCCGAACTGCTGCGGATTCATCATTTACTGGACGAATATTTCACGGAAATCGTCGTCAACGGTTGCCTTGATGTGTTGAATCCGCCACGATGGTGGGGTGTCGGAACCGCAGCTACCACTCGACGCCATCGCCAAGAAGATCATCGAGGAACTCCAGGCCGATGGTCGAAGTTCGTATGCTTCCATCGGTAAGTCGGTAGGCCTGTCCGAGGCCGCGGTGCGCAATCGCGTGCAGAAGCTCAGTGAGAGCGGCCTCTTGCAGATCGTTGCGGTCACCGACCCGTTGAAGCTGGGCTTCTCCCGGCAGGCGCTGATCGGTATCCGATGCACCGGCAACACCCAGTCGCTCGCCGATCAGCTCGCGGCGTCGGCCGAGATCGACTACGTCGTGTTGACGGCCGGCTCCTTCGACATCCTGATCGAAGTGGTGTGCGAGGACGACGATCACCTGCTCAAGATTCTCAATGAGCGGGTGCGCAACCATCCCGAGGTGACCGCGACGGAAACCTTGGTTTATCTGAAACTGGTTAAGCAACAATATAATTGGGGTACCCGATGAGCATTACCGAAGAACAACTCAGCCTCGGCCAGCGTAGCGCTGCACATTTGTGGGGCCACTTCGCCCGGCACGGCGACGGGATCGTCCCGCCGGTGATCACCCGCGGCGAGGGCGTCCGCATCTTCGACGACAAGGGCCGCAGCTACCTCGACGGACTCGCGGGGCTGTTCGTCGTGCAGGTCGGTCACGGCCGCGAGGAACTTGCCGATGCCGCCGCCCGTCAGGCACGCGAGCTCGGCTTCTTCCCGCTCTGGTCGTACGCGACGCCACCGGCGATCGAACTTGCCGAGCGCCTGGCGAATTACGCCCCCGCCGACCTGAACCGTGTTTTCTTCACCACCGGCGGTGGCGAGGCCGTCGAAAGCGCTTGGAAACTGGCCAAGCAGTACTTCAAGCTCACCGGAAAGCCGTTGAAGCACAAGGTGATCTCCCGCTCGATCGCCTACCACGGCACGCCGCAGGGCGCGCTGGCGATCACCGGTGTCCCGGCGCTCAAGCAGATGTTCGAGCCGTTGACGCCCGGAGCGTTCCGTGCGCCCAACACCAACATCTATCGCGCACCGACCGACGAGCTGGCCGCCGACCCGAAGAAGTTCGGCCGCTGGGCCGCCGACCGCATCGCCGAGGCCATCGAGTTCGAGGGACCCGACACCGTCGCCGCGGTCTTCCTCGAGCCGGTACAGAACGCCGGCGGGTGTTTCCCACCGCCGCCGGGCTACTTCGAACGCGTCCGCGAGATCTGCGATGAGTACGACGTGCTGCTGGTCTCCGACGAGGTGATCTGCGCGTTCGGCCGCATCGGGTCGATGTTTGCCTGCGACGACTTCGGCTACGTCCCCGACATCATCACCTGCGCCAAAGGCATGACGTCGGGCTACTCCCCGATCGGCGCGATGATCGCCAGCGACAGATTGTTCGAACCGTTCCGCGATGGCAGCACCACCTTCCCGCACGGTTACACCTTTGGCGGACATCCCGTTTCGGCTGCGGTGGCCTTGGCCAACCTCGACATCTTCGAGCGCGAGGGCCTCAACGACCACGTCAAGACCCAAGGACCGAACTTCCGGGCCACGTTGGAGAAGCTGCACGATCTGCCGATCGTCGGCGATGTCCGCGGTGAAGGCTTCTTCTATGGCATCGAGCTGGTCAAGGACAAGGCCACCAAGGAGACCTTCTCCGACGCCGAGTCCGAACGCATTCTGCGTGGCTTCCTCTCGAGTGCACTGTTCGACAACGGCCTCTACTGCCGGGCCGACGACCGCGGCGACCCGGTGGTGCAGCTCGCACCGCCACTGATCGCCGGGCAGGCGGAGTTCGACGAGATCGAGCAGATCCTGCGCAGCGTGCTGACCGAGGCGTACGGACTGCTGTAACTCCTGCCTCGTCGGGTCGACGGTCACTGGTACCGTCGCTTCGATGAGGTCCGGCGGCGAGGCGAAGCGACGAGGACGGCAGGCCGTACTCGCCGTCCTGGCAGCAGCCGCCGTGCTGGGGATGAGCGTTCCGGCGGCGGCGATGCCCCTGCCGACCAGCGGCCCGGCGGCGTCGACCACCCCGTCAACCGATCACTGCCCCTACCGGATTCACACACCGCCGGCGGTCGACACCTCCGAGGTGGTCGCGCCGGGTGCCACCACACCGACACCGCTGCCCGTGCCGGACAAGCCGCTGGGCGGTGAACGACTCGGCGCCTGCGGGATCATCACCGACCCGGCCGCCGGCCCGGTGCCGCCCCGGCTGACCTCGGCGGGTTGGCTCATCGCCGACCTCGACTCCGGCCGGATCATCGCCGCCAAGGACCCGCACGGCCGCTACCGCCCCGCGTCGACGATCAAACTCCTGCTGGCCATGGTCGCGCTCGACGAACTCGACCTGAACACCGTCGTCACCCCGACCCCGGAGGACTGGGGTATGGAAGGCGACTCCTGCGGGATGGGGCCCGGCGGCCACTACACCAACCGGGACATGCTGACCGGTTTGCTGGTGGTGTCGGGAAACGATTGCGCCAATGTGCTCACACGCGAGCTCGGTGGACACAACGCCACGCTGGCCAAGATGAATGCCAAGGCGCGCAGCCTCGGCGCACTCGACACCAGGGCGGCCAGCCCGTCCGGACTCGACGCGCCAGGCATGTCGACATCGCCGTACGATCTCGCGGTGATCTTTCGGGAAGCCATGCGCAACAGCACCTTCCGCGACATGATCAGCAAGCGGGAGTACCGCTTCCCCGGCTACCCCAAGCGACCCGACGTGCCCGGCGACACCGACCACCCGGCCTACCAGATGGCCACCAGCAATCACCTTCTGCTCGAAGAGGATCCAGGCGTGCTCGGCGGCAAGACCGGCTACACCGACGACGCCCGGAAAACCTTCGTGGGGGCAGTGCGGCGCGATGGTCGCTCGATCCTCATCGTGCAGATGTTCGGGCTCACCGTCGAAAACGATTCGTACTGGGATCAGGCACGGTCGATGATCGACTACGGCCTACGTGCCCCCGCCGACGTTCGGATCGGCACGCTCGATGGTGGCAGCGCCAGGTCCGCCGACCCGTCTGCCGCCTCCGGTAGCACTCCGACCGAAAACAGTGTTGCGCCAACCGATTCACCCGCCGACGCCGTCGCCCGCGGGTCGGGCGCCGATCGCGGCTGGTCGTGGTCGGTGCGGCTGGTGATCGGCCTGGTCTGCGCGATCGTGGTGCTCATCCTGATATCCATCGCACTGTCGCTGACCTCGCGTCGACGCCGCTAACGAGGGTTCGACACGCAGAGCGAGTGTCGAATCAGCGGCGCAGCAGCCAGGCGAATAGGGCGCTGAGCACCGCCCCGATTCCGGCGACGCCGATCAGCACCCCCGGCCGCGGCGTCGGATGCACCTCGTAGTTCGGCGAGACCACCACCGGCCGTTTCATCTCCGCATCGGCGTCGGCATCCTCCACCACCTGATAGTCGGCGTTGATCGGGTCGGTGGCGCACCAGGCGCATGCATACAGCAAAATGCGCGAAGCGAGGTAGGCGAAGACCATGATGCCCAGGATCGGACCGAACGCCACCCCGGCCGGGCTGCTCAGCACCGACTTCAGGTAGATGCCGCCCAGGGTCTTGACGATCTCGAACGCGATGGCCGTCACCAGGCCGGCTTTGAGCGTATTGCGAAAAGGCAGTGGTACCAGGGGAAGTCGCGAGAAGATGAAGCTGAACAGCAGCCACGTCGCGAACACCGACACCACTATCGACACCGCTCGCAGCACGATGGGCAACCACGTCGCGTCGTCGAGCCCGACCAATTCGAACAGCTTCGTGAATGCCGAACTGTTGCCCAGCGCGGTCAACGCCATGGTGAGCGCGAAGGCGATACCGAGGAGGGCGAACGACGCCAGATCGCTGACCTTGCTCATCACCGCGTTGCGTTCCACCCGGCCGCCGAACATCTCGGTGAAACCGGTGCGCACCAAGGAGATCCAGCCGACGCCGGTCAGCGCGGCACCGAGCAGGCCGACGACGCCGACAGTGGCACGCGAGTTGATGGCCGAATCGATCAGCGACTTCACCTGATCGCCGAGTTCACCCGGCATCGCCTTGACGACCTCGTCTTGAATCCGGGCGATCCACTCCGGCTGACTGGCGAGGACAAAAGCGGCAATCGCGAAGACCACCATGATGATCGGGATCAGCGCGAGAATCCCGTTGAAGCTGATACCGGCGGCGTAGAGATTGCCGCGTCGCTGGTTGTATCGGTCCACGGTCTGCATCAGGTGCTCGATCCACGGATAGCGTTCTCGCGCAGCCGCAAACGCGGCCTTGCCCTTCTCGACCGCGCCCTTGGCACCCTCAACCGGCGAACTCACGTCACTGCCTCCCCTGATGGAGTTCCTCGTAGATGGTGACTGCTTCAGCCGTGCGGGGCAGGAAAACTCAGCCGCGCGGGGCCAGGAAACCCACCTTCTCATACACCGCGGCCAACGTCTGAGAAGCGATCTCGCGTGCCCGCGCCGCGCCGTCGGCGAGAATCGCGTCGATGTCGTCGGGGTTGGCCATCAGTTCGTCCACCCGTCCCCGGATCGGGGCGACGAACTCCGCGAGGATGTCGGCGGTATCGACCTTCAGCTCGCCGTAACCCTTGCCGTCGTACTTGGCGACCAGATCGTCGATGCCGACCCCGGACAGCGCCGATTGGATGGTCAGCAGATTGCTGATGCCCGGTTTCTCGTCACGGTCGTAACGGATATCCGAGCCGGTGTCGGTGACCGCCGAACGGATCTTCTTGGCCGAACGTTTCGGATCGTCGAGGAGGTTGATGAGCCCCTTGTCGGTCTCGGCCGATTTGCTCATCTTGGCCGTCGGATTCTGCAGGTCGTAGATCTTCGCGAACTCTTTGACGATCTGGGCCTGCGGCACCCGCAGAACCTTGCCGAATCGACTGTTGAACCGCTGAGCCAGGTCGCGGGTCAGTTCCAGATGCTGACGCTGATCCTCGCCGACCGGGACGAAGTCGACCTGGAAGGCCAGGATGTCGGCGGCCATCAGGATCGGATAGGTGAACAATCCGACGCCGGCCGATTCCACACCATTCTTGGCGGTCTTGTCCTTGAACTGCGTCATCCGGCTGGCCTCACCGAAACCGGTCAGGCAGGTCAGCACCCAGGTCAACTGCGCGATCTCCGGTACGTGGGATTGCACGTAGATCGTCGCGCGGGCCGGGTCGACGCCGACGGCAATCAGCTGCGCAACACTCTTGCGAGTGCGTTCGGCCAGCGTGTTCGGGTCGAAACTGGCTGTCAGAGCGTGCATGTCAGGGATGAAGTAGAAGGCGTCGAAGTCCTCCTGCAATTCCACCCACTGCCGAACCGCGCCGAGGTAGTTACCGAGATGGAATGAATCGCTGGTCGGCTGGATGCCCGAGAGCACCCGGCGCCTACGTTCGGTCTCTGCGACGTCCTGGGTCATAGCGTTATTTTCGCAGACCGCGTCGAGCCGTTTTCACCCCGAGCCGTTCACTCGCAAACGGTGTCACTCATAAACGGCCTCACTCATAAACAACGGTCACCGGGGCATGGTCGGACCACCGCAGGTCGTAAGCGGCGGCCCGATCGACCGTCGCGCTCACCGCGTGCTGCGCCAACGACCGGTTGGCCAGCTGATAGTCGATCCGCCAGCCGGCATCGTTGTCGAATGCCTTACCGCGCCACGACCACCAGCTGAACGGGCCGATCTGGTCCGGGTGCAGTTCCCGCGCGACGTCGACCCAACGCGCCGCACCCGATCCCGCGCCACCGAGAAGACCACTCACCCACTCCCGCTCATGCGGGAGGAAGCCAGGGTTCTTCAGATTGCCCTTCCAGTTCTTGATGTCGGCCTCGGCGTGCGCGATGTTCCAGTCCCCGCCCACGACGACGTGGCGTCGGCGGCGACCCAGCGTGTCCAGATAAGCGCCGAACTCGTCGAGGAAGCGCTTCTTCTCGGCGAACTTCACCTGGTCCTTGGCGTCGTCGGTGTCGGCAGCCCCCTTGGGCAGGTACAGGCTGGCCACGGTCATCGGGCCCAGCGACGACGTGACGTCGACCTCGAGGTAGCGGCCGGTCGGATCGAATTCGCCGCTGCCGAATCCGGCCCGCACCGCGGTGACGTCGAGGCCTCGGGTCAACACGCCGACGCCGGCGTGGCCTTTCACGTCCGACGCGGTCATCGCCAGCGACCAGCCGTCGTCGAGCGCCGGAGCGAGCGCTTCTCGGGCCTGTTCGGAGACCGCGCGGATCTCCTGCATCAGCACGACGTCGGAGTTGGTCTCGGTCAACCAGGCGAGCAGGCCGCGGTTGGTCTCCGAACGCTCTTTGACCGCGGCACGGATGCCATTGACGTTGACGGTGGTGATGCTGACTGTGGACACGTGCGACGAGGCTACCCGGCTGGTGTGACGCCTCCGGTGAGCCCGTCAGGGACCAACGTCCCCTTCTCGGTGAAAAGGTTAGGCAACCCTTGCGCGCATCATGCGTTTATGCAACCCTTACCTAATCCGCTCGAAGGGTTTCACACGATGTTTGTCTGTATCTGCCGCGCCGTCACCGAAGACGAGGTGCATGAGCACTGCTCGGCCGGCGCAGTGACAGCAGACGCCATCGGTGAGCGGTGCGGCATCGGCGAAGGATGCGGCACCTGCCTTGATCGGCTCAACGAGATTCTGAGCGAAAGGACCTCCACCACCACCGCCGCCTGACCAGCACGACGACAAGAACCTCCCGCCAACCAAGGGCGAGAGGTCATTTTGCGTGCTAAGTTCGCTTCACTGCTGTAGATGAATCTTCTGTCGGTGAACGAAAGGTCGGCTCATGCGCGGGGATGACGAGGTCATCGCACTTCTCAACGAACAACTCACCAGCGAGCTGACAGCCATCAATCAGTATTTCCTGCACGCCAAGATGCAGGACAACTGGGGCTTCACCGAATTGGCGTCGAAGACACGCGCGGAGTCCATCGAGGAAATGCAGCACGCGGAGATCCTCACCGACCGCATCCTGTTCCTCGAGGGCCTGCCGAACTATCAGAAGTTGCTGCCACTGCGGATCGGGCAGACCCTGCGGGAGCAGTTCGAATCCGACCTCGCCATCGAGATCGAGGTCGTCGATCGCCTGAAGCCGGGAATCGCGTTGTGCCGCAGCAAGGGTGACATCACCAGCGCGAAGCTCTTTGAGGAGATCCTCAAAGACGAAGAGCACCACATCGACTACCTCGAGACCCAGCTCGAGTTGATGGACAAGCTCGGCGAGCAGCTCTACATGTCCAAGGTCATCGCAACGCCACCCGAGGTCGGCTGAGCGCGAACGCGGCCGCGGCGACCACCAGGCCCGCCACGCCCAACGCGGCACCGACGAATGACGGTGCGCGATAACCCCATCCGGCTGCGATCACCAGTCCGCCCAGCCACGCACCACCGGCGTTGGCGATGTTCAACGCCGAATGGTTCAGCGCGGCAGCCAGTGTCTGCGCGTCCTGCGCCACATCCATCAGACGGGTTTGCAGCGCCGGCACCATCGAGGTGCCCATCAGGCCGACACCGAACGTCAACACCAGTGCCGCAACGGGATTGCCGACCAGCAGGGCGAATCCCAGCAGAACCGCCGAGGTGGCCGCCAGCCCACCCAGGATCGCCAATGGCACACTGCGATCGGCGGCCCAGCCACCGGCCACGTTGCCCGCCACCATTCCGAGGCCGAAGAGCATCAGGGCGATGGGCACCACGCTCGACGAGATGCCGGCCACCGAGGTCAATGCGGTGCTGATGTAGGTGTAGAACGCGAACATCCCGCCGAAGCCGACGACTCCGACCAGCAGGGTCAACAAGACCTGCGGTCGACGTAGCGCCCCGAGTTCGGTCATCGGATTGGTCACCGGCATCTCGGCCAGCGGCGGCAGACTTCTGGCCAGCGCCGCGACGGTCAACGCACCGACCACCACCACAACCACGAACGCACTGCGCCATCCGAAAGTGTCACCGAGCCAGGTCGCCATCGGCACACCGGCAACGTTGGCCACCGATAGTCCGAGCAAGACCTGACCGACGGCCTTGGCCCGTTTTCCCGGTTCGGCGAGGTGTGCGGCGATCAGTGCAGCGACCCCGAAGTAGGCGCCGTGCGGGAGTCCGGCGATGAACCGTGCGGCCATCAACGTGGAAAAGTTCGGAGCGAGCACCGTGGCCGCGTTTCCGAGAGTGAACGCCACCATCAACACGATCACGAGACTTCGACGCGACATCCGCGCAGTCGCCGCGGCGATCAGCGGCGCGCCGACCACCACACCCAGCGCGTAGGCCGAGACAACATGGCCCGCAGTCGGTTCGGAGACATCCATCGCGCCGGCAATCCGGGGCAACAGTCCCATCGACACGAACTCGGTGGTACCGATGCCGAATCCGCCCATCGCCAGCGCGAGGATCGCCCAACGCCTGATCGAGGCAGCGGAACGTTCGGGCCGTTGGCGTTCGGGTTGGGGGCGTTCAGGTCGGCGGGGCCCGGTGGCCGCCGCAGACGAGTCGTTGACTGTGGACGTCACGAGTCAGGTCAACGTCCGCCCATCCTCACCCCTTCCGCATAGCACGGTGAGATCATTCACAGCGCAATCAGGACGGAGCCGACGCCTTCTCGGCGCTGTTCGTTCCGGAGGTGTTGCTACCGGCGTTGTCGGTGTCAGCGCTCTTGGTGTCAGCGCTCTTGGTGTCGGAGCCTGTGGTGTCGGAGCCTGTGGTGTCGGCGCTCTCGGTTTCCGCGCCGCCGGTTTCGGCGTTGTCTGTTGTGGGGTCTTCTCCGGCCGTTGTTTCGGTGGCGGAGGGCACAACCTCAGCCGTCGACGGTGGCGAGGCCTGCGAGGACTCGGCAGGTGCCGCAGGCTCAGTGGACTGCGCGGTCGGCGACGAAGAGCCTTGTCCGGCAACGACATCCGAGGACGGCACAGCAGGCGCCGGCTCGGCAGGCGCCGACTCGACGGGCGTCTGCGTGGGGATCGTCGCGTCTGTTGCCGCGGATCCTGTTGCCGGAGACCCTGTTGCTCCCGCGCTTGTTGCCAACTGCGTCGGAGTTGCCGTGCGGGCCTGGGGATTCTCGGTCGGGGCGGTCGTCTCCGTTGCCGTCGCGGATTCATCGGCATCGGCCGCCGATCGCAGGGTGGCCGCCGTCGACGGTGTGCTCGCTCCTATCGCGTCGAGAAGCGCTTGCCAGGACGGTCGAATCACCGGTCCGGGCACGGTCGGGGTGAGGCCATTGAGACGCTCGTACCAGTAGGTGGCGATGGTGACCGGACGCACCGCGAGGCTGTGGATACTCGATCCGAGCGCCGTCAGCCCGTTGCCGAACTGTTCGCCGTTCCACGTCAGCAACCCGGCTGCGATGTCGCGGAAGGAGAATATGTCAGGAAGGTAACCGCCATAACCCAATTCGGGCAGCGGACGGAACCACCCCATGGCCCAGCTCACCACGGGTTGCAGTGCGGCGAGCCTGATGCCGAACAGGTCGGGGAAGGTGAAGCGCAGCGGCATGAGGTCCGGGACGGTCGCCTTGATACCGAGCCGATCGATGAACTGCTGAACCACGATGGAGATCGACGACGGCGCCGCTACCTGGCAGCTCGTGACGTTCGCGACGCTTGCATCGCAGGCCACCTCCCGACCGTCGGTCCAGGTGACGCCGGGAAAGGCTCCCCAGGTGTCACCCGGCTGGCGGAACATCTGCCACGGATAGGTGCTGTGCTTCACGAAGTAGCCGAGCAGATCGTCGAGCGCTCCCAGCGGATCATGCAGCACGTCGGGCAGGTCACAGATCGGGTCGCCCTCGACGCACATCGTGGTGACCGGGATGCCGCCGAACGTGTCGTCGGCGCGGTCACCTGTCATCGTCAGCCCGGGTATCACTCCGATCAGCACGCGCTCGATGCCCTGCCCGAGGGAGGTGCCGGCCTGCCGCGGGTCGGAATACAGTTCGCCGGAAACATTGTGCGACGAGACGACGACCTCGGTGCCGTCGTCGAGCGTGACCACGTTGTTGCGCTGCAATCCGATGTCGGTCAGCACGTCGCCGGCCACCCGAGCACCCTGCGAGTAACCGACGACGACCACCTTTTTATCTGTCCCGCAATCGTTTTGGTACTGAGCGATCGAACGCATCGTCGCCGATCCGCCGTCGGACTGGCTGTCGTCGTATCCGTACCGTCCCAGCGGCCAGATCGTCGACTTGTAGCGGATGGCTTCGGTCGAATACTGCTCCTCCACCGGCACACCCGCCGCCGGGTAGACCCCGGTGTAGCGCTGCTCGACGCCGATGAGCCTGTCGGCGTCGGAGTCCCACGTCCCGCCGACCAGGAAAACCCGACCCTGGCCCTGGCACCCCGACGGAGGCGAGTCCGCCGCGATCGCAGGAGCCGACGAGAAACCGTAGGCGGCGACGACGGTACCAACGGTCAACGCTCCGACGGCCATCCCGCCGCGCACCGCTCGGCGCCAACGGTTGATGCCGCCTGAGCTATCGATGCCCCCAGAGCTGTTGACGCCCCCGGAACGACGACCACCCATGGCCTGGCACCTCAGATCTCGATTCGACTCGATGGCCGAAGACCGGTCTTCAGTCGAGAGAATATGACATGCATCACACTACGATAGATTCGCTATCTTCAAGTTATTTCGATGTGACGCCGTTTCGTCACGCGAGATCTGAGCCGACCATTCGGCTGGATACGCCGGAGATCACGCCATTGCCCGTGGTCACCGAACAGCATCGAATTCACTGCTCAGACACTGTTTGAATCGACCTGATCGGGAGTATTTTCACGGCGTTGTGAGCGTGCTATATCCTTGACGCCAGGTCATGAGCATCAGCGCCAAGCCCCGGCTCGCTGATCGGCAACCCTCCAACCGCGGTGGGGTGCTCCGGGTGATGACCGGGTTGTGGAATCACGCGATGGTTTCCCAGCAAGCGCGGGTCCGAAGGTCGGACCCCAACAGGGTCTTCGTGCACCCTGCCGACCGTAGAAAGTGAACCATTCTCATGTCTGACGCAGCCAACGACGGCAGCACCACCGACGTCGATCCGACCGCCGGTTGGAGCTTCGAGACCAAGCAGATCCACGCCGGACAGACGGCCGATGCCGCCACGAACGCGCGAGCCCTGCCGATTTACCAGACCACCTCGTACGTCTTCAATGACACCCAGCACGCGGCCAACCTGTTCGGTCTTGCCGAGCCGGGCAACATCTACACGCGTCTGATGAACCCGACCCAGGATGCCGTCGAGCAGCGCATCGCCGCGCTGGAAGGTGGCGTCGCCGCATTGCTGGTCGCCTCGGGTCAGGCCGCCGAGACCTACGCGATCCTCAACATCGTCGAGACCGGTGGTCACGTGGTGTCGAGCCCGCGTCTGTACGGCGGAACCTACAACCTGTTCCACTACACGCTGCCCAAGCTCGGCATCGAGGTCACCTTCGTCGACGATCCCGAGGATCTCGACTCCTGGCAGGCCGCGGTCCGCCCGAATACCCGTGCGTTCTACGGCGAGTCGATCTCCAACCCGAACAACGAGGTCCTCGACATTCCGGGGATCTCCGAGGTCGCCCATCGCAACAATGTGCCGCTCATCGTCGACAACACGGTGGCCACCCCGTTCCTGCTGAACCCGCTCGCGCACGGCGCCGACGTCGTCGTGCACTCGGCCACCAAGTACATCGGTGGCCACGGCACCGCGATCGGCGGCGTCATCGTCGACGGCGGCACTTTCGACTGGCGCGTGCAGCGTGACGGCCAGGATCTGTTCCCCGGCTTCACCACTCCCGATCCCAGCTACCACGGCGCGGTCTTCGCCGACCTCGGCGCACCGGCCTATGCACTCAAGATCCGCGTGCAGTGGCTGCGTGACACCGGTGCGGCCATCTCGCCGTTCAACGCCTTCCTGCTCGCCCAGGGCCTGGAGACCCTGAGCCTGCGCGTCGAGCGCCACGTGGCCAACGCCCAGCGCGTCGCGCAGTACCTCAGCGATCACGCCCAGGTGGAGTCGGTGGCCTACGCCGGCCTGCCGTCGTCGAAGTGGTACGAGCGTGGCCAGAAGCTCGCGCCACGCGGGCAGGGCGCGATCATCGGTTTCGAGATCGCCGGCGGCGTCGATGCGGGCAAGCGGTTCGTCGAAGCACTGACCCTGCACAGCCACGTCGCCAACATCGGTGATGTGCGTTCGCTGGTGATCCATCCGGCGTCGACCACGCACAGCCAGCTGACCCCCGAGGAGCAACTCGCCGCGGGTGTCACCCCGGGCCTGGTCCGGCTGGCTGTCGGCATCGAGGGCATCGACGACATCCTCGCCGACCTCGATCGTGGCTTCGCGGCGGCCGAGTAGTCCCCGGCCGCACAGAAAGACAAGCGACACAAAGGAGTTCCAAGACTGTGAGTGACACGTGTCGGTGAGCATCGACCCGCAGACACAGCCGGCCGACCAGCCCGACTGGGAGAACCTCCCGGACGGGACACTGGTCGGTGTCGGTGTCGGTGCCATCGACCTCGACTCCGGTGAGCGCCTCGACAACGTCACGATGGCCTTCCAGCGGTGGGGAAAGCTTTCGCCCACTCGCGACAACGTCATCATCACGTTGCACGCGCTCACCGGTGACTCACACGTCACCGGGCCTTCCAACGATCACCATCCCTCTCCCGGCTGGTGGGATGGCCTGATCGGTCCGGGCTGCGCCATCGACACCGACGAATGGTGTGTCATCTCGGCCAACGTCCTCGGCGGTTGCCGTGGCTCCACCGGCCCGGCGTCGCTGGATGCCGATGGGCGGCCGTGGGGGTCGAGGTTCCCGCGGATCACCGTGCTCGATCAGGTTCGCGCCGAGGCCGCGCTACTCGATGTCCTCGACATCAGCAGTGTGGGAGCGGTTCTCGGCGGTTCGATGGGCGGCGCGCGAGCCCTCGAATGGATCCTGGAATACCCCGATCGGATTCGCAGTGCGCTGGTGCTCGCCGTCGGCGCACGGGCCACCGCCGACCAGATCGGTACGCAGACAACACAGATCGCGGCGATCACCAGCGATCCGGCCTGGCAAGGTGGCGACTACCACGGCTCCGGTCGCACGCCGACCACCGGCATGGGCATCGCGCGGCGTATCGCGCATCTGACCTATCGCAGCGAACCAGAACTCGACGAGCGGTTCGCCAACCACCCACAGGGCGACGAACAACCGCTCAGCGGTGGCCGCTACGCGGTGCAGAGCTACCTCGAGCATCAGGCGGACAAACTCGTCGAGCGGTTCGACCCGGCCAGCTATGTGGTCCTGTCCGACGTGCTCAACCACCACGACGTCGGGCGCGGACGCGGCGGGGTGCACGCGGCGCTCAGCAGCTGCACGGTCCCGGTGATCGTGGGCGGTATCGACTCGGATCGCTTGTACCCGTTGCGGTTACAGGTGGAGCTGGCCGAAGAACTCGGCAATTGCGTCGGCGGACTCCAGGTGGTCCACTCCGACACCGGCCACGACGGATTCCTCACCGAATTCGAGGCCATCAGCGATCTGCTCAAACGAACCGTCGAACTCGCCCGCCGCTAGCGTCCGCCTCAGCCTGCCGCCTCAGCCTGCCGGCGAGGTCGTCGTGACGGCCGGCGGGAGCGCCGGCGACGGAGCCGGAGCCGGAGCTGAGGGCGTCGCAGTGGCCGACGGCGTCCGCGGCGGCTGCGATGTCGGCGCCAGGTACGGCGGCGCCGGGGTCCGCGGATCCTGCGGAAGCAGTTCCGGCGGTATGAGATCGGTCGGCAGCGGAGGCCGCGACGGGCCGTTCTGCCAAGGCAGCGTCGGCATCGGATACGGCGTCAGGGTCCGGGTCGTCGTCGACGGCGTGATCTTCGGCAACGCCGTGGTCGCCCACCCCGGTCCGTCATCCCACCTCGGTTCCGTGCGCTCGGGAGGAGCACCGAATGCCGGCCCGGTATTAGGCGGAATCTCCTGCGGCACAGTGGGTTCGACCAGTGCGGCGGTGGGAGTGGTCGTGGTGACCGGCGAGTCGGCGGTCGTGGCGAGGATCGTGGTCGTGCTCGACGACGTGGAGGTCGGTGCCGGACTGTGGTTCCCGGTGAGCGACGAACCCACCGCGTAAACCGTCATCAAGGCCGCGGCGAGGATCGCACCCACCACCGCCAGCGGCGCAGCCGACAGCGATACACGGCGGCGACTGCCGCCGATGAACGACAACCGCTCATGATCGGCATGCCGGGCCATCAAAGCCGCACCGGCGGCCGAAATCAGCTGCGGCGCAGCGGGAGTGACGACCTCGACAGTGGCTTCGTCCGAGCTCAGGGAATCTGCGGCCGCAACGACCATCCCCCGGACGGCGGGTAGGTTGGCCAAACCGCCGACGAGCACCAGAGCCCCTGGCCACGATGAATCCGAAAAGTTTTGGCGCACATAGTCTTCGACGGCGGTACCCGCGCCGGCCACCAGTTCGTCGGCCGTCTCGTCGACGGTGTGCGCGGTGAGGGTACGTCGTGTCGTGCCGTCGGGCGACGGGATGGAGACCGACGCCGTCGGGGAGGCGCCGGAGAGTTCCTCCTTGGCCGTCCGGCAGGCACTGAGCACAGCGCTGCGCCGACTGCGGGTGCGCGCCACGTCGTCGACGGATTTATCGGCAAGTACCTTCGCGGCCAGGAGCGCGTCGAGTTCACGTCCGCTGATCGCGGTGGACCGTTGCGGGTGGCTGATGCTGCGGCTGTGCGGGTCGACGATGTACAGCGACATCCCGGTATCACCGCAGTCGATGATCACCACCGACGCGAATCGTGCGATCTCGCCACTGGCGGTGAGATATTCGACCACCGCCGCGTCGTCGTCGACGAGGGTGATCTGCCGACGCGGACCGGACCCACGCAGACCGCCGCCGCGACCAGCACTCGAGCGGGTGGCCACGCCGATGGGACCGACTCGGCGGCCGGCCTCGCGTGCCGCGGTCAGCATCAGGTCGATGCCGGCGTTGACGCGGTCCGACGAGTCGAGTCCGTCGGTGGGATCCACGTCGATGACGCGGGTATCAAGAATCGATCGGCCGACCTCGTCCGTGGTCAGCAGAACGCAATGTACGATCCCGCCGCCGGCGGACACTCCCAACGACGTGGACTCCCCCAGGTCGGTGGCGTTGTTCGTCGAAGTGATGGGTTCCCCTGCGATTTGTTGTGTCGTCCGGCGGGCCGAGCACACATGTCAGACGGACCCGACTGCCGCCGGCACACTACTTCAGGTCACGCCTCTGACCCATATTGTAATCAATCCGTGCCCAAAGGATCGATCGACGTCGCCAACCACAGGATCAGCGCGCCGACCGAAGCCATCGCGGACACGTCGGTGAATTTGCTCCTCACCTGGAGCAATCCTGCCCGGGAGGTGGGTATCAGGGCGCGCATCACCGCCCCCAGAATCAGTGCCGATCCGAAGACGAAAGCACCGCGACGCCAGCGGTCGAACAGGACCAGCAACGCGCCGACGAGAAAGGCCAGGACCACGATGAGGTACGGGATCTGAACGAGGTATCTGCGCGCCGCGCGGGCCCGTCGGATGTTCTCGACGCGAACACCGGCCTCCTCGCGGCCCGATGTCACGCCGAGGCCCCCGCAGCAAGCATCGCCTCGGCCCGCTCGACCACGTTGACCAGCAGAAATGCGCGGGTCAACGGGCCTACGCCGCCAGGGTTCGGGGATACGTGGCCGGCGACCTCCCACACATCCGGTGCGACGTCGCCGACGAGGCCGGCATCGGTGCGGCTCACCCCGACGTCGATGACCGCGGCGCCGGGCTTGACCATGTCCGCGGTGATCAGGTGCGGTACTCCGGCGGCCGCGATGACGATGTCGGCGCGGGAGACCTCCGCGGCGAGATCGCGGGTTCCGGTATGGCAGAGGGTGACGGTCGCGTTCTCGCTGCGCCGGGTCAACAGCAGGCCCATCGGCCGGCCGATGGTCACGCCGCGACCGACCACCGTCACCCGCGCACCGGCGATCGGGATGTCGTAGCGGCGCAGCAGATGGATGACTCCGCGCGGGGTGCAGGGCAGGGTGGATTCCTTGCCGAGCACGAGGCGACCCAGGTTGATCGGGTGCAGGCCGTCGGCGTCCTTCTCGGGTGCGATGCGTTCGAGCGCGGCGTTCTCGTCGAGATGCGACGGCAGCGGCAACTGCACGATGTATCCGGTACAGGCCGGGTCGGCGTTGAGCTCGTCGATCGTCGCGTTGAGTTCGTCGGTGCTGATGTCTGCGGGCAGATCTCGGCGGATCGACGCGATGTTGAGGCGCGCGCAGTCGGCGTGCTTGCCCTTGACGTAGGACTGAGAGCCGGGATCGTCGCCCACCAGGACGGTGCCGAGTCCGGGCACCACACCGGCAGCACGGAGCTTCTCCACCCGCTCGCCGAGGTCGGCGAAAATCTCGTCGCGGGTGGCTTTGCCGTCGAGTCGTATAGCGGTCACGCGACCATTGTTCCACCCCCGGTGCGGCCTACGGTGAACGTATGGGAACCCTTGCCGTCACCGCAGCTGATGTGTTTGCCGCCCGGGACCGCATCACCGGCCACGTTCGGCATACGCCGCTGCTCTCACTGACGCTGCCGACACCGCACGGGCCGACTCCGGTGGTGCTCAAGTTGGAATTCACCCAGATCGGCGGCTCCTTCAAACTGCGGGGCAGCCTCAACGCGGTGCTCCGGGCACGCGACGACGGTCGGCTGACCGACGCCGGAGTGATCGTGGCTTCCGGTGGTAATGCGGCCATCGGTGCGGCGCATGCGGCTCGGATCGCCGGCACCAGGTGCTCGGTCGTGGTGCCCGAGACCGCGCCGCAGGTGAAGGTCGACGCCCTGCACGCGCTCGGCGCGACAGTCCACCTCGTCGGCGATCGATATCAGCAGGCTGCTGACGCCGCCGTCCAACTCGCCGCCGACACGGGTGCACTGCCGCTGCACGCCTACGATCTGCCCGACATCGTCGCCGGTGCGGGGACCATCGGCCTGGAACTGGCCGAAGAGATCGACGGGCCGCTCACCACCGTCGTCTGTGTCGGTGGCGGCGGTCTGCTGGGTGGTATGGCCACCACGCTGCGGCCCGACGACGCCTTGTTCGGCGCCGAGCCCGTCGGGTCGTCGTGCCTGAATCAGGCGCTTGCGCACGGTAAGCCGGTTGACGTGGAGAATTCGAGCGTGGCGTCGGACTCGCTGGGCTCAACCCGCGTCGGATCGATCTGCTGGTCTTTGATCGCCGACCGGAAGGTCACCGGCGTCACGGTCTCCGACGAGGACATCATCGCCGCCCGACGCCACCTCTGGGCCGACGCGCGGATGCTCGTCGAGCACGGAACCGCCACCGCGGTGGCCGCGGTGATGGCCGGAGCTGTTGTAGCACAACCAGATTCGACGCTGTGCGTAGTACTGTGTGGCGCCAACACCAGCCTGTCGGTCTGAGGGGGTCCCGCCGGCGTCGACTGGGCACTGTCCTCGTGCCGATCAGGTTACGGGCACCCCACATTCTTCTCACATCGCCGAGCCCCGTCGCGTGAGGCAACAGTTACCGCGCGGAATCGATGGGGTAATCGGCGCGGCGCGCAGGATTGGTGTCATTGGTTTCGTTCGACGCCCTCGCACTCGCGGGACAGTCGTCCACAAGCCCTGATCAGCACCGACACATCATTCGAGGACCCCGCCATGCCTGACCTCTTCTCACCCTTCACCCTCAAAGGAGTGACGCTGCGCAACCGCATCGTCATGTCGCCGATGACGATGTACTCATCGGTGGACGGAAAGATGGACGACTACCACGTCTGCTACCTGGGCGCGCGTGCGTCGGGTGGATTCGGGCTCATCTTTCCCGAGCAGGTCGCCATCTCACCCGAGGGACGCACCACCACCGAATGCGCGGGCATCTGGTCCGACGATCAGATCGACGGACATCGTCGGGTCACCGACATCATCAAGCGCTTCGGCGGTGTGCCGGCGATCCAACTCGGCCACACCGGCCGCAAGGGCAGCGAGGTTGCACCCCACAAGTCCTACCCCGGATTCCCCGGCAACTCACAGCTGCCCGCCGACCACCCCAACGGGTGGGAATGTGTTGCGCCGTCGGCCATTCCGTATGGCGGAGACCACTCGTGGCCGGTACACGAGTTGACCGTCGACGAGATCAAGGCCGTGCACCGCAGCTATGCCGATGCCGCGCGGCGCGCTCTGGACGCCGGCTACCAGTGGCTCGAAATGCACTATGCGCACGGCTATCTCGGTGCTGAGTTCTTCTCGCCGCTGGCCAACAAGCGAACCGACCAGTACGGGGGCTCCTTGGAGAACCGGACTCGCTTCCATCTCGAGGCGCTCGACGCGGTCCGCGAGGTCTGGCCAGAGGAATACCCGCTGACGATGCGTCTGGGTGCCGACGACCTCAATCCGGCGGGCACCCAGTTCGAGGATTCGCTGGTTGCCATCGGCTGGATGAAGGATCACGGTCTCGACCTGGCCGACATCTCGTTGGGCTTCAACACCGACGAGATGATCGATCCGCCCATGGGTCGTGAGGCCTTCATGATCGAGAAGACCAATCGGGTGCGCCGCGAGGTCGGAATCCCGGTCGGTACCAGTTGGAATCTCGGTATCCCGGAAACCGCCGATCAGGTGATCCGCGATGAGCTCGTCGACCTGGTGTTCCTCGGCCGACCCGCGCTGTCGAATCCGCACTGGCCGGTGTGGGCAGCCCGAGAGCTGGGCCACGCCAAGCCGTTCGATCTGGTGCCCGAGGACTGGCGATGGTGGCTGGAGAACTTCCGTGGCTACGACGCCAGCATCGGACTCCCGCCGGCCAAGCAGACACCGGACGTGGTGCTGAAGTCAGCCTGATCTGCGCTCACTTCGACGCCTGACGGACAGAAACCCCGCTTCTCGTTAGAAACACTGCGCGTGCGCAGTGTTTCTAACGAGAGGTGGGGTTTCTGTTCTGGCGGGTTGCGTTGTGCCGCTTGCCTTCTGCTGGTCGCGCCCGGTCGCTGGTCGAGTAGGACCCGGAGCGTCAGCGGAGGGACCGTATCCAGGCCATCACCACCTGGCCGCGGTGACCGCGTCGACGGCGATCTACCCTGCGAAGTAGCCATCCACCGGGTTCATCGCACGCACAAGAGAGGTCGTCAGCGCTTGTTCAGGATCATGTTCTTCCAGCCGTGTATCCCGCCCAACACGGGCAACGCGATCCGGCTGGCCGCCAATACCGGCTGTGAGCTGCACCTGATCGAGCCGTTGGGATTCAACATGTCCGACGCGCAGGTCAAACGCGCCGGCCTGGACTACCACGAAATGGCGACGGTCACCGTGCACCCCGACCTCCCGTCGGCCTGGGCTGCCCTGAAACCCGAGCGGGTGTTCGCCTTCACCGCTCACTCCGAGCGCTACTACACCGACGTCGACTACCGCCCCGGCGACGTACTGCTGTTCGGCCCGGAACCGACCGGCCTGCCCGAGGAGGTCCTCGACCAACCCGAGGTCACCGACCGGGTCCGCATCCCGATGCTGGCCGGCCGACGGTCACACAACCTCGCCAACGCCGCGAGCATCGTCGTCTACGAAGCGTGGCGACAGAACGGGTTCGACGGCGCTGTGTAACTCAGCAGAACCGAAACCTCAGCCGACGCGAAAACGTTTGGTGCGTGAGGTGGCCCCACCGACGAGGGCCACCTTGCTCTTCGGAACGCCCAGGTGCTTGGCGAGCACCTCGGCGACGGCCTTGTTGGCCTTGCCCTCGGTCGCCGGCTCACGGACGTAGATGGTGATCGACCCGTCTGGTCCGGTCTCCACCAACGGACCCTTGCGACTACTCGGTTTGGCAGTCACCACAACTTGTCTCGGCACCCGACCTGCTCCCTCTCGTGGCACAACCACGCATCCGCGTGTGGCGCCAAACCTCTAATGCCAATCTCTTGAACGAGAGCCCACCCGAAGGTCGAGTCGCTGCAGGTGTTCGGCCACCACTGTCACCGCACCTTCGGCGTTCTGCACCGTGCCTCGGATCAGCAATGCCGAGGCTGAGTGTGCCAGATTTCGGTAACGAGTCCATAGCCCCACTGAGCACACGACGTTAACCATGCCGGTTTCGTCTTCGAGATTGATGAACGTCACACCGGACGCCGTTGCTGGACGTTGGCGATGCGTAACAGCTCCTCCGACCACAACCTTCGACCCATCGGGCACATCCAGCAACTTTTCGGCGGGCTTGACTCCCATCGCATCCAGCTTCGGCCGCAGGAACTGAGTCGGATACGACGTCGGGGTGATACCTGTCGCCCACGCATCGGTGGCCGCCAACTCGATGTCCGACAGCCCCGGAAGCGTCGGGGTCCGCACCGCCTGATCCAACGCCAATTGATCCGACCGCACCCGGGCTGCCGCACCCGCCTCCCACAACGCCTGCCGACGACTGAGCCCGAAACAATCACATGCCCCGGCCGCCGCCAGCCCCTCGAGATGTTTGGTCGTCAGTTCCACCCGCCGCGACAGGTCCGTCATGTCGGCGAACTCTCCATCAGCACTGCGTGATTCGACGATCCGCTGAGCGATCTCGTCGCCGACACCCCGCACCCCGGCCAACCCCAACCGGACCTCGAGGCCATCGTTCTCCAACGTCGCATGCGGCAGCGACACATTGACGTCTGGCCGATGGACCACCACCCCGTGGCGTCGGGCGTCGGCCACCAACGACTGCGGCGAGTAGAAACCCATCGGCTGCGCCCGCAGCAACGCCGCGCAGAACGCCGCCGGATGATGCAGCTTGAACCACGACGAATAGAACACCAGCGACGCGAAACTCTGCGAATGACTTTCCGGGAAGCCGAAATTGGCGAAGGCCGCCATCTTTTCGAAGATGCGGTCGGCGACCTCACCGGTGATGCCGTGTTCACGCTGCATACCGGCGTAGAACCGGCGCCGCAGATTCTCCATGCGTTCGGGAGATCGCTTGGAGCCCATGGCTCGTCGTAGTTGGTCGGCTTCGGTGGCGTCGAATCCGGCGACGTCGACGGCCAACTGCATGAGCTGCTCCTGAAACAGCGGCACCCCCAGCGTGCGGGCCAGCGACTTGTGCATCGACGGATGCTCGACGTCGGGCTTCTCCAGTCCGTTGCGGCGTCGGATGTAGGGGTGCACCGACCCGCCCTGGATGGGGCCCGGGCGGATCAGTGCCACCTCGACGACGAGGTCGTAGAAGGTGCGCGGTTTGAGTCGCGGCAGCGTCGCCATCTGCGCGCGGGATTCCACCTGGAACACGCCGATAGAGTCTGCGCGACATAGCATGTCGTAGACGGCCTGCTCGGATAGGTCCAACTGCGCGAGATCCACCTCGATGCCTTTGTGCTCGGCCACCAGATCGATGGCGTAGTGCAGCGCCGAGAGCATACCGAGGCCGAGCAGATCGAACTTGACCAATCCGATTGCCGCACAGTCGTCTTTATCCCATTGCAGGACGCTACGGTTCTCCATGCGTGCCCACTCGGTGGGACAGACATCGGCGATGGGCCGATCACAGATCACCATGCCACCCGAGTGGATTCCCAGATGTCTTGGCATGTGCAGGATCTGGGATGCCAGATCGGTGACGTCGTCGGGCGCTTCGTCGGGCATCTTGCTCCACGCATCCTGCTGGCCGGTGGAATAGCCGAGGGCGCGAGCCATATCCCGGACCGCCGATTTGCCGCGATAGGTGATGACGTTGGCGACCTGCGCGCTGTACTCCCGACCGTACTGGCGATACACGAACTGGATGGCCTCCTCGCGGCGGTCGGATTCGATGTCGACGTCGATGTCGGGCGGCCCGTCGCGTTCCGGTGACAGAAACCGTTCGAAGAGAAGCTCATTGGCGACCGGGTCGACGTTGGTGATGCCGAGCGCGAAGCACACCGCCGAGTTGGCCGCCGAACCCCTTCCCTGACACAGGATGTCGTTGTCTTTACAGAAGTCGACGATGCTGGCGACCACCAGGAAGTAGCCGGGAAAATCCAGGGTTTCGATGATGGCCAGTTCGTGTTCGATCTGCCGGTAGGCCTGCGGGTGCTGCATCGGCGTGCCGTACCGCCGCAGCGCCCGGGTCATCGTCATCTCTCGCAGCCAGGTGATCTCGGTGTGACCGTCGGGAACCTTGAAGGGCGGCAATTGTGGTGCGATCAAACCCAATTCGAAGGCACAGTCGGCGGCGAGGCCGACCGCGTTGTCGATTGCCTCGGGGTGACCGGGCAGCAACCGCAGCATCTCGTCGCCGCTGCGCAGATGCGCACCCCCGACGCCGGGCATCCAGCCGTCGATGGTGTCGATGTCGGTGCGAGCACGGACCGCCGCGACCGCCATGGCCAGTCGTCGACGGTCGGGGCCGGCGAAATGTGCCCCGGTGGTGGCGACGGTCGGCACCCGGCAGGCCCGGGCGATCGAGGCGAGTGCGGCATTGCGGTCGTCGTCGAAAGCCAGTCCCTGCGCGGTCAATTCGACGGCGACGTTATCGGGCCCGAAGCGTTCGGTGAGGTCTCGCAGCGCCTGTTCGGCGGCGGACACCCCGGCCCGGTCGAGCGCCCGACGCACCGCACCCTTGCGACAACCGGTCAGGATCAACCACTGCCCGCCGGCCACGTCGGGCAGGCGGTCGCGATCGTAGCGCAGCAATCCTTTCTCGCCGCCGGTCATGTGGGCGTCGGCGATGGTGCGCGACAGGCGCCGATAACCCTCACCGCCACGCGCGATCACCAGCAGATGCTCGCCGGGCGGGTCGGGGACGCCGGTGCGTGCGACGTCGGGTTCCAGCGAAAGCTCGGCACCGAATACCGTCGGCATCCCGAATTGCCGTGCTGCTTCGGCGAATCGGACGATTCCGTAGAAACCGTCGTGGTCGGTGAGGGCGAGCGCTTTCAGCCCGAGGCGTTGTGCCTCGGTGACCATGTCCTCAGGCATCGACGCACCGTCGAGAAAGCTGTAGGCACTGTGCGCGTGCAGTTCCGCATAGGCGACGCTCGACTGCTGAGGTGTGACGTCGTCGGCGTGGAAAGCCCCCCGCTTCCGCGACCAGGCAGGGCTATCGCCGCCGTCCCCCTCGGGTCCGAAGTACTCGCCCGGACGGCCGCCACCCGGCGCGCGCCCCGACAGCACGCGCTCCATCTCCGACCACGTCGGCGGTCCCTGGTCCCAGCCCACTCCAGAAGTGTAGAACACATGTTCGAGTGGAGTGTTGGGCATTGGGCCTAGACCTGTGATGTATCGGGACATAGGTGACAGTTCTGCATCAAGACATTGGTGACAGTTGGTGTATCAGGACTTCGGTGACGGTTTGTTGGGGTTGGGTCGTGGGCCGTGGGGTTGTCCGTTGCCGACGTAG
>JAEYMI010000073.1 GCA_023461275.1 Actinomycetes bacterium | reverse complement strand
CCGCTTCACCCCCGCACCCCAACCCCCACCACCCCACAACACCAGCACCACCCCCGAACCCACCCGCACACAACCCCGGGTGGCAGCCAAACACGCCCGCCGACACCAAGAACGCGAACGCAACCGCACCAGACGCGAAGCCGCAGAACAGAACTGATCGTGGACGGATCAGTGGGCGGCCGCCTCGACGACCACGTCGAGCACCGCCTGCGCCGCGATCGACGGTGTTCGGTTGGCGGAGTGGGCGATCGAGATCACCCAGGTGAGGTCGGCGTCGATGCAGGTGGCGATACCGTTCGATGTCTGCGACAGCGCCACACTGCGCGGCACCAGGGTGACACCGAAGCCGCTGCACGCCAGTTGGATTCCGAAGTACTGATCCGCTACCTCGATCACCGTGTGCCGGAACGGGATTCGACGGTCGGCGACCGCGCGTGTGCCCCAGCCCGGCGGGTAGTCGATGAGGCGTTCGTGTTCCAGGTCGGCGACACTGAACTGTCCGGCACGCGCGAGGCGATGCTCAGCGGGGCAGACCAACACCAGTGGTTCAGAAGCCAAGGGGTGCACCACGATTCCAGGCAACTCGTCGTCGGGACCACCGAGCAGCGCCAGATCCAGCGCACCCGACCGCAGCGCGGCGATATTGCCGGCACTGCCCTGCTGACTCTGGCGCATGGCGATGCTGACCCGGGGATGCCGCTGGTGGACGACCTCAAAGGCCGCCGCGAGATCGATGGTCGCAATGTTGACCAACGCCCCGAGCGACACCTCGCCGCGGATGTCGCCGTGCACACCAGCGACCGCGTCGGCCACTTCCTGCCGAGCACGCAGCGCCGCACGAGCCGGAGCGATCGCAGCATGTCCGGCCTCGGTGAGGATCAGCGCCGTCGACGTGCGGTCGAACAGCTGCTCCCCGACCTCGCGTTCGAGTCGAGCCACCGACGTCGACACCGCCGACTGCACAACGTTGAGCGCACGCGCGGCCGCGGTGAACGTGCCGTGGTCGCAGCACGCCAGGAAGTATTCGAGTTGTCGCAGCTCCACGGTCACCACCTCCCATCGGATTTATCTATAGAATAGATGGCACCATCAGAATTCATCGCTTTTCATAATGGCCGAGTGCGACGACCATGGTGGCATGACAGATTCGATCTGCGCCGATTCCGCTCATGCGGACACGTCGACACACCTCAGCCGTCTCGTCGTCCTGCTGTTCGCGGTAACAGCCGGCTCGTCGGCCGGTTGCCTCTACTACCTGCAGCCACTACTCCACGAAGTCAGCATCGACTTCGGAATCTCCACCGGCGCAGCCGGACTCGCGATCTCCGCGACGCAGGCGGGCTATCTGATCGGCCTGGCCTTCGTGGTCCCCCTGGGTGACTTCGTCAATCGACGACGCCTCGTCGCCGGCCTGCTGCTGGTGTCGGTGCTGGCCCTGGTGATCGCCGCGCTGTCACCCGCATACGCGATGTTGCTGGTCATGGTGTTCGCCGTCGGAATCTCGGCGTCGGCCGCGCAGGTCGTGGTGCCGTGGGCGGCCGCGGTCGCCGGACCGTCGGAGCGCGGCGCAGTGGTCGGCACGGTGATGAGCGGCCTACTCATCGGCATCCTGTTCTCGCGCGTCATCAGCGGTCTGGTCGCTCAGGTCGGCGGCTGGCGATCGGTTCTCGTCGTGGCCGCAGCCGTGCAGATCCTGATGGCCGTCGCGGTGTGGTTCCGCGCGCCGACGACCACCACCGCACACAACGGCGACACCCGCTACGGCGCAGCGCTGCGATCGATACTCACGCTGATCCGCAACGAAAGCGTCCTGCGCCACCGCATGGTGCTGGGCGGACTCAACATGGCGGCCTTCAGCGGCATGTGGACTGCGATCGCCTTCCTGTTGGCCGGTTCCGGCGGATCGCGATATCACTTCTCCGAGGCCGAGATCGGACTGTTCGGCCTGGCCGGTGTCGCCGGCGCGTTGGCCGCGCCGCGGATCGGACGTCTCGCCGATCGCGGATTCCTGCGGCACACCCAATACGGCGTGTGGGCGCTGCAGATCGTCAGCTGGGCGTTGCTCTACTTCGGCGCGTTCAACGTGATCGTGCTGATCATCGCGCTGCTCGTCTTCGACTTCGGAGTGCAAAGCGTGCAGATCGCCAACCAGGCCGCGGTCTATTCACTCGACGGCGACGCCCGCTCCCGACTGACGACGGCCTACATGGTCGCCTACTTCGCCGGCGGGGTGCTGGGCTCGTCGATCGCGGCATGGCTGTACCAAACCGGCGGATGGAATCTGGTGTGCGCGGCCGGCGTCGGCACCGCGATCCTGGGCATCGCCTTGTGGTGCTGGTACTCGCTGACCGAGCGTGATCACCCGATCCAGGGCATTGAGGCCCAGCGTTTGATCAGGAGCTAGCGTCCAATCAGCGACTAGGAGGCGAAAGCCGTTCGCCACGAATGACTCTCGCGGCGCCGGGCACGTAGATTCCTGATTGCGGTCTTGAGCCCGGTCGCGCGATCGAGCCCGGCGAAGCGTCGTTCCGACGCCGTCTCCGGCGCGTCGTCGGACGTGCGGCGCAGCACCGAATCCGGAAGCGAGAGTTTGTGAATGGTGCGCAGCGTCTTGAGGTACTGGAACCAGAGCGATCCGGTGGTGTAGGGCAGGTCGTACTTGTCGCACAACGCCTGCACCCGCACCGACACGTCGGCGAGCCGGTTGCTCGGCAGATCGGGATACAGGTGGTGCTCGATCTGGTAGCACAGGTTGCCGGACATGAAGGCCATCGCCGGCCCGGCCCGAAAGTTGGCGCTACCCAACATCTGTCGCAGGTACCACTGACCCTGTGTCTCGTTCTCCAGCGTCTCGGCGGTGAACTTCTCGGCGCCGTCGGGGAAATGTCCGCAGAAGATCACCACGTAGGCCCACAGATTGCGAATGAGATTCGCCGAGAGGTTCGCAGTCAATGTGTGCATGAAGTTCGGACCGGTCAGTGCCGGGAAGAGCAGATAATCCTTGCCGAGTTGCTTGCCGACCTTCCGCAGGAACTCCTTGATCTGCGGTATCGCAATCTCTTTGGGCTTGTTTCCGACGATGACCTCTTTGAGTTCGAGGTCGTGTAGGGCGATACCCCACTCGAAGGTCGCCGCCAGAAAGATGTTGGAGAACGGCTGCAGGAGGCAACCCGGGTCCCACGGGTCGTCGCGCGTGACCCGGAGCAGCCGGTAACCGACGTCGTGATCCATTCCCAGCACATTGGTGTACTTGTGATGGATGTAGTTGTGCGAATGCTTCCAGTGCGGCGCCGCGCAGACCATGTCCCACTCCCAGGTGGTGGAGTGGACCTCGGGGTCGTTCATCCAATCCCACTGGCCGTGCATCACGTTGTGGCCGAGTTCCATGTTCTCGATGATCTTGGCGACCGCGAGCATTCCGGTTCCCAACAACCACAGCGGCCGCTTGTTGCTGCCGATCAACACGAGACGGCCGGCCGTTTCGAGCGCACGTTGGGCCATGATCGTGCGATGCAGGTATCGGACGTCGCGCATGCCTCGATCGTTTTCGATCTCGACGCGCAGAGCGTCGAGTTCGGCACCGAGGGATTCGACGTCGGACTCTGTCAGGTGTGCGTATTCGCGGATATCAGAGATGGCCATCGCTAACCATTATGCCGTGTTCCGCATGCCTCGAACGAGAGTCCGACGTCCCCCGTGTCATGCCGCTGAGGATGAGCGCTTCAGTGGTGCGTCGACGACGATTCCCTGACGCACCGGGCGGCCACGGAGCTTGTCGATCGCGGTACGCAGACCGAAGCGACGCCCGGTACGCGGATCGAACGTCGAGTGCAGCCGCTGCTCGACGGCCAGCCCCTTCTTGAACCGGTTCTCCGAAGCGGTCTCCGGCGCATCGTCGGTGGTGGCCTTGAGGTACTTGTTCGGCAGCGACAGCTTGGCGATGGTGCGCCACGCCTTGGCGTACTGCAGAAGGAACGATCCGGTGGTGTAGGGCAGGTCGTACTTCTGGCACAGCGCCTGCACCTGGATCGAAATCTCCGCGAGACGGTTGCTCGGCAGATCGGGGTAGAGATGGTGCTCGATCTGGTACGAGAGGTTGCCACTCATGAAGGCGAGCGGGAAATTACAGCGGAAGTTGGCGCTGCCCAACATCTGTCGCAGGTACCACTCGGACTGCGTCTCGTTGTCGATGTCCTGCTTGGTGAACTTCTCTGCACCGTCGGGGAAGTGCCCGCAGAAGATGACGGCGTTTGCCCAGATGTTGCGGATGACGTTGCCCATCGCGGTGGCCGTGGCGGCCTTGGCGAACGCCTGTCCGTAGCCGACGCGGCTGCCCATCACGGCGCTCGCCAGCGCTGGGTAGATGACGTAGTCCTTGCCGACCTGCTTGCCGATCTTGGTACCGACGTCGGCCAGGTCCTTGCGGAACTGCGCCTTGGCCTCCGGCGTACGACGCTTACGGCCCAGCTCGAGGTGCTGCGCGGCCACACCCCACTGGAACAGCAGCATCAGCGCGGTGTTGTAGACCAGGTTGCCCGCGTTGAACGGACGCCACTTCTGGTCGCGGGTGACGCGGATCAGACCGTAGCCGATGTCGTCGTCCATGCCGAGCACGTTGGTGTACTTGTGATGGATGTAGTTATGGGTGTGCTTCCAGTGCGCGGCGGGGTCGGTGTTGTCCCACTCCCAGGTGGTGGAGTGCACCTCGGGGTCGTTCATCCAATCCCACTGGCCGTGCATCACGTTATGGCCGAGTTCCATGTTCTCGACGATCTTGGCGACGCCAAGCGACGCAGCACCCGCCCACCACATCGACCGCTTGGTGGACCCAAGGATCAGCGCCCGGCCGACCAACTCCAGGCCACGCTGGAAGCGGATGGTGTTGCGTAGGTAGCGGGCGTCGCGCTCGCCGCGGTCCGCCTCGATCTCGACGCGAATCTTGTCGAGCGCCGCACCGAGTTCCTCGATATCTGCATCGCTGAGGTGCGCGTACTCGGGAATATCTGTGATCGCCATGGATGTGCCTCCCATACATCGTGTGGACGGAACCAGTGGCTACGTTTCCGTAACTTACGACAGCGTAGGTTGGCGCGATCAGTCCTGTCCACCCACTGCGTCGGATGTGACGGTCATCACTCGATTACGCCGGGGCTGGCCCGTTGGAAGGTCAGGGATTGCCGTCGAAATCGGGATCGTCGCGCAGCAATTCGTAGGCGACGAGGTCCTCGAATATCCCGGCCGAGCGGGCGGCCAATCGCTGGGTGCCGTAGTAGTGCATGCCCGCCCTGGTGGCCAACGACTTGGAGCCCTTGTTGCTGTCGGCGGCCAGCAGCGTCAGCCGACGGAAGCCGAGCACATCGAAGGCGTGCTGCACCGACGCTGGCACGGCTTCGCCGAGAACACCGGTCCCCCGCGACTCCGGATGGGTGTAGAAACCGACCTCGGCACCGGTGACGTCGTCGATCTTGAGCATGGTGATGTCGGCGAGGTAGGTGTCGGTCTCTTTGTCGGAGACCACCCACGTGCACGTTTCGCCGCGCGCGGCGTTCCAGACCTTGCGGGTCCGTTCGGCCGCGGCGTGTTCCAGCAGCAGTGGATCGGGCCGCGCGAACAGGTATTTGCGGGAGATGGGATCGTCGAGGGTTTCACGAATGCGCTCGTCGTCGCGTTCCTCGAGGGGCCGCAGCAAGAACCGATCAGTTCTGAAAGACGTTGCACGCCAGACAGTTTTCGGCTCGAAAGTGTCGCCGGCGTGCAGCGACCCAACCCACGCGTCGCGAACCTCGCCGCGAACTTCGAGGGAGTCGGGAACCATCGCGGTCAACCGGAAACCGCACGCGTGCGCCACCCGCAACGACGACTCGTTGCCGACGACACACGCCCACTGCACCACTGTCTTGCCGGCGCGGAAGACTTCTTCGACACCCGCGATGACGGCGCGCCGGGCCACGCCGCGCCCTCGACAGTCCGGATGCACGCTGTACCCGATGTCGACGATCTGCCCGGCGCCGCGGAACTCCACCGTGCCGGCGAAGCGGCCGTCGAACTCGATGGCCCACGTCATCGCGGTCCCGTCCTGCCAGGAGTGCGCGACATAGCCGAAGATGAACTCTTCGGCGTTGACCGCGGCATACGGGCTCGGGATGGTCGTCCACCGGACCGACTCCGGGTCTCGCGCGAGCTCGACGACGCGCTCGACGTCGTCGGCGCGGTGGGCCCGCAGGGTGATCACCCCGTCACCGAGGACTGGTACCTGATCCTGCCAGCGCTCCGACGTCGACTCGGTCACGCCGCCAGACTATCGAAAGTTTCAGACGTCGATGGTGCAGTCGCCGGCCGCGGCACTGACACAGGTCTGGATGCGTTCGCCTTCCACGTGCTCGGCGCCGGTCCTCAGGTCACGAACGCAACCCTTGTCCACCATCACCACGCAGCTCTGGCAGATTCCCATCCGGCACCCGAACGGCATCAGCACACCGGCCGACTCCCCCGCCTCGAGCAACGTGGTTGCGCCGTCGATCTCGGCGGTCTTGCCGGTGCGGCCGAAGGTCACGGTCCCGCCCTGCGCGCCGACCGCACCGCGCTCGAGGGCAAAGCGCTCGATGTGCAGCTGCTCGGCGACGCCGGCGTCGGTCCATTGTTGCTGGAGTCCGTCGAGGAATCCGCTCGGTCCGCACGCCCAGGTCTGCCGGCTCGCCCAGTCGGGGCACAGTTCGGCCAGCACGTGCGGGGTGACGCGACCGTCGGTGCGGGTGTGCTGCACGTGCAGGGTGATCGCGCCCTCGTCGGCGAGTTCTTTCAACTCGTCGGCGAACAGCAGATCTTCCGGGGTCGGCGCCGAGTGGATGACCGCGATGTCGGTGTGCTGCTTGCGTTGCCGAACCATCCGCAGCATCGAGATGATCGGCGTGATGCCGCTGCCGGCGGTCGCGAACAGGATCTTCTCGGGAAGCGGATCGGGCAGCACGAACTCGCCCTTGGGCGCGGCCAGCCGGACGACGGTACCCGGGGTGACGCCGTTGACCAGGTGCGTCGACAGGAATCCCTCTGGCATTGCCTTCACGGTGATCGTGATGGTCTCTTCCGAGCCGGCCGAGGTCGACGGTGTCGACGCGCCGGGGACCGACGTCAGCGAGTAGGAACGCCAGGTCCAACGACCTTCGATGAGCACGCCGATGCCGACGTACTGGCCCGGCTGATAGTCGAAGGAGAAGCCCCAGCCGGGTTTGATCTCAATGGTCGCGGTGTCCTCGGTTTCCCGACGAACCGAGACCACCCGGCCACGCAGCTCCCGGGCCGACCACAGCGGATTGGCCAGGTGAAGGTAGTCGTCGGGCAGCAATGGTGTGGTGACCCGCGCGAATGCCGCGCGCATCCACTTGGCACCGCGACTACGCGACGCAACACCCGCGACCGGCGCCTCGAACCGCTCCAGCAACCCCATCCAAACCACCCCGTTCTCCCCGCAGTCGTCTAACTTACGCTTCCGTAGGTTAGACCAGACTGCAGCGTCGCGCTACGAAGGGTCGCCTGCTCGGAGAATCGCGTCGGCTGCGGTCATCGCGGCCTGCTGGACCAGCGGAGGTATCCGCCCACCCAGATACGGGCGGACCATGCCGTAGGGCGTGATACGCACGGCGAGGTCGGTGCGAAATACCGCCTCCTCGTCGGCCGCGTCGAATCGTTCCGCAGCCAGAGCCGTGATTCGCTGCAGCACAGTATCATTCACTGTGTCAATGTCGACGAGGAGCTGGTCGGGAAGGTCACGACCCAGCAGGCGCTGTCGACTGTAGAGGCGCATCGCGATAGCTTCGCCGGGTTGCGAATCGCAATAGCGCGGCGTGAAACCCGCTCCGGCGATCAACGCCGTGTGCGCGTCGTCAACATCGAGCGCTGACAGCAGGCCCTCATGGAACCGTCGAATCGCCCGTAGCCACAACCGGACCAATAGTTCGTCACGCGAGGCGAACCGGTGATAGATCGACCCGACCGGACCGTCCAGTTCGCCGGCTACCTCGGCGATCGTCGTTCGGTCACCGTGTTCGGCGACACAACGCTGGGCGGCATCGAGGATGTCGTCGTCGGTGAAGCGCGGCGGGCGGGGCATCCGATCATTGAACCAGGCGCGTCGGACTCCTACACGAGCTCCAAAGCTTTTAGAGCGCTGGTTCTAGAATAGTAATTCTCTTTCAGCTACTCTCGCCGTATGTCATGGACAATTCGCACCTCAGACGGCCTCCGTAATGTTCATCGCCGCACCGTAGTCGACATCGATCGCGCGTGGGATCTCGTCATGGCCGGAATCCATCGCCCCGACGCGGGGGTCTGGCCCGGCGACTCCTGGCCACCCCTGATCCTCGACGCGGGGCTTACGGTGGGCTCCGCCGGTGGACACGGCCCGATTCGCTACTCGGTAAGCGATGTCGACGACAGTCGCGTGCGCTTCACGTTCGCTCCGGGCTTCGTCGACGGCTTTCACGAAATCTCACGTTCCGACCAAGACATCGTCCACACGCTGGAGTTGCGTCATCCGTCGGCATTCGTGACCCGGTGGGTACCCCCAGCACGACGCTGTGATCGAGGATCTGTTCGACAACATCGACGACAAACTTGCTGATCCGGATTCTCCACCCCGGCAACGACATTGGCCACTGGCGGTTCGCATTCGACGCGCCGTCGCCAGGTTCGTGATGGCAGCGAAGCGGACTCGACGAATTACAGAAGCGGCATGATGCCGGTGGCACGAACCTCTGCCAGAGTCTCCGGACGGTAGTGCTTGGCACTGGCATAGATGAAGTACTGCAGGGCGATTCGCGGCTTGTCGGGTGAGTAGTTCACTTGAACACCCGATACCAACCGGAGCGACTCACCCCGCATGAGACAAAAGTCTTTGCCGACTGCTTCTCCTGCTCAGACTGCAATAGCCCCTTCGCCCAGTTCTCGACCCGCGACTCATTGAATCCCCAGTGCCCGATGCCATAACGCACCTCGGCAATGGCCGCCGCCACCGAGTCCGCAGACTCCCAGAACACGATCTGCGACAACGAATCTGCGACGGTATCGGTCTCGACCGCAATGGTCCGCGTCGCCAGCGACTCCCGCCCCAGCGGTCCGTCGATCACCAGCGCCATCTCCGGAGCAGCAAGGGTCTGCGTCCCCGAACGCAGATCGACTTTCACCACGCGACTCCGCTCGATCTCCGCCAGACCCGCGTCATCAAACCGCGAATACGGCGCAGACTGCGCCGCCGACATGACACTCTCAATACTCATCTGGTCCTCCTTGGGCGCGCACCCGGCCGCGAGCACCACGAGCACAGTCGCGGACATCAACCGTGACAGGCGGACCACTTCCTACAGCAGATCCAACAGGAACGGGATCTCCTGAGTGGCGTACCAGGCGAGGTCGTGGTCTTCGACGTCTCCCAGGGCCAGCTCGGCATCCTCGTCGCCGAGATCTGCGGCGTCGATCACCACGGCCGCGGTACGCACCGCATCCTCGGCGTCAGCTCCGTCGACGTGCACCGACGCGATCGCACTGATCGGAATCGGCCCGGCCACCTTGACCACGGCGTTGTCCAGATCCGGGCGCGGCGTGACATCGTCGACGTCGGCGGAGATCACCACCCGGCGCGGCGGAAGCTTCGGGGTGACGCCGGGTTTGGTGACCTCGGCGTCGGCCTCGAGTTCGGAGTCCGCTTGCACGTCACCGGGTTCGGGCGCCTCACCGGACAGCAGTCGCAACGACGCGCGCGCCGCGTCACGCATCGCGACCTCGGCCAGTTCCTCGTCGTCGCCGGCGGAGAAGGACTCACGCAAGGCCGGGGTGAGGGCGAATGCGGTGCCGCCGATCGGCCGGAACTCACCGGTGTCGGTCAGCTCGGACAACATGGTCAACGTCGCCGGAAAATAAACCCTCATCGCACCCTCTCGCTCAACTACGCTGCCCGCCCACGCTACTTCGTGGCGAGCAACTCGTCGAAGGCCTCGGTCACGTAGTCGGCCATCGCGGGCAGATCGCTGACCACACCACGATCGGCGATGAACGCGAACTGCAGCTTGTCGCCGTAGTCGACGACGCTGATCGCCAGCGCCCGCCCCGACATCAACGTCGGAACCACATGGAGATCCGACACGGTGAATCCGGCGAGGTAACGGGTTGCCACCGGGGTGATCGCCATCGAGATGGGCACGTTGAAAGCGCGACCGCCGAGGTTGTTGAACGCCCGCGAACTCAACTCGGGGAACGGCACGACGCCCAGATCGGGCAGCAGCGGCGACGGTCCCATCGTGACGCGCCGCGAGGACTGCGCATACCGATTGGCCAGCCCGGCCACCTGAGCCAACTGGACCTTCGGATTGTCCTCGCCCACCGGCAGATCGGTCACGAAACCGGGACGGTCGACGGTGATCCATCGAGTGTTGTCCTCCGGTGTGCGTTCCACACCCGATTCCCGCGCCGACAGCGGCAGGACCACCCGAACGGTGTCATCAGACGGCATGAACTCCTGTACCGACAACAGCCACCGGCGCATCACGCCGGAGATGATCGCGAGCTCGACATCGTTGACAGTGCATCCGTTGCGGTCGGCGATCTTGGCGCATCCACGACGCGGTACCGACGCCGTGGTGAAGATCCGGGTCGAGGTGCTCGCGGTGTCGAACGGACTGCTCGGTGCCGAATCGACCAGCTGCCGGATGGTGGTGCCGATTCGATCGATTGTCGACCCTGCGGCATGGCGGAGACCGCCGACAACCGAATTGCCCGACACCAGCGACTCGACCAGCTCCGTCGGCCTCGACAACGCCTCCGCGAGCGCCCCGACGGCCAACGCCGCCGCACCCGGAGGCGACTTCGGCATCCACAGATCCTCGGGCAGCTTCTCGACACTGACAACGCTGTCGCAGATCACCTCACTGATCTCGCGGGAGGCGTGTCCGTCGACGAGGCACCGGTGAGACTTGGTCAGGATCGCGAGCTGACCGTCGGGCAGGCCCTCGATCAGATACATCTCCCACAGCGCACGGGTCCGGTCCAGGGGGCGCGACATGACCCGCGCAACGAGATCGTGGAGTTGTTCGGCACCACCGGGTTTGGGCAGTCCGGCCCGGCGAATGTGGAAGTTGATGTCGAAGTCGGGGTCGTCTGACCACACCGGCCGTGCCAGGCCGAAGGTGACCTCGCGGACCACCTGCCGGTACCGCGGCACCAGCTGAAGTCGGTTCTCCACCAGCGACACCAGTGCCGGGTAATCGAGCGTCCGCCGTGCACCACTCGCGCCGCTGGACTTGGGCCCCGGCGACACGATGAGCAGACTTCCCAGGTGCGTGGTGGAACTCGTGTCGTCGAGAAAGTAGAACATCGAGTCTCGCGCCGACAGCCGGTTCACCACGCAGTTGATCCTAGTGCCCCGGGTCTGACGCCGATTCAGACAACGGTGAAACTAACCAGCTGCCAACGATATTCGACGATGCGCGGTGTTCCGGGTCGGTTGGCACCGCGGGGCCGGACCCGGCACGGACGGTATTCGACGCGGCCGGCGAACGCACGGACCCGCGATCCACAGGTCATGCTGCCGAAGACCTCTGCGCCGGCGGGCCCGCACATCTGGACGTGCACACGACGCAGCGTCGAACCGGTTCCGGAGGCGCGCACACCCTGGACACGGACCAGCGCAGCGACCTGGTCGCGCACCGTGCCCGACGCGACGGACTCGAGTTGGGCAGACCCTCGACGCCGGTCGATCACCTCCAGGACGAGAGTGACCGCCAGTACCGCCTGGCGTCGCGCATCGCGGGCGGTCGCCACGCCGCGTGCCACCGCGGCGCGCGCAGGCGCGGGCGGGGGTGCGGTCAGGACGGCAGCGTTCAGGTGGGGTTCGGCGCCCGGCTCGGGTTCATAGGCGGGCGCCGACCGAATCACGACTCGAGGTATCTCCATGACCTTTCCGACGCGACGGAGAACCACCCGGTTCCCTCACGCGCCGGAAAAATCAGCGGCGACGCTTCTTGGACTTCGGCGGCTTGGCCCCCGAACCCTTCTGGTTGGCACGCGCCGCTGCCCGACGTTCCCGTCGCGTCGCCGAGACCAGCGCCGGATCGTAGTCCTCGTCGTCGAACTCGGTGTACACCTCAGTGCCACCATCCTCCGACGGGCCGGAGTACGTCATCTGACGTTCCTCTTCGGGCGCCGAACGCAGCGCGGCCGGAACCTGCTGCTCGGGTTCCTGCGGCTCGGGCTGGGCGGCCGGTGCGGCCGGAGCCGACTGACCGAGCGCCACACCGGACTGGGTCGCCACCGGGATGGCGTCGAGCATCGGCGCCGGTTGGGCAGGCTCGGTCTGCACCTGGACGTGGTAGAGCAGCTGGAGGGTTTCCTCCTTGAGGCCCTCGAGCATGCCCTGGAACATGTCGAAACCCTCGCGCTGATACTCGACCACCGGATCGCGCTGGGCCATCGACCGCAGGTGGATGCCCTCGCGGAGGTAGTCCATCTCGTAGAGGTGATCCTGCCATTTACGGTCGAGGACGCTGAGCAGCACGCTGCGCTCCACCTGGCGCATCGCACCGTCGCCGGCGATCCCGGTGATCTCCTCCTCGCGTCGCCCATACGCCTCATGGGCGTCGGCGACGAGAGTGTCCTTCAGCTCCTCGGGCGAGATGTCGTCACGCTCACCGAACTCGTTCTCCCCCACCACTTCCTTGGGGTCGAGCTCGATCGGGTACAGCGTGCGCAGAGCAGTCCAGAGCTCGTCGAGATCCCAGTCCTCGGCGTATCCCTCGACGGTCGCACCGTCGACATAAGCACCGACGACGTCGTCGATCATCGTCTGAACCTGCTCGGCGTGGTCCTGGCCCTCGAGGATGGTGCGGCGCTCGGCGTAGATCACCTTGCGCTGCTCGTTCATCACCTCGTCGTACTTCAGAACGTTCTTGCGGACCTCGAAGTTCTGCTGCTCGACCTGCGTCTGCGCACTGCGAATGGCCTTGGTGACCATCTTCGCCTCGATGGGCACATCGTCGGGCAGGTTGACGCGGTTCATGATCGCCTCGAGCGCAGCACCGTTGAATCGACGCATGAGCTCGTCGCCGAGTGAGAGGTAGAAGCGGGATTCGCCGGGGTCGCCCTGACGTCCGGACCGGCCGCGCAGCTGGTTGTCGATACGACGCGACTCGTGCCGTTCGGTGCCCAGCACGTACAGTCCGCCGGCCTCCTTGACCGCGATCGCCTCCTCGGCAGCCTCCTCACGGGCGACCGTGATCGCCTCGTCCCAGGCGGCTTCGTACTCCTCGGGGGTGTGCACGGGATCCAGCCCGGCCTTGCGCAGACGAGTGTCGGCGATGATGTCGGGGTTGCCGCCGAGCACGACGTCGGTACCACGACCGGCCATGTTGGTGGCGACGGTGACCGCGCCGATCCGGCCTGCCTCGGCCACGATCTGCGCTTCCTGCTCGTGGAACTTGGCGTTGAGCACGGTGTGCGGGATGCCACGCTTGGCGAGCTGGCGGCTGAGGTACTCCGAGCGCTCGACGCTGGTGGTACCGATCAGCACCGGCTGGCCCAGCTCGTGGCGTTCGGTGATGTCGTCGACGACCGCGGCGAACTTGGCCTCTTCGGTCTTGTAGATGAGGTCGGTCTGATCCTTGCGGATCATCGGATTGTTCGTCGGGATCGGCAGCACACCGAGCTTGTAGATCTGGTCGAACTCGGCGGCCTCGGTCTCGGCGGTACCGGTCATGCCCGACAACTTGTCGTACATGCGGAAGTAGTTCTGCAGCGTGATGGTGGCCAGAGTCTGGTTCTCGGCCTTGATCTCGACGCCTTCCTTGGCCTCGATCGCCTGGTGCAGACCCTCGTTGAAGCGTCGGCCATCGAGCACGCGACCGGTGAACTCGTCGACGATCATGACGTTGCCGTCGCGGACGATGTAGTCCTTGTCCTTGTGGAAGAGTTCCTTGACCTTGATCGAGTTGTTCAGGTAGCTGACCAGGGTCGAGTTCGCGGTGTCGTAGAGGTTGTCGATGCCGAGCTGATCCTCGACGAACTCCACGCCCGCCTCGTGCACACCAATGGTCTTCTTCTTGATGTCGACCTCGTAGTGGACGTCTCGCTCGAGCAGCGGGGCGATCCGCGCGAACTCCATGTACCACTTGCTCGACCCCTCGGCGGGGCCGGAGATGATCAGCGGGGTGCGGGCCTCGTCGATGAGGATCGAGTCGACCTCGTCGACGATGGCGAAGGAGTGTCCGCGCTGGACGAGCTCATCGGCCGACCACGCCATGTTGTCGCGTAGATAGTCGAAGCCGAATTCGTTGTTCGTGCCGTAGGTGATGTCTGCGGCGTACTGTTTGCGGCGCTGATCCGCGGGCATGTTCGCTTGGATGCAGCCGGTCTCCATGCCCAGGAACCGGAAGACGCGGCCCATCAGCTCGGATTGGTAGGTGGCCAGGTAGTCGTTGACCGTGATGATGTGGACCGGCTCTCCGGTCAGGGCGTTGAGATAGGCCGGCGCCGTGGCCACCAGCGTCTTGCCCTCACCGGTCTTCATCTCCGCGATGTTGCCCAGATGCAGGGCGGCGCCGCCCATGAGCTGCACGTCGAAATGACGCAGCCCCAGGGTTCGGCTCGAGGCCTCGCGCACGGTCGCGAACGCCTCGGGCAGCAGGGAGTCGAGGCTTTCCCCGTCCTGATAGCGTTCCTTGAACCGACCGGTTTCCTCTCGCAGCTCGGTGTCGGTCATCGCACTGAACTCATCGGAGAGCTGGTTGATGGCGTCCGTGTATCGGCGGAGCTTCTTCAGAGTTCTGCCTTCTCCTGTGCGCAGAAGCTTCTCGAGGAAATTAGCCACTTTTCTCCTAATCGGCAGGACTGCCGGACAACGACTCGGACGACTGTATAGTCTCTAGCTTAATGGCAGGTGAGTGCCTTCGATCTCCACGGCGGTCAATCCCAGCCATTCGGCCATCTCCCGCAGTTCGATCAGCAGCTGATCGGTGTGCTCCTCACCCGTCTCCCAGCTGACACGATGGGCTCGCAGGGTCTGCGCCGACCGGTCTCGCTGGAGATCGACCCTGCCGACGAGCCGATCGCCGAGGAGGAACGGGGTGACATAGTAAC
>JAEYMI010000072.1 GCA_023461275.1 Actinomycetes bacterium | reverse complement strand
GCTTTAAGTTAAATCCAATCTCCCGTCCGCTCATCTGTTTACCAAAATCAACAGTGAGCTTGACCAAAAAATCATTCCAGCCTTTCTTCAGATGAAAGTTTTTATCCAGCTGCTTTCTTAAAAGAATACCCTCGTGTTCAAAAACGGTTGTCCCGTTCAGATCAATGCGGATATACCTTTCTGCTGCAAGTTCAACCTGTGCGTCCACCTCTTCCTCCGACCATACTCTGCATTTTGCAAATGCGGTTCCATTTCCATTGTTCATCCCGGAATGGGCGGCATGACGGATATCCACGTAGCCTAAGCAGTAGAATTCCTCAGCGGTGGCATGATGCCAGCGTATACTTCGATGGTTCTGTGTATAGAAAGCGGCATCCGGGTTTTCTTCCACCGCCTGAATTAGTGCCAAATCAGACTGATTTTTATCATCAAAGAAGCCAATGGTACTCCACCTTGTTACATAACCGTGTCCCCAGGATACCGTCCGGGTAATTTTCTTCGTAATCCCCTTGCAGGTAATTTCAATGGTCAGCACTGCTTCATGAATAGCAGGGAGGATGTCGGTAACGGGCGCCATTTCCCAGAAAAGTTCCGCAGTGCCCCTTGCAATGACCTCGGCATCCCGCAGCGGAGTCTTTCTTAAATAATTGGAGCCGCGCTTTAACACCCAGCCATCCGGTAACGCAATGTTAGCTTTCATTCGGATTTCTTCCCCCGTACAAGCGGCTGTAAGATGAATTCTTGATCTTCCGTCACAGGAAACGTCCGTATCTATAAAAAACTCAGCCGGCAGTTCCTCCTCCGGTAAAACCGCCTTTGCGGAATGATCCACCACGGTGTATTTCCGTCCCTCCGGTATCAGAGAAGCATCACCCTCTATTATCTCGGTATAAGTCTTACCTTTTGCATCCATTGACAAGGCGGTTTTGACATATTTTCCATCTTCATAATCGTAGGATTTGCCGTCATCCTCATACAATACAAAGGGAGAAGCGGTCTCCCCATAAACATGAAGTTCCACCTCTTTTAACGGCTGTTCCCCGATATAGGATATTACCGGCCCAAGAGGAACAATGCTTCCCGCCTTTACATATACAGGAATTCTGGAGAGGGGTGCCGCAGCATCTATCCATCTGCCTCCGTAGTATTTTTCATCCGTCCAGTAGTCGTACCATTCGCCCTCCGGCAAATACACCTTAAGCACTCTGACTTCAGGCTCTAATACGGGAGCAATCAAAAGAGACGGCCCAAACATATACTGGTATTTTAACTCCGCGGTTACCGGATCATTTGGATAATCCATACACATGGCACGCATCAAGGGCGTACCCTTTTCCGTAATTTGTCTCGCACAGCTATAAATATAAGGAATCAACCGGTAACGGAGTTTAATAAAATCCACAATAATTCCGGTTGCTTCTTCACCGTAAGACCAGGCTTCGTTATCGGGTCTGGTGCCGTGGGTTCTAAAAAGCGGACAGAATATTCCCCATTGCAGCCAGCGGATATAAAGCTCCGCACTAAATCTTGTATCCGTGGCAAAACCGCCGATGTCCGTACACCAGTATTCCATTCCCGCCAAACAGGTACTTAACCCTGCCGGAACCTGATCCTTTAATACTTCCCAGGATGAGTCAATATCGTTGGACCAGAGGCTTGCGCCATAACGCTGGATTCCGGCGGTGGCGGTTCTTGAAAGAGTAAACACTCGCTGATTGTAATCTCTGCGTTGTCCCTCATACATACCTTGTGACCAAAGCAGACAATAGAGATTATGTACACGCTCTCTCGGGTTTAGGTAAGCGGTGCTTCCCTCCGGGTGATCCCTTGGTTCCCCCATATCGGTCCAGAATGCACCAACCCCTTCCTCATAAAAGGGTTTGGTTTTCTCCCACCAGTATTCTCTCGCTTCCGGATTGGAATGGTCATAAATCGGAACGATGCCCTCCGGCGTATCCATCAGATAGCCTTTCTCTCTAAATTCCGTGTATTTTGCAGATGCTTTATCAATAAAGGGGTGCTGCGCCTGCATAACCTGAAAGTCCATTTCTTTCAGCTCACCTATCATTTTCTTTGGACTGGGCCAGTTATCGGTATCCCACTGCATATCACCGAATTCTTTAAACCACAGCCAGTCTATTACCATAACATCACAGGGTATCTTTCTTCTGCGGTATTCCCTGGCAACGGCAAGCAGTTCTTCTTCCGAGCGGTAACGGTTTTTGCTCTGCATAAAACCAAGCGCCCACTTTGGAGGCATGGGTGTGTGACCGGTCAGCTCGGCATACCCTCTGAGCATTTCATCAAACTCGCTGCGGCAGATCAGAAATACGTCCATGTTTTCATAATCAAGCAGAATGGAAAGCTGCTCTGCATTGGTTTCACCGGAATCCACTTCCCAGCCCCAGGGACTTTTCGCACGGGGAATACTGTGACTTGGCGGCGGATCAGATACAACGGCCTTTCCAATAGCAAAACGAGCGGGCCAAGCACTGTTTAAGAGAAGCCCGTAGCCTACGGAGGATAGATAAAACGGGATGC
>JAEYMI010000071.1 GCA_023461275.1 Actinomycetes bacterium | reverse complement strand
TTATACCGGGGGGGCGGGGGGGCTACGCCGGGGGCCGCCGGGTTGTCATGACGAGGTGTCAGAACGAGATCACGGAATCGTGAGGACCTGTCCCGCATTGATCAGATCGGGGTTGTCGATGCCGTTGGCGCCGGCGATACGTCCGTAGGCATTGCCGTCACCGTAGAAACGCTCGGCGATCGCCCACAGGGTGTCGCCCGGCTCGACGGTGTAGGTACGCGGGGCCGGCGGGGGCGGGGGAGCAGCCGGAGCCGGGGCGGGTGCCGCTGCCGGCTCTTCCTTGGGCTCTTCGGGTGCCGGCTCGTCGACGTGGGTGTGCGACGACCAGACGCCATCGTTGTTCGAGTACAGCACCAGGTTGCGGTCGTCCTGCAGGACCAGTCGCACGTTGGGCTTGCCCGCGGTGTCGGTGTGCCACACCGGCTTGTCTGCGGTGTACAGGACGAAGTTGCCGTCCTCCTGTACCTCGGCGCGAACGACGTTCTGTCCGTTGGTCTTTGTCGACCAGACGCCCTTGCCATCGTCGTTCAGAACGAGGTTTCCGTCGGCCTGAAGGGTCAGTGTGTACTTGCCGTTCGCAGAGGTGAGCGATTGCCCGTTCTCGAGCTTCTGCAGCGGAGTGAGTGTGTCTCCCACAGGAATCCCCTTAGTTGGGTAGATGTGTCGGCGATCGTTGCCGATCACCCGCGGTGAATCCGCGAGCGTTGCGAGTTTAAGGTACCGAACACGGGTTGTCACGATATTCAGCCTGGTGAACACGAACTGAATACAACGTAACCCGGTGGCGAGTGGGCGAATCGCGTAATTCAGTGATCGAGTTGCCCGAGCAGGGCTGCCACCGCGTCCGCGGCCAGCACTGCCGCCGGTGTCCGGTCGGGCTTCAAATCGTGTCCGGCGCGGTCGATTTCGACGATGGTCGTCGGTGCCGGGATGAGGGCGACCGCCCGTGCGAGTTCGTCGGAGGTGGCGAACGGATCGCTGTGGCCGTGCACCACGATCGTGGGGATGGAGATGGAACCGAGGTGATCGATTCTCAACCGGTCGGGCTTGCCCGGTGGATGCAGCGGATACGACGTCAGCAACAGTCCGTCGGCCACCAACGGATCCTCGGCGACGAGCATCGAGGCCTGCCGGCCGCCGTAGGAGTGGCCGCCGACGATCAACGGCCCGTCGGCGAGCTTCGCGAAGAGCGTGCACGCCGACCGGATGCCCTCGCGGTCGGCCGTGGCGCCCGACGGACTCGGCGGGCCCTTGGGACGGCGTTGACGGTAGGGCAGGTCGATGCGCGCGACGGCCAGACCCCGCGAACAGAGCTCGTCGGCGAGCGCGCGCAGGATGACCGCGTCGCGGTTGCCGCCGGCGCCGTGCGTCAACACGACGGTCGCGACCGGGGTGGACTCGGGCCGGTGGACGTCGGCGACCACGTCGCCCTCGGTCACGCTCTGCACACCCATGCCTGACACGCTAGCTGGCCGGATGACAAACTGGAGGTGACGTCACCCAGGTGAGTACCTGCCCCATCCTCTTCAATACCGGCCCATCCAAGGAGAAGTTCGATTCCCACCTTCGCCGACACCACGTTCACCGATCCAGCACGGATCCGGAACTTCTGCATCATCGCTCACATCGACCACGGCAAATCCACCCTGGCCGACCGGATGTTGCAGCTCACCGGCGTGGTCGAGGAACGGCAGATGCGGGCGCAGTACCTGGACCGGATGGACATCGAGCGCGAGCGCGGCATCACCATCAAGGCGCAGAACGTGCGGTTGCCGTGGCGGGTCGGCGACACCGATTACGTCGTGCACCTCATCGACACCCCCGGCCACGTCGACTTCACCTACGAGGTGTCGCGTGCGCTTGAGGCCTGCGAGGGTGCAGTTCTGCTGGTCGACGCCGCGCAGGGGATCGAGGCGCAGACGCTGGCCAACCTGTACCTGGCCATGGAGAACGACCTCACGATCATTCCGGTGCTGAACAAGATCGACTTGCCGGCCGCCGATCCGGACCGGTATGCCGCCGAGATCGCGCACATCGTCGGATGCGACGCCGACGACGTGCTCCGGGTGTCGGGTAAGACCGGTGAGGGCGTCGGCGCACTGCTCGACGAGGTCATCAAGCAGGTCCCGGCTCCGCAGGGTGATCCGGACGCGCCGGCGCGGGCGATGATCTTCGACTCGGTCTATGACACCTATCGCGGCGTGGTCACCTACGTGCGCGTCGTCGACGGAAAGATCGTGCCCCGCGAGAAGATCGCGATGATGTCGACCGGTGCCACCCACGAGCTGCTCGAGGTCGGCATCGTCTCACCCGAACCGAAGCCGTCGAAGGGACTCGGCGTCGGCGAGGTCGGCTACCTCATCACCGGTGTGAAGGACGTCCGGCAGTCGAAGGTCGGTGACACCGTGACCTCGGCGCGCAACGGCGCCACCGAGGCGCTCACCGGCTATCGCGAACCGCGGCCGATGGTCTATTCGGGCCTGTACCCGGTGGACGGCTCCGACTACCCGGTGCTGCGTGAGGCCCTGGACAAGCTGCAACTCAACGACGCCGCGCTGACCTATGAGCCCGAGACGTCGGTGGCGCTCGGGTTCGGCTTCCGATGTGGCTTCCTGGGCCTGCTGCACATGGAGATCACCCGGGAGCGCCTCGAGCGCGAGTTCGGTCTCGACCTGATCTCCACCGCACCCAACGTGGTATACCGCGTGGTGATGGAGGACGGCAGCGAACACGTCGTCACCAATCCGTCGGACTGGCCGGAAGGCAAGGCCCGCCACATCTTCGAGCCGATCGTCAAGACCACCGTCATCGCCCCCAGTGAGTTCATCGGAGCGATCATGGAGCTGTGTCAGGCCCGCCGCGGCGAGCTCGGCGGTATGGACTATCTCTCGGAAACCCGTGTGGAACTTCGCTATACGTTGCCGATGGCCGAGATCATCTTCGATTTCTTCGACGCCTTGAAGTCGCGCACCCGCGGCTATGCCAGCCTCGATTACGAGGAGGCCGGCGAGCAGGAAGCCGATCTGGTGAAGGTGGACATCCTGTTGCAGGGCGAGGCGGTCGACGCGTTCAGCGCCATCGTGCATCGCGATGCCGCGTTCGCCTACGGCAACAAGATGGCCACCAAACTCAAGGAACTCATTCCGCGGCAACAGTTCGAGGTGCCGGTGCAGGCCGCGATCGGTTCCAAGATCATTGCGCGCGAGAATATCCGGGCGATCCGCAAGGACGTGCTGGCCAAGTGCTACGGCGGCGACATCAGCCGTAAGCGCAAGCTGCTGGAGAAGCAGAAGGAAGGCAAGAAGCGGATGAAGACCATCGGCCGGGTCGATGTCCCGCAGGAGGCCTTCGTCGCGGCGCTGTCCACCGATTCGGTGGGCGACAAACCGAAAGGCAAGTGAGGCATGCCCAGTCGCGTGAATCCGGTGCTGGCACCCAGCGACCTCCCGCACGATCTGCCCGACTTCACCACCATCTCCGACGACGATTTCCTGCCGGCCTTCGAGCAGGCGATGGCGTCGCACCTGCGCGAGGTCGACGAGATCGCCTCGGCCACTGCTGAACCCACCTTCGACAACACCATCGAGGCCCTCGAGACGAGTGGGCGTGATCTGGCGCGGGCGTCGGGCATCTTTTACAACCTCGTCGGGCCCGACACCAACCCCGAACGCAACGAGATCTCCAAGCAGCTGTCCACCCTGCTGACCGATCACGCCAACACCATCGCGATGAACCCCGGCCTGTTTCAACGTATTTCGCAGGTGTACGAGTCGCTGGAGCGCCTCGAGTTGACCGAACCGCAACGTCGGCTCACCGAGAAGCGCTATCGCGAGGCGGTACGTGCGGGCGCCGGCCTCGCACCCGACGAGCAGGAGCAGATGCGGGACATCTCCTCCCGGCTGGCCTTGCTGACGACCACCTTCTCCCAGAAGATCCTCGACGACAGCAACGATTCGGCGGTCTTCGTCGGAGATGTCGAGGCCCTGGCCGGCTTGTCGGCCGGTGAGATCGCCGCAGCACGGCGCCTGGCCGCCGACGCCGGCCACGAGGACGGGTACCTCATCGCGTTGGAGCTGCCGACGAGCCAGTCGGTCCTGACCTCACTGACCGATCCCGAGACCCGTCAACGCATCTTCGACGCCTCGGTCGCCCGGTGTTCTCGCGGAAACGACTACGACACCACCGCGGAGGTCCTCGAGATCGTCGGCCTGCGTGCACGTCGGGCCCGGCTGCTCGGATACCGCGACCATGCCGAGTACGTCATCGCCGAGGAGACCGCACCGTCACCGGCGGCCGTCGACGATCTTCTCGCCGAGTTGTCGGTGGCGGCGATGCGGGCCGGCGGTCGAGAACTGACCCGGATCACCGAATTCGCCGACGGCGACCTCGGACCCGCCGATCTCACCTTCTGGCTGGCGCAGGAGAAGAAGGCCAATGCCGGTGTGCCGCTGAGTGATTTCGCCGACTACTGCGAACTCGGTCGAGTGCTGACCGACGGGGTCTTTTACGCGGCCCGCAAGCTGTATGGGCTGCGATTCGCCGAGCGCACGGACCTGCCCGTCTACCATCCCGACGTCCGGGTGTGGGATGTCCTCGATGACAGCGGAACGAGCATCGGCCTGTTCCTCGGCGACTTCTTCGCGCGGCCGTCGAAACGCGGTGGCGCATGGATGAACAGCATCGTCGACCAGTCGTCGGTGCTGCGTACCCAGCCGGTGGTAGTCAACGTGCTCAACCTGACCAAACCCGAACCGGGACAACCGTGTCTGTTGACCATGGACCAGCTCACCACGCTGTTTCATGAGTTCGGTCATGCGTTGCACGGATTGCTCTCGGCCGTGGAGTATCCGTCCCAGTCGGGGACGTCGGTGCCGCGCGACTTCGTCGAATTCCCGTCGCAGGTCAACGAGATGTGGGCATTGCACCCCGACGTGCTCGGTCACTACGCGCGCCACCACGAGACGGGTGCCCCCATCCCGGCCGAGCTGGCCGAGGCCGCGCGCTCGGCGGCCGGTACCGAGTCCGCGCACGGCACCATCGAGTACCTCGCGGCGGCCGCGCTCGACCTCGCCTGGCATCGGATCACGGCTGAGCAGGTCGATGCCGGCGAGATCGCCGACGTCGAGGCCTTCGAGCGGGCGGCGCTCGAGAAGGCCGGCCTGGCCACCGAACTGATTCCGCCGCGCTACCGCAGCGCCTACTTCAACCACATCTTCGGTGGCGGTTACTCGGCCGGCTACTACAGCTACATCTGGTCAGAAGTCCTCGACGCGGAAACCGAACAGTGGTTCCTCGCCGAAGGAGGTCTGCAACGCGGCAGCGGCCGGCGATTCGCGGACCTGACGCTGTCGCGCGGTGACAGCGTGGATCCGCTTGTCGCGCACGAGGAGTTGATCGGCCGTAAAGCCCAGATCGAGCCGTTGCTGCGACGGCGCGGGCTGGCCTTGGCGTAGTCGATGTCCGACGTCGAATAGATTCACTTCCGCCTGCGGCGACGATGCGCGTGTGATGCAATGACACGGTGAGTCCGACCGGCGCGCGCAGCCTCGTCTGGTATGCGGTCGTCAGTGTCATCGCGTCGGTCGTGGTGATCGCCATGAAACTCATCGCATGGCGGGTCAGCGGGTCCGTCGGCCTGCTGTCCGACGCTCTCGAGTCGGTGGTCAATGTCGTTGCGTCGGTGGGTGCACTGATCGCACTGCGCGTCTCGGCCCGCCCGGCCGACGACGACCACAACTTCGGTCACTCCAAGGTGGAGTACTTCTCCGCGGTGTTCGAGGGCGTGATGATCGTGGTGGCGGCGATCGCGATCATCGTGGCCGCCGTCGAGCGGTTGATCAATCCACAACAGTTGGAAGCGGTCGGGCTCGGCCTGGCCATCTCGGTCGCCGCCACCGTCATCAACGGTGCGGTGGGCGTGCTGCTTCTGCGGGTCGGGCGGGCGAGGAGATCGCCAGCGCTCACTGCCGACGGCAAGCATCTGCTCACCGATGTGTGGACCACCGCCGGAGTCGTTCTCGGCGTTCTCCTTGTCGCGGTGACGGGTTGGCTTCCGCTGGACTCACTGATCGCCATCGCTGTGGCGATCAACATTCTCGTCGTCGGCGGAATGCTGATGTGGCGCTCGGCATCCGGGCTGATGGATTCGGCGCTACCCGCCGAGGATCGGGCAGCCCTCGATGCAGTTCTCGACCGCCACCGTGCCGACGGTGTCGACTTCCACGACGTCCGGACCCGCGAGTCGGGGCATGAGCGATTCGTACAGATGCACATGCTGGTGCCGGGGGAATGGTCGGTTCAGCGGGCCCACGATCTCGTGGAGGTCGTCGAGGGCGAATTGCACTCGGCCCTTGAGCATTTGTCGATCAGCACGCACCTCGAACCGGTGGGCGATCCGCGCGCCTACGAACCATGGCGCATGAGCTGAGTCAGTCGGAGATACCGAGTTCTTTGGTGAGTACCTCCTTCGCCTCACCCAGTCGGCTCCTGACGTCGTCACTCACCTCGGGATAGTTCGGATCGAGGGAGCGCAGCGTCTCCAGCAGCACCGCGAACGTACTCAGGTGGCTGAACCATTTATGGTCGGCAGGGATGACATGCCAGGGCGCCCACTCGGTGCTGGTGTGCGTCAACATGGCGCTGAAGGCTTCGGAGTAGGCATCCCAGTGCTCGCGTTCGGCGAGGTCGGTGGGTGAGAACTTCCAGTTCTTCTCGGGACGGTCGATACGCTCGAGGAATCGTCGGCCTTGTTCGGCGTAGGACACGTTCAGGAAGAGCTTGACGATCACCGTGCCGTTATCGGTCAGATACCGCTCCCAATCGTTGATCTCACGGTACCGGCGATGCCAGATGTGACCTTCGGGATCGAGTTGAGAACTCTTGGGCCACAACAGTTCCGGGTGCACACGGGTGACGGTGACGTTCTCGTAGTGGGATCGATTGAACACGGCGATGCGGCCGAGTTCGGGAAGGACCAATTGATGTCGCCACAGATAATCGTGTGCGCGTTCAGTGGCTGACGGCGCCTTGAAACTGTAGACATCGACACCCGAAGGGTTCATTCCGGACATCACATGTTTGACCGTGCCGTCTTTTCCGGCGGCATCAATGGCCTGCAGAATCAGCAGCATCGATTGTTCTGATTGTGCGAAGAAACGATCCTGCAGGCTTTCGAGTTCGACGCGTGCCTCGTCCAGAGCGGCCAGACCGTCGGCTTTGTCGAGATCGTGGTCCTTGCGGGACGGATCGAAGTCGTGCGTGAGGTCGACAGTGCTTCCCGGCGTCACGATTGTCTTGTGCGCGAGTCTCTTCCAGTCGACCACGTCGATCTCCATTCTCGCCCCTGACTCAGGCGGTAACCCCTGGTGGCGGGCCGTACTTGTTGGCTCCGGATTGGCTGCCCCGCAGGCACATGATGTACAGCGCGAGGGCACCAAGGCAGCAGATGAAGTACATCAGCACCCACCACCCGCTGCTGCCGGCGTCGTGCAACCGACGGACGGTGACCGCGAGCGTCGGAATGGCCAGAATCAGCACCGCGACGAGGGTGATCCAGCCGCCGTACTGCACCCGGGCGAAGGTATGGGTGTCGTCGAAACCCAGATTGGTCACGTGGTCGAGAATTCCGGCGACGAGGCTGACGAGCCAGAGGAACAGCACCCACCACCAGAACTCGCTGCGGCTCGCTCGTCCGGAAAAGTCCGTGAATGTGGAGAACCCGCTGGAAATGGCATCGGTGAATCCCATGCGGGTCATTGTGCCGCGCACCCGAATGTCGATGTAGGGAATTGCGAATTCGAGAGAAGTGCGATTTCAGTGATTGGCGGGCTGAAACTGCCCGTGGCCGGCCGCTTCCTCGGCGCGGATCACGTGCATGACGGCGTTGATCAGGGCCAGATGGGTGAATGCCTGCGGAAAGTTGCCCAGGTGCTGGCCGGTCTTGGCGTCGATCTCCTCGGCGTAGAGCTTGAGCGGGCTCGAGTAGGACAGCAGACGTTCGCACAATGCTTTCGCGCGCGCCAGTTCCCCGATCTCGACGAGTGCCGACACCAGCCAGAACGAGCAGATCGTGAACGTGCCCTCTTCACCGGTGAGGCCGTCATCGGTCTCCTCGACGCGGTACCGCAGTACCAAACCGTTCTCGGTGAGGTCGTCGGCGATGGCCAGCACGGTGTTTCGGACGCGGTGATCATCGGACGGCAGGAAGCGCAACAGCGGGACTAGCAGGAGCGAGGCGTCGAGAGCATCGTCGCCGTATCGCTGGGTGAAGACACCGCGATCGTTGACGCCGTGGGCGAGGATGTCTTCCTTGATCTCCTCGGCGATCGTCGCCCACTGGGCGGCGTAGGTGGTGGCCCCGTGGAATGTGGCCAGCCGTGAACCTCGGTCCAGTGCAACCCAACACATCACCTTCGACGAGGTGAAGTGCTGAGGTTCGCCACGCACCTCCCAGATGCCGCGGTCGGGGGAGCGCCAATGTTTGATGGCCTCCTCCACCTGCGCCTTGAGGACCGGCCACAGGGTCTCGGGCACCGACTCGCTCGATTTGGTGTTGAGGTACACCGAATCGAGCATGGTGCCCCAGATGTCATGTTGGGCTTGGTTATACGCGCCGTTGCCGATGCGGACGGGTTGCGCGCCGTCGTAGCCGGAGAGGTGGGAGAGTTCCTCTTCCTCAAGGGTCCGTTCCCCGCCGACGCCGTACATCACCTGCAGCGGGTGCTGCTCTCCGCTGGTGATCCCGGAGACGTCGGCGATGAAGGAGAAGAAGTCGTCGGCCTCGCGGTCGAGTCCAAGGGTGTACAGACCCCATAGCGCGAAGGTCGAGTCACGCACCCACGCATAGCGGTAGTCCCAATTACGTTCGCCGTGAGGCGTTTCCGGTAATGACGTGGTCGCCGCGGCGAGCAGTGCGCCGGTGGGCGAGTAGGTGAGGCCCTTGAGGGTCAACGCCGAGCGCTGTAGGTGGGTGCGCCACGGGTGGTCGGGGAAGGTGCCGATGTTGATCCATTGACGCCAGCACTCCGAGGTCGACCACATCTTCTGCGCGGCCTCCTCGAAGTTCTGCGGCGCCGGCTGCGACGACCAGGTCAACGCGATGAAGCGGTCGTCGCCCTCCACCAGGCGCGTCCGGGCCCGCGCTTCGCGGCCCTCGAGGCCCAGCCGGAGGTCGGTGGTCAGCTTCAGCGTCGGCGTCGACGAGTCGCTGTTCTTCGCGGTGGCGATCGCCTCGCCGTAGGCCGGGCCCGAGTACTCCCATTCGGTGGTGGCCCGGTGATAGTCGAAGGCGGGCTCGCAGCTCATCGACAACTCGACCGTGCCCGATACGCATCGAACCGTGCGCAGCAGGATGTGCTCGGCGTCCCAATCGGTCGGGGTGCGCCGATGGGTACGCGACCGCTTCTCGTTGTCATGCCACGGGCCCATCACCAGCGCGTCTCGGACCACGATCCACCCGGTCTCGGTCTGCCAGGTGGTCTCGACCATCAGGCTGCCCGGCAGGTAGCGGCGGTCGACCGGCACACTCACGCCATACGGGGAGAGGCGGAAGTGTCCGGCACTGCGGTCGAGGACGGCGCCGAAGACGCTCGGTGAATCCGGCCGCGGCACGCACATCCACTCGACGGACCCGTTGCGCGCGATCAGGCAGTTGGTCTCGGTGTCGGAGAGGAATGCGTAATCCCCGATCGGTGGGAACGCAGTGGTGTTGCTGGTGGTCGCCGGGGTGAATGCGACCGCTTCGGGTTCGGCCGACACCGATGCGGTGGGAAGGGACGTGACGGTCGAATCGTCGGCGGCGGTCATGGATATATCATTGTCGTGAGGTCCTCATCGGCGCCACTCGGCGGCTGATGGGTTCCCTGACTTTCAATCACGCTGAGCAAAATGACGGCTCGGACCAGTAGCAGCGAGGTGACGACCGGTGTCAGCGGTGAGTTCCTGGTGGGACAGCATCGAAGAATGGCTCACCGGTCTGTCCTTCGTACCGCAGGTGCTGGTCACGCTCGTCGTGGTCGTTCCGATCGCTGTACTGATCGCCGTGGTGCTGAACATGCTGGTCGATGCGGTCTCCGACCTCGTCGACCGCCGACGGTTCGTCGACGATGACGGGACGGGACTGTAGTTCGATGATCCGATCGCGCGTCACATGGGCGCTGCTGGCCCTGGTTGTCCTGGTCGTCGCGGCCTGGCTACTCACCAGATAGCACACGCCGAACCGATGGCCTAGCCCTGAATTCACGGCCGTCGTAGACGTTTCTCGACGCTCTCCGGCGTTGATATTTTTATCCGGCCGGATACGTGTGCATCTCTTCAATTTCTCCGGCGTCCCACAGTCCATGGAGGAATTCTGGTGATCATTGCTCGGCGCCGTCGTACGACCAGCGGGATGCGACAACTCCTGCTGGTCCTGTGCGTCGCTCTGCTGGGCTCGGGGGTACTGGCTGCATGCGGTGGTGGATCCACCGACAAACCAGGCGGCAAGGACATCTCGAGCGGCAGCAGGCACATCAATGTGGTCGCTTATGCGACGCCCAAGCCCGGTTTCGACAAGATCATTCCGGCGTTTCGTGCGACTCCGGAGGGCCACGACATCGGCTTCTCCCAGTCCTACGGTGCTTCCGGCGACCAGTCGCGCAAGGTGGCGCGACGCGTCCCCGCCGACATCGTCAATTTCTCGGTCGAACCCGACATCACCCGGCTGGTGAAGGCCGGTGTGGTCGACGAGGACTGGAAGAAGCAGGCGCCCAACAACAGCACGCCGTTCGGTTCGGTGGTGGCACTGGTGGTTCGCAAGGGCAACCCCAAGAACATCCGCGACTGGGATGATCTGCTGCGCCCGGGAATTCAGGTCGTCACACCCAACCCCGGTAGTTCCGGCTCGGCCAAGTGGAATCTGTTGGCGCCGTACGCGGCCAAGTCCAATGGCGGCGTCGACAACAAGGCTGGTCTGGCGTACGTCAGTTCCCTCATCCGCGATCACGTCACGGTGATCCCGAAGTCCGGTCGTGAGGCGACAACGGCTTTCGAGCAGGGACAGGGTGACGTTCTGATCACCTACGAGAACGAGGCGATCATGCTGGAGCGCAAGAACGCAACGGCCAGCGAGAACGAAAAGATCGACTACCTCATTCCGCCGCAGACGTTCAAGATCGAGAACCCGGTCGCGGTGGTCAACACCAGCACCGATCTCGCTGCCGCCAAGGCGTTTCGCGACTACCTGTTCACCGAGCCGGCGCAGGAGCTCTGGGCGCAGGCCGGTTTCCGGCCGGTGATTCCCGACGTCGTGGCACGCACCAAGCAGCTCTTCCCCGGCGACATCGAAAAGCTATGGACCATCAAGGAACTCGGCGCCCAACTCGGTAAGGGCACCGCAGCCAAGAACGACGGCAAGGACCTGACCGGTTGGAAAGCCGTGGACAAAGCACTGTTCGGCGACAAGGGCGCCATCACCAAGATCTATGACTCGGGAGGACGGCAATGACGACGAGCAGCGCCCTGGGCGCAGGCGTGACGCCGGAGGCGGCGACCACGCCGCCGGACCGGCGCGATGGCCTCAGCCGATGGTCGTTCTCCGGGGTGAGCCCGTTGACGATCGGCGTGGCGGCACTGTGGCTGTCGGTGATCGTGTTGCTGCCGTTGGCGGCGATCACCGTGCAGTCCCTGTCCGGAGGCTGGGGAGAGTTCTGGGACGCCATCACCGACTCCAATGCCCTTGATGCGCTGGGCATCACCGTCCTGGTCTCGGTGATCGTGGCGGCGATCAACATCTTCTTCGGCACCATCATCGCCTGGGTTCTGGTGCGAGATGACTTCCCGGGCAAGGGATTCGTCAACGCCATCATCGACCTACCGTTCGCCCTCCCGACAATCGTCGCGAGCCTGGTGTTGCTCTCGCTGTACGGGCCCAACAGCCCCATCGACATCCACCTCAACGCCACCAAGCCCGCGCTGATCATCGCGTTGACGTTCGTGACGCTTCCGTTCGTGGTGCGCCAGGTGCAGCCGGTGCTCATCGAACTCGACACCGACGTGGAGGAAGCGGCTTCGGTTCTGGGTGCCAGCAACTTGACCACCTTCCGGAAGATCGTGCTTCCGGCGTTGGTTCCAGCGATTCTGACCGGCGGTGGGCTGGCCTTCACCCGCGCCATCGGTGAGTTCGGTTCGGTGGTTCTGATCGGTGGCAACATCCCCGGCAAGACCCAGGTCGCCTCGCAGTACATCCAGCAGCAGATCGAGATCGACGAGCCGGTCAACGCCGCCGCGGTTTCAGTGCTGTTGCTGCTCATCGCATTTGTGACGCTGTTGGTGCTGCGGGTGTTCTCGACGCGCCTGAGCCATCGTGAGGAGTCCGACCGATGAAACTCTCGCCGATCACCAAATACTCGTTGCGTGCGGTTGCGCTGATCTACCTGTTCGTCTTGCTGATCGTGCCGGTGGCGCTGATCTTCTGGCGTTCCTTTGAACACGGCCTCGGCCAGTTCTGGGACTGGATCACCACGCCGGCCGCCATTTCCGCCCTTCAGCTGAGCCTGCTGATCGTGCTGATCGTGGTGCCGCTCAACGTGATCTTCGGTGTGGTGACCGCGCTGGCGCTGGTCCGCGGCCGGTTCCCCGGCAAGGGCTTCCTGCAGGCCGTCGTCGATCTGCCGTTTGCGGTGTCGCCGGTGGTCGCCGGCGTCGCGTTGATCCTGCTGTGGGGCTACGGCGGCTGGTTCGGTGGAATCGAGAGCCTCGGCTTCCGGGTCATCTTCGGGTTCCCCGGTCTCGTGCTGGCCACCCTGTTCGTCACCTTGCCGTTCGTCGTGCGTGAGGTGGAACCGGTTCTCCACGAGATCGGTACCGAGCAGGAACAGGCCGCAGCCACTCTCGGTGCGAATGCGTGGCAGACCTTCTGGCGCATCACCCTTCCCGCCATCCGGTGGGGACTGACCTACGGCATCGTGCTCACCATCGCCCGAGCCCTGGGCGAATACGGTGCGGTCACCATGGTCTCGTCGAACCTGCCCGGCATCTCGCAGACGCTGACCCTGCTGGTCAACTCGCGCTACACCGACGACTACAACGAATACGGCGCATACGCCGCCGCAACCCTGCTGATGTTCGTGGCCATCCTGGTCCTCGTGGCGATGAGCTTCGTCGAGCGCCGGGCCAAGAGCCGGCTGGCAGACGCCAGTGGATACTACGACGACGGCACCGCCGACGAACTCATCGAACCAGAACTCACTGTGCCGCATGGCCCTTCGGCGATCGACGCCGAGCAACTCGTCCGTCACAAGGAAGGCGTCTAGATCTCATGTCCATCTCGGTAATCGGCGCGAACAAGCGCTACGGCGATTTCGCCGCACTCGACGACGTATCCATCGAGATCCCGGAGGGCTCGCTGACCTCGCTGCTGGGGCCCTCGGGTTCGGGAAAGTCGACGCTCCTGCGAGCCATCGCCGGACTCGACACGCTCGATTCGGGCACCGTCATCATCAACGGCTCCGACGTCTCGACCGCCACCCCGCAGAAGCGCGGCATCGGTTTTGTCTTCCAGCACTACGCGGCGTTCAAGCACCTCAATGTGCGCGACAACGTGGCGTTCGGCCTCAAGATCCGCAAGCGTCCAGCCGACGAGACCAACGCCAAGGTCGACGAGCTGCTGGAGATCGTCGGTCTGACGGGATTCCAAAAGCGTTTTCCCGCACAGCTTTCCGGCGGACAGCGCCAGCGCATGGCGCTGGCCCGTGCGCTGGCCGTCGACCCCAAGGTGCTGTTGCTCGACGAGCCCTTCGGTGCGCTCGACGCCAAGGTCCGCGAGGATCTTCGACGGTGGCTGCGTCGACTGCACGAGGATGTCAACGTGACGACCGTGCTGGTCACGCACGACCAGCAGGAGGCACTCGACGTCAGCGACCGGATCGCGGTGCTCAACAAGGGGCGCATCGAGCAGATCGGTGCCCCCGACGATCTCTATGACCGTCCGGCCAATGCCTTCGTGGCCTCGTTCCTGGGATCGACGGTCCGGCTCAACGGAGAACTGGTGCGGCCGCACGACATTCGCATCGGCCGCAATCCCGAGCTGGCACTGCCGGCCGCCGACGCGGCACTGGACACCGGCGTCATCAAGGCGACCGTGGAGCGCGTGGTGAACCTCGGCTTCGAGACCCGCGTCGAACTGCGGGCAGCAGCCACCGGGGAGGAATTCGCCGCGCAGATCACCCGCGGCGACCAGAATGCGCTGAACCTGCAGGCCGGCGAAACGGTCTACGCGCGTGCCACCAAGGTGGCCGCACTCACCGACGCCTGATAGCGCAGCACGATCGACTCCACTAGTGCCGGATGCGCGCCGATCGGTCCCGCGAACAACGTGTTCGCGGTGAACCGGTCGAGCGCGTTCTCCACCCGTTCGGTGAGTAGGCCGGCCGAGAGGAAGTAGGGGCTGACCGCGATCCGCCGGGCTCCGGCGGTGTGCAGACGTCGCACCGCGTTGCGCAGTGTGACGTGGTCGGTACCCAGCTGCGTCGCGAACACCACTTCTACGGGGCGGTGGAGCAGGGTGGACAGTTCGATGGCCCGTCGGCGAGCGACCAACGCCGCCATCGGTTTCGACGATCCGACCGCTGTCAGGAGGATTCCGTCACCGTCGTCGGTGCCGGCCTCGACCAAGCGGTGGGCCAGTGCCTGCGTGAGTCCACGCCCGCCCACCACCGGAGTGATGGCGACGGTGCGCTCGCCGCGATGGGCGTCGACGATGCCGGGCAGGTCGATCTCGCTGTGATAGCCGGGTGCCAGGAGCAGCGGAACGACGACGCAGTCACCGGTCGTGTGGTCGAGTGCGTCACCGACCAGCGGCTCGTCGAGGTCGAGGAATGCCAACGTGACATTCACGTCGGGAAGACGTTGCTCAACAGCGTGTCTCACGCGCCGAACGGTGTCGGCGAATCGCGGGTCGCGGCTACCGTGACCGACGAGCAGTAGCTGTGGCGTGTGCGCCTGGCTCACACCAGCTCTTTGAGATGCAATGGTGCGAGTGCGTCGCCGACCAGACCGGCCGCGAGGGTGTTGCCGCCCTGCGGGTCGATGAGCAGGAAGCTACCCGACTCTCGGTTGGTCTGGTAATCGTCGGCCGGGATCGGCTCGGCGGTCTGGACCGAGATCCGGCCGATCTGGTTGAGCTCCACGGTCTCCGGGGCGTCCACCAGCGATAGGTTCTGCTCGTCGAACAACGCGTCGAGTCCACCGATGATCGCCTGGGTGGTCTTGGTGCCGTGCTTGAGCAGCAGACGTGCACCCGGCCGAAGTGGTTTGTCGGCCAGCCAGCACACCGTCGCGGTGAACTGCTGCACCGGTTCCGGGGCGTCGGCGACCGCGGCGATCAGGTCACCGCGGGAGATGTCGACGTCGTCGGCGAGCAGCAGCGTGACGCTGCGGCCGGTGTGCGCGGTGGCCAATTGGCCGTCCGCGGTGTCGATCTGGGTGACGGTGGTCCGGTTCCCGGATGGCAGCACGACGATCTCATCGCCCACCGACACACGTCCGGCGGCGATCTGTCCGGCGTAACCCCGGTAGTCGGGGTAGTCGGCAGTGCGCGGGCGGATGACGTACTGAACCGGGAAACGCAGCCCGACGTCGCGGCGGTCGGTCACGTTCGGCACCGTCTCGAGATGCTCGATGAGGGTGGGTCCGTCGTAGAACGGCGTGTTCTCCGAGCGGACCGCGACGTTGTCGCCGTGCAGCGCCGAAACCGGGATGGCGGTGACCTGCTCGGCCGACCAGCCCAGTGTGCGGGTGAGTTCGGCGAATTCGGCCGAGATCTCGGCGAACACGCTGGCCGGATCGTCGACGAGGTCGATCTTGTTGACCGCCAGCACCAGCTGCGGGACGCCGAGCAGTGCCATCACCGCGGCATGGCGTCGGGTCTGGGCGACCACACCGTTGCGGGCGTCCACCAGCAGCATCACCAATTGCGCGGTCGACGCTCCCGACACGGTGTTGCGGGTGTACTGCACATGCCCGGGTGTGTCTGCGAGCACGAATGACCGTGCGGGAGTGGCGAAGTAGCGGTAGGCGACGTCGATGGTGATGCCTTGCTCACGTTCGGCGCGCAGACCGTCGACGAGCAGCGAGAGATCGGGTCCCTCGAGTCCGCGGTCGACCGACGCCTTGGTCACGGCGTCGATCTGGTCGGCGAGAACGGATTTGGTGTCGTAGAGCAACCGGCCGACGAGGGTCGACTTGCCGTCGTCGACGCTGCCCGCGGTGGCGATGCGCAGCAGATCGGGCGCCGGGGAGTGCGCAGTGGATGTGGTGCTCATCAGAAATAGCCCTCGCGTTTACGGTCTTCCATGGCGGCCTCGGAGACGCGGTCGTCACCGCGGGTGGCGCCGCGTTCGGTCAGTCGGGATGCGGCGACCTCGGCGAGGACGGCATCATTGTCGGCGGCCTCGGACAGCACAGCGCCGGTCGACGAACCGTCGCCGACAGTGCGGTAGCGCACCGAAAGTCGTTGTACCTCTTCGTCTTCGCGCGGTCCGCCCCACGAACCCGACGTCATCCACATGCCGTCGCGGAGGTAGACATCGCGCTGGTGTGCGTAGTAGATCGACGGCAGCAGGACCTGCTCGCGGGCGATGTAGCGCCAGATGTCGAGTTCGGTCCAGTTCGAGAGCGGGAAGACCCGGACGTGCTCACCCGGCGCGTGCCGGCCGTTGTACAGGTTCCACAGCTCGGGGCGCTGACGCTTGGGATCCCACTGACCGAAAGCGTTGCGCAGCGAGAAGATCCGCTCCTTCGCGCGGGAACGTTCCTCGTCGCGGCGGCCGCCGCCGAAGACCGCGTCGAAGCGGTTCTCGGTGATGGCGTCGAGCAGCGGGATGGTCTGCAGGGGATTGCGGACGCCGTCGGGGCGTTCGGTGAGCCGCCCGTCGGCGAGGTAGTCCTCGACCTTGGCGACGTGCAGCCGCAGGTTGTGTCGCTCGACGACCTGGTCGCGGAACTCCAAGACCTCGGGCAGGTTGTGCCCGGTGTCCACGTGCAGCAGCGAGAACGGCAGCGGCGCAGGCCAGAACGCCTTGAGCGCCAGGTGCAGCAGCACCGTGGAATCCTTGCCGCCGGAGAACAGGATCACCGGGCGCTCGAACTCGCCGGCCACCTCACGGAAGATATGGATGGCCTCGGACTCGAGCGCGTCGAGGGTGGTGAAGTCGTCGGGTTCGGTCACGTCGCGGTTCGCGGCGGTGTCGGTGACGGTCATGCGTGCAGTCCACATTCTGTCTTGGCGCGGCCGGCCCACCGGCCACTGCGCGGATCGGATCCGGGTTCTGGTTTTGCTGTGCAGGGTGCGCAGCCGATGGATGGATAGCCTTCGTCGACAAGCGGATTCACCAGCACGCCGTTGGTGTCGATGTAGTCCTGCATGGTCTCATCCGACCACGCTGCGATCGGGTTGATCTTCACCAGCCCGAAACCCTCGTCGAACGAGATGAGCGGGGCGTTGGCGCGAGTGGGTGCCTCGACGCGACGGATGCCGGTCACCCAGGCGTCGTAGCGCGACAGTCCGGCCTTGAGCGGGACCACCTTGCGCAGCCGGCAGCATTCACCGGGATCGCGCGCGAACAGGTTGCGGCCCAACAGTTCATCCTGTGCGGCGACAGAGTGCTCCGGGGTCAGGTTGACCATCTCCACGCCTGGCCGATCCGAACCTGCCGACACGGCGTACACCTGTGCCACGGCGTCGCGGGTTCCGATGGTCTCGGCGAAGTGATAGCCGGTGTCGAGGAAGAGGATCTTCACCGCATCGCCGTGGATCTGCTCGCGGTCGATGTGGCGCACGGCCAGATCGACCAGGACCGCGTCCTGCATGTTCGACGCCACGACGAAGTTGTCACCGAAGGTCTCCGCGGTCCAGCGCAGCAGTTCTTCGGGACTGGCGTCCGAACCCAGTTCGCGGGCGCCGTCGGCGGCGATCTCGCGCAGGCGGGATTCGCTGAACCTGCGCCCGGTCCGGATCGGTGTGGTGGTGGTCATCGCAGCGCCTCCTCGTCGGCGCGAACGGCCCACTGCGCGAACCGTTCTCCGTCGTTTTTCTGTGCCACGAAGTTGCGCACCACGCGGTCGATGTAGTCGCCGATCTCGGTCGAGGCGACCTTGTGCTGGCGCAGTTTGCGGCCGAAACCGGCATCCTGGCCGAGGCTGCCACCGAGATGCACCTGGAATCCCTCGATCTGGCCGCCGTTGCCGTCTTCGATCAGCTGACCCTTGAATCCGATGTCGGCGATCTGTGAACGCGCGCACGAGTTGGGGCAGCCGTTGATGTTGACCGTGATCGGCACGTCGAGTTCGGAATTGATGTCGGCCAGGCGCTCCTCCAACTCCGGCACCAGCACCTGGGAACGCTTGCGGGTCTCGGTGAAGGAGAGTTTGCAGAATTCGATCCCACTGCAGGCCATCAGGTTTCGACGCCAGTTGGATGCGCGTGCGATCAGGCCGAGGGGAGCGAGCTCGTCGATGATCTGCTCGACCTTGTCGTCGGGCACATCGAGGACGATCAGCTTCTGGTATGGGGTGAACCGGATCCGGTCCGATCCGACGCGTTCGGCGGCCTCGGCGACCGCGGTCAGCTTGGTACCCGAGACACGGCCGGCGATCGCGGCGAACCCGACGGAGTTCAAACCGTTCTTGAGCTTCTGCACGCCGACGTGATCGCGCGGTTGGGTGAGCGGGGTGGGTGCCGGGCCGTCGATCAGCTTGCGGCCCAGGTACTCATCCTCGAGAACCTGGCGGAACTTCTCGATGCCCCAGTCCTTGATCAGGAACTTCAGCCGCGCCTTGGCCCGAAGTCGGCGGTAGCCGTAGTCGCGGAAGATCGAGACGACGCCTTCCCAGACGTCGGGAACCTCGTCGAGCGGGATCCATGCGCCGACGCGTTGGGCGAGCATCGGATTCGTCGACAAACCGCCGCCGACCCACAGGTCGAGGCCCGGTCCGTGCTCGGGGTGGACGACGCCGATGAAGGCGATGTCGTTGGTCTCGTGAGAGACGTCCTGCAGACCCGAGATGGCGGTCTTGAACTTGCGGGGAAGGTTGGAATACTGCGGGTCGCCGATGTAGCGGCGGACGATCTCGTCGATCGCCGGCGTGGGGTCGAGCACCTCGTCGAGTGCCTCACCGGCCAGCGGCGAGCCGAGGATGATGCGCGGGCAGTCGCCGCATGCCTCGGTGGTCTTCAGGCCGACGCTTTCGATGCGTTCCCAGATGGTCGGCACGTCCTCGATGCGAATCCAGTGGTACTGGACGTTCTCGCGGTCGGACAGGTCCGCGGTGTCACGCGCGAACTCGGTGGAGATCTGTCCGAGGGTGCGCAGCTGGGCAACGTTGAGCGCACCCGCGTCGCAGCGGATGCGCATCATGAAATGGCTGTCTTCGAGGATGTCGATGTTCTCGTCACCGGTCCAGGTGCCGTCGTAACCCTCTTTGCGCTGTGTGTAGAGGCCCCACCAGCGCATCCGGCCGCGCAGGTCCTGTTTGTCGATCGAATCGAATCCGCGGTGTGCGTAGATGTTCTCGATCCGGGCGCGGACGTTGAGCGGATTGTCGTCCTTTTTGACCTGCTCGTTGGGGTTGAGCGGTTCCCGGTAGCCCAGCTTCCACTGGCCTTCGGCGCGCCGCTTGGTGGGCCGTGGCTTGCGGGCCGGCTTTGCGGCAGCGTCGGCGGTCGGCTGCTTGCGAGCGGGATCGGGGGTGGATGATCCGCTGCCGGCCGGGGCATCGGTGGTGGACGTCATGAAGTCTCCTGTGGGTGGCGCTCCGGAGCGCCGCGCTTGCACGATGGGGGCTGTTTACGTGCCGACATCCCCGATGTAGGAAACGGGGACGGTGCTGGTGGCGAACGGTCCGGGGCCGAAAAGGTGGTTGGCCGCAGCGGCGTCGGGAAACTCAGCGCACGTCGTCTAGAGACGACAGGACGCGCTGCAGACGCGCTTGAGATCGACGTGGCGCCGCGCAGCGAGCCACACCCCGGTGGAATTCACGTCGTCCATAGTGCCACGGCCATCCCTGCTGCGTCTACTTGCGGTTATTTTCCATCACGGTGAGGGAAATTCGCTTACCGGGCCCAGATCGTCAGGCCCTACGCGGTCCAAGGCCAACCGGGTGGACGATATTCCGCTCGATGAGCGGTCATCATGGAGGCATGACTCTCGAGGCTCCCGCACACCCCGCCACCGTGGTGCGCGCCGCGTGCGCCGATGTCGATCCGTCGACACCGCTGGGTCTCTACCTGCACGTGCCGTTCTGTGCCACACGCTGTGGCTACTGCGACTTCAACACCTATACCGCCGGCGAGCTGGGCAGTTCCTCATCGCCGGACTCCTGGCATGACGCAGTTGCCCGGGAGCTCGCCGAGGCCGGCGCCCTGCTGTCGCCGGCGCGGCCGGTGTCGACGATCTTCGTCGGCGGCGGAACCCCATCGCTGCTCGGTGGTGACGGACTCGCACGGCTGCTCGACGATGTCCGCTCGGCCTTCACGCTCGCCGACGACGCCGAGATCACCACCGAATCCAACCCGGAATCGACGTCCCCGCAGTTCTTCTCGCGGATTCGGGAGGCCGGGTTCACCCGGGTGTCGCTCGGCATGCAGTCGGCGGCGCGGCATGTGCTCGCCACGCTGGACCGCACCCATACGCCGGGTCGGGCGGTGGCCGCGGCACTTGAGGCCCGCGCCGCGGGGTTCGATCACGTCAATCTCGACCTCATCTACGGAACGCCCGGAGAGTCCGACGACGACCTGCACGCGAGCCTCGACGCAGTGCTTGACGCGGCGGTCGATCATGTGTCGGCGTACTCGTTGATCGTCGAAGACGGCACGGCGTTGGCGCGCAAGGTGCGACGTGGAGATCTGCCGGCGCCGGACGACGACGTGCTCGCCCGCAGATACCGGATCATCGATCAGCGACTGGCCGAGGCCGGGCTCGGCTGGTACGAGGTGTCCAACTGGGCGGCCGGTCCCGGTGATGGTGAGAGTTCCGCCGAGTGCCGACACAACCTCGGCTACTGGTACAGCCACGACTGGTGGGGGATCGGGCCGGGGGCACATTCACACGTGAACGGCGTGCGCTGGTGGAACCACAAACATCCGGCTCGCTATGCCGACCAGGTCTCTGCCACGACGCTGCCCATCGGCGGAGCCGAGGTGCTGAACGGAGCCGATCGGCACACCGAGACGGTGATGTTGACGCTGCGATGCCGGTCCGGGCTCGATATCTCTGAACTCGACGCCAACGAGCGGGCGGTCGCCGACGAATTCGTCTCCGACGGACTGCTCGCCGTCGGCGGTGACCGCTTCATCCTCACCGATCGTGGCCGACTGCTCGCAGACGGCATCGTCACCGACATCCTCGCCGCGGGGGATGACGGTGCCGATCGCGGGCGTGGCTGATGCCGGCGGCGAGGAGTTCGTGGTGGTGCGCTACCACTCCGTGGGCGGTTGCGGCCCGGGCGAGGTCCATCCGGTGACCCGCGGTACCCGGCGGTGCGAACCGGGGCGACCGCGGCCGGCGGGGGGCGGTCCGGCGGTGTCGAGCTGATCCTCGAGCGGTGGTGCGCCCTGCTCGAGGTTGAGCGCGTCGAGGTCGAGCATCCGGGCATGGATGACATGCCGGTTGCGCAACGCCGAACGCACCGCGCGGTGCAGGCCGTCCTCCAGATAGATGTCGCCGTGCCACTGCACCACGTGGGAGAACAGGTCGCCGTAGAAAGTGGAGTCCTCACTGAGCAGTCGGTCGAGGGCCAGCACGGTGGTCACGGTGGTCAGCTGATCGAGGCGGAACTGTCGCGGTGGGATCTTCGCCCAGCCGCGCGGCGACAGGCCATGCTCGGGATAGGGCTTGGCATCCCGAACTCCCTTGAAGATCATCCCGGCTCCACAACGGCTGTTCCGTACAGATTGACGCCACCCACTGTATTGCAGGTGGCGAGAGCTGCATGACGAGAGATGCGTGCGCACCATCGTCGACGATCCCCACCGTCACAGATTCTTGAACCTGACGCCGGGTTCAAGTAGCGTCAGATCGGAATGAGACGGGCGTCACCCGATGCGCGCGTCATCGCAGTCGATGGTGGAGGTGGGTCCGTGCAGGTGGACGGCAAGGTAGCTGTGGTGACCGGCGGCGGGGGAGGGATTGGCGCGGCCATTGCCCGGGCGTTGATCTCGCGCGGTGCGAAGGTGGTGCTCACCGACCTGAATCAGGAGGCCGTCGACGGTGTGGTCGCCGAACTGCCCGCCGCAAGCGTGGCGGCGATCGTCGGTGACGCCGCCACCGACGCGCACATCGACGATGCGATCCGCTTGGCCGAGCAGCGTTTCGGCCCTGTCGACCTGTACTTCGCCAACGCCGGAATCGGTGGCAGTGCAGGACTTTTCGCTCCTGACGAGGCATGGGAGGCGGCGATCGGGATCAACGTGATGGGACATGTGCGCGCCGCACGCCGACTTGTGCCGGAGTGGCTCGACCGTGGACGCGGATACTTCATCAGCACCGCGTCGGCCGCCGGACTGCTGACCCAAATCGGCAACGCCACCTACTCGGTGACCAAACACGGCGCCGTCGCGTTCGCCGAATGGCTCAGTGCCACGTATGGAGATCAGGGCGTCGGCGTCAGTTGTCTGTGTCCGATGGGCGTCGACACCAAACTGCTCCGGCCCGACGGTGACCTGGACGACGCCGCGAAGCTCATGCAGCGCGCGGTGGAGTCGGCCGGTGCCGTTCTGGACCCATCCGAGGTCGCCGAGGTCGTGCTGGCCGCGATCGACGCCGACCACTTCCTCATTCTTCCGCATCCCGAGGTACTCGACATGTACCGGCAGAAGGGTGCCGACTATGACCGCTGGCTGAGCGGGATGCGCAGATATCGACGAGCCCTGACCGATTCCGTTCTGGCACAGAACAACTGAAGGAGACATCATGACCAGCCTTTTCGAGCCTTCCGAGCGTGCCGAGGATTACCGTCGTCGCCTGCTCGCCTTCTTCGACGCGCACATCTATCCCAACGAGGCCCTCTATGAGGTGCAGATGCGCGAGCAGGACAACCCCCATGCGACGCCGCAGATCCTCATCGAGCTCAAGGAGAAGGCGAAGGCCGACGGGCTGTGGAATCTGTGGTTCGCCGGGAGCGGAGCGAGCGGGAACAGTGTAGACAGCCACCCGCATCCGCAATGGGGTCCGGGCCTGACCAATCTGGAGTACGCACACCTCGCCGAGATCATGGGCCGGGTCACCTGGGCCTCAGAGGTTTTCAACTGCAACGCCCCCGACACCGGCAACATGGAGGTGCTCACGCTCTTTGGCACCGACGAGCACAAGGAGCGCTACCTCAAGCCGCTGCTCGACGGTGAGATCGCCTCGGCTTTCGCGATGACCGAGCCCGCCGTCGCGAGTTCCGATGCGACCAACATCGGCCTGAGCATGGAGCGCGACGGTGACGAGTACGTGCTCAACGGCCGGAAGTGGTTCGCCTCCAACGCGGTTCGCCCGGACTGCAAGGTCCTCATCGTGATGGGCAAGACCGATCCGACGGCGCCGACCCACCGTCAGCAGTCGATGATGGTGGTGCCGATCGATGCGTCCGGTGTGACCATCGTCCGCAACCTCCCGGTGTTCGGCTATGTCGACCGGGAAAGCCACGGCGAGTTGGTCTTCGAGAATGTGCGCGTGCCGTCGACGGACGTCCTCAAAGGTGAGGGCGAAGGTTTCGCCATCGCACAGGCACGTCTCGGGCCGGGTCGGATTCACCACTGCATGCGCGTCATCGGCATGGCCGAGCGGGCGCTGGAACTGATGTGTGCCCGTGCGGCCGGCCGGGTCACCTTCGGTGCGCCGCTGGCCGACCGGGCGAACATCCAGGACTGGATCGCCGAGTCGCGTATCGATATCGAGATGGTGCGTCTGTTGACGCTGAAGGCCGCCCACATGATGGACACGGTCGGCAACAAGGCCGCGGCCACCGAGATCGCGGCGATCAAGGTCGCCGCCCCGAATGTCGCGCTCAAGATCATCGATCGCGCGATCCAGGTCCACGGCGGCGCCGGTGTCACCGACGATTTCCCGCTGGCCATGGCGTACGCCCACATCCGCACACTGCGGCTGGCCGACGGCCCGGACGAGGTGCACAAACGCGCCATCGCCCGTCGTGAACTGCGGCCCTATCGTCAGTCGGCGCCGGAGACCGTTGCGGGTGTGTCCGACGATGTGCTGAGCGCCCGGTACTGACTCAGGAGTGGCCACGAGTACCGCCGGCCTGGCGTCGATCCCTGAGGTCGATGCCGACGCACTACGAGAGTGGTTGGGCGCCAACGGACTTGCGGCGGACTCGGAGATCGGCGTCACCCGGGTCGGCGTCGGCCAATCCAACCTGACGTACCTGCTGACCGACGCCGTCGGCGCGCGCTGGGTGTTGCGCAGACCGCCGGTGGGCAACCTGCTCGCCTCGGCGCACGACGTCGCCCGTGAGGCACGCATCCTCACCGCGCTCGCCGACACCGATGTGCCGGTACCTGCGGTATACGGAGTCTGCACCGACGAGGCGGTCAGCCCGGTGCCGATGGTGCTGATGGAGTTCGTCGACGGCGTCGTCCTCGATGCCATGGCGACCGCCGAGGCCATGCCGCTTGCCACTCGCACCGCGGTCGGCACCTCGATGATCCAGACGCTGACCCATATCCACGCCGTCGACATCGATGCGGTGGGACTGTCCGATCTGGCCAGTCACAATCCGTATGCGCAGCGCCAGCTGAAGCGGTGGAGTGCGCAGTGGGACAAATCCAAGACGCGCGAAATCCCGGCGCTCGACGACCTCACGCGACGCCTCGCCGCGAACATCCCGGAACAGAAGGAACTCCGACTCGTCCACGGGGACTTCCATATTCGCAACGTGATGGTCGACGGTGAGTCCGGTGCGGTGCGGGCGGTCCTGGACTGGGAGCTCTCCACTCTTGGCGATCCGCTTGCCGATATCGGCAGCACCCTGGCCTACTGGCCCGCCGCCGGTGAGGCGCCGTTGTCGGCGGCGCCGGTGGAACTGCTCGACGGTTTTCCGTTGCGTGAGCAACTCGCTGCCGACTACCTCGAACGCACCGGACGGGACCCTCAGGCGCTGCGGTTCTGGCATGCCCTGGGCTTGTGGAAGGTGGCCATCATCGCCGAGGGTGTGCTGCGCCGCGCGCAGGACAACCCGACCAACCGCGCGCGAGCCGGTGTGCCGACCGCAGACGTCATCGATGCTCTCGTCGGCAAGGCAGTCGACGTCGCCGTCGCGGCGGGTCTCTAGGACGTACCGTGCCCGGTGCCCCGATGCGACACGCGGACGGGTGGCGAACGTCCGATTGTCGTCGAACTGGGAAGATGGCGACATGACGACGACGCGACCGGATTCGGGTCCGCCTCTGGGCGGCGATCCCGGACCGCTGAAGCCGCTCACCGCCCGCGGGGAACGCACCCGCGGGGCGCTGGTCGCAGCCGCGCGCCGGATCTTCGAGCGCGACGGCTTCCAGGATTCGCGGCTCACCGACATCACCGCGGATGCCGAGTGCTCGACTGGCACGTTCTACACCTATTTCCAGAGCAAAGACGAGATCCTCGATGCCGTGCTCGCCGAGGCGCATGAGGACATGCTGCATCCCGGCTTCCCGCATGTGGAGGACGATGACGACCCGATCGCGGTGCTCGAGGCCGCCAACCGCGCCTACTTCGAGGCCTACAAGCGCAACGCGAAGCTGCGGCTGGTGCTCGAGGAGGTGACCGGCAATTCGCCGGCTTTCCGCGAACGACGCCGCCAGCGGGGGCAGGTCTTCGCCGAGCGCAACGCCCGGCAGATCCAGCGCTTGCAGGAAATCGGCCTCGCCGATCCCGATCTCGACGCGACGGCCGCTGCCGCGGCACTGTCGGGCATGGTGTCGCGGATGGCGTATCACGCCTTCGCCGCCGGCGATGCGGATACCGAGATGGACGACCTGGTGTTCACCGCAACCCGATTGTGGGCCAACGCAATCGGGCTTCGCCGGCGGTGAGCTGCGCGCTAGTGTGCGGCGGGGATCAACGCCTCGCGGTCGATGGCACGCTTGAGGATCTTCCCCGTCGCGCCCTTCGGTAGGGCATCGGTCACCTGCACGATGCGGGGCACCTTGTAGGCGCTGAGTCGTTCTTTGCACCACTCGCGCAAGGCATCTCGGTCGATCGAGGCGCCCGGAGCCAGTGCGATCACCGCCGCGATCTCCTCGCCGTAGTGGTCATCGGGCACACCGATGACTGCCGCCTCGACGATGTCGGGGTGGGTGTAGAGGACCTCCTCCACCTCGCGCGGGTAGACGTTGTAACCGCCGCGGATGATCAGATCCTTCTTGCGATCCACGATGCGGATGTCGCCGTCGGAGTCGATGGTGCCCAGATCGCCGGTGGCCAGCCAGTCGTCGATCAGTGTGGTGGCGGTGGCGTCGGGGCGATGCCAGTACCCCTTCATGATCGACGGCCCGCGCAGATAGATCTCACCGACGGTGTCCGGCGGCAGTGGGTTGCCGTCGGCGTCGCGGGCCTGCGCCTCGTAACCGGGCAGCGGGCGACCCACGGTGCCCGGCTTCGGCGCCGCGTCGAGATCGCGGAAGGTGGCGCTTCCGGCGGTCTCGGTGAGTCCGTAGCCCTCGAGGATGGTGCAGCCGAAGCGTTCCTCGAAGGCGCGGATGACCTCGCCGGGCAATGAGGCCCCGCCAGAACACGCGAGGCGGAGATCGGCGAAGTCGTCTGGGGAGTGGTTGCCGTCGTCGAGCAGCATCGCGTTCCACATCGTGGGGACGCCGCACGCGATGGTGATGTGCTCATCGCGCAGACGATTCATGAATTCGCCTGGCGTGAACGGGCTCAGCAGTGACAGCGTGGCGCGTTCGGTGAGCGCGTTGTGCATGACGACAACCTGACCGAAGCAGTGGAACAGTGGTAGTCCGGTGGCCCAGCGTTCGTGCTCATTGGTGGCCAGCGCAGTCCGGAAGACGGCGGGGACCGCGTTCAGGTTCGCGATGGTGAGCTCGGAGCCCTTGGGGTGTCCGGTGGTGCCGGAGGTGTAGAGGATGACCGCGGTGGCGTCGTCGGCACGTTCGACGAAGGCGTCGATCGGCGTCGTGTCGAGCGAATCCTGCTCGTACGGAACGAGTTCGACGAAGGGCAGCCCACGTTGCTCGGCGACGAATTCTGCGGCCTCGGCACACTCATGCCACGCGACGATCATCGAGGTGCCGGAATCGCCCACCACATAATCGATTTCGTGGGTGGTCGACATGACGTTCATGGTGATGACGGTGGCGCCGACGGTGTGAAGAGCGTAGTAGGCGATCACGAACTCCGGGATCGACGGCGCGATCAGCAGAACGCGATCGTCGACGCCGACTCCGCGATCGGCGTAGGTGGTCGCGGCGCGGGCGATCCGATCACGGAGTTCGCCATAGGTCAGTCTGCGGTCACCGGCGCGCACGGCGACACGCTCCCCGCAGAGATCGGCGTTATTCCAGGGTCCGGCAACGGGATTGGGCATCGTGGGGTCTTTCTTGCCAGGTGCGATTGGGGAAGCAGGGTCGGGGTGCGGTGCGGACAGGCGGGGTGGTCGCGGGTCACTCGAAGTAGCGACGGGGAACGTCGACGAGCATCGAGGTGATCTGCGCGTCGGTGACGCCGCGTTCGCGCAGGGCGGGCAGTACGTCTTCGCTGATGTGGCGGTAGTTCCACTTGGGCACCGCCTGTCGCTTGGCCTCGGGATCGAACCAGTCGATGAAGCACGACGCGTCATGCGCCAGGGCCATCCGGTCGGCATACCCGCGCTCGGCCAGGGCGACGATGGTGTTGATCCGGTCCTCGAACGGCAGCAGCACGTCGAGACCGAAGCGGTCCATGCCGAGGATGGAACCGTTGTCGGCCACCTCCATGAGGTAGTCGAGATCGGTGCTGTCGCCGGAGTGACCGATCACGACCTTCGTGAGGTCGGCGCCCTCCTCCTTCAGGATCTGCTGGGCTAGCAGGCCGGAACGGGTGTGGGGATTGGTGTGCACGGTGACCGGAGCCCCGGTCTGCATCGAGGCGGTCCCGACTGCGCGCATGACCCGCTCGACGCCCGGCGTGAGGCCTTGCTCCTCGATGGCGCATTTGAGGAAGGCGGCCCGAACACCGGTGTCGGCGATGCCCTCGGTCAGATCCTTCACGAAGTAGGTCACCAGGGGCTCGGAGCAGTCGAAGAGGAGTCCCGGGCCGGTGTAGTGGAACTGGAACGGAATGTCGTTGTAGGTGTAAAGGCCGGTGGCCACCACGATGTTCAGATCCGTCTGTGCGGCGATCTGTTGGATGCGGGGGATGTAGCGCCCGAGACCGAGCACGGTGGGATCGAAAATGGTGTCGATGCCAAGTCCCTTGAGCTCGTTGAGATCTCGAACCGCATCGGTGACCTGCTGCTCCTCGTCCCAGTCGGCCTGATAGTTCTGTCGGTACTCCTCGCCGAGCACGAAGATGTGCTCGTGGACCAGCACGTTGCCCATATCTGCGGAGTCGATTGGTCCGGTCACGGTGTTGACGGTGCTCATGGGATGTCCTTCGTGTGCGGTGAGCGGGCGCTATGCCCGGAAGTGACGTGCATCACCTCGGCAGCCGTGAGCGTAGTTGAGGATGAGTTCAAGTTCAACCCCCACGCGTGATTGACATCACGAGAACGGCCTGCAATATTGGCCGGTACTTGAATGCGAACTCAAGTTCAATGCGCATGTCCGGCCAACCCAGGAGATTCGAGGGCCCATCTATGAACGCATCGCGCAAGACGGCGGTTCTCGTCGACTTCGGTGGTGTGATCACCACGAGCGTGCTCGGCGCCTTCCGGGAGTTCGGTACGGCGCTGGGGGATGCCGAACTCCCGATTCGGCTGCTCAGTGGCGATGCCGCGTCGAAGTCGCTGCTTGCCGAGCATGAAGCGGGCAGGATCGACGCAAGCACGTTCGAGGAAGGGTTCGCGCAGCGTCTGCGCGACCACGGGGTCCGGGTGGAGACCAGCGGACTGACCGAGCGAATGCAGGCGGGTCTGCGTCCTGACCCCGAGACGATCGCGATGCTCACCCGACTGCGTGCCGCCGACGTGCCGATCGCGTTGGTGTCCAATGCTTTCGGGCGCGACACCTACCGGGGATTCGATCTCGACGAACTCGCCGATGTCAGCGTGATCTCCGCCGAGGTCGGGGTACGCAAACCGTCGCGTCGGATCTTCGAGATCGCCTGCGAACACCTGGGCGTGCCGCCGACACTGGCAGTCATGATCGACGATCTCCAACAGAACCTCGACGGTGCCGCACGATTGGGCATCGACGGGATCCTGCACACCGACGGGGCGAGCACCGCGCGCGAACTGAGCTCCCGATTCGGGTTCCCCGCCACCGGAGCCGGAGTGCGGGTGTGAGCGAATCGTCGCCAACGGTGCTGGTGGCCAATCGCGGCGAGATCGCACTGCGCATTCTGCGTACCGCTGATGAGATGGGCTACCGGACGGTCGCTGTGTACGCCGCCGACGATCTCCAGTCGCCGCACGTTCGCGCTGCGACGACCGCACGAGAACTGCCCGGCGTCGGCGTCGCGGCCTACCTCGACCGTGCGGCGATCATTGCCGCGGCGCTTGCCGCCGGCACGGTGCTGGTGCATCCCGGTTACGGATTCCTCAGCGAGGATGCGGCTTTCGCTGCGCAATGCGCTGACGCCGGACTCGTGTTCGTGGGCCCGGACCCCGATGTGCTGGCGACATTCGGGGACAAGGCGGCAGCTCGGGACGCGGCGGTCGATGCCGGCCTGCCAGTACTGGAGGCGAGCTCGTCGGGCGTGACCGTCGAGGGGGTTACGGAGTTTCTGGAGTCGCATCCTGACGGGATCATGCTCAAGGCGCTCGCCGGCGGCGGCGGACGAGGTATCCGTCCGGTCCGTGCCGCCGAGGAGATCGCCGCGGCATTCCGCGAATGCAGCACCGAGGCGCACGCCGCGTTCGGCAATGGCGAGTTGTATGTCGAGCAGTTGTTGCCCCGGGCCAGACATGTCGAGGTACAGGTGGTGGGCGCCGACGATCCGGACGGTGGTCGACGCTCGGTGGCACTCGGCGACCGGGACTGCAGCATCCAGCGGCGCAGGCAGAAGATGATCGAAACCGCTCCGGCGCAAGAACTTTCCGATCGACTACGCTACGACCTGCATTCGGGTGCCACGAGGCTCTGTGCGCGTAGCGGACTCCGCGGACTGGCCACCGTGGAGTTTCTGGTGCACGACGACACCTTCGTCTTCCTCGAGGTGAACCCTCGCATCCAGGTGGAACACACGGTCACCGAAGCCGTCACCGGGCTCGACCTGGTTGAGCTGGGCCTGCGTATCGCTCGTGGCGCGTCGATCGACGATCTGGACCTCCCGGATGCGGTGTCGACCACCGGGTCTGGGACCATCGGGGCCGTGATCGCGACGAACGGTCATGCGATGCAACTGCGGGTGAATGCCGAGACCACCGACGAGACCGGAATGACCCATTCCGGCGTCGGCACCCTCGACGCCTTCTCGCCACCGACCGGCCCGGGTGTTCGTGTCGATACCTACGGCGTCGCGGGGCTGAGCATCGGCCCGCGATACGACTCCTTGCTCGCCAAGGTTGTGGTGCACACCAGAGTCGACGATCCCGACGCGCTGCGTCGTAAGGCCGACGCGGCGTTGCGCGATTTCGTGGTGGGGGGCGTGCACACCAACATCGGTCTCCTCCGAAACATTCTGAACCACAAACTGTTCGGCGATGGACCGGTGACCACCGACTACATCGACCGCACCATTGCCGAACTCGCGGAGCCGCCGGAGGTGATCGAGGCCGTCGCCGGTGCACATGGTGCGCTCGCGCCGGGTGAGCAGCTGATCACCGCGGGGCTGACCGGCGTCGTCGTCGACGTCGCTGCTGCCGGATCGGAGGTCGGTGCGCGGGCGCCACTGGCGCTGCTCGAGGCGATGAAGATGCACCATGAGGTTGCTGTCGCCGATCGTGCATCGGTGCAGCGGGTGCTGGTCGCCGTCGGGGATTCGGTCGCCGCCGGTGACGGGTTGCTCGTGATCAGGACGCACGATGATGCCGACCATGGGGCCGCGGTGCTCGCGGGCGATCCCGATCGCATCCGACCAGATCTTGCCGAGGTTCTCGACCGGCAGGCGATGACCGCCGATGAGGCCCGGCCGGATGCGGTGGAGCGTCGGCACGCCCAGGGCAGGCGAACCGCGCGGGAGAACGTCGACGACCTCATCGACAAGGGTTCCTTCGTCGAGTACGGCTCGTTGGCGTTGGCCGCACAGCGATCGCGGCGCAGCGAGCAGGATCTGATCGAGAACACTCCGGCTGATGGCCTGATTGCGGGGCTCGCAACACTTTTCGAGGCGACCGGGTATCCGATGCAGATCGCCGTGCTCTCCTATGACTACACCGTGTTGGCGGGTACGCAGGGCATGCGAAACCACGCGAAGACCGACCGACTGCTCGATATTGCTGCCCGCAAATCGATTCCGCTGGTGCTGTGGGCCGAGGGCGGGGGTGGGCGCCCGGGCGACACCGATGCCAACGGCGCAACCGGACTGGAGCTGAACACCTTTCGGGCATTGGCCGCCCTCCGTGGCCGGGTTCCGACGGTGTCGATCGTGTCGGGGCGCTGCTTCGCGGGTAACGCCGCGCTGGCCGGTGCCTGTGATGTGCTGATCGCGACCCGGGATGCGAATATCGGGATGGGCGGGCCGGCGATGATCGAAGGTGGCGGCCTGGGGCACTACCGCGCCGAACAGGTCGGACCGATCGACGTGCAGACACGCAACGGTGTGGTCGACATCGTTGCCGACGACGAGGCCGACGCGGTTGCGCTTGCCCGGCAGTATCTTTCCTACTTCGCCGGCGACACCACGACCTGGGCTGCGCCGGATGTCCGCGCCGCCCGACATGTCGTCCCCGAGGACAGGTTGCGGGCCTACGATGTCCGGGCGGCCATCCACGCGATTGCCGACGTCGACTCCGTGCTCGAATTGCGCGCTGCCTACGGAGTCGGTGTGGTTACCGCGCTGATCCGAGTCGAAGGGGTGGCGTACGCGGTGCTCGCCAATTCGAGCCGCCACCTCGGTGGCGCGATCGACGCCGAGTCGGCGGACAAGGCCGCCGACTTCCTGACCTTCTGCGAGGAACACCGGTTTCCGTTGGTCATACTCTGCGACACACCGGGTTTCATGGTTGGTCCGGAGTCCGAGGAGCAGGCGACGGTGCGTCGCTTCGGACGACTCTTCGTCGCCGGAGCCCGCCTGACGGTGCCATTCGGGATGATCATCCTCCGCAAGGCTTACGGTCTTGGTGCGATGGCCATGGCCGGCGGCTCGTTCCACGCGCCGGAGTTCACGATCGCCTGGCCCACCGGCGAGATCGGACCGATGGGCCTGGAGGGGGCCGTGCGGCTCGGCTTCCGAAAGGAACTCGAGGCGGCCGGCGACGGCGAGCGTGATGCGCTCTTCGCGCAACTGGTTGCCGCCGCCTACGAGCAGGGCAAAGCCCTGCACGCGGCCACCACCTTCGAACTCGACGACGTGATCGATCCGGCCGACACCCGCACCCGAATCCGCCACCTGGGCCTGACGGTCAGGTGAATCACCCAATGAGAGAAGAGGTTTGACGCGCGATGGCATCGTTGGATTTGACCGGTAAGACCGCAATCGTCACGGGAGCATCCCGCGGGATCGGGCTCGCGTCGGCGCGAGCGCTCGTGGCGGCCGGTGCGTCGGTAGTGGTCACGTCGCGTAAGCAGGAGGCGGCCGACGCGGCCGCAGCCGAGATCGGTGGTGGTGCGATAGGTATCGGCGCACACGCGGCTGAGCAGGAGCAAGCCGCTGCCTGCATCGAGCAGACCATCGAGCGCCTCGGCCGCCTCGACATCCTGGTGAACAACGCTGGAACCAATCCGGCGTTCGGGCCGATGGCCGATCAGACGCACGCACAGTTCGCCAAGATCATGGACGTCAATCTTTGGGCGCCGCTGATGTGGACCGGGCTCGCCGCGAAGGCATGGATGAGCGAACACGGCGGAACCGTCATCAACACCGCATCGATCGGCGGGCTCTCCCACGAACAGAACATCGGCCTGTACAACACGTCCAAAGCAGCACTCATCTACCTGACAACCCAACTGGCACTGGAACTCTCACCGAGCGTGCGAGTCAACGCAGTAGCGCCGGGCGTGGTGCGGACCAAGCTCGCCGAGGCACTCTGGAAGGAGCACGAGGCGGCTGTCGCCGGGATGACCGCACTCGACCGGATCGGCGAGCCCGACGACATCGCGAGCGCGATCGTGTTCCTGGCGTCGGATGCGTCGTCGTGGATGACCGGGGAGACCATCGTCGTCGACGGTGGCCAGCGCCATGGCGATGCACGGCCATTCCGTACAGCAGCGGCCGCGCTATGAAGGCATGGCGGGTGCACGAGCTCGGTGAGGCCCGAGATGTCCTGCGGTTCGAGGAGAACGACGATCCGGTCCCGGGGACCGGGCAGGTGCTGGTCAGGGTGCTGGCCGCACCGGCGAACTTTCCGGACGTGCTGCTGTGTCGCGGGGAGTATCAGATCAAGCCTCCGCTGCCCTTCACACCCGGCGTCGAATTGTGCGGTGAGGTGGTTGCCGTCGGCGACGGGTCACCCGTGCGTCCGTCGGTGATCGTGTCGTCGGTACGCCGGTGCTGCCCGGTGGTTCGTTCGCCGAGTACGCACTCATGGATCAGGCCAACGTCTTCGGGGCGCCAAAAGCGCTCGACGACTCCGAGGCCGCGGCGCTGACGATCGGCTATCAGACGGCGTGGTTCGCGTTGCATCGTCGAACATCGATCACGTCCGGTGATGTGCTGCTCGTTCATGCGGCCGCGGGCGGTGTGGGAAGTGCGGCGGTACAACTCGGCAAAGCTGCCGGCGCCACGGTCATCGGTGTGGTCGGAGGACCCGAGAAAGCGCACTATGCAACCGAATTGGGTGCCGACCTGGTGATAGATCGCCACCGTGAGGACTTCGTTCCGACGGTCAAGGAGTTCACCGGCGGCCACGGTGCCGACATCGTCTTCGACCCGGTCGGTGGCGACGCATACGCCGGTTCCACCAAGTGCATCGCCTTTGAGGGGCGAATCGTCGTGATCGGATTTGCCGGTGGGGTCATCCCGCGGCCGGCGCTGAATCACGCTCTCATCAAGAACTACTCGATCGTCGGACTGCACTGGGGGCTCTATCAGGCCAAGGATCCGGCGGTCATCGACCGATGTCACGCGGAACTCACCCGACTCGCCGACGCAGGGCTGCTGCGACCGTTGATCGGGGAGCGGCTCGGCATCGCGGATGTGGCCGAGGGCATCGGACGCCTCGGCGATGGCTCGACGGTGGGGCGCCTGGTCTTCACACCGTCCTGACCGGCGTCAGGCCCAGGGGCATCGAGCCGCCACGACCTGCAAAGGGTAATGGCAGGCAGGCTCTAAGATAGACCCCACGAACAATGGGTCACCGATGGGACGAGGAGGGCAGACGAGTGTCGACGACGGACGATCGCCGATTCGAGATCCTGCGCGCCATCGTCACCGACTACGTGCACACCCAGGAACCGATCGGTTCCAAGGCGCTCGTCGACCGACACCAACTCGGGGTGTCCAGTGCCACGGTCCGCAACGACATGGCGGTGCTGGAGGCCGAGGGGTACATCGCGCAGCCGCACACCAGTTCCGGGCGGGTACCCACCGACAAGGGATATCGGCTGTTCGTCGACCGGATCAGTGAGATCAAGCCGTTGTCGTCGGCGGAGCGTCGGGCCATTCTGTCGGTCCTCGATCGCGGCGTCGACCTCGACGACGTGTTGCGGCGGTCGGTCAAGCTGCTGGCGCAGCTGACCCGGCAGGTCGCGGTGATCCAGTATCCGGTCCTGTCGACCGCAACGGTCCGGCATCTCGAGGTCGTGTCCCTCTCGCCGTCGCGTCTGCTCCTGGTGGTCATCACCGACAACGGACGTGTCGAGCAGCGAACGGTGGTGCTCTCCGAGGACGTCGACGACGCCGACCTGACCCGCCTTCGGGACATGTTCTCGGCGGCGCTGCACGGCAAACGGCTCGAGGAGGCATCCGCGGCGGTCGCCGAATTGGCGAACGCGGCACCCGACGACGTCCGTGATGCGGTGGTCCGGGTGGCCACCGTGCTGGTGGAGACGTTGGTCGAGCGTGGTGACGACCGAATCCTGCTGGGCGGGACGTCGAATCTGGCGCGGGCGGCCAACGACTTCGTCCCCACCGGCGGCGGCATGGACTCGGTGCTCGAAGCGCTTGAGGAGCAGGTGGTGGTCCTGCGACTACTGGCCACCTCACAGCGCATGGGCCGGGTGACCGTCCAGATCGGCGAGGAGACCCAGACCGAGAACCTGCGGGGCACCTCGGTGGTGTCCACGGGGTACGGTGCATCGGGCATGGTCTTCGGCGGTGTGGGGGTGGTGGGGCCCACCCGCATGGACTATCCGGGAACAATAGCGTCGGTGGCAGCCGTTGCCAGATACGTCGGCGAGGTGTTGGCCGAGCGTTGACGTGTTGCGCGTCGCGCCGGGAATGACCCGGCTGCTCGACGCCATCGAAAGCCCCGGCGCCGTGGTGTGTGACCACCGTGAGCGCCGACGAACCGAGTGTGAGACCGCGAAGGACAATAGAGACCGTGGCACGTGACTACTACGCAATCCTGGGTGTGGCCAGAGGCGCCACCGACCAGGAGATCAAACGCGCCTACCGCAAGAAGGCGCGTGAACTGCACCCCGACGTCAATCCGGGCGAAGAAGAGCAGTTCAAAGAGGTGAGCACCGCCTACGAGGTGCTCAGTGACCCGGAGAAACGGCGCATTGTCGACGCGGGCGGTGACCCGCTCGCGAGCGCCGGTGCGGGTGGTTTCAGCGCAAATTTCGGCGGCGGCGGCCTCGGCGACATCTTCGACGCGGTGTTCGGTGGGGGAGGCGGGTTCGGCGGCGGATTCGGCGGTGGCCGTGGACCCCGTAGCCGCGTCCAGCCCGGAGAGCCCGCGCTCGTGCACGTCGACCTCGATCTCGAGGAGTGCGCCGCCGGAGTCGCCCGGGAGATCACCGTCGACACCGCCATCCTCTGCGATCTGTGCAAGGGTGCCGGAACCAACGGGGACTCCAAGCCCACGTCGTGCGACACCTGCCACGGGGCCGGCGAGATCCAGGCGGTGCAGCGGTCGTTCCTCGGTCAGGTGATGACCGTCCGCGAGTGCCCGACCTGCCACGGCACCGGTGAGGTGATCCCGGACCCCTGCCGCAAATGCGGTGGTGACGGCCGCGTCCGATCGCGCCGCACCATGACGGTGAAGATCCCGGCCGGCATCGAGAACGGCATGCGGGTGCGCCTCGCCGGTCAGGGCGAGGTCGGCACCGGCGGCGGACCTGCCGGCGACCTCTACGTGGAGATCGGCGAGCGTCCGCATGATGTCTTCGTGCGCGACAAGGACGACCTGCACTGCACTGTCCGCGTGCCGATGGTCGACGCAGCTCTCGGCGCGCAGCTCGACGTCGACACCGTTCTCGGTGGCACCGCGACCGTGACGATCGCGCCGGGCACGCAGCCGGGCCACGTGGTGAAGGTCCGCGGACAGGGCATGCCGCACCTGAATACCGGGGTCCGCGGCACTCTGCACGCTCATCTGGAAGTCGTCGTCCCCACCAAACTCGACTCGACGCAATCCGATCAGCTCGCCGCATTCCGTGAGGCCTCCGGCGAGCACGTCGAGGTGGTCACCTCCAGCGCGGCCGCCGCCGCGTCCGGGGGACTGTTCTCGCGACTGCGCAACGCCTTCGCCGGCCGCTGAGGTCAGGTGCTTCTCGGGTGAGCGGGTGCCGTAGGTGAGTCCGCCGCTGTTCTGGGTCGACGACGTCCCATCGCCGGGTGTCGAGACCGTGCTGAGCGGTCCGGAGGGTCGTCACGCGGTCACGGTGACACGCATCGGCATCGGCGAGCGAATTCTGCTCGGTGACGGGCGTGGCGGAGTGGCCGAGTGTGAGGTGTCGGCGGTGGACGGCAAGGACCGCCTGCGCGTAGGTGTTCGGACCTTCACGTTCACCGAGCAACCCACGCCGACGGTCACCGTTGTGCAGGCGCTGCCCAAGTCGGAAAGGTCCGAGCTCGCCGTCGATCTGGCCACCGAGGCCGGTGCCGACCGGATCGTCCCGTGGCAGGCCGCCCGCTGTGTTTCACAGTGGAAAGCCAAGGCCGACAAAGGAATCGCGAAATGGCGGGCGACCGCTTCGGCCGCCGCGAAACAGAGTCGACGCCCATGGATTCCCGAGATCGCGCCGCTGGCCACCACCACCGACGTCCGGGCACGCTGCGCCGATGTGGTCGCCGCCGGCGGCGTGGTCGCGGTCCTGCATGAGGAGGGTTCGCGGCCGTTGCGTGATCTACCTCTGGCCGACGCGTCGGAGATCGTGCTCGTCGTCGGTCCCGAGGGTGGGCTCGACGAGTCCGAACTCGTCGACCTGACCGCGCTGGGCGCACAGACCGTGGTGCTCGGTCCGGAGGTGTTGCGTACCTCCGCTGCGGCGTCGGTCGCCCTTGGCGCGATCGGTGTGCTGACCGACCGGTGGTCGCGGTGAGACGCTGCGCCGTTCATCGGGTCAAAGTTGCCTACGGTGCCGCGCCGTCGCAGTTCGGGCACGTCTATCACCCCCGCGACGAGGTGGAGTCCGAAGCGCCGATCCGGCCCATCGTGCTCGTGCACGGCGGATACTGGTCCACCGAATTCGGGCTGACCATCGAGACGGCGATCGCCCGATTGCTCACCGAACGCGGTGCGGTGGTGTTCAACGTTGAGTACCGACGGGTGGGGGAGGACGGCGGTGGCTGGCCGGGCACCGGGCGCGATGTGGTCGCCGCGTTGCGTGCGCTCGACGACGTTGTGCCGCAAGCGCTTCCGGTCGATATTCGCGCCCGGGTGGACTGGTCGTCGGTGGCGGTCATCGGGCATTCGGCGGGTGGACAGCTCGCGGTGTGGGCGACCGCGCAGATCGGCGCCCGCACCGATTCGACCACGATCACCACGGTGATCGCGCAGTCTGGCGCTCTGGACCTGACCATCAAGGCGGACCGGCCGTCGTTGGTCGCATTGATGGGCCGGCCCTACTCCGACATCCCGCATCGCTATGAGGAAGCCTCACCGATGCATCTGGCACCGTTCGACGCCCACGTCATCGCGGTGCACGCCGAAGACGACACCGCCATCCCGGTGGAGGTGAGCAGGCGCTACGTCGAGACGGTGACCGCCCGCGGCCAGTCCGCCGAACTCGTGGTCGTGCCCGGCGAAGGACACGACGCGTTCGTCGACCCGCGTAGTGCGTCCACCCGCGCCACCGTGCGGTTGGTGGGAATCTGAACGCCGGAAATAACGGGGTGCGGTGTGACTGTTGTTTCGCGATAGACTGGCCGCCAAGGCCAACCCCGGCATGACGCCGCCCCGCAACCGTCCCTAGGAGTGATTTCATACGTGAGTGACGACCATCCCGACAAGAGTGCGTCGATCGGGCGCGCCGACCCGGGCGTCAGTGTCACCTCGAACATGGAAGTCGCCTCAGATGTGGTCTTCGGATTGCTCGGTGCCAGCGATGTCAACCTTCGAACACTGGAGCAGCTTCTCCCCGCCGACATCCATGTGCGTGGCAACCAGGTCACGCTGACCGGCACGCCCGCCGGTGTCGCCGCCGCCGAGCGGGTTCTGGGTGAGCTGGTGGACCTGGTGTCACGCGGCACGCCGCTGACGCCGGATCTGGTGCGCCACAGCGTCTCGATGCTGACCGAGGAGTCCGGGGAATCACCTGCCGAAGTGCTCTCCCTCGACATCATCTCGCGGCGCGGCAAGACCATCCGGCCAAAGACTCTCAACCAGAAGCGCTACGTCGATGCCATCGACGACAACACCATCGTGTTCGGCCTCGGCCCGGCGGGCACCGGCAAGACGTATCTGGCGATGGCCAAGGCGGTCCAGGCACTGCAGTCCAAGTCGGTCAACCGCATCATCCTCACCCGGCCCGCGGTGGAGGCCGGCGAACGACTCGGCTTCCTGCCGGGCACGCTGAGCGAGAAGATCGACCCCTACCTGCGCCCGCTCTACGACGCCCTGCACGACATGCTCGACCCGGAGTCGATCCCGAAGCTGATGGCGGCCGGAGTGATCGAGGTCGCGCCGCTGGCCTACATGCGCGGACGAACTCTCAACGACGCCTTCATCATTCTCGACGAAGCACAGAACACCACCGGCGAACAGATGAAGATGTTCCTCACCAGGCTGGGATTCGGCTCCAAGATCGTCGTCACCGGCGACGTCACGCAGGTGGATCTGCCCGGTGGCGCGCAGAGTGGACTCAACGCTGCGGCGAACATTCTCGAGGGGATCGACGACATTCATTTCAGCCGCCTCACCAGTGCCGACGTGGTCCGCCACCGGCTGGTTGCCGACATCGTCGACGCCTACGGCCGCGCCGAGGAGGACACCAGGCTGCGCGACGCCGACCGGTTGCCCGGCAACCGCGCGGCCCGTCGGGCATCGTCGCACGGTCGGCGTTCATGAGTATCGAGCTCGCCAACGAATCCGGGATCGATGTCCCGACCGAGCTGATCATCGACGCGGCCCGCTTCGCCATCTCGGCAATGGACGTCCACCCGGCCGCCGAGCTGTCGGTGGTGCTGGTGGACCTCGACACGATGGCCGACATGCACTTGCAGTGGATGGATCTGCCCGGTCCGACCGACGTGATGAGCTTCCCGATGGACGAGCTGGTGCCCGGTGCCCGTCCCGACGCCGCCGAACCCGGCCCGGCCACCCTCGGTGACATCGTCCTGTGCCCGGAATTTGCTGCCGACCAGGCCAAACAGGCGAGACATTCGCTCGATCACGAGTTGGCGCTGCTCACCGTGCACGGCGTCCTCCACCTCCTCGGCTACGACCATGCCGACGCCGAGGAGGAGAAGGAGATGTTCGGTCTGCAGAACCGGATTCTGGAAGATTTCTACGCTGACCGGCATCGTCGGGCCCAGCAGCAACGGCAGTCCGCACGCGACACCAGCCTACTGACCAAGATCGGTTTCACCGATACCGTCACGGAGACATCGAAGGGGCCGGACGCACGCGCCACGGACATGCCGTCCGAGGACCAGTGAGCACGTCGGGCAACATCTGGTTGCTCGTGGCGGCCGCTGTCCTGACGCTGATCGGCGGTCTCTTCGCCGCCATCGACACCGCCCTGACCACCGTGTCGATGGCACGGGTGGAGGACATGGTCAAAGAGCAGCGCGCCGGCGCGCTGCGTCTGGCGACCGTATTGCATTCCCGCGCAACCTACGTGGGCTTGGCGGTGCTGCTGCGGGTGGTGTGTGAGACCGCGGCGGTGGCTGCTGTCGCAGTGGTCGCCACCGACCTGCTCGGGATCGAGTGGGGGCTGGTGGTGACGATCGCTGGAATGGCTGTGGTCTCCTACGTCGCCGTCGGTGTGGGACCACGCACCCTCGGTCGTCAGCACGCATACTCGATCGCCCTGGCCTCGGCGATCGGCCTGCAGGTCATCGGATTGCTGCTCACCCCACTGACGCGGCTGCTCATCCTGATCGGTAACGCGCTGACGCCCGGTAAGGGCTTTCGCAACGGGCCGTTCGCAACCGAGGTCGAGTTGCGCGAGGTCGTCGACCTGGCCGAGGCCAGCGGCGTGGTCGCCGCAGACGAACGTCGAATGATCCAGTCGGTCTTCGATCTCGGTGATACCAACGCGCGCGAGGTGATGGTCCCGCGTCCGGAGATGGTGTGGATCGAGGAGGACAAGACGGTCGCGCAGGCCACCAATCTGGCGGTCAAGTCCGGACATTCCCGCATCCCGGTGATCGGGGAGAACCCCGACGACATCCGCGGCGTGGTCTATCTGAAGGATCTGGTCGCCCATTCGGCCGAGGTTGGTGGACCGTCGCATACCGACCGGGTGGCCGAGTTGATGCGTGAGGCCGAGTTCATCCCCGATTCCAAACCGTTGGACCGGGTGCTCGCGGACATGCAGCGCACCCGCAACCACATGGCGCTCATCGTCGACGAGTACGGCGGTATCGCCGGCCTGCTCACCATCGAGGACGTACTGGAGGAGATCGTCGGCGAGATCACCGATGAATACGACACCGACGAGGTGGCACCGATCGTCGAGCTCGATGACGGGAGCTATCGGGTGTCGGCACGGCTGCCGGTGGAAGATCTCGGCGAGCTGTTCGAGATAGACATCGACGACGACGAGGTGGAAACGGTCGGCGGCCTGGTGGGTCTGGCACTGGGACGCGTACCGCTGCCCGGCGCGACCGTGGAATCACACGGTCTGCTGCTGGTTGCCGAGGGGGCACCCAACAGACAAGGGCGGCAACGAATCACCGCCGTCGTGGTCAGCAAGGTGCCCGAGCCCGAGGACGAAGACGAATCCGACGAAGGTGACGACGATCACGGGCGTGGGTCGGCGCCGCGCGGGAAGCGTGACGATGACCGATCGCGCGATGACCGTGAGCGATACTCGGTGTCGGAGAACGGCAATGGATCGAACGGGCGCGCGTCGAAGACCCGCGCCCGTAGCGGAGGCAAGGATTGAACGTGACGACGACACTGGGTGACGAGGATCAGAAACTGGTGGTGTTGGCACGGGGCGCGCTGGCCCGCGCCGAGACCACCGAGGGTGCCGCGGTACGCGACACCGAAGGCCGCACCTACGCCGGGGCGACGGTGAGCGCCACGACCCTGTCGATGTCGGCGCTGCAGGTGGCCCTGGCGACCGCTCTGTCCAGCGGAGCCCGGGGATTCGAGGCCGCGGTCCTGGTCAATGGCCGGCCCGACGATCCCGGACTGGTCACGTTGCGGGAGCTCAGTGCGGACGCATACGCGGTCATCACCGATCTGCGGGGTTCGCAATCGCACCGGCTGGATTCCTTCTGATGGCCGCTTTCCGTTCGGGCTTCGTGTGTTTCGTGGGCCGGCCCAACACCGGGAAATCCACCCTGACCAATGCCCTCGTCGGCGAAAAGGTCGCGATCACGTCGAATCGGCCGCAGACCACCCGGCACACCATTCGCGGCATCGTCAATCGCGAAGACGCGCAATTGATCCTGGTCGACACACCCGGCCTGCATCGCCCGCGGACCCTGCTCGGCCAGCGCCTCAACGACCTGGTGCGTGACACCTACTCCGAGGTCGACGTCATCGGCGTGTGCATCCCCGCCGACGAGAAGATCGGCCCCGGGGATCGATGGATCGTCGAGCAGGTTCGTCAGATGGCCCCTCGGACAACGGTTCTCGGGATCGTGACGAAAATCGACCGGGTGAGTCGCGATCAGGTGGCCGCCCAGTTGCTCGCACTCTCGCAGTTGCTGGGACCGTCGAGTGAAGTTGTGCCGGTGTCGGCGACCAGCGGTGCCCAACTCGACGTCCTGACCGACGTGCTCGTCGGCCTCATGGAAGAAGGCCCGGCGTTCTACCCCGACGGTGAACTCACCGATGAACCCGAGCAGGTGCTGATGGCCGAGTTCATTCGCGAGGCCGCACTCGAAGGCGTGCGCGATGAGCTGCCGCACTCGCTCGCGGTCGTCATCGAGGAGATCATCCCGCGCGAGGACCGCGCACCGGAGCAGGCGCCGATGGTCGATGTGCACGCCATCCTCTACGTCGAGCGTGACAGCCAGAAGGGCATCATCATTGGCCACAAGGGGGCCCGCCTCAAAGAGGTGGGTACGGTTGCTCGAGCGCAGATCGAGAAGCTCCTGGGCACCAAGGTGTATCTGGATCTGCATGTGAAAGTCGCCAAGGACTGGCAGCGCGACCCGAAACAATTGCGGCGCATGGGCTTTTGACGCCTGACGTGACGACGCCTGATGTGACGACGCCTGACCGGACGTAGTGCGACCATGAGGTAGCTGCGGCCAGGAAATTGGCGGCACAGGAGAGGATGCGACGTGGGAGAGCACGAGAAGAAGGACGAACCCGATCTTCCGACCCCCGAGCCGAAGCGCCGACCGGGCGGACCGAACGGAGTGGTCGAATCCTCGGTGCATCCGGCACGTGAGGCCGAAGCGCTGGCGACGATCACCAACGTGGTGGGTTCGCCACGGTTCTGGGTCCTGCCGATGGCGGTGGTGTTGGTGCTGATGTCGGCGATGGCCGCGCTGTACATGGGCGCGGTCGCCGACCCCGAGAAGAACCTGCACGATTTCCCCATCGCTCTGGTGAACAACGATGTCGGTGGCCAGCTCGACAACGGGGACGGCACGTCGACCAAGGAGCAGTTCGGCGATCAGGTCGCCGACGGCATCATCACCAACGCCGCCAAGAGCGGAATCGTGGTGACGCGCACCGATCGCTCCACCGCTGTCGACGAGCTCAACTCGGGCAAGGTCTACGGGGTGGTGGTGATCGGCCCCACCTTCACCAAACAGGCCATTGCGCTCGGCCAGGCGACCGTTCTCCAGGCCAAACCGGAGCCGCCGTCGATCGACGTGCTCATCAATCGCGGGTCGGGTACCTTCGCTTCGGCGGTCACCACGACCTTCGCCGAACAGGTCTCGACACAGGTCAACGCACAGTTTGGTCAGCAGCTGACCCAGACCGTCCGAGGTCAGTTGACCAAGGCCAACGTGCCGTTCTCCGGTGCCGCGCAATTGGCGCTGGCCAATCCGGTCAATGTTCGTGTCATCGAGCCGACGCCGTTGCCGGAAGGATCGGGTAATGGACTGTCCGCCTTCTACATCACGCTGCTACTCGTGTTGGCCGGCTTCACCGGCGCGATGATGGTGAGCATCCTCGTCGACGCGATGCTCGGCCAGATGCCGATCGAGTACGGGCCGTTTTATCAACTGCGGCAACGTCTTGCGATCTCGCGGTGGGGAACCCTGGCGGCCAAGTGGGCCATCATGTTCCTGATCGCGTTGATTCAGTCGGCCTTGTTCATCGGGGTGTGCACCGCGGTCGGTACCTCGCTGCCCAATGCGTTCACGCTGTGGACGTTCTCGGTGCTGGCGATCTTCGCCGTCGGTGTGACGTCGAGTGCGATGATGGCCGTCTTCGGAAATCCGGGTCTGCTGCTGAATCTGATCTTCTTCGTGATTCTGGGCCTGCCGTCGTCGGGCGGAACCGTGCCGCTGGAGGCCAGCCCGAAGATCTACGAATGGATCGCCGTGTTCGAGCCGATGCATGTGATCTATCTCGGGGTGCGCGCCATCATCTACTTCGACGCCGATTTCGGTGCGGGCCTGGGTCGGTCGATCATTCAGTGCGTCATCGGTCTGGTTCTGGGCGTGGCGCTGGGCTTGGTCGGCACCAAGTTCTACGACCACAAGGGCTGGCACCGCATGCCGGGATCGTTCCCCCTGCCGAAGCGGCTGGCCTCGTTCATGGATGCCTGACCTCGCCGCCGACGGTCGTGAGTGCTGTGTGTCGTGAGCCCTGTGTGTCGTGAGCCCTGTGTCGTGAGCCCTGTGTGTCGTGAGCCCTGTGTGTCGGGGCCGGGTGGAAGACTGGTCGGGTGAGGTTCTACCAAGATGAGGCCGTCGTCGTGCGCCAGCACAAGCTGGGTGAGGCCGACCGCATCATCACGTTCCTCACGCGCGATCACGGGCTGGTCCGGGCGGTGGCCAAAGGGGTGCGCCGTACCCGCTCCAAGTTCGGCGCGCGGCTCGAGCCGTTCGCCCATGTCGAGGTCTACCTCTATCCGGGACGCAACCTCGATGTGATCACCCAGGTGCACAGCCTGCATGCCTACACCGACGCCATCGTCGGCGATTACGGCCGCTACACCACCGCGTGTGCGGTGCTGGAGACCGCCGAACGGCTCGCGGGTGAGGAACGCGCCCCGGCTCCGCAATTGCATTCGCTGACCGTGGGCGCCTTGGCCGCACTGGCCGCCGATCGGCGGCCGCGCCAACTCATCCTCGACGCCTACCTGCTGCGTGCCATGCACTGTGCCGGGTGGATGCCCTCGCTCACCGAGTGCGCGCGGTGCGCGCAGCCCGGACCGTTGCGCGCGTTCCATGTCGCGGCCGGTGGTGCGGTCTGCATTCATTGCCGGCCGCCGGGATCGGCGACGCCATCGCCGGGCGTGCTCGACCTGATGGAGGCATTGTTTCGCGGGCAGTGGGAACACACCGAGGACGCCAGCGCGTCGCTGCAACGGCAGGCCAGCGGCCTGACCGCAGCCCACCTGCAATGGCATCTGGAGCGGCAGTTGCGAACCCTGCCGCTCATCGAACGCACCGCCCCTCATAGTCTGGTGGAAACTGCATAGTCTGGTGGAGACTGCGTGAGAGGAGTGGGGTCAATGGCGTTGCGGCCGCGATCAGGGAAACGGCTCGCCGACCCCACATCCACCGACACGGCACCCGCGGTGGTTCGGCCACCGGACCCACATCCCAGTGGCGCACGGCCACCCCGGCTGCAGCCCGAGTTGATCCCGAAGCACGTCGCACTCGTGATGGACGGCAACGGGCGGTGGGCGCAAGACCGCGGACTGCCGCGCACTGAGGGACACAAACGTGGCGAGGCGGTGCTGATGGACACCGTCTGCGGGTGCATCGAACTCGGTGTGACCTGGTTGTCGGCGTACGCCTTCTCCACCGAGAACTGGTCACGCAGCCCCGAAGAGGTTCGGTTCCTGATGGGATTCAACCGCGACGTGATTCGCCGCCGCCGTGACGAGATGAATGCGATGGGCGTTCGGGTGCGATGGGCCGGCCGCCGACCGCGCTTGTGGCGCAGCGTGATTCGCGAGCTCGAGGTGGCCGAGGAACTCACCAGGGACAACACCGTGATGACCCTGACGATGTGCGTCAACTATGGCGGGCGCGCCGAGATCGCCGACGCCGCACGTGAAATCGCGCGTCGGGCGGCACGCGGCGAGATCGACCCCGAGCGCATCAACGAGTCGACGTTCGCGCGATACCTCGACGAGCCGGACATGCCCGACGTCGACCTCTTCCTGCGTCCATCGGGGGAGCAGCGCATCTCGAACTTTCTGCTGTGGCAGTCCGCTTACGCCGAAATGGTGTATCAGGAGAAGCTGTTTCCCGATTTCGATCGTCGTGATCTGTGGGCGGCGTGCGTCGAATATGCGTCGCGGGACCGCCGTTTCGGCGGAGTGCTGCCACAGTGAGCGCATCCGGTACCGCGGACCTGATCGTCAGGGTCGCAGACCTGCTCAACGAGATCGGTCAGGTCGGGGAAGTCGACGACGAGTCGGTGGTGGTGCAGGTGGGTCCCACTCGGGCGTCGATCCGGGTGCTGCCACTCGCCGACGGCCTCGACGTTCTGGCCATCACCCAACTCGTGGCGGTGAACCTGCCCAACACCGAGGCGCTCGCGGCCGACGTCGTCGAATGCGACGCCGACCTGAACTTCGGCGCATTACGGCGCTCGGAACCGACCGGAGTCACCACAGATGTGTTGCAGTACTACACATTTCCCGCCGGCACGCTCGACGATCTGCCATTGCTGACGGTGCTGCACATGGTGCTCAGTGCCGGTGCCGACGCGGCGCGTCGGCTCAGCGGTGATTGACGCTCAGTGGTGATTGACGCTCAGTGGTGATTGACGCTCAGCTGGAACTGACACAGTCGGTGCATGTTCCGAACACCTCGACGGTGTGGTTGATGTCGGTGAAGCCGTGCTCGGCGGCCACCGACGCCGCCCATTTCTCCACCGGTTCGGCCTGAACCTCGACGGTCCGTCCGCAGGAACGACACACCAGATGATGGTGATGACCCGATGAGCAATGGCGATAACGCATTTCGCCGGAGCCATCCCACAGCACGTCGATCTGGCCGGTTTCGCTGAGCGCCTGCAGGTTCCGGTACACGGTGGTCAGGCCGATCGACTCGCCGCGGGCCTTGAGGTGATCGTGCAGTTCCTGTGCCGAGAGGAAATCGTCGCTCGCCGAGAGCTCCTCGGCGATCGCGGCTCGTTGTCGTGTGGACCGCACCCCGGTGGTCGGCGTCGAGGTCTTCGCCCTGCCCTCGACGCTCATCGCCGTGAGCTCCGGCCGGTGCGAGCGGTGGGGGCGTCCTCGTCGTGTACGGCATGTCGGGGTTCCATCACGTGCTCGATCGCGTCGACGACGATGTGCGCGAGATGGTCGTCGATCAACTCGTACATGATCTCGCGGCCGGAGCGCTGACCACGCACCACTCCGGCGTCCTTGAGCACCCGCAGATGCTGGCTGACCAGCGGTTGGCTCAGTCCCAACGCCCCGACGAGTTCGTGGACGCAGCGAGCCTGCTCACGTAGGGCCAGCACGATGGCGATCCTGGTCGGCGCGGCGAGCGCGCGCAGCAGGTCGCTGGCGGCCTCACGGTGCCGAGGGTCGGCGTCGTCGCCGAACTCAGGACTGAGTGACACGGAACCTCCTCGACTCGACGAATACCCGGCCAGTCTATCGGAAACGGTTTTCATTCGACTGCGGTGCCGATCGCATAGGTGGCGACGCCGTAGGCGACCGCGGGTGCGGTGATCGCCAGGGCCGCGGTGTTGATGTAGCCGACGTCGTCTCCGCGTTGGTGATAGTTCGGATCGAACGCCTGACCGGCTGTGCCGCCCCATCGCGCGGCCTGCTCGGGAGTCTTCTTCTGTTCGGCTCCGGTGTCGATGCCGCCGGCGGCAATCCCTGCCTCGATGAACGGTCCGTAGTCCGAACGTCCGTCGAAGTCGCTGCCCTGCACCGGAATTCGACGTGATTCGAAGTATCGGGTGAACACCCGCTCGATACCCGCGGACCCCTTCGGGCCGGGGCCGGCACCGACGCCGTCGGAGTTGTCACCGTCGTAGACGAAGTACCCGGCGTTGGGGGAGCCGATCATGTCGAAGTTCAGGTACAGCGCCGCTGCCCGGCGGGCGTCGTCGTCGAGCGAGGCCACGTAGCGCGTCGATCCGATCAATCCGTCCTCTTCTGCTCCCCAGAAGGCGAACCGCACTGCGCGACGGACATCGGGCCGGGAACCGAGCTGGACTGCGGTCTCCAGCAGCGCCGCCGCGCCCGAACCGTTGTCGTTGATGCCGGGACCCTCCGGGACGCTGTCGAGATGCGCTCCGGCGATCACCACGTCGTCGGCAGCGCCCGCGGTGGTTTGGGCGATCACATTGCGCGAGGAAACCGTCGTGGTGGTGGCCGGTACCGACAGTGACACCGACGCCGCCGACCGGACCCGGTCCCCGAGGTCGCGTCCGACGGCGATCGTGGGCAGTGTCGCGTCACCGGGATCGATGGTCATGCCCTGCGCCGGACCGGGTTCGGTGTCGACGATGATCACCGCGCGGGCGCCGGCCTTGCCCGCGGCGGCGACCTTGCGGGTGAAGGTGCAGCTTCCGCGGTTGATCACCGCGATGGACCCGCCGACCGTCGGTGGGTAGTCAGTTGCGGCGCAGCCCAGCCCGGCAATGGTCACCGGGCGCCCGGACAACGTCTGATCGCCGGTGCCGCCCGAGTACTGCACCACCGACGCGGAGACGTTCTCGCCGTCGGCGCTGAGGGTGACCGGACCCGAGGAGAATCGTGGGAAATCGAACGTCGGTGTGCTGACGAGGAAGCCGGCGGAGCGCAGTGTGCCGGCGACGTAATCGGCGGACGCCTGGAATCCAGCGGTACCCGACGCGCGGTTGCCGTTGTGACCTCGCGCGATGTCGGAGAACACGCTCAGGCGCTTCATCACGTTCTCGCCGGTGACCCGCGCCGCGAGCCCGTCCGGCGTCACCGCACCGGCCATAGCCGACGTCGACGAGGTCGTTTCGGATTGTCGGGTCGTGGTGTCGCCGGCGGTCGCGCAGCCGGCGGTTACCGCAGCCGTGGCGGCGAGTGCGATGAGCGCACGTCCTGCCCGGAGAGCGCGCGGAGAATAGGTGGCCGACACTCGCGCCAGGGTAGTTGGGCCCGACGGCTACCCTGTAAGGGTTGTCGTGTGTTCAGCAGGTCTGCGCACGGCCGGTACCCACCCCGCATTGTCTTACGTAACGGAGATCAGTTAATCGTGGCCGCCCAGTCCAACCGCGTCGAAGCCGTTGTCAACCTCGCCAAGCGTCGGGGCCTGGTGTTTCCCAGCGGCGAGATCTACGGCGGAACCCGCTCCGCCTGGGATTACGGCCCACTCGGCGTCGAGGTGAAGGAGAACATCAAGCGTCAGTGGTGGCGCTCGATGGTGACCAGCCGCGACGACATCGTCGGACTCGACTCCTCGGTGATCCTGCCGCGTCGGGTGTGGGAGGCATCGGGCCACGTCGAGGTCTTCACCGACCCGCTCGTCGAATCCCTGCACACCCACAAGCGCTACCGCGCCGATCACCTGATCGAGGCGTACGAGGCCAAGCACGGCCATCCGCCGGCCAACGGACTCGCCGACATCAACGACCCCGAGACCGGTCAGCCGGGAAACTGGACCGAACCCAAGGCGTTCAGCGGGTTGATGAAGACCTATCTCGGCCCCGTCGACGACGAGGAGGGCCTGCACTATCTGCGCCCGGAAACCGCGCAGGGCATCTTCGTCAACTTCAAGAACGTCATGACCACCGCGCGCAAGAAGCCGCCGTTCGGCATCGCCCAGATCGGCAAGAGCTTCCGCAACGAGATCACCCCCGGCAACTTCATCTTCCGTACGCGCGAGTTCGAGCAGATGGAGATGGAGTTCTTCGTCAAGCCCGGCGAGGACGAGGAATGGCATCAGTACTGGATCGATCAGCGGTTCAACTGGTACACCGACCTCGGAATCGATCCGGAGAACCTGCGACTCTACGACCATCCGAAAGAGAAGCTGTCGCACTACTCCAAGCGCACCGTCGACGTTGAGTACAAGTTCGGATTCTCCGGCAACCCGTGGGGTGAGCTCGAGGGTGTCGCCAACCGCACCGACTTCGACCTGTCGACACACTCGAAGCATTCCGGTGAAGACCTGTCGTTCTTCGATCAGGCCACCGGTGAGCGCTACACGCCCTTCGTGATCGAGCCCGCCGCCGGCCTGACCCGGTCGCTGATGGCGTTCCTGTGCGACGCCTACACCGAAGAAGAGGTGCCGAATGCCAAGGGCGGCATCGACACTCGCACCGTTCTGCGGCTCGATCGCCGGCTCGCGCCGGTCAAGGTCGCGGTGCTGCCGTTGTCGCGCAACGAGAAACTGTCGCCCAAGGCGCGTGACCTCGCTGCCGAACTGCGCAAGAACTGGACGGTCGACTTCGACGACGCGCAGGGCATCGGAAAACGTTATCGCCGGCAGGACGAGATCGGCACACCGTTCTGTGTCACAGTCGACTTCGACACTCTTGATGATCAGGCGGTCACGGTGCGCGAGCGCGACACCATGTCCCAGGAGCGGGTGGCGCTGGACAAAGTGGTGTCCTACCTCGGCGGCAAGCTGCTCGGCGTCTGAGATCAGATGCGCGCGACCTGCGGTGATCTGCCATAGTTGATGAAGTGAATGTCATCGATCGGCGAACAAGGGGTTCGCGTTCGTATGACGAGGAGAGTGAGTGCAGCGTGACCATCAGTGGCAAGGTCGTCCATTACGACGCCAACCGTGGATTCGGTTTTCTCGCACCGGAATCCGGTGGTGCAGATGTGTTCTTGCACATCAATGATCTCGATATCGACGAGAGTTCGCTCAAGCCGGGTGCCAAGGTCGAGTTCGACGTCGAAGAGACCGATCGTGGCGCCAAGGCGATCAATGTCTCGGTGACCGAGGAGGCGCACGGTGACGATGCGCCCCCGTCACGCCCGCATCGTCGTGACAACCACGACCACGGCCGCTCTCATGGCGGCGACCGCGATCGCGGCGAGCGCCCGCGGCGTGGCCGTTCGCACGGTGGCTCGGAATCGTTGTCCGAGGAGCTGACCGAGCTTCTTCTCGACGCCTCCGACGACCTGACCGCTGCGCAGATCGTGGCGATCCGATCCCGGGTGCTCGATCTGGCGGCCAGCCGGGGATGGATTGAGTAGCTCCGCGTTCACGCCGTCGACGTCGATTCCGCCGACCGCGTTCTACGGCGAGGAAGCCGTGGAGCGAATCGTCCCCGAAGCCCAGAAGGTGGCGAGTCTGCCGGGTACCCGCACCGATCACCGCAGTGACTACGCGCGTGATCGGGCCAGGGTGCTGCATTCGGCCGCTCTCCGCCGGCTGGCGGACAAGACTCAGGTCGTCGGTCCGCGTGAAGGTGACACTCCCCGAACACGTTTGACGCATTCACTGGAGGTCGGGCAGATCGGGCGGGGCATCGCCATCGGTCTGGGCGCCGAGCCCGATCTGGTGGAACTGGCCGGCCTGGCCCATGACATCGGTCATCCTCCGTACGGGCACAACGGTGAGCGTGCGCTCGACGAAGTGGCCGCCACCGCGGGAGGTTTCGAGGGCAACGCGCAGAACCTGCGCATCCTGGCGCGCCTGGAACCCAAACTGCTCGATGCCGACGGACGAAGCGCCGGACTGAATCTCACGCGCGCATCGCTGGACGCGACCCTGAAGTATCCGTGGACGAGACCGCGCCCGGGCGCCAAATTCGGTGCCTACGACGACGATGCCGACATCCTGGCCTGGATTCGACGCGGCGCTCCCGAGCGGCGGCAGTGCATCGAAGCGCAGATCATGGACTGGTCCGACGATGTGGCCTATTCGGTGCACGACCTCGAGGACGGCGTGATCGCCAACCGGATCGACCTGCGGTCGCTGGCCGACCCGCAGGATCAGCGCGACCTCGCCGAGATCGGTGTACGCGAGTTCCCGGAGCTGGAAGCCGACGCGTTGATCGATGCGGCGCAACGACTTTCGCAGATGGACATCGTGCGTTCGGTCGGTGTCTTCGACGGCACGCTCGATTCGTACGTCGCGTTGAAGCGGTTGACCAGTGAACTCATCGGACGCTTCGCGTCAGCGGCCATCACCGGCACCCGGCAGGTGGTCGACGGGCGTTCGGTGTCCCGGTACGACGCTGATCTGTCGGTTCCGCCACTGGTCGCGGCCGAGGTGCCACTGCTCAAGACTCTCGCGCTGCGGTTCATCTTCTCCAACACGCGGCACAAGGCCAATCAGCAACGCCAGCGCGAACGCATCCACCGCGTGGCGGCGTGGCTGATGGAGGCGGCCCCCGGCGGACTCGACCCGATCTTTGTGCCGATGTGGAATGCGGCCTCCGACGACGCCGCGCGTCTGCGGGTGATCGTCGATCAGATCGCGTCCATGACAGAAGGGCGACTCGAACGCACCGACAAGCAGAACTCGGGAGTTCAGGCACATCTGGGATGAGAAGTGCCGCTGTGCTTGTCGGTGGTCGAATCGCCCTTTCGCCTGGCGAGTGACGGTCAGATCACTTGCTGGAGCTGCTCGTGGAACCAGAGCTCGAGCTGCTGGCGCCGGAGCTGCCGGTGCTGCTGCTCGAGCTGCCGGAGCCGGAGCTGCCGGTGCTGCTGCTCGAACTGCCGGAGCCACCGCTGTTGCTGGAGCTGCTCCCGCTTGAACCGCTGCTGCCGGAGCTGCTCGCACCCGAGCCGCTACCACCGCTCGAGCTGTTGCTGCTCCAGCTGCTCGCACTCGAACCGCCAGCACTCGAACCGCCAGCACTCGAACCGGCAGCGCTCGCACCCGAGCTCCAACCGGTCGACGCTGCATTGTTCGACGCCACCGGAGTCGAACCGCCGGTGGACGCGGAATCGCCCGCGGCCGAGCCGACGGTGATCGGTCCCGAGTCGGCAGCCTGCTGCGCAGGCACCGCGGACTCTGCCGATACCTTAGTCGCGGCCAATGCCTTGTCCGCCGACGCGGACGCGACGCGGCTAGCCGCACCGGCTACGGAACTGGTTGTCCCGTAGCGTGATCCGGTGGCCATGTAGTTGTTGGCCTGTTCCTGAGTCTCCGGGCGGTCATAGGCAGCTTCGATGATGGGCCGGTACCGCTCCTGCATGGTGTCGGCCAAGGCGTTGAGACCGATCCAACGCAGCGGCTGCACGATGGGCAGGTCCTTGTTCGGCACCAGGATGTACGTCATGTTTCCGTTGGTCCAGGTGACGTTCTTGGGGTCGGTCGGATCGATGGTGAGGTACGCCGTGGGATGGACGTACATCTGGCCCGCGATCGCATTGGCGATGGCCAGCGGATTCGGGCGAGTAGGCCAGTCGGCCCAGCCGTCGTACTGCTTCCATAGCTCGGTCACGCGGTATGGCGTGTTGGTGGGCACGCGAGGTGTCCACGGCGCGCCGTAGGTGTTCTCCGGATCGCCGATCAGGAAGAACGACGTGTTGGCGGGATTGGCGTACAGGCTGGCAGCAGGCTCCTTTGAGCGGTTGCGAAGCCAGAAGCCTGCGATCTGGGCACCCTGCGAATATCCAAAGATGACGGATTTGGTGCTATTTCCGTCAGCTTTGAGTTGGGTGTCCAATGTCGCGGAACCGATCGAAATCGGCCCGACCTCTCCGTCGACTCCGCGCACGTGGCTGAGGTCGAGAGATGCCTGGGTGGGAATCTTGGCACATTGGCCACCCGCCTTCAGGCACGCGCCGTTGAGGACCACGTCCATGGTGGGAACGACGTTGAAATCCAAAGGCGCCAAAGTGTATACGCGAGTGTCCGGAGTTGTTCCCGGAAACGTCGCCGCCGCGGCCGGGGCAGTGGCGCCCCATGTTGCGACCCCGAAATAGAACGTGAAAATACTGAGTAGGAATGCTAAAGCTGGCAGGCTCCGCCGCATGCGGCGTCCTCTCGTTGTGCAGTCGTAGCTGCGTGCGGCCCCGTGCCTCCGACGGTAGTACGCAATGGCAACGGAGTGCTACCCGATCCTGGAAAATATTCGAGAAAGCAAACTAAAGACGCCTATCGTCAAGTTTCATTGGTTTTAGCGAGTTCGCAATTTACAATATTTAGGAATCCGACAAAGCGTGCAACTGTAGCTCGCTCCGAGGGCCCGATTGCGTAATCGGGGGGATTGGGGACAACCGGATCCGTCGTCGGGGCATCGGTCACTACACTGGTCAAAGTGCCAGGCCGAATCCCCGATCGCGACATCGCGGCAATCCGCGAGCAGACACAGATCGAGGAGATCATCGGGGACTATGTCGCACTGCGACGAGCCGGTGCCGACAGCCTCAAGGGGCTGTGTCCGTTCCACGACGAGAAGTCGCCGTCGTTTCACGTGCGTCCCAATCACGGCCACTTCCACTGCTTCGGATGTGGTGAGGGTGGCGACGTGTACAGCTTCCTGCAGAAGCAGGAGCACATCAGCTTCGTCGAGGCGGTCGAGCAGCTCGCCGATCGGATCGGCTATCAGATCCACTACGAGGGTGGCGGCACCGCCATCGTTCGGGATCGCGGCACGCGCGCCCGGCTGGTCGCCGCGAATGCCGCGGCGCAGAAGTTCTACGCCGAGCAGTTGCGGTCACCGGAGGCGCAGATCGCCCGCAGCTACCTGACCGACCGCGACTTCGACGCGGCCGCAGCGGAACAGTTCGGTTGCGGCTACGCGCCGGCCGGCTGGGACACGATGACCAAGACGCTGCTGTCGCAAGGCTTCGAGTTCTCCGAGCTGGAGGCGGCCGGACTGTCGAAACAGGGTCGGCAGGGTCCCATTGACCGGTTCCATCGCCGACTGCTCTGGCCGATCCGCAATCTCGGCGGTGACATCATCGGGTTCGGCGCCCGCAAGCTCTACGACGACGACAATCTCGGCAAGTACATGAACACGCCAGAAACCATGTTGTACAAGAAGTCTCATGTGCTGTTCGGCCTCGATCACGCCAAGAAGAACATCGCCAAGGGCCACCAGGTGGTGATCGTCGAGGGCTACACGGACGTGATGGCGATGCACCTGGCCGGCGTCACCACCGCCGTCGCGTCGTGCGGTACCGCCTTCGGCGACGAGCACCTCAAAGTGGTGCGTCGGCTGCTCATCGACGACAGTTTCTTCGGCGCCTCCATCATCTACACCTTCGACGGTGACGAGGCCGGGCAGGCGGCCGCGATGAAGGCATTCGACGGCGACCAGGAGGTGGCGGGTAAGACCTTCGTGGCAGTGGCCGCCGACGGGATGGACCCGTGTGAGTTGCGTCAGCAGCAGGGCGACGCTGCGGTGCGCGACCTTGTCGCGCGTCGAGTTCCCATGTTTCAGTACGCGATTCGCGGTGTGCTGAAGAAGTACAACCTCGATACCGCCGAAGGTCGGGTCGGCGCGCTCCGCGAAGCGGTGCCGCTGGTCGCCCGAATCCGTGATATCGCATTGCGCGCGGAGTACGCGCGTCAACTGGCCGGCTGGGTCGGTTGGGACGACATTCAGCAGGTCGTCGAGCGGGTCCGGCAGGAGGGCTCAAAGTCAGACGGCCGCAAGGGGTCTCGTGTCCCACAGCGATCCGGTGGCGCAACCGCGCAGCCGACCGAGGGGCGGGCCGTCGTCCATCAGAAGCCCCGAGGCGACGACCCCAGGCTGTGGCCGCAGCGTGAGGCGCTGAAGTCGGCGCTGCAGTACCCCGCCATCGCCGGGACGGTGTTTGATTCACTTCCGGTCGAGTGCTTCAGCGAGCCTGCGTATGCCGCCATCCGGGTGTCGATCGCCGGACTCGGCGGCGCCTCATCGGGTGTCGGTGGTGCCGAATGGGTTGGTGCGGTGCATCATTCCATCGACGATCCGATGGTCGGTCCGCTGGTGACCGAACTCGCGGTGGAGTCGCTGCCGGTCAGTGACGACAACATTCCTCGCTACGTCCACAGCGTGCTGGCCCGGCTGCAGGAGATCTGGGTCGGTGCCCAGATCGCCGACATCAAGTCCAAGCTCCGACGCATGGCGCCGGGGGAGGACCCCGATGCCTATAACGCGGTCTTCGGTGACCTCGTCGCGCTCGAGGCCTATCGGCGAAGTCTCCTCGAACAGGCCGTCGACCCGGTTAATCCGTGACGACGACGGCGGCTTCGGCCGCCTGGTCCATGCGACTGCCCGGACGGAGTTCGGCCGGATAGCTCGGACGCCGAGGATCGTCGGCGTTGTAAATGCATCCACCCGCGTACGTGTGGTTACCCCGGCAGCGGTCCTCGACCGGCCCCCGATGCCACCACGGTTGCTGCGCTGAAACGGTCATCATCGCCTCCCCACTTCCCCTGCGATGTTCTCGGGGGAAGTATCTGCCACCCGGGCTCCGACCGCAGGCGTCGGATGTGAAGTCACAGAGGCGGTGAGCAGGTGAGATGACGCACAGTCCATCGGCTATGGCGTCCTCGTCCCTGCTCCCTGTGCATCGGGTTCGCCGATGGTCGAGGGAAGGATCTGTACGCCCGACTGGTTGCGCCAGACCTGGTGATACACGTGTTGTTCGAGGGTGTGCCTGGGGTGATCGGCGGCAGCGATGACGTGACGTCCGCCAGCCGTCGGTGCCGGCGTCGCAGTGCGGGTCAACCGTTACGGCTTCGAGTCGTTGGAACAGGCCGCCGCATACAAGGCCGCATTCGAGACCGGCCGACCGGGCGACGCGGCATTCTTCTACGCCGCGGAGGTGTCGACGCCGCTGTCGCGGCATGAGCGGAGTGCTCGTGGCCGGCGTGTGTCTGTGGCGGCGGGCTGGTGGGGCTGCCGCCACCGAAGCCGCGACGACTCAGGCTTGGACGTACGCTTCGGCGTATTCCTCGGCGGGCGCCACCGGCTGGATCACATCGAGAAGGACGCCATCGGGAGCGGCCAGGATGAAATGGCGTTGCCCGAAGTCTTCGTCGCGAAGGGCCAGGACGACTTCCACATCCGATTGGCCGGTCACCCGGCGATGGACTGCGTCGACGTCGTCTACTTCGAGATTCACGATCACCCCACGAGGTAATGCGCGATACCCGTCAGGAACCGTTGGATGGTCGTGGGCCACGATCCCCAACTCGAACGCGTCCAGACGCAGGCTGACGTACCAGTCGGACTCGAATGTCGCCTCGAAACCAACCACCTTGCGATAGAAGGACGCCGTCGTCGCGACGTCGTTCGACAGGAGGACCGGATAAAAGCTCGTAACAGACATGGGAACCACTCCTATACATACACTGTGTATCTAACGAGATCAGGATACATACTCCACGTACGTAAAGGAATGGCCTATGCCACGCGCCTCCGCCGCAGATGCCGCCCGGACAGCCGAGCGAGTCCTCGAATCGGCAACCGAATTGTTCGCGTCGCGAGGATTCGCCGACGTCTCGCTCGAAGACGTTGCCCACGCCGCCGGTGTCACCCGCGGAGCGGTTTACCATCACTATCGCAACAAGGCGGGGCTGTTCAGTGCGGTGGCAGCGATGCTCCAGGCCAGGGTCGCCGACGCCGTCGTGGCTGCCGCGGAGCATGCCGGAAACGGCCCGGTTGATCAGCTCCGCGCCGGATCGCACGCCTTCCTCGATGCGATCACCTCCGGTGCGGCCGTGCGCATTCTTCTCATCGACGCTCCGGCGGTCGTTGGCTGGCAGGAGTGGCGACGTCTCGACGCACAGAATTCCGAATCGCACTTACGTGAAGCCGTGCAGCATGCGGGCGTAGCGGACGGTCTGCTCGACGCGACAACCGTCCAGCTTTCCGGGGCAATGAACGAAGCCGCGCTGTGGATCGCGCGGCACGAGGACACCGAAGCTGCCCGAGCGCAAGCACATGCGGTACTGGATCGGCTGCTGGGGGCGTACTTGTCGTGACGAAAGAGATCCGGTGGAGAAGGACTCTTCGGGTGGACGTGTGATCGTCGCCCGTGCGCGCGGATCAGATCGAGCGCCGATGACTCGACGCCACGCCGCGATCAGTCGTTCCCTGGTGATATGCGGTGTGGGGCGGGTGGGGCTCGAACCCACGACCAGCGGATTATGAGTCCGCGGCTCTAACCGACTGAGCTACCGCCCCAAATGGGCAATTGCCCGGTCGCAGGTTATCGCATCCGACGTCGTGGCCGACGAGGCGGTGGCCGCAGATGTACGGCGGATGACGCGAGGCTGACTAGACTCGGCCACGGGTACAAGGCCCATGCCAACCACCGCTACAGCACGAAGGGCGCGAACACGCGATGACGGAGATCGATGGGTCCGGTGTCACCCGCGATCTCCCGGAGAGCCTGGTCGATGTGGCCGGGCGCCGGATTCGTGACGCGATCCTGTCCGGGGCATTGACGCCCGGACAGAAGATCGTCGAAGAGACGTTGTGCGCCGATCTCGGTATCAGCCGGGCGCCGGTTCGTGAGGCACTCCGATTGCTCGCGCAGCAGGGTCTCGTCGAACATCTGCCTCGGCGCGGAACGCGAGTGGCCGAGTGGTCACCGCGAGATATCCTGCAGCTCTTCGAACTTCGGCAACTCCTGGAGCGGTTTGCCGTCGAGTCGGCACTGCCGCTGGCCGACCCCGAGGTTCAACTCGCACCGGTTCGGGAGGCCATCGAGGCCATGGAGAATGCCTCGGCCGACATCGATATCGACGACGCCCACCGACGGTTTCATGCCGCGGTGGTGGGGTTGGCCGACAATCGCCAACTCGATATCGCGTTGGAGCCGATCCTGTTGAAACTGCAGCTGCCGATGGCGGTCAACCTGCGCACGGAGGCGCGTGATCACCACGGTCACGACGACGGGCTTCATCGTCATCACGACATCCTGCATGCGCTGGAAGCCAACGATGTGGAAGCCGTGGTCGCCGCACTTCGCGATCACGGTCACCTCAATTACCTCAACCTCGTCGAGGCGACGATGAGCGATGGGGTGCAAGACCAGGTCGGTTGAGCCCGGTCCGGAGGTGAGTCGAGTCCGGCAATGAGCTAACACAAACGACACACAGCCGTTCTTCGGTTGGCATCATTCTGTCGACAATCGACGGTATGAACATTTCGGGACAGGGTCCGACGTTGGGGCCGACGGTCGCTGAGATCGTCGAATCACATGTGAGCGGTAGTGGGTCGCCGAGCAGAACCGCACGAATGGTCTGCGATGCGATCGAGGCACGCGGAGACGACGGCACCTGGTTGTCGACGGTGCCGAGAGATGAACTGATGGCGGCGGCGGCCGAACTCGAAGCCCGACCGGGCGCGCGTGGGCTGCCACTGTACGGCGTTCCGTTCGGGGTCAAGGACAGCATCGACGTCGCCGGGGTGCCCACGACGCTGTCGTGTCCGGGCTACGCCTACGTCGCAGAGACCACCGCGCCTGCCGTGCAGCGACTTCTCGACGCGGGTGCGCTCTACGTCGGCAAGACCAATCTCGATCAGTTCGCCACCGGACTCAACGGCACGCGAACCCCGTACACCGTGCCGCGCGGTGTGTACGGGGGAGACATGATCTCCGGTGGCTCGAGTTCGGGATCGGCGTTGGCGGTGGCGCTCGGGGAGGTCCCGTTCGCGGTGGCCACCGACACCGCCGGGTCGGGGCGTGTTCCAGCAGCCCTCAATGGCGTCGTCGGCTACAAGCCCTCCCGAGGATTGATCAGCACCGTGAGGCTCGTGCCGGCATGTAAGTCGTTGGACTGCATCACGATGATGGCCGGCTGCATCGACGACGTCGACCGCGTCATGTCGGTGATGGCCGGCGTCGACGACGATGATCCATGGTCGCGACCGTCGGGGCCGAGCTTCGCAGGTGATCGCATCACGATCGGCCTTCCGCCGGTGGGGGAGTTGGAGTTCTTCGGTGACGAAGCGATGCGCGATGCCCACCTCGCGTTCCGAAACAAGTTGCAGAACAGCACGTTTACCGTCCCGACCGAGGTCGTCGAGGTGTCGCTGGCACCGTTCCTGGCCGCCGGTGAACTCCTGTATTCGGGGCCGTGGGTCGCCGAACGACTCGTGGTGTTCAACGATTTCCTGACCGAGCATCCCGACGAGATCGTCCCGGTGGTGCGCGACATCCTGCGCAGCGGACTGAAGTACACCGCCGTCGACGCCTTCGCCGCGCTGCAACGACTGGCCGAACTGCGGGCCGAGGTGGGCCGGATCTGGCGCGGTATGGATGTACTGGTGGTGCCGACGATCGGTCGCACATTCACCGTCGATGAGGTTCTCGCGCAACCCATCGCGGCGAACACGATGCTCGGTCACTACACGCACTTCGGGAATCTTCTTGACCTGCTGGGGATTTCTGTACCACAGGGCACCACCTCGGATGGCCGTCCCCATGCCGCGATGCTGCTCGGCAATGCGCTCTCCGACGACACGGTGTTGCACCTCGCGGCGGAGTTGCTCGACGAGCCGCGGGCCCGGTCGCAGGCCGTCGACCGCCCGGAGGAGGAACCTATGCACGTGAAACCCTTGGAGCACAACGGAAAGGCTGCCCTGTGAGCGAGTCGGTCACCGTCACCGCATCACCCGAACCCATCGAGCTCGATCTCGACCGCACCGCATTGGTGATCATCGACATGCAGCGAGACTTCCTGCTGCCCGGCGGTTTCGGTGAGACCTTGGGCAACGACGTCGGACAGTTGCAGAAGGTCGTCGGACCGCTGCAGGCGCTGCTCGCCGCCGCGCGATCGGCGGGCATGCTCGTCGTGCACACGCGTGAAGGTCACCTCCCTGATCTGTCGGACTGCCCGCCCGCCAAACTGTCTCGTGGTGCTCCGTCGAAACGGATCGGCGATCCCGGGGCATTCGGACGCATCCTGATCCGTGGCGAGTACGGACACGACATCGTCGACGAACTTGCGCCGCTAGCGGACGAAGTCGTCATCGACAAACCCGGAAAAGGCGCGTTCTACGCGACGGACTTCGGAAAAGTGTTGGAGTCCAACGGCATCACTCAGTTGTTGGTGACCGGTGTGACCACCGAGGTGTGCGTCCACACCACCACTCGTGAGGCCAACGATCGGGGTTATGAGTGCGTCGTGGTCTCCGACTGTGTCGGCTCCTACTTCCCCGAGTTCCAACGCGTCGGGCTGGAAATGATCGCCGCGCAGGGCGGCATCTTCGGCTGGGTCGCATCGAGTGCCGACCTGCTCCCGGCGATGCTCGGGCATCGTTCAGCGACCTCGTTCGATTCCGTCTCGTCCGACGTCGTCTCATCTGACGCCGTCTCCTGAACCACCACAACCCCAATCGTCCCCACCTTTCCACGGCGTTGTGGAATCGGCTTTGCTGAAAGGAAAACCATGAGTACCACCGTCGATCCCGCGCCACCCACCGAGCCGTCGACACCCGAACCCACAGTCGATCTGCCCTGGTGGACCCGTGGCGACACCAATGCCTTCTTCGGTCTCGGGTTCAACATTCTCGTCAACGTGTTGACTCTCACCGGACTGATGATCGGTGTCGTCAAGATCCCGGCCGGCGACGTCCTCGGCACCGTGCTGCCCGCACTCGGTGTCGCCCTCGTGCTGGGCAACCTGTACTACACCTTCCTGGCCCGACGACTTGCCAAGCGCGAGAACAGAAGCGACGTCACCGCCCTGCCGTACGGACCGAGTGTCCCGCACATGTTCATCGTCGTGTTCGTGGTCATGCTGCCGGTTTATCTCAAGACCAACGACGCGATGCAGGCGTGGCAGGCCGGTTTGGCGTGGGCGTTCATGATCGGTGTGATCGTCATGATCGGTGCCTTCGTGGGACCGTATGTCCGCAAGCTCACCCCGCGTGCGGCGATGCTCGGCACGCTGGCCGGTATCTCGATCACCTTCATCTCCATGCGGCCGGCCGGCCAGATCTGGGACGCCGCATGGATCGGGTTGCCGGTGCTGGCAATCATCCTGATCGGGTTCTTCACCGACGTGAAGCTGCCCGGCAACATCCCGGTCGGGCTGGCCGCGCTGCTGGTGGGTACCGCCATCGGCTGGATCGGTGGGTTCATGTCGGTGCCCGACCTGCAGAGCGCCGTCGACAACATCGCGATCGGAGTTCCCGACCAACGGTTCGACATGCTCTTCTCCGGGCTGGGGGATCTCGCTCCGCTGCTGGGCACGGCAATCCCGTTGGGCGTCTACAACTTCACCGAGGCGATGAGCAACGTCGAGAGCGCCGCTGCTGCCGGCGACAACTACGACCTGCGCAGCGTGCTGCTGGCCGACGGTGCCGGTGCCTGCATCGGTGCCGCGTTCGGTTCACCGTTCCCGCCCGCGGTCTACATCGGGCATCCGGGATGGAAGGACGCCGGTGGGCGGTCGACGTATTCACTCGCCAGTGGCGTGATGATCGGTGTGCTGTGCTTCCTCGGGTTGTTCGGGGTACTCGAGGCGCTGCTCCCGGTCCCGGCGATCGTGCCGATCCTGCTCTACATCGGCCTGCTGATCGGAGCCCAGGCGTTCCAGGCGGTACCCCGGCTGCACGCGGTCGCGGTGGTTGCGGCGATCCTGCCGAACCTCGCGCAGTGGGGGACCGGCCTGATCGACAACGCGTTGTCGGCGGCCGGCACGACCGCGGACAAGGTGGGCGCCGACGCGTTGGCCAATGCCGGCCTGGTCTACTCCGGTCTCAAGACCCTGGGTGACGGTGCGGTGCTGGTCGGTTTGGTGTTGGGGGCGATCGTGACCTTCATCCTGGACAAGAAGTTCCACTACGCGGCCATCGCCTGCCTGGTCGGAGCGGTCCTGTCCTTCATCGGACTCATCCACGCACCCGAGGTGACGTGGGCGGCCAACCCGGAGGTGGCGCTCGGCTACCTCTTCTTCGGGATCGTGTGCTTCGCCTACTGGTTCTTGCCCAACGCCCGTACGCCGGTGACCGTGGACGAGGCCGACGTGGTCGCCGGGCACTGACACGCCACCGCCACACCGCAGCCGGCCCGCGGCGTCGACCGACGTCGCGGGCGGTGCTGGCGTTTTGTTCTCGCGACGGTGCATAGGCTAGAGTCATCACTCGGTTCAGGTGCCGCCGAGCGTGCTCGCGGCATCAACGAATCCGAGCAGTCCCCCTTAGCTCAATTGGCAGAGCATTCGACTGTTAATCGAACGGTTGCTGGTTCGAGTCCAGCAGGGGGAGCAATAAACCGCCTGTTCACAGGCGGTTTTTGCGTTTCTGTACTACTCGCGTGAGGCGCTACCTGTGCCTGACAGAGTTCAGCTCTTCGCCGCACCGCTGGCAAACAGCGCAAGGCCGCCGCTGACGACCAGGGCCAGCACACCGACCAGAGCGTAGGCCCATGCGGCCGGCCCGCCACCGTAGTTGACGATGTCACCGACGCCGGCGGCGAAGAAGAGCACGCCGAACATGCCGATCAGGCCGGGAACGATGTAGAAGAGGGGATTGTTCGTCATCGGTTGCTCCTATGACCGTCTCTCCACCGGGCTGTGGTGGGGTTCCCCTCCTGTTCACAAGTGTAGAAACGTCCAGGCCGCGTCAGGGCGACATTGGTCGATCTCCCTGCGGATGCTCGTCACTTGTGAGCGGGTGCAGTGCCCTTGAGCACCTGGTAGCGCTCGTAGAGAACGCCGCCGGGAAATGTGGCGGTTTCGAGCAGGTCGACTGCGATGTTCTCGGTCACGGGCGGCAACAAGGGCTTGCCGCCGCCGACGATGACCGGATGACGGAAGATGCGCAGTTCGTCGACGAGACCGAGCTGCAGCGCCTGGCCGGCGAGGTCCGCACCGCCGATCTCGACATCGCGGTCGGTGGACGCGACCGCCGCAGCCACCTCGTCGGCCACTGAACCCGTCGCGAGCCGGGCCTTGCCCGGAACGGACTCCAGAGTTCTGCTGAACACGACCTTCGGTAGGGCACACCAGATGTCGGCGAACTCGCGATGGGCTTCGGTGGCGCGAAACGCCGGATCGTTCTCCCAAGGGAGCATCATGTCGAACAGTCGTCGGCCCAACACGGTGGCGCCGAGAGAACCCACGCGTTCGGTGTGGAATGCGAACAACTCGTCGCTGGGCACACCCCATCCGAACGAACCATCCCGGTCGGCGATGAAACCGTCGAGCGTCACACTCATGGAAACGAGGAGCATGCACGCAACACTAGTGGGTCGATGGAGTCCGCCGGTGCGATCAGTCGTCCCAGATCCCAGTGGTCTCCAGATGGCGGGTGAGTCGGGCGGCGCCATCGTCGAACTGTCGTCGGGTCTGCTCGACGATCTGCTCGGAATCGCCTGCGCGGTAGGCCTCGATCAGGCGAGCATGCGAATCCACCGCCACAGCACCCCAATCCGGGTCGGTCGCATAGAGCGCGGCCGGGGTGTACCGGGTGGCATGCAGCAGGAACCACGCGAGCTTCTCACTGCCGGCGATGTGGTTGTGGACCCGATGGAATTCGAACTCCGCCAGGGTGATTCGCTGACTGTCGTCCGATGAGATCGCCTGCCGCAGTTCGTCGTTGAGTGTCTCGAGGTCGTCGATCTGCTCCTCGGTGATCGCGGCGGCCGTGCGAATCGCCAGCCGGACCGCCATCTGTCCCTGTAACCAGAAGAGATCCTCGATGTCGGTTCGGCTCAGCTCGGCGACGACATACCCCTTGTGCGGCAACAGATGCACCATGCCCTCGCCGCGCAGCAGCAGTAGCGCCTCACGGACCGGGGTGACGCTGACGCCGAGACGTTGTGCCGTCAGATCCATCCGGACGGGGTCACCCGGACGGATCGACGCCGTCATGATCAGCTCGCGCAGGTGCGCGGCGACCTCCTCGGACAACTGCGGTCGGCGGCGCAAGCGCGCACCGGCATCAGAGCCCGAAGGTCTTGCCGATGATGTCGCGCTGGATTTCATTGGTGCCACCATAAACCGTCGAAATGATCGCGCCGCGCATCAGTCGCTCGGCGTCGAATTCGGTTGCGTACCCGTACCCGCCCATCATCTGCATCGCGTCGATCGTCATCCGCTTCGACGTCTCGGTGGCCTTCAGCTTGGCCATCGACGCCTCACGGGGCAGGAGCTTGTCGGGATTGGCGTCCGCGGTGGCGGCGACGCTGTAAACCAGCAGCTTGGTGCATTCGATCTCGGTGGCGAGGTCGGCCATCCGGTGCCGAAGCGCCTGGAAAGTGCCGACCGGCCGGCCGAATTGCTTGCGTTCGGAGATGAACGCGAGCGTGTCGGCGAAGGACCGTTCGGCGACGCCGAGTTGCATGGCGGCCAGGATGAGGCGCTCGGTGTTGAGGCCGGACATCAGCTGGTTCCAGCCGTTGTTCACCTCGCCGACCACTGCCGAGTCGGGCACCCGGACATCGGTGAAGTACAGGTCGTTCACCTCACGCCCACCGAGAGTGTCGATGCCCTTGATCTCGAGGCCCTCGGTGCCCGCCGGAATGTGGAACTGGGTCAGTCCTTCGTGTTTCTTGCCCGTCCTGTCGGTCCGGGCGATCAGCAGGATCGACTTCGCGTAGTGGGCGTTGGAGCACCAGGTCTTCTGGCCGTTGATCAGCCAGCCGCCGTCGACCTTTTCCGCCCGGCACGTCAGCGCGGCCACGTCGGAACCGGCTTCGGGTTCCGACATCGAGATCGACAGTGAATCGCCCTCGGAGACTCCGGTGAGCACCTCCTTCTTCGACTGCTCGTCGGCGAACTTCGCGTACGCCGCGGCGGTGATGAGCGTGGGTCCGATGCCTCCGATGGGGGCCATGTTGCGCATGGCCTGCTCGAGGAGAATGCACATCTCGACATTGCCGGCGCCGGCGCCACCGTACTGCTCGGGCACCAGGATGCCGGCCCAACCCAACTGGGCCATCTTGCGGTACAGCTCGTCCGAGTGCAGGTCGTTGCCGTTGTCGGTCAATCGCTTTCGCTGCTCACGTGTGCCGGCCTCGCGTTGGCAGAAGTCGGCAACCGCGGTCGCGAAGGCTTGTTGTTCGTCGGTGAAGGTCACCATCTGGTCCGTCCTCGGGGTGGGTGGTGGGCTCGCGATCGACGCTAACACATCACATATATGTGATATTCAGAAACGGTGATGCAGACCACATGCGAGTCGCTAGATTGAGTGCATGCCGAAATCGCCCCGCACGTCGCCGGCTCCGAGCGGTCAAGTGTCAACCAGCGACGTATCGCCACTCGACGGTGAGGACTTTCTCCAGCAGAACCGGGCCAACCGGGAGAAGTTGCGCGTCGAGGCCCAAGCCAAGGACGAACAAGCCAAGGACGAACAAGCCAAGGACGAACGAGCCAAGGACGAACGAGCCAAGGACGATCGCACGCCCGGCCGGACGTCGACCACGCGTCGATTCACCGTCCGGGGCAGCCGCGGGGTGTGGGTCGCGCTCGTGTCACTGATATGCCTCGCGGCGGTGCTCGCCGCGACCACCGGATACTTCGCCTACTCGAGTCGGCAGGCGCACTCGGAGCTCGACGCGACGCAGGTGTCGACCGACGACGGCCGCCAGGCGATGGATGTCGCGCGCAAGTACGCCGTCGAACTCACCACCTACGATCCAACCGATTACGGCGATCTCGATCGTCGTATCCGCCAGATCGCCACACCCGCCTTCGCCGACCGATACATCGCGTCCTCCGCCGACGCGCGGCAGGGCAATGCGGCGGCGCGCGGCAACTCTCGTGCGACGGCCACCGAAGCGGGGTTGCAGTCGATCTCGTCCGACAAGGCCGTCGTGCTTGTCGCCCTTGACCAGACGGTTTCCTCACCGCAGGTGGAAAAGCAAGTGCCCGAGGGCATTCCCTACCAGTCGCGCGTGAAGATCACCCTCGTGCACCGCGACGGCCGCTGGCAGCTCGATGACCTCGCCGCCGTGTGAGGTGACCGGTTCCGATCGCCCAAATTCCGTCCATCCGACCCAACCTTTCACCCACATGAGGAGACCACGATGACCGCGACCATCAACCCCACCCACAACGTGATCACCGAGCCGTTGCGTTCGCGACGTAACCACTGGAACAACCACATTCGACGCCACGCCGCCATGACCCCGGACCGTCCGGCACTGAAGTTCGGTGACACGGTCACCACCTGGCGCGACCTGGAAGCGCGGTCCCGCGCGTTCGCCGCAGCGCTGAGCCGACGCGGGGTTGCGTTCGGTGATCGAGTGCTGGTGCTGCTGTTGAACCGCAGTGAGTATGTCGAAACAGTGTTGGGCGCCAATCTGATCGGCGCCATCCCCGTGCCGGTGAACGTACGGATGAGTCCGGCCGAGATCGCCTTTCTCGTCACCGACAGTGGAGCCCGGGTGGTGGTGACCGAGACCATGCTGGCACCGCTGGCCGACGCGGTGAGCGCCGCGACCGGTGCCATCGAGCACACCATCGTCGTCGGTGGTTCCGATGGAGATGCACACCTCGACTTCGAATCGTTGGTGGCCGAGGATTCCTCGGATCTGCCCGAGATCGACATCCCGGAGGAGACCGTCGCGCTGATCATGTACACCTCGGGCACCACCGGAAAACCCAAGGGCGCCATGCTCACCCATCAGAACATGCAGGCGCAGGCGGTCACCTGCCTGCAGGCACTGCAGACACGATCCGACGACATCGGCTCTTGCGTGGCGCCGCTGTTCCACATCGCCGGACTCGGTGCGATGGCGCCGCTGTTCTACATCGGCGCCTTGTCGGTCATCCATCCGCTCGGCGCGTTCGACCCGAATGATCTACTCGACTTGATCGAGCGCGAGGGCACCACGTCGATCTTCCTGGTCCCGGCGCAATGGCAGGCGGTGTGCGCGGCACAGCAGGCGCGGCCGCGCGACCTCAAGCTCCGGGTGATCAGCTGGGGAGCGGCACCCGCCTCGGATTCAGTGCTCAACGCGATGAATGAGACATTCCCCGACGCCATCAATGTCGCCGTCTTCGGGCAGACCGAGATGTCGCCGATCACCTGCGTGCTCGACGGTGCCGACGCGTTGCGCAAGATCGGATCGATCGGCAAGGTGGTTCCCGCGGTCACCGCACGGATCGTCGACCCTGCGATGAACGACGTACCCGACGGTGAGGTCGGCGAGATCGTGTACCGCGGACCCAACATGATGGCAGGGTACTGGCAGAACCCGCAGGGCACCGCTGATGCCTTCCACGGCGGCTGGTTTCACTCCGGCGATCTCGTCCGCCGCGACGACGAGGGCTTTCTCTACGTGGTGGACCGCGCCAAGGACATGATCATCTCGGGCGGGGAGAACATCTACTGCGCTGAGGTCGAGAACGTCCTGTTCGGGCATCCGTCGATCCTGGAGGCGGCCATCATCGGTCGCGCGCACGAGAAATGGGGCGAGGTACCGGTGGCGGTCGTGGTGCTCGCCGACGGTATCGACGACCTGACCCTCGACGACCTCGAGCCCTATCTGAACGACAACCTCGCCCGATTCAAGCATCCGAAGGAACTCGTCATCGTCGAGCAACTGCCCCGCAATGCCGGCGGCAAAGTGGTCAAGCCCGCGCTGCGATCAACCTACGGCAGCAAGGACGCCGGGCTCTCGCGCTGATCAACACTCCCACACTGATCCACTAGCGTTTGTGGGGTGTCGGTACTCGCAGAGTTGGCGGATTGGCCCGTCGAGAACGTCTCGGCCGCGCTGGTCTCACGAGAAGGACTCGTGGATCGGTTCGGCGACCAGGAGCGGATCTATCCGCTCGCCTCGGTCACCAAACTGCTGGTGTCCCAGGCGGTTCTGGTAGCCGTCGAGGAAGGCGCGCTCGAACTCGATGATCCCGGCGGGCCGCCGGGATCGACGGTCGGGCACCTGCTGGCACACGCGTCCGGGCTGGCCTTCGACAGTCGTGAGGTGCAGGCCCCGGTCGGCGCGCAGCGGATCTACTCCAGCGCGGGTTTTGAGGTGCTCGCTGAGATCCTCGCCGACGCCACCGGCTTCTCGTGTGCGGACTACCTTGCCGAAGGGCTCTGCGCGCCATTGGGATTGGCGCACACCGCACTCGACGGCCCGGCCGGACACGGCGCGCACTCCACCGCGGCGGATCTGGCGGTCTTCGCCCGCGAGCTACTCGCCCCGACGGTTGTCGCACCCGAGACCTTGTCGGCCGCGACATCGGTCCAGTTCCCCGGCATCGATGGATTCGTCCCGGGGTACGGAAAGCACCGCCCCAATGACTGGGGATGGGGATTCGAGATCCGCTCACACAAGAGTCCGCACTGGACCGGTACCACCAACTCGCCGTCGACGTTTGGTCACTTCGGCCAGAGCGGTACCTACCTGTGGGTGGACCCTGAGCTCGAGATGGCGTGCGTGGTGCTCACCGACCGCGCCTTCGGTCCTTGGGCGAAACCGCTGTGGAGCGAGTTCAACGACGCGGTGGTCGCAGTGGTCAGGGATTGACCGCCAACCCACGAATCAAAAAATTCAACATCAGAAACTAGCGCAACACGTGTCTCATAGGGCACAATTAATCACAAGCGTGTGATATCCGGTTCGCGAGGTGTGCTTGGGGAAGACGTTCCTCGTCGAAACCGGAGGTGAACAAGGTGCGCAATCTGAGTCAGTTTGCGGACGTGACAACAGGAGTGGTCTACATCCACTCGGCGCCGGTGGCGCTGTGCCCGCATGTGGAGTGGGCTCTGTCGTCGACCCTGAATGCGCGGGCCAACCTGAAGTGGTCGGCGCAGGACGCCGACCCCGGCCTGCAGCGTGCCACCGTCGACTGGGCAGGCCCGGTCGGCACCGCCGCGCGGCTGGTCACTGCGTTGCGCGAGTGGTCGGCGCTGCGCTTCGAGGTGACCGAAAACGCCAGTGACGGCGTCGACGGTGAACGATTCAGCTACGTACCCGGGCTCGGTCTGTGGCGTGGTTCCACCAGCGCCAACGGAGACGTGATGTTGGGGGAGATGCAGCTGCGCGCACTCCTCGACGCCCAACCCGACAGCGTCGGACTCGCCGGCGAGATCGAGGCCGCGTTGGGGACCGCATGGGATGAAGCGCTCGAGCCGTACCGGATGGGCGGCGCCGGCGCCGAGGTGACCTGGCTCCAGCAGCGCGTCGGGTAATCACCCCGCAAGAAACCCTGGGCGGGTTTGCCTCCCCTCCGCCCAGCAATCAGGCCCCGGCTTCGTGCCGGGGCCTGATCACCATGTGAGAAGGACTCTCAGTAAAGACCGAAAGCGATCGCCACGTTGTGCCCACCAAACCCGAACGAGTTGTTCAAGGCGTAATCGATCTGTCCGTAACGTGCCTCACCGTGGACGACGTCGATGTCGCACTCCGGGTCCTGGTTCTCCAGGTTCAGAGTGGGCGGAATGACGCCTTCTTCGACCGACTTGATCGTCAGTACCGACTCGAGTGCGCCGACGGCGCCGATCGAGTGGCCCAGAGCAGACTTCGGTGCGTACACCGCCGCCTGATCTCCGACCGCAGCCCTGATGCCGATCGCTTCGGCGGTATCGCCGATCGATGTCGACGTGGCGTGCGCGTTGACGTGCTTGATGTCGGCCTTGGTGAGTCCGGCGGTCTGCAGCGCCCGGGTCATCGCCCGGGTGTTGCCCTGACCGGACGGATCCGGTGCCACGAGATGGAAACCGTCGGAGGTGATTCCGGCCCCCAGCACGCGGGCGTGGATGTGCGCACCGCGCGCCTTGGCGTGCTCCTCGCGTTCGAGGATGAGCATCGCTGCGGCCTCACCGAAGACGAAGCCGTCGCGGTCCTTGTCGAACGGACGCGACGCCGCCTTCGGGTCGTCGTTGCGGGTGCTCATGGCGCGCATCATCGAGAACGCCGCGATCGGAATCGCGTCGATGTGTCCCTCGACGCCACCGGTGACGACCATGTCGGCGTCACCCATCACGATGTGGCGCCACGCGTGGGCGATGGCCTCCGCGCCGGACGAGCATGCCGAGACCGGCGTGATGACGCCGGCGCGAGCGCCGACGTTGAGGCCGACGACCGCGGCAGGTCCGTTGGGCATGGCCATCGAGACGGCCAGCGGCGAGACCTTGCGGTAGTTACCGGTGGTCTCCATCGCCTTGACCGCGTCGACCATGGCGTCGCCGCCACCCTGACCGGTACCAAGGACGACAGCGAGGCGATCGGGATCGACCTCCGGAGTTCCGGCGTGTTCCCACAGCCGCTTGCCCATCACATGGGCGACACGCTCGACGTAGGCCATCCGGCGGGCTTCCACCCGGGTGACCTCGTTGGCCGGATCTTTCAGCAGACGACCGCCGATGCGGACCGGCAGGTTGTACTGCTCGACCCACGGGTCGGTGAGCTCGCGAATGCCGGACTCGCCGGCGACGAGGCCCTTCCACGTGGAGTCCAGATCCTCACCCAAGGACGTGGTGGCCACCATGGACGTGACAACCACGCTGGGGAAATTGCCCCCCAGCGTGGAATAGTCGCGGAGCGACCCTGTCACGAGCCGGCTTTCTGGTCGGCCTCGACCTGGGCCTGGATTGCGGCGGCGGCTTCGGGGTTCTCGGCCTCGAGCTTCTGGATGTAGGAGACGGCGTCACCGACGGTGCGCAGTCCGGCGAGATCCTCGTCGGGGATCTTCACGCCGTACTTGTCCTCGGTCTGCACGGCGATCTCCACCATCGACAGCGAGTCGATGTCGAGGTCGTCGACGAAGGACTTCTCCATGGTCACTTCGGACGGCTCGATTCCGGTCACTTCTTCGATGATCTCGGCGATGCCGGCGATGAGTTGTTCTTGGGTGGCGGCCACTGTGTGGCTCCCTTCTAATCGCTGTGTTCTCGATGAGTCCGGAGCACCGCGGTCAGCCCGCGGGTGCTTGGACAACCGGGTGATCCGGTTTTCCGGGGGTGCGGTCGCCCGCACCACTATCCAAGTTCGGTGATGGCGTCGAGGTCGTCGGGCGTCTTGAGCGCGACGGTCGGCGTTCCTTTCAGTTCTCGCTTCGCGATGCCGACGAGGGTGCCGGCGGGCGGGAGTTCGACGATGCGGTCGGTGGCCTGCTCACGCAGATAGGCCGAGCACAGGTCCCAACGAACTGGCTTCGTCACCTGTCCCACCAGTTTTGTCAGTGCATCGGCCCCATTCGTTACCGGTTGACCGTCGGAGTTCGACAGCAGGGTGCGGGTGGGGTCGGACGGGGTGATGGCTGCGGCAGCGGCTGCCACCGCGTCCTGGGCAGGTGCCATGTAGCGCGTGTGGAAAGCGCCCGCCACGGCGAGCTTGCGCGTCCGGGCACGCTCGGGTGGGTTGGCGATCAGCTCGTCGATGGCCGCAACGCTGCCTGCCGCGACGATCTGGCCGACGGCATTGCGGTTGGCGGGGGTCAGATCGAGTTCGGCCAGACGCGCCAACACGGCGTCCTCGTCGCCGCCGAGGACCGCGGCCATCGTGGTCGCCTCCAGGGCGCAGGCCTTGGCCATCTCGGTGCCACGGATCGACGCCAGCGACACCGCCTCGTCGGAGGTGATCACTCCGGCGATCGCGGCGGCGGCCAATTCGCCCACCGAGTGACCGGCGACGATCGTGTCCGCGGGCAGGTCGGTGCGACTCGTGTACTCGTTGTAGGCCAGCAACGCCGACGCGACAACCAGTGGCTGCGTGACCGCGGTGTCGGTGATCTCCTCGGCGGTGGCGGTGGTGCCGAGGCGTTCGAGATCGAGGCCGATCAGCTTCGACCAGGTCGCCAACTGGTCACGGGCACCCGCAAGATCGATCCACGGGAGAAGCATGCCGGGGGTCTGGGAGCCCTGTCCGGGCGCGAGCATGGAAAGCACGTGACCAGAGAACACCGTCAGACCCACGATTTCGTGTGTTGTGGACCATGAACCTTACGCCGCGTTTTTGTAGGGTTCCCACAATCGTCACCGTCTCGTCGCATCGTTCGTCATCAGTTCGAGATTCGTTATCAAACCGTGGCTTTTGGGGTGCTATCTGCGGAAATGGATTTCTGTGCGTGAGTCGGATGTGACTGATGTGGCGTGTGATCACGTTTCGTCGCGCAAGTGTGTCAAACGACCAACAGTTGTTGCGATACGTAAAACATAGGCATCTCGTGGGTGACCTGGATCACGCCCTGTGACTTCAGCAATTTTCTTTAGTCGGTACCGAACAGTATTTGGATGTATGTACAGTTCCCGCGCGCACGATTCCACCGAGCCCCCGGCGTCGAGATAAGCCTCGAGGGTGGCGTTGAGGGTGGCGCCCTGTTTGACCAACGGGCGCACGAGGGTTTCGGTCAGTGCCTCGAACGCCGACGGATCTCCATTGAGGGCACGTTCGGGTAGCAATTCGAGGCTGTGGACAGGCCGTGGGGCGTTCGGCCAGCCCGCCACCGCGGCGACGCCGGCCATCGCCTCGGTCGCGCTGGAGTGAGCCGATTCCAGGTCGGGCATCGTCGGCCCGATCACCACCGCCGACGACGCGAAATGCTGCAGCAGGTCGGTGACGAAACGTTCATCGGAGTTCAGCTCGCCGCTGACGATAGCGACCAGCAGGTGTCCCTGCACGACCGACAATGCCGAGCGGTCGTGTTGTTTGGCGGTGGTGTGGATCGCCAACGGGACCGACACGTTCTGCTCGGGCGGCGGGGCGCCGATGATGACCGTCGCCGGGGCGTCGGAATCCCAGTTGAGGGCCGCCGCACGCGAGAGCAGCTGCGGACCGGTGTCACCACGGACCACCGCGTCGACGACCAGCGCCTCCAATCGCGAATCCCACGCACCGCGTGATTCCGCGGCCGATGCGTAGATCGACGCGGCGGCGAAGCCGATCTCACGGCCGTACCGCAGCACCGATTCGGTGAGCGCCCGCAGCTGGGCGTCGTTACGTGCCAGCAGCGGAAGCCACTTCTCGAAGAACTCCATCGCCACGCGGACCATCTCGACGGTCTGCAGCAGGGTGATCCGGCGGGCGAGGTCCTGGGGCACCACCTGGAATGCCTGCACCGTGAACTTCACGTTGCCCTCGGGGTCCTGAATCCACTCGACGAAGCTCACCACCGCCGTCTGGACCACCAACTGCACGCTGGCCCGCTGGGCCGCGTCGAGATCACCGAAGTACGGCAACTGTTCCTGCATCGAGTGCACGGCTTCGGTCGCCAGCCGGCCGCTGTATTGCTTGACCCGACGCAGCAGCGTGTCGGGCAGAGCGTCGTGCACGGTGGCCGGCGCGGGCACGTGGGCGCCACGTTTGCCGAAGACATCGGCATCGGGCAGTCGGTTCAGCGGGGCATCGGGCACGCATTCAATCTAACGCCGCGTGCCCGATGTCCCGGTGAAGATGCCCCCGTGACGACACCCGGATGCAGGTCAGGCGACGCCGGGGTCGCTGGTCTGCTTGGGTGCCGCGGTGACGTCGGTGATCTGGTAGCGCTCGGCAGCCTCGGCGGCCACCGTCTTCGGGATGTGCCCGTCACGAGCCAGGCCGACGAGCACGCCGACGACGATCGACTCGGCGTCGACGTTGAAGAACCGTCGGGCGGCCGGTCGGGTGTCGGAGAAACCGAAGCCGTCGGTGCCCAGCGTCAGATAGGTTCCGGGCACCCATGGCCGGATCTGTTCCTGCACGCCCCGCATGTAGTCGCTGACCGCCACGAACGGACCGGCCACGTCACGAAGCGTTTCGGTGACGAACGGCGTGGGATGATCGGCGGCCGGTTCGCGCAGCGCTGCCTTCTCGAATTCCACACCGTCGCGGGCCAATTCGTTCCACGACGTCACCGAGAACACGTTCGCGCCGACGTTCCACTCCTCGGCGAGCAGGGTTTGCGCGCGCAGCGCGTCGCCCATGGTCACACCGGAGACGAGAATGCTGGCCGGGTGCTCCTTGCCCTCGGGTGCCTCCCGGAACAGATAGATGCCCTTCAGCAGCGCCGCCACATCGAGGTTCTCCGGCACCGGCGGCTGATGGATCGGCTCGTTGTAGACGGTGATGTAGTAGAAGATGTTCTCCGGATCCGGCCCGTACATCCTCTTCAACCCGTCGACGATGATGTGCGAGAGTTCGAAGGCGAACGCCGGATCGTAAGCTGCGACACCGGGATTGGTCGCGGCGAGCAGCAGCGAATGGCCGTCGGCGTGCTGCAGGCCCTCACCGGTCAGGGTGGTGCGGCCGGCCGTGGCGCCGATGAGGAAGCCGCGGGCCATCTGGTCGGCGGCGGCCCAGAAGCTGTCGCCGGTGCGTTGGAAACCGAACATGGAATAGAAGATGTAGAGCGGGATCATCGGCTCGTCGTGGGTGGAGTACGACGTCCCGACCGCGGCGAATGAGCCGGCCGAGCCGGCCTCGTTGATGCCCTCGTGCAGGATCTGACCCTCGGTGCTCTCCTTGTAGGCCAGCATCAGATCGGCGTCGACCGAGGTGTAGAGCTGGCCGATGTGGTTGTAGATCTTGAGCGACGGGAACCACGAGTCCATACCGAAGGTGCGTGCCTCGTCGGGAATGATCGGCACGATGCGATGCCCGATCTCCTTGTCGCGCAACAACTCCTTGAAGATGCGGACCAGTGCCATCGTGGTGGCGACCTGTTGCTTGCCCGAGCCCTTCGCGGTGGCCTTGAGTGCGCCGTCGGGGGAGAAGGACAACGTCTTGGTGCCGGAGCGACGTGCCGGCATGAACCCGCCGAGATCCTTGCGGCGTTCGAGCATGTACTTGATCTCCGGGGACTCCATCCCGGGGTGGTAGTACGGCGGCAGGTAGGGGTCGGCCTCGAGCTGGGCATCGGTGATCGGGATGTCGGTGTGATCCCGGAATGCCTTGAGATCGTCGAGGGTGAGCTTCTTCATCTGGTGGGTGGCGTTGCGGCCCTCGAAGTGCGGACCCAGGGTGTAGCCCTTGATGGTGTGCGCCAGGATCACCGTCGGCTGGCCCTTGTGCTGCATCGCCGCGTGGTAGGCCGCGTAGACCTTGCGGTAGTCGTGGCCGCCGCGCTGGAGTGCCCAGATCTCGTCGTCGGTAAAGTTCTTCACCAGTTCCTTGGTGCGGGGATCACGATTGAAGAAGTGCTCGCGAACGAAGGCGCCATCGTTGGCCTTGAAGGTCTGGTAGTCGCCGTCGGCGGTGGAGTTCATCAGGTTGACCAGCGCGCCATCCTTGTCGGCGGCGAACAGCTTGTCCCACTCGCGACTCCACACCACCTTGATGACGTTCCAGCCGGCGCCGCGGAAGAACGATTCCAGTTCCTGGATGATCTTGCCGTTGCCGCGGACCGGACCGTCGAGGCGCTGCAGGTTGCAGTTGACCACGAACGTGAGGTTGTCGAGCTGGTTGGTGGTGGCCAACTGCAGCAGACCGCGCGATTCCGGCTCGTCCATCTCGCCGTCGCCCAGGAATGCCCACACGTGCTGATCAGAGGTGTCCTTGATCCCGCGGTCATGCAGATAGCGGTTGAAGCGTGCCTGATAGATGGCGTTCATCGGGCCAAGGCCCATCGACACCGTCGGGAACTGCCAGAAGTCGGGCATCAACCGGGGATGCGGATACGACGGCAGACCACCGCCGAGTCCGGCGTGGCTGTGTTCCTGACGGAAACCGTCCATCCGGTCGGCGCCGATGCGACCCACCAGGAAAGCGCGGGCGTAGACACCGGGCGAGGCGTGACCCTGGATGAAGACCTGGTCGCCACCGCCGGGGTGGTCGTAACCGCGGAAGAAGTGGTTGTAGCCGACCTCGTAGAGCGAGGCCGACGAGGCGTAGGTGGAGATGTGGCCGCCGACTCCGACGCCGGGACGCTGGGCGCGGTGGACCATGATCGCCGCATTCCAGCGGATGTACTGGCGGAACTGCCGTTCGATCTCCTCGTCACCGGGAAAGTCCGGCTCGGATGTCGTGGCGATGGTGTTGACGTAGTCGGTCGATGTGAGGGCCGGCAGCGAGACCCGCTTCTCGCCGGCGCGTTCGAGCAGGCGCAGCATCAGGTACCGGGCACGGTCGGGGCCGGCCTCGTCGAGAAGGGCATCAAATGATTCCAGCCACTCGCTGGTTTCGTCGGAGTCGGCGTCGGCCAAGTAGGAACTGACCCCGTCGCGAATGACACGTACTCGGTCCGCGCCGGCGGTCGTGAAGGGTTGTCCAGCCGAGCCGGCCTCGCCCGATGTGGTGGGCGCGACGTGTTCTGCCTGATCGGTCACTGTGATGTCCTGCTTTCTCGATGGTCCGGCGGCACGGTGGTGCGCCGTCTTGAGATGGATCGAAGCCGAGACCGGTGATGGTGGACTACGGCGTCCACCACATATCGTGCCCCATGTGACTTCCGTTTGTACCGGTGGGCGGGGCGGGTGAATGCCGGATTCGTGGAGAGTGCGGTACCGTTTCGTTGTTTATTGACTCGCGCGTGGGGAGGACGCCGTGTTCGAGGGGTGGTCTCGTCGCAGCTTCATGCGTGCGGTGCCGGTGCCGGTGACGGTATGCGGGCTCAGCGCGATGCTGCTCGCGGGCTGTTCGACGGTCGACGGTTCCGGTGCTGCGAAGCCTGGTCAGGTGGCCGCGTACAAGTCGGACCTGTCCGCATCGCGCGAATCGGCGATTCGCGCTGACGGCGTCTTTCTGTGCCGGCAGTCGATCGCCTCGATCGGCATGATGGTCCGCGGCTTCAACGACTTCATGGTCCGCCTCAATGTCGTCCAGAATTACGACGCCCTCGGCGATCTCGACGACAAGGCGCGTGCCAGCCTCATCGCCGGATCAGACCAGATCCGTCCGAAGATCACCACCTCGACCCCGCCCGACGTGGCCGACCCGGCCCGGATTTTCCTCGACACCTCCGGGCGCCTCGGTGAGCTGATCGCCAAGCGGCAGAAGGTCGAGATCAACGCACTCGCGACCCAGTGGACCCAGCAGCGTGACCGGGTTCTGACCGTATGCGTGAGCTACGTGCCCAATCCGCCCGTCCCGTCCTCGGCTCCGGCGCCACCGGCTACTCCCGCTCCGGCCAGCCCGGCGCCTGCGAGTCCGGCCGCGCCGTCATCGGCAGCGCCGTCGGTCGTGCCACCGCCGGGAGTGCCGGCACCGTAGGTCGTGCCACGGGCAGTGATCGCTCGAGCACGCATGTCCGTGTCGATCGACGGTGTGAATCTCCACAGCTCGCGTGTGCGGGTTGCATTGTGAGCATCTAGGCTGTTCCCTAAGTTGGCAGTCATATTCGAGATCTCACATTCCCCCAGGAGGTTGTACGCGGTGGTAGCCGCCACAGAATCGAGCAGTTCAGGCGACAGTTCTGCCCAGAAGCTCGGATTCGCCCACGGCATGGTGGTGCAGGAACTCGGTTGGGATGAGGACACCGACGACGCTCTGCGCATCGACATCGAGGACACCATCGACGCTGAGATGCTCGACGAGGACGCCGACGACGTCATCGACGTCGTCGTGCTGTGGTGGCGCGACGGTGACGGTGACCTGGTCGATGCGCTCATGGATGCCATCGTTCCGCTCGCAGACGACGGTTACGTGTGGGTCCTGTCGCCGAAGACAGGGCAGGACGGATACGTCGACCCGAGTGAAATCGCCGAAGCCGCACCCACTGCGGGCCTGACCCAGACCAATGTCGTGAGTTTGGGGGATTGGTCCGGTTCGCGACTGGTGCAGCCGAAATCGCGTAAGCGCGCATGAGCGAGAGCCCGACGGCTGAATTCTCCGCGGGGAAGACCTCGTCGTTCTCGACGGAGGGTACGTCCACCACGACGCCGATCAACCCGCTCGGCGTCGGTGACATCGCACCCGGCTTCGAACTGCGCGACCAGAACAATCAGCGGGTCTCGCTGGCCGAACTCAACCGCGACCGCCAGGTGTTGCTGGTGTTTTTCCCGCTGGCCTTCACCGGAACCTGCCAGGGCGAACTCGGCTACATCCGAGACCACCTCCCGACCTTCGCCAACGACGACGTGCAGATCGTGGCGATCTCCGTCGGGCCGCCCCCGACACACAAGGTGTGGTCGGCGGCGCAGGGATTCCTGTTCCCGATCCTGTCGGACTTCTGGCCGCACGGTGAGGTCGCCCGCGCTTACGGGGTATTCAACGAGAAGAGCGGCTACTCCAACCGCGGGACTTTCCTCGTCGACCGGGACGGCACCATCGTGTTCGCCGATGCCGTCGGACCGGGGGAGTCGCGTGACGAAACTCTGTGGGACAAGGCGCTGCTCTCCGTCGGGCACTGAACGCTCGAGTCCGGCACATCCGTGCGTCGAACGTTTTGGGTATTCGGCGCGTCCCTACTACATTCATGTGTTGGTGCGCGCCGGACATCGTCTGGTGATGCCCGGCTAGCGCGTATAGCTCAGCGGTAGAGCTCTGGTCTTACACACCAGCGGTCAGGGGTTCGAATCCCTTTGCGCGCACCACACATGAGCCGGTCAGACGGGGTGTAGGTCCCGGCCCGGGCCTCGGAGACCCCCGCAGTGTGCCGAGAGTGTGCCAAGGGATTCACGGTGTGCCACCGCCGAACAGTTGCGCACCGATGGCCTCCTGTTCCTTGTCGTCGCTGTGCCCGTAGACCCGCAACGTCAGCGCCGGGTCATGTCCCAACCACTTCGCCGCGGCCACCGGAGAGAACCCGGCCGCCAGCAGAACGGACGCTGCCGTGTGCCTGGCATCGTGCAGACGGATGACCGGAAGGCCCGCGTCCTTCACCAGCCGGGTGAACTCTGCGCTGTAGGTCTCCGGCCGGATCGGGGTTCCATCCTCACGGACCGCCACCAGTCCGGTATCGGGCCATGTCCCACCGATGGCCAACCGTTCGCGGGCCTGGGTGGCCTTGAACGTCCGCAGCGCCGCCACCACCTCGTCCGGGAGGCGCAGCGTGCGCCGCGAACGCCAGGACTTCGGATCGCCGGTATCGGTCCCTCCGGCGACAACCACCCGACTGGAGGCCACGGTGAGGGTCCCCGCCTCCAGGTCCACGCGGTCCCAGGTGAGTCCCAGGACCTCGGACCGGCGCAGTCCGGCCAGAGTGAGCAACCACAAGGCGAACTCACGGACTCCGGCGACATGTGCGCGGAACTCCCCTGCCTCGGTGGCCGTCCACGCCTTCATCTCGGTGGGCGTGACCTTGGGGCGTTCCACCAGTCGCGCGACGTTGCGCGCCACGAGGCCCTCGGCCATCGCCGCGTCCAGGGCGGCCGACAGTTGCACCAACATCGTGGTGACCGTGCGCGCCGACACTCCGGACCGTTCGGTCTCGGCCATGGCCTTGGTGGCGACGTACCGGCCACGTGACGGGCGTTCGACGTATCCGCCTGCACGTAGGCGGTCCAGGCGCCGGGTGGCAGCACCACCGAACTCCGCCTCTACCTCCGCGTATCCCACGCCCTCCTCACCGCGGGCCGCGATGAACTCCAGGAGGGCCTGGGCGGCCTCGGAGAGGTCCGGAGAAACGTTGCGCCCCGAGGCCATCCGCCACTCCACGAGGTCATCCACGTGGGCCTTGGTGAGTTGCTGGAGGCCCACGCCTCCGAGTCGGTCAATCGCCGGTTTCAGGGCGTGACGGTATCCGGCCAGTGTCACCGGCCGAATGTCGCGGCGACCATCCAACCAGCGTTCCAGGAACTCCCCGAGGGTTGCGGTATGTCCGGGGACGTAGGTCCCCGCGGCCACCTCGGTGGTGATCCGTCGATACTCCTTCCGGGCCTCGTCCATCTTCGGGAAGGTGAACCGGCGACGGTCCCGCTTACCGTCCGGTTTCACGCCCACATCGGCCTGGAAGGTGTACGACACCGCGCCATTCTTCGCGGTCCGCTTGGTGATCGGTTCGGCGCGCCGTGTGCGCTTGTTCTCGTCGGTCACTGTTCTGCCTTCTCGGTCAGGAGGGTCTGGAGATGGGTCAGGGTTCGGATGGACTCGGCCAGGTCACCGCCGCCGAGCAACTGGGCGGCCTCCTCGGGCGTCACCTTCTCGGGGTCCACATCGGGGACGACACTCACGTGACCGGATAGGGCGTTGGCCAGGCGTTCGAGCATCGCGTAATCGTCGGCCTTCCGCCGCCGCCTGCGCGCCGGTTGTGCCTCTGCGCTCTCACGGTCTGCGGACTCCGAGGGTCCCTCACGGTCTGCGGAGGGTGAGAACTCCTCACGGTCCGCGGAGGGTGAGGGTTCCGGGTTCTTCCGACGGGGTAGTTCGTCCTCCTCCAGGAACCCGAGGTCCTTGGACTTCCGGATCCATCGGTCAAGTGTCTGAATGGAGGTGTGCATCTGCGCGGCCACGGTCTGGCGAACCGGGAACCCGCCGAGGACCGCGGCCCGGACCCGTTCGGCCACCTCCTCGTAATGGGCATCGGTGAGTTTCCCGCGGGCGGTCCGGTCTCCCGGCCGTGAGTTGGCCTCGGGGTCCCGGGCCATGGACGGGGTGGCCATCTTCCCGTCCATCATCGTGGCGAACTGGGCCGCGGCATGGGCCAGGCGCCGGGAAGGTATGGCCCGCAACACTTCCGGAGTGATCGCGGCATCGGAGTCGGATCGGATCTGGAGGTCCACGAGGCGGGGTCCACCCTTCCCGGTGACCACTCGGACCACGTACCGGTGGGCGTGACCGTGGAGGACGACGAGGATCCCGAACAGGTCTCCCACCACCCCATCCACGCGGGTGACGCTCACAACGTCACCGGTTCTGTGTTCGCTAGGTGTGCGCATGTTGAGAGCCTAACTTACTAGACACTTCGCACTCAACCGTGGATCGTATTTTCCATGAGCAACCGAACGAACACCACACTTGATATTGACGATCTGCGCCGACGGCCCACCGTGTCCGTGGAGGAGGCAGGCCGTTTCCTCGGGGTCTCCCGGGCCTACGCCTACACGATGGCCAGAGAGGGCCGCCTCCCCGTGATCCAACTCGGGACGCGCCGGGTCCGGGTTCCGTCGGCCAAACTCCTGGCCATGTTGGGCCTGGAGGTATGACCGCCCTCGGGGTGGTCCTCGTCCTCCTGGCGGCCATCGCCTGGCCGGTAGGAATGGGCCTCGGCCACCAGATGAGGCGGTGGGCGCGGTGAGAAACACGGACGCCCCCACGCGGTGCCCGCAGTGCCAGCGGCCTGGGATTGTCCACGTCGGCCCACTCGGGGCGCGCACGGCCGCTATCCATCACAAGCGATGGTGCCCGCGCAACCCGCGTCATCACCAAGGCCCGCGTCACTCGTTCTGAGACCCCAACCCACCCGGAACCATCCCCCAGGCCCGTTGTGGCGCAACGTAATTCATTGAACAGGAGGCACTGAACGTGCCAGCAGAAACGAGAATGGCCCCCGACCAACCCGCCGAGGGCCACTCCACAAACAACCATGACGATGACCGAACCGTCCCCGTGAGCATACCGCCCCGAGTGGACGACGAGGGGGAGGCGTGGGAGGACCCGCGGCCGCTGACGGAGACCGCACCGCGTGCCACGTTCCCGACGGATGCACTACCGAACAAGGCGGCCGAGTTCGTACGTTCGGCCGCCTCGTCCATCGGGGTGGATGAGGGCGTGATCGGGTCCGTGGTCCTGTCGGTTCTCTCGGCCGCCACCGTCGGCCGCGTCCGGGTGAAGGCCTGGGGGTCCCTCGTGGAACGGACCGTGTTGTGGGTCCTCATCGTTGCGGAACCCGGCGAACGTAAGACCTCGGTGTTCGCGGCCGCCCGGGCGCCCCTGGAGGAGGTCCAGGAGGACCTCCGCACGGAGGCGGGTGGTGTCGGCCGACGTATTGCCCTGGGCCGGTTGTCGGCCGCGAACGCGGCACTGAAGAACGCAGAACGGGATCTGTCGGAGGCGTACGCCGCAGCCGATGATCCGCTGAAGGCCACCGACGAGAAGGAAACGGCCGAGGCCCTGGAGACCGCCATCACGAAACTCGACACGGCCGCCGAACGGGCCTCGGAGTTGGCGGTCCCCGAACTTCCGCGTCTCATCGCGTCGGACGTGACCCCCGAGGCCCTCCATGACCTCATGGCCGAACAGGGTTCACGGTTGGCCTTGTTCATCCCCGAGGGCCAGTCCCTCCTCCATCGCCTGGCCAACGCGGGCAACGGTTCGGACATGGAGCCCTACCTGGCGGGCCATGGCGGGGACACCATGTACCGGGATCGGGTCTCCCGGTCCGTGGACCCGGTGGAGGACCCGAGTCTGGTCATGTCCGTGATGACCCAACCGGAGGTCCTCTCCAGCAAGGCAACCGACGAGATGAAGTGGTCCGGGTTTATGGACCGGTTCCTCCTCGTCCGTCCTCGGTCCCTGGCCGGTACCCGTTTCGGCCCTGGCGAACCCCATCGACACGTTCGCGGCGAAGGCCTACAGCCAGATGGTGACGCGGATGGTCCGGACGTTCTGGCCCCTCGGCGCACCCCGCCTCGTGTCCCTGACCCCCGAGGCACTGGCCGTCGCGGTGGCCTTCCACGACGAGATCGAACCGACGCTACGCGCCGAGATGGTCCCGGGGAACTCGGCCGGATGGGCCAAGAAGATGGTGGGCGCGATGCTGCGGATCGCGGGAACGCTGGCAGTAGCCGCGGACCCCGAGGCCACCGAGATCTCGGCCGGTCAGGTCGCGGCCGCGGTCCGCCTCATCCGGTTCTATGAGACCCATACGGCCACCGTGAACCGGACCCTCATGGACACCGCGTTGTCCGACCAACTGGCCTACGCGACAAGGGTTCTCAGGTCTTTGGCGAAACTTCACGATGGCGGGGCCACCCGGGTTTCTGTCCGTCAGGTCTCCCGAGGCGTGAACAAGGGGCGCAATGATCTGTCCACCCAGGCCCTCCAGTCCCTGGCCGAACTGGGGTGGGTCATCCACGACGACAGGGGCGGTGGCGACAACACCGCGTCCTGGGTGATGCACCCCGGACTGTCCCAGTGGGTGGAGAAGTACCGATGACCGCGGCGATGAGTTGGCGATGCTTGGCGATGGCTGGCGATGGCTGGCGATGCACCCCCATCGCCACGTCATCACACCAGGTCAGAGTATGTTTCCGAGGCCCCAAACGTGGGGTTGGCGATGGATACCCCCTCATCTGGCGATGTCAGGGGCGTTTCCCAGGCTCTCCCACCCCCGGCGATGGTCCCCTCACCATGCCAAAAATTGAGATCCTTACCTTATCTAGTGGACTGCATTTTCCCAGGTCAGGGGAACTGGCCGGTGAATGGCGTGGGTACCCATCGCCGCATCGCCAAATTGGGGGCCTGGGCGTCCCGAATGGTCCTCTGAACTGGGCAAACAGCGTCCGCGATGGTGCATCGCCACGCCATCGCCAAGCATCGCCAGCCATCGCCAAGCATCGCCAGCCATCGCCAGTCCTTCACCCCCAGGGGAGGGACCCGTAACCGGCATCGGCACCGCTCCGCCGATGAGGCACAGAGGCGATTACACACGGCAACCAACCCACCACCCGGAACCTCCATTCCCACCGCACCGATGGTCTGGAGGACCGACATGAAGCGTGACAGAGACCTGCCATGCACACCGACCGAACTACTCGAACAACTCGGGGTCCGGGCATCGGCCGCCACCGCCGACGAACAAGGCGCCTCGGCCGCCGAACTCGTGGACCGACTCGGAGTGATGACCAGATCCGAACTGACCGCCGACATTCTGGACACCACCGAACGGAGACCCCGCTGAATGACCACCACAACGGTCCGCCGCCCGAACCGCACCCATGACGGTCCTGTTGCCTTGGCGGTGGCGATCCTTACCGGGTCCGAGAACCTGTCCGGCGCCGCGTGTGTCGGCCGCGCCCGCCTGTTCGACCCGGACGTAAGTCACGACGCCCTCGGGTTCTCGTCCCCGTCGGCCCGGGAGGCCGCGGTGGCCGCCACGTGCATCTCGTGTCCGGCCCGGGGCCGTTGTTGGGCCTGGGCCTCGGAACTCACCCAGCACCGCCGAGTCACTGGGCCGACGGCCGCCACGTCTGGGATCGCGGAGACCATGCGCGCCCGTCGTCCTGGGCGCCCTCGGTCCAAGGCCTCGGCCACCCCAGAGGACCCTGACCCCGAACCATCGCGTCCTCGTCGCTCTCAGCGCCGCGGAGCACGGTCCAGAGTCCGGCCGTCCATCCACCGAAGGAGAAGAAGATGACCCCGTGTTCAGCGGATGGGTGCGCCCGTCCGGTCCAGGCCCGCGGCCTCTGCCAACGGCACTACTACGCCCAGCGCAGATACGGCACCCTCACCCGCCCGAAGGGCGTACACCAGGACCTCACCGGGAACAGATACGGGATCCTCGTGGTCCTCGGGTTCCTGGCGGGCACAGCGGCCTGGGAATGTCGGTGTGACTGCGGTTCGGTCACCTCGGTGTCGTCCAATGACCTCCGCCACGGGCACGTGAAGTCCTGCGGTTGTCGTCGGGTGGTCCGCCAGGACGGTCCCGTGGGATACAACGCGGTCCATGACCGCCTGACCAAGGACCTCGGCCCCGCCGCCAACAGGTTGTGTGTGGACTGCGGAGAACCGGCCGCCCACTGGTCCTACGACCATTCGGACCCCGAGGAACTGACCGATCCCCGCCTGGGGTGGGCCTACAGCCTGGACCACTCCCACTACCTGGCGCGGTGCAATAGCTGCCACCGCCGCCTGGACGCCCGCCATGCGCGTCTACGGACCCGTGCGGGGTAGGGGTGGGGGTCCGGATCACTGGCGGATCGCCTCCGCGGCCACACCCCGGGTCTCCTGGCGTTTCAAAAACGTGAGGCTCCCTCATATTTTTGCCGGCAGTCCGTGACCTGCACAAATAGATATTTTCACCCGTTCATCTCACCCCTGAAGGAGGCCCCCATGGCCCACGACACCCACCGATCCGACACCTCCCGGGCCTTGGCGGCCCGCCTCGTCCTGGCCGAGGCCGACAGGCACCCCCGCGGCCTGTTCGATCTGGCACTGTCGGCCGCGGTGTTGGCCTCGGCGCATGTCTCGGCCGACGATGCCGCGGCCCTGGCGGCCGAGGCCTTGGACCGCCTGTCCGCCGACTGACGACACGTCCCGTTTGACACCAAAAGTCAAACGGGACAACAGGTCTCGACAGTGCTAGTGTTCTTCCCGAGGGTGGTTCGCCACCCTGGCGGCCCGTTCGCGTGGAGTGACCATCGGTAACCACTCCGCCCGTCCCCACGGAACGGATACACCGCCCCACTTCGCCCGGTACGGCCAGCGGTAACCACCCCGTCCGCCCCCGCGGAAGTTGCGCGCAACACACGAGGCAGTCCCAGGACCCTCGGGTGAACGCCCCTACCTCCGCGTGATCCCAGGGCCGGGGTCTACCTCTCCCACAACTTTCAGGAGAGAACTATGACTCACCATCTTCCCGGCCAGGACGGCCGAATGGACTTCGCGGACATGAGCGACGAACGTCTACACGCCCGCGCAACCGAACTCCGCGGCCAGGCCGCCGCGGGCGTTGCCCAGGCCAAGGCCGCGGGCGCCGCCACCGCGGTGGGCGTGAAGGCCCGCGATGCCGCGGCCGCGGCCCTGTCGCTGGCCAAGGCGATGGACGCGGAACTCCGCGGCCGCGCCGAGCGTGCCCAGAAGGGCGCCCCGGACCCCAACGAACTCCGGGCGTTCGACATGGAGACCGGAACGTTCGGTGAACCCGGGAGTGCGGGCCTGGGCACCAAGTCCGGCCGTACCCGCCTCACCAAGTCCGGCCTCCGCGATGCCGCGGCCCTGGCCGTGCGAACGGGGTTCGTCCAGGGCGGCCAGAAGGCCCTGTCCCTGGCCGACGAGACCGCGGTGGCCGTGGTGAAGCCGGGTCTGAAGCCGATGGGGCGCCCCCAGTCGGTTCTCGACGTGATCGAGTCCCAGGCCACCGCCACCCCGGCCTTCCGGTTCCTCCGCCAGACTTCGCGCACCAACGCGGCCGCGGTGGTCGCCCGTGGTGCGGTGAAGCCGACTTCCACCTACGGGATCACCCCGGTGGACCGGACCCTCCAGGTGGTCGCCCACGTCTCCGAGGCGATTGACGAGTACAGCCTGGTGGACGTTCCGTCCCTGACCGAGTTCGTCCAGTCCGAACTGGAGTACGGACTGGCCGTGGCCATCGAGAACGCCCTGTTCAACCACACGGGCGCCGCGGGCCAACTCCATGGCTTCGCCGGTGAGTCCGGGATCCAGATCCAGGCCTACGCCGATGACCTCCTGGCGACCACCCGCCGAGCGGTCACCAAGCTGGAGAACCTCGGCTACGCGGGCGGGGTGTTCGTCCTGTCGCCCACGGCCTGGGAGACCCTGGAGCTGGCCCAGACCACGGGTTCGGGTGAGTACATCGCGGCCTCGGCCCCGGTGGACCGCGCCGAACGTCGCCTCTGGGGTGTCCCGGTGGTCATCTCGAACCAGCTTCCCGCGAACTCCGCCTACCTCATCGGCGCCGACAGCGTCATCCTCTGGAGTGACCCGGGCGCCGCGGTCCGCGTCCAGTGGGATCGCGTCTCGGACGACTTCCAGCGCAACCAGATCCGATGCCGACTTGAGGGCCGGTTCGAGGTGGCCGTGAGTCGCCCGGAGGCCATCGTCCGGATCGCCACCGCCGAGTGACCATCTCCGCCCCCAGGCCCTCCACCGTGAGGCCTGGGGGCGGAACTCGTTCCTAGACAAGGAGTGTCGCCATGGTGGACTGGGGTGAATCCTCCGGCCTGAACATCGGAGGCGTGTTCGAGGGTTCGATGAAGTCCGAGGGCACGGGCGCCCGCGTGAAGCTGGGCATAAACATGCCGTTCGGCCTCCCCGACATTCCGCTGGTGAACAAGAACGTGGGCGGCCTGGCCAAGGGTGGCGTGATCGGCCGCGGACCCTCACGCGCCCAGGCCATGGAGGCCTCGGCCGCCCGCCGAGGTGGGACCCGGGTGAACCGCCCTCGTGGCGGCCTGACCACCTCCGAGGCCCGTGGCCGCGGTCCTGGACCTCGGCAGGGTGGCGCCGACGCCCCCACCGGCCGACGTAGCGGGGCCTCGGGGTCCTCGTCCTCGGCCCACGTCCACCAGGGCGGAGGCGGTGGTCCGGCCCATCCGTTGGCCAGTCACGCCCGTGGGGCCGCGGGTGGTGGACAACGGCGGAGGAAACACGAACTGGCCCCGGGCGTGCCCTGTCCCAGTTGCGCCACCGGGATCACCAAACCCGTTCGGTGACACGAGGTTCGGGCCTGGGCGCGGTACACTGAGACCACGCCTCGGAGGTTCAGAGGTGACAACTCCATATCGGAGCGACCCCTTGCCAGGCCCTCCGCGCAACACCCCCACTGTCCTACGCGGTGGGGGTGTTGTCGTTCTCATGGTGCGCGGACCATGAGGGCCGTCAGAGAACCCCCGCAGTGTGCCAAGAGTGTGCCAAGAGGCGCACGAACGGGCCGATCCTGACCGCTACGGCCTGGACACTGAAACGCCCTGACCTGCATGTATTGGACCACCGGGTACGCGGTTGCACACTCGTTGGCGTTCTTACACACCAGCGGTCAGGGGTTCGAATCCCTTTGCGCGCACCTCATATGCGACCGACGGCTACTGTCGCGTCGTACTCATCCGACATCAGATGCGAGGCGGTCAGGCCGGCGTCGGACATCGCTGTCACCGTCAGGTCCGCCTGCCGGCGGCTGGTCTCGATCAACAGCGTTCCACCGAGGCGTAGCCACTCGCTTGCGCCCTGTGAGACCCGGCGATGGATGTCGGCACCATCGGGTCCGCCGTCGAGCGCGCGGCGCGGCTCATGGTCGCGCGCCTCGGTTGGCAGCAGCGCGATCTCGGCGGTCGGCACATACGGGGCGTTGACGACGACGACGTCCACCCCGCCCCGCAGCGCTGACGGCAACGCGTCGAACAGATCACCGCTGTGCACGTGACCGTGCACTCGAGCCAGATTGCCTCGCGCGCAGGCGAGGGCGGCGTCATCGATGTCGGCTGCGTGGAGTTCGACGTCGGGCACCGTCAGGGCGATCGACAACCCCACCGCGCCGGTGCCACAGCACATGTCGACGACGATCGCGCCGGGTGCGGTGAACTCGGCGGCCGTGGCGGCCAGGAACACGGTGCGTCGTCGTGGGACGAACACACCCTCGGCGACGTCGACGCGCACCTCGCCGAACATCACCCATCCGAGAATCACCTCCAGTGGCACACCGGAAACGCGCCGCGCCACGGCGAGATTCAACGACTCGTCGTCGGTGGCGTGATCGAGCAGGAGCGCGGCCTCGTCCTCGGCGAAGACGCATCCGGCCGCTCGCAACGTCTCGGCGGTGCGGGTCCGGGCGTCGGTGCCGGTGATGCTCACCGGTCAGCCGAAGATCTGCGGCAGCGTGGCCAGAATGATGGCCGACCACACCACATGTGTCAGGGCCGGAGCCAACACGCCGCCGGTGCATCGGCGCAGAATCGCACACACCGTACCGAGGATCACCGCGGCGAATCCGAGCATCGGGTTGCCGCTGGCCAGCGTCACGATCACGTAGATGATCGTCGACACCAAGACCGGTCGGTGTCCGATGAGCGAGGAGTAGAGCGCGCCGCGGAAGAACAGTTCTTCGGCAAGACCGTTGCCGAGGGTGATGAGCACGACGGCGACCATGCTGCCGTAGTCGGCGAAGTCGAGAACCTTCGCGACCAAGCCCGACACCCCTGGAATGAACTGGGTGATCAAGGCGCCCACGGTGAACGCCACGCCGACGGCGACCCCGACCGCGATCCCGAGAATTGCTGCGCGCGAAGTGGTTTCAGTTCCTGCGGTGGTGCCGAAGCGGCCCAGCGGCAGTGGTCCGGTCGCGAAGGCGCCGATCACCCAGGTGGCGCCGAGCCCGATGGTGAGCGGATAGAACGCGGGACTGCCCGGCTCGACCGAGAGCGATACTCCCAGCAGGCATGCGCCGACTACGAGAAACCCGGCGGTGATCCACCGGCGCGATCGCCGACGTCCGGCCGGCTCGGCCGCGATGGAACGATCCATGGCGAGGGATTCGACCGCCGCGCGGCCGATGTCGGTGACCGTCATGTCAGATCCGGGCCGCCGCGGACAGCAGGAAACGTGCCGGTGCGGTGGCCAGCCCGGTGAGGTTCCCGACGGCCTCACGGATTCCGCGGCGGACCCGCAACCAATCACCACCGGCCCATTCGGGGTCGGTGTCGGCGAGGTGGTGGACGTCGCTGAGCCGGCATACCGGCTGTGGGTCAGGTGAGGACACCGATGCGCGCATCGCCTCGGAGATGGCGATCAAGCCACCCGGAGGGTCGGCGACGATCTCTCGAATTCTGTTCTCCGACAGGTTCATCGGACTCTCCAATGAGCGGACCAGTTCGGCGGTCAACGACGCGGGCGCGGGCAGTGCCTGTCCGGATACCAGGCCGGCCAGGCGCGTACTGATGGTCGGCAACGGCAGATGCGGTCGGAACTGCCGCGTCGCGCTCAGATAGGCCTGCACGACGTCGGAATAGCGTGACCGATCCGGCCCGGCGATGTCATACACACCTGCCGGAACGTCCGGGTCGACGACGGCGGCGAGGTAGTAGAGAACGTCGCGAATCGAGATCGGGTCCATCCGGTTGTGCATCCACTCGGGCAGCAACAGCACCGGGAATCGGTCGGCGGCGTACCGGATGATCTCGAACGACGTCGAGCCGGCACCGAGGATGACCGCTGCCCGCAACCAGACCAGATCGGGGCCGTTGTCGAGTTGCAGGCTCTCGCCGACCTCGGCCCGGCTCCGCAGGTGTGGTGAGAGCTCGTCGTCGGGTACGAATCCGCCGAGATAGACGACCCGCCGGACACCCGCATCGCGGGCACCTTCGGCGAGGGTGCGCGCCGCATCCCGCTCGGTGTCGGCGAAGTCGCGTTCGCCGATCCCGTGCACCAGGTAGTAGACCGCATCGATCGGGCCGTCATCGGGACCGGTGGCGGCGGCGAATCCGGCGGCCACCGATGCGGGGTCGTGGACGTCCATCGCGACGGTGGTCACGTTGTCGTGCCAGTCGAATCGTTGCAGCGAACGCGGTCGTCGGGACGTCACCACGACGTCGTGTCCTCGACCGATCAACGTGCAGACCAGCCGGGAACCGACGTACCCGGTGGCGCCGGTCACCAGCAGCCTCATGGGATCCACAGCCTCATGGGATCCACCATAGGGAGGCCGCGGCGTCTGCGCTTTCCACGACGGATCGCCGAGGTGTCAATTCACGATCGGATCGCGCGTTCGTACCGTTGCGCGGCGCGGGCGTGAAACTCCGCACGCGCGGCGCATTCGCTGCGCAGCTCGGCGGGCTCGATGACGGTGAAATCAGCATCGAAGGCATAGAGCCAGCGCGCGATCGATGCCAGTGATGTGCTGAATACCGTTACTTCGCAACTTGTTTCGTCTCCGGACTCGACGGTGCCCCATTCGTCGAAGACTTGCGCGGCCACCGTCTCGATGGGCGCGTGGATACGCACCCGGGCGGTCGCGCGGCGATAAACCGAACCGAGGCTGCGTTGCAGGTAGGCGGCGGCTCCGCCCTCGGGGAGTTCGCGTGGGGAGAATCGTGGTCCGGTGGGTGTCTTGGGTTGCATTCGATCGACGCGGAACGACCGCCAGTCATCGCGTTCGGTGTCCCAGCCGACCAGGTACCACCGTGATCCGTTGCGTACCAACCGATACGGTTCGACGTCGCGCCGTGTCTCGGTTCCATCGCGGCGGCAATAGTCGAACCGGAGCCGTTCGCGTCGATGGCATGCTGTCGCGATCTCGGTCAGCGTCTGTGCTGTCACGGTATCGGCGTCGCGTGCACCGCCGACGGTCCCGTTGCGGGGCACCGTGTCGAGGTCGAGCGCGTCGAGCCGATGCCGCAGTCGCGACGGCATGACCTGCCGGAGCTTGCTGAGCGCGCCGGTGGATGCCTCGGCCATGTCGGCGACCGATCCCGTGCTGATCGCGTTGAGTCCCAGGGCCACCGCGAGGACCTCGTTGTCGTCGAGGAGCAGCGGTGGCATCTCCGCTCCGGCGCCGAGCCGATAGCCGCCGTTGATCCCGGTGCTGGCGTCGACGGGGTAGCCGAGTTCCCGCAGCTTCTCGACGTCACGACGAACCGTACGAGTGGTGATCTGCAGGCGATCGGCGAGCTCACCGCCCGACCACTCGCGACGCATCTGCAGCAGGTTCAGCAATGCGAGGAGTCGAGCCGATGTTTCCAGCATGACGCCCAGGATGCCCCACATTGCGGACAGATGATGTCCGCAATGCGATTCACCGCGGTGTTGGCTACCGGAGCGCGGTTCGAGCGACGAAGAACGCCCAGATCATGTGCGACGCCGAGATGGTGTCACTGATGGGGCCCGCGCCGGGATTGCCCGTCGATCCGGGCCACCGATGGCTGCCGCCGACGATGCGGGAGTGCGTGATCATCACGCCCGGAGCGCAGAACGGCCACGTCACTTGCTGGATATGCCGATTGATGGGGATCGTCACCGGTACCGGTGCGCAGTGTCCGCGTCGAACCAGACTGTCGAGCCATTGGCGCGACGACAGGTACGGGGCACCGAACCTGACGCCGCCGTCATAGGAGATGACCCGATCGTCGGTTCCGTGAAAGTCGATCACCGATACCGGGGGCGCTGACGCGCATCCGGACATGCTCGCGGTGTACACGGCTGCGTCGACTGTCGCGAATGCCGCGAACTCCGATGGCAACCGGCACGACAGCAGGGCCACGAAGCCACCGCCGTTGGAACGTCCGACGGCAAAGGTGCGCGCGGCGTCGACGCAGCTCGTTGACCGGACGTCGCGCAGGATCGCTCGCGTGAACGCGACATCGTCGGAGGCCGGCGAGGAATACGGCGCGCCCTGCCACGCGGGCTGATTCTTGAGTCCGCGAAGGCCGTCGGGATAAACGACCACCGCGGGCAACCTCGACAACTGGGTGTATTGCTCGAAGGAGGTGCTCTTCTCGGCATGACCGTGGAAGCCGAGAATCATCGGCTGTCGATGTCGGCCGTCGTAAGAAGCCGGAAGGTGGACCCGGAAAGTGCGGGTGACGCCACCGACGGTCACCGATCGGTTGATTGACGCGTTGGGTCTGGCCTTCCCGCCGATCCCGCCGCAGGCTGCCACCGGTACCTGCGGCGCCGCGGGCGCCGCCGACGCCGAGCCCGAGACTGCACCCGTCAAGAACGCAACCAGAACCGTGCATGTGAGGACGAGGAATCCCCGGGCGCGTCGTAGCCCGTCACTGGTCAGCACCGGACAAGAGTAGCCGGACATCTGACGTTCGGTAGTACGCACGGACGTCGAACGCATGATCGACTGAATTCGCGGTAGTTGATCCCGAAATTTGCATTACTAAAGATTATGTAGTCTGAACGGACTAATCCGTGACGATCAGCGGGTCCGATTTGTCGGCGGATCTCTCACTCGACGTCGTGGATCACCGGCCGGGAACCGAACCGACGGGCGTCGTCCCCGGTGAGGATGCGGGCCGGCTCGGCGTCGCTCAGCAAGGTGCGTACCAGCGTGGGATCGGCGTCGACCGGTTGATCGCTGCCGATCACCACCACATTCCCGGTGCGCCGTCCTTTCAGCATCGAGGGGTCGGCGACAACGGCGACGTGGGCGAAGACCGTGCCGACGGTGGCCACTTCGGCGCGTGCGAGGGCCAGGTCGCGGCTGTCGCCACAATTGGCGAGATACAGCCCGCCGGGCACCAGAACCCGCCGGACATCCTCGGTGAACTCGACGGTGGTGAGATGGCGCGGAGCGCGACCACCGACGAATGCATCACGAATCACCACGTCTCGGGTGGCCGCGGACAACGACGCCGCCACCTCGCGGGCGTCGCCCACTCGAATCCGAAGCAGCGGTGATCGTGGGAGGTCGAACCACTCGCGAACCAGGCGGGCCAGCTCGGCGTCGATCTCCACCGCGACCTGCCGGGTGTCGGGGTAGTGGGCGGCGAGCATCCGCGGTAGTGCACACGCCGCCGCCCCGAGATGCAGGGCTCGTACCCGGTCGCCCCGCTCGTGCCGGGTCGCAATCATGGTGGCCATCTGGCGCATGTACTCGAAATCCAGCACCGTCGGGTCGGGGTGAATATGCGAACTCTGTGCGCCGTTGATCGTCAGCAGCCACCCACCGGCGATGTCGTCGACGGCCAACGACGCCGTGCCGGTGTCTATCGGGTACACCCCCGGCGTGGGCGGAGTTCGCGGTGAAGGCATCGCGGTAATCCTAGGCCGACCCCGGTGGCTAGGATCGGCGCGTGCCCGCCGCCCCCGACTCTGCCCGCGTCTGCGGCCGGCCGACTGTCGCCGCGGGTCTGGTTCTCGGCTACCTCGCCGACCGCTTGCTCGCCGATCCGTCGCGATGGCATCCCGTCGCGGGGTTCGGCCGGATCGCGCAGGTCACCGAGGGTCACCTGTACTCGGATTCGCGGACCGCCGGAGCGACGTTCACGACGGTGCTCGTCGGTGGAGCCACCGGCGCGGCATACCTGCTCGGGCGTCGGCTCCCGCCGGCGGCCGAGGTGGTCGCCACTGCAATCGCCACCTGGGCGGTACTCGGTGGGACGAGCCTGCTCGCGGTGGCCACCGCCGTCGCCGACGACCTCGACAACGATGATCTCGACGGTGCGCGCGGGCACATCCGGAGCCTCTGCGCCCGCGACCCGGAGATGCTCGACGCGGCAGGCGTCTGTCGGGCCGCTCTGGAATCGGTGGCCGAGAACACCTCGGATGCGACGATCGGACCTCTCGTGTGGGGGGCCATCGGGGGCATTCCGGGACTCGTGGGCTATCGCGCGGTGAACACGCTCGACGCGATGGTCGGTTATCGGTCACCCCGGTATGGGCGATTCGGCTGGGCCAGCGCACGACTCGACGACGCCGCCAACCTGATCCCCGCGCGGTTCACCGCCGGACTGACGGTGGTGCTGGGAGGTTCTCCGCGCGCCGCGATCGCTGCGTGGCGCGCTGATGCGAGCGGCCATCCGAGTCCCAACGCGGGAGTCGTGGAAGCGTCAATGGCCGGCGCACTCGGGGTAGGGCTGGGTGGGCCCACGGTCTACGCGCACGGGGTCGAGCAACGTCCGACGCTCGGTGTGGGGCATGCGCCGCAATCCGTGGATCTGCGCGCGGCACTAGCGCTTTCGCGACGGACGCAAACGGCTGCGGTCGTGGTGGTCGCCGGCGTGCCGTTGGCGGGGCACCTCGTCCGACGTTGGGCGAATCGGCGTTAGCGGCCGTAGCGTTCGGCGAGTTTGTCGCGGACCTCGTCGGCCGCTTCACGGGTGTCCGGGCCGTGCCCGATCGCGTCGCCGCGCAGTGTGCTCTGGGTGATGGTGCCGGCTCCGCGGAGGTCGGCACGCACCCGGTCTCGCGGCGAATCGCTTGCTGCGCCTTCTGATTCGGGGTCCGGTCCGGCCCCGGAAGCGTCGGCCTTGGCCGCACGGCGCTGCTTGATCTCGGAGTAGATGAAGTAACCGGCACCCAGCGGGGCCATGATGCCGAATGCCAGCCACTGCAATCCGTAGGACAGGTAGGGGCCAGAGTCGAGCTGCGGCAGCGGGATCGAGCCCAACGCGCCCGGTTGCCCCGGCGACAGCTGGAGATAGAAGGGGTCCAGGGCCATGTCCGCTCGGGAGATCTCGGCCGGATCGATGGTGTAGACCGCCGGAATGCCGCCGTCGTCGTGCAGGCCGCGGCCCGGAGATGTGCCCTCGCTCTTGCGGATTCGGGCGTCGATCGTCGTCAGTCCGGTGGGTGCCGGTGGAACGGTCGGCATGGCGCTCTGGTCGGGCCGAACGAATCCCCGGTCGACCAGGATGATGCGTGCTGAGCCATCGACGGCGAACGGTGTCAGCACCTCGACTGCCGGCCGTTCGCCGACCGACCGCAGCCGTGCCAGGACTTCCCGGTCATCGAGGTAGTGGCCGGTGACCCGCACCTCACGCCATTCGGTCGACGGGTCGAAGCCGTTGCCGGCCCGGGCGACCTCGTCGATCGGCACCGCAGCCGTGGCGACCGCGGACTTGATCAATTCATTGCGATGCTCGGTGGCCGAATTCTTGCCGAGCTGCCATGGCGCGAGAAGACTGAAACACAGAGCTGCGAAGGCCACGACGACGATCGCCAGGGCGATCCACCCGGGTCTGAGAAACGTCCGCAGCACGTGCACCCCTCAACGGTACCGATACCGGCTCTGACCTCCGACACTCGGACGCCGGCGAGGGGGAGTAGTAAGCCGCGCGGACTATTCGCGAGTGAATCCAATCCGTCAACCGACCGGGTACGCTGGGATCAATGCGAGACTTCTTATGCCGCAAGTGCGGCCAGCGTCTGTCCTTCGAGAACAGCCTATGTCTGAATTGTTCCTCTAACCTCGGCTTTTGGCTGTCCAACAGAACCATCTACGACCTCGACGAGAACGGTCAGGCCACCATCGACGAGACGCTCGTCGAGCGTTGCGCGGATTTCGAAGTGGCGCAATGTAATTGGCTGGTGAAGTGGACGGGGTCGCCGGGGTTGTGCGAATCGTGCTCCCTGACCCGCACACGACCCAGTGACTCCGACGTCGAGGCGATGGCCGAGTTCGGTCGTGCCGAATCGGCCAAACGTCGGGTCATCCTCGAGCTCGACGAACTCGGCCTGCCGATCTTCGGCCGCGACAAGGACCCGCAGAATGGACTGGCATTCGATCTGCTGTCCAGCTCGCAGGAGTCGGTGATCACCGGTCACGCCGACGGAGTGATCACTCTGGACCTCGCGGAAGGCGATGACGTGCACCGCGAACAGATGCGGGTGGAGCTCGCCGAACCGTACCGAACGGTTCTGGGCCACTTCCGGCACGAGATCGGTCACTTCTATCAGATGGTGCTCATCGATCCCGATCATCGGCCGGGGTTCGAGGAACTCTTCGGCAACCCCGACGACGACTATCAGGCTGCGTTGGACCGGCACTACTCCGAGGGCGCGCCGAACGGCTGGGAAGAGCGGTACGTGTCGTCGTACGCGACGATGCATCCGGCCGAGGATTTCGCCGAGACCTTTGCCCACTACCTGCACATCCGCGACACATTGGACACCGCAGCGGCATTCGCGATGGCGCCGGCCGGGTCGACGCTGGACAGTGAACTTCCCGGCGATGTCGGTTTCGATCGGATCGTCGAGTGGTGGCTACCGCTGACCTGGGCTCTCAACCAGATCAACCGGTCGATGGGTCATCCCGACCTCTATCCGTTCGTGCTGCCCGAACCGGTGCTCACCAAGATCCGCTACGTGCACAACCTGATCAGCCCGGCCGGCTAGAGCGACCGATCGGGTCAGCGGTTCTCGAGGGTGGTGTATACCCAGGCCAGTAGCCCGGGGACGGCCGCTTCGATCTGCTCGCGCGTGGTCGTGAAATCCGCCGGAGTGCCGTAGTACGGGTCATTGAGGTCGACGTCGCCGGCGACCGGGTCGAAGCTGCGTAGCAGCCGCACCGGGGCGCCGAGGCGTTTGCGTTCGAGTTCTTTGACGTGTCCGGTGTCGGCGACGACGAACAGGTCGGCATCGAAATGCTCCGGCGAGAGCTGGCTGGCCACGTGAGCATCGGAATAACCGTGCGCGAGAAGTTCGGTACGAGCCCGGTTGTCGGCGGGGTCACCGGTGTGAAAGCCACTGGTGCCGCAGCTGGTGACTTTCACCGTCTCGTCGAGTCCGGCCTCCTCGAGGGCCCGCCGGAAGATGTTCTGGGCCATCGGAGAACGACAGATGTTGCCCGTGCAGACAAAACAGATGTGCAATTGGTCAGACACCGAGTACCTCGCGCAGATGTGCAATGTTCTCGACGCGCCACGCGGCCGCGTCCGCTTCCCCGTCCTGAGCGTAACCCCAACGCACGAAGATTGCCGGAATCCCGAAGCTTGCCGCACCTTCGATGTCGTGGCTGCGATCGCCGATCATCACCACCGGAGATGGGGTTCGGTGTGCGTCACGGTCATAGGCCACGCCCAATCCATCCAGCGCGTGGGCGATGACGTCGGCCTTGGTCCTACGCGAACCGTCGTCGCTGGCACCTGCGATGACCTCGAAGTGGTCGGACAGGTCGAAGTGATCCAGAATCGTGCGTGCGGTGTTCTGGTTCTTCGACGTCGCGATCGCCATCCGACGCCCGGCGTTCGCGAGGTCGGCGATCAGCTCGCCCATGCCCGTGAACACCGAGTTCTCCAGCCACCCGGTCTCGGTGTAACGCGCACGGTAGGCCCGCATCGCCGCGTCGGCGGTGGCCTCGTCGAGCCCGAGGCCGTGCAGGGTGTCGATCATCGGTGGCCCGGCGATACCGTCGATGACTTCCGGACCGGGGATCGGCACGCCGACCGTGGTCAGGGCGTGGCGAAAGCTGTTGGCAATCCCGGTGAAACTATCGGTGATGGTGCCGTCGAGGTCGACGAGCAGCGCGGTTGCCGGACTGTGTGGGTCGGTGTCGGACATCACCGTCCATCTGAACACGTAGGCTCCACAGGTATGACATCGGGGCCCGACGACACGCCATTGCGCGACCCCGACCGGCACGGTGATCGTGATGTCGAACCCGGCGTGGTGGATCTCGCGGTGAATGTTCGACCGGGTCCACCCGAGTTCATCACCGACGCACTGCGTTCCCGCCTTGGTGAGCTGGGCCATTACCCGAGCTCGCGCGATCAGGTTCGCGCCGTGCAGACCATCGCCGCAGCACACGGCCGACGTCCCGAGGAAGTGATGGTGCTCTCGGGAGCGGCCGAGGGATTCGAGCTGTTGCCACGGCTGTGCCCCCGGCACGTCGCGCTCATCGAACCGACGTTCACCGAGCCGGCAGTCGTGTTGCGGGCGGCCGGTATTCGGGTCACGCACGTGATCCTGGAACAACCGTGGCAGCTCACCGACGCGCCCGTGGTTCCCGACGACGCCGACCTGGTGGTGATCGGCAATCCGACCAACCCGACGTCGGTGCTGCATCCGGCCCAGGCCATCCTGTCGTTGCGTCGGCCGGGGCGCCTGATCGTCGTCGACGAGGCGTTCGCCGACCTCACCCTCGACCCACGGACCGATCGTCGGGAACCGGAAACACTCGCATCGCAGTCACTTCCGGACGTCATCGTGCTCCGCAGCATCACCAAGACGTTCGCGTTGGCGGGTCTGCGTGCCGGTTACTTTCTTGCCGCGCCGGAGGTGATCGCGCGGTTGTCGCGCGGCCGACGACCATGGGCGGTGGGCACGCTGGGACTGACCGCACTCACCGAATGCCTTGGACCGCACGGACAGCAGTACTGCGACCGGATCGCCCGCGAGGTGGCCGCCGAGCGCACCTACTTCATCTCGGCGTTACAGGCGGCCGGCTTCGCTCCGTGCGCATCGCCGAGCGCACCCTTTGTCCTGATCCGCGTTCCGTCGGCCTTCAGGGTGAAAGAGTTGTTGCGGCACAAGGGTTTTTCCGTGCGGAGCGCAGCGAATTTTGTCGGACTCGACGACGATCACATGCGCCTGGCGGTTCGCGACCGCCGAACCGCACGCGAGTTCGTTGACGCCCTGGACTGGGCCGCGCGACAGGTCGCAGACATGACCAGAACGAAGGGGCCGAACAGATGACCGTGCGCGTATCCGACATCATCGAAGTTCTCGACGAGGCGTATCCGCGTCGGCTTGCCGAACCATGGGACTCGGTCGGGCTGGTGTGTGGCGCCCCCGACGACGAGGTCACCGGCGTCGCAGTGTGCGTGGATGTCACCGACGCCGTGGTGGATTGGGCGATCGACCGCGGCGCCGGGATGATCGTCGCGCATCATCCACTGCTACTGCGCGGGGTTGACTCGGTCGCCGCCGACACCACCAAAGGACGTGTCATTCATCGGCTGATCCGGTCCGGGGTGGCGCTGTTCACCGCGCACACCAATGCCGACCGCGCACGCCCGGGCGTCTCCGATGCGCTGGCCGACGCCCTCGGGATCATCGATACGCGGCCGTTGCAACCGAAACCGTCCTCGCCCATGGACAAATGGGCGGTGATGGTTCCCGAGGGCAACGCCGAGCAGGTGTCCGAGGCGATGTTCGCCGCCGGCGGCGGTCACATCGGCGACTACCGCGACTGTTCGTGGTCGGTGGTGGGGACCGGTCAGTTCGAGGCCACCGATGGTGCCAACCCCACGCTCGGCGAGATCGGAGAGCGCACCAGAGTCGACGAGGCCAAGGTGGAAATGGTTGCCGCACGCCATCATCGACAGGCCATGCTCGACGCCTTGCGCCGCGCCCATCCCTATGAGGAACCCGCCTTCGATGTCTTCGAGCTCGCCGAACTCGACAGTGACCTCGGGTTGGGGCGAGTCGGGACGCTGGAGCACCCGATGACGTTGGCCGCGTTCGCTGAACTGGCCGCACAACGACTCGGCACCCCGTGGGGAGTGCGGGCCGCCGGCGATCCCGACGCGATCATCGCCACCGTCGCAGTCTGCGGCGGTGCGGGCGATTCGTTGCTCGCCGCCGCCTCCCGGTCGGGCGCCGACGCGTACCTGACCGGCGATTTACGGCACCATCCGGTCGACGAGGCCCGGCGCGCCGGCGGGCCCGCATTGATCGACGCGGGCCACTGGGGTACCGAATTCCCGTGGTGCGCGCAGGTGTCGGCGCTGATCGCCTCAGCCGTCGACGTCGACGCGACGGTCTACGACCGGCCCACCGATCCGTTCACGATCCTCGCGCGTAACGTTGGAGGACCGAGAGACCGGAGGATGCCGTGAAAGTGAGGCCTGACCTGCAGCGCACGCTGCTGGATGTGGCGGACGCCGACGCCGAGTTGGCGCGCATCGACCATCGCCTCAACCATCTGCCCGAGGACGCCGAGATCGACGCCCTCGATCAGAAGATCGACGCGGCGCGTGACGATTTGGTGAGCGCGGAGATCTCCGCGGAGGACCTGGACCGCGAATACCGTCGCCTCGACGCCGAGATGACCGGGATGACCAACCGCGAGGCCAAGGACTCGGCGCAACTCACCGGCGGCGGGCTGGCCGCCAAGGCGCTGTCCGAACTGCAGCATGAGCTGGCCGGACTCGGACGTCGACGGGCCATGCTCGAGGAAGAACTCATCGAGCTGATGGAACGTCAGGAAGCGTTGGAATCAGAGCGGCAGCGGGCCAGCGCCACCATCGCCCATCTGGAATCCGAGCTGGTCGCCGCGCAGGACCGCCGGACGGCGTCGACCGCGAAGATCACCGAGCAGCTGTCGGCGGCCACCGAGCGTCGTGAGCAGCTGGTTGTCGAGGTGCCGACCGAACTGCTCGCGATCTATGACAAGCAGCGCGCTTCCGGTCATGTCGGGGCCGGATTATTACGTGCTCGCAGGTGCGGGGCATGCCGGATGGAACTCGATCGCGGAACGCTGGCGGGTATCAGTGCCAAGGATGCCGACGAGGTTGTCCGGTGTGAGGAATGCGGAGCGATCCTGATACGGACGAACGAGTCGGGACTGCCGTGACCCGAACTGCCGTGACAGAGTCGACGTCGAACGCCGCGCCGCGACCGACGCCGAACTGGCAGGGCAAGCGAAGCGCCCCCACCAGGCTGTTGTTGCTGCGCCACGGTCAGACCGCCTTGTCGGTGGAGCGACGCTACTCCGGCCGCGGCAACCCCGATCTCAGCGACGTCGGCCGGACGCAGGCCGCCGCGGTAGGGGAGCGGCTGGAAAAACTCGGCGGCATCGACGCAATCGTCAGCTCTCCGTTGTCACGGGCGCGGGTCACCGCGCAGGCCGTCGCCGACCGCGTGGGACTCGACGTCACAGTCGACGACGGTTTCATCGAGACCGACTTCGGCTCCTGGGAGGGATTGACCTTTCCCGAAGCCGCGCAACAGGATCCGGATCTGCACGCCCGGTGGCTCGGCGATCCGGGCGTACCCACACCCGGCGGCGAGAGCTTCGATGAGGTGGCCCGACGGGTGATCGCCGCGAAAGACGATCTGCTGCAGCGCTATCCGGGACAGACGGTCCTGATCGTCTCGCATGTCACCCCGATCAAGACACTGCTGCGCGACGCGCTCGGCGTCGGACCCGAACTGCTGTTCCGGTTGCATCTGGATCTGGCATCACTGTCGATCGCCGAGTACTACCCCGACGGCGGGTCGGTGGTGCGGCTGGTCAACGACACCGGCCATCTCGACTGACGCCGGCCGGGCTATTCTGTGTGGGCGAACGAGTCGGCCGGGCGGCCGCGGCGGACGGAACGGACCGGACCACCGGTTACGCCGCACGCCGAGGAAAGTCCGGACTCCACAGAGCAGGGTGGTTGTCAACGGCAACCCGGGGCGACCCGCGGGACAGTGCCACAGAGAACAGACCGCCGTCGGATTCTTTCCGACGGTAAGGGTGAAACGGTGCGGTAAGAGCGCACCAGCGGCACGGGTGACCGTGCCGGCTCGGTAAACCCCACCCGGAGCAAGGCCGAAGCACGCACCGATTTCGGTGCGGGTGCGCGGGTGTTCGAGGGCTGCTCGCCCGAGCCCGCGGGTTGGCCGCTTGAGGTACCCGGCGACGGTGTGCCCAGATGGATGGTCGCCACCGGTCATCGACCGGTACAGGATCCGGCTTACACGCCGGCTCGTTCGCCCCGCGCGTGCCTGTCCGGGCATTAGTGTCCCCGGGCATTAGTGTCGAGGCGTGCAGCGCAGACTCTTCGCTCCCGACCTCGATTTCGATGCCATTCGGCATGAACTCGGTGTGGCCGAGGATTACGGTGCCGAAGCCCAATCCGAGGCCGATCACGCAGCAGATCGGTGTGCCGATGAACGCGACGACGCCACCGGGATCGCGTTCGTCACCATCGATCCACCGACCTCGATGGATCTTGATCAGGCGGTGCACATTGCGGCCGACGCCGACGGATTCGTCGTCAACTATGCGATCGCCGATGTTGCCGCGCTGGTCATCCCGGAGGGTGCGCTCGATCAGGAGAGTCGACGCCGCGGCACGACTCTCTACTTCCCGGACGGATCGGTACCGCTGCACCCGCGGTCGCTGTCGGAGGGAGACGGTTCGCTGCTGCCCGACCAGATCAGACCGGCGGTCCGGTGGACCATCCGCGTCGACCCGCATGGACAGGTGGCCGACGTCGCGGTCCGACGATCGACTGTCCGCTCCGTCGCCAAACTCAACTACGCGGGCGTATCCGCCGACGCAGCAGCCGGACGATTGCATCCGTCGATCACGGCGCTGCCCGCCTTCGGGGAACTGCGTCGAAAAGTGGCTCTCGACCGCGGTGCCGTCGAATTGGATCTGCCCGATCAGGAGGTGGTCCGCGACGCCGACGGATGGTCGCTGACCATCGCGCCGCACACCCCGGCCGATGTGTGGAACTCCGAGCTCTCGCTGCTGACCGGAATGTGTGCCGGCACCATCATGCGCGATGCCGGCGTCGGAATGCTGCGTACCTTGCCGCCGGCCACGAATGCGGCGATCGCCGGGCTGCGCAAGGCGGCCAAGGCCCTGGGAGTGCCGTGGCCCGACGGTGCGACGCCGGGACAGTTCCTGGCGGGTCTGTCACCGGACCAACCGAGCACGCTGGCGCTGATGTCGACCGCGAGTGGGATGATGCGCGGCGCGGACTACGCGGTTCTCGGCGGAGACGGCGAAACCCCGCAGTCCCAATCTCTGCCGCCCGAACGGCTTATGCACTCGGCGATCGCCGGTGTCTACGCGCACGTGACCGCGCCGCTACGCCGTCTCGGTGATCGATTCGCCACCGAGGTGTGCTTGTCGGTGACGTCGGGAAAACCGGTGCCGGAGTGGGTGAACCGCGCATTGCCGACACTGCCGAAGATCCTGCGGTCGGCGGATTCACTTGGGGCGTCGGCCAACCGGATGAGTATCGATCTGGCCGAGGCGACAGTGCTCGCCGACCGGGTCGGTGAACAGTTCGACGCCGTCGTACTGCACGACGCCGACGACCGACGACCCGCGCAGATTTTCATCACCGAGCCCGCCGTGATCGCGCCGTGCAGCGGTGCGCCCGAACAAGGTCGGGTGATCTCGGTCGAACTCGAATCCGCCGACCCGGCACAGCGGTCGGTACGGTTCCGGCCGGTGGACGTGCCCCCGGCCTGAACCCGCGTCACCCGGTCAGCTGCCATGCGAGCGCCGAGGCGATGGCGCCCATTCCGTTGGCGGCCCAGTGCAGCGCGATCGGTGCCAACAGACTGCCGCTGCGCACGCGCAGCCACCCGAGCAGGAAACCGGCCGCCGTCGTCACCGCCACCGCGAGCAGCACACCGGCCAGCGCGGCAACCGTCCCGGACCCGAAAATCTTTGTCAGCCCGGCATTCTCGGCGGTCAGATCCAACGACGACAACACATGCCAGAGGCCGAACCACAGTGCTTGGGCGATGAGTCCGGTGCGGCCCGGGTACAACCGCTCCAAGCCTCCGAGCATCACGCCCCGGAAGAACAACTCCTCGGGGATGACCGTCAGCAGCGGGATCACCACGAGGGCGGCGACCACCGCGGCGCGGGCGTCGGTATAGCGGTCATTGAGGAACAACTCGCGGGTGAGCGGCCACCCGACGCCCACCGCCACCACGGTTGCGGCCGCTGCGACAATGACCGCCGCATAGCGCAACCCGATCGGCAGCGTCGCCCGTGACAGGCCGAGGTCCGACATCCGCAGTGGACCCGCGACGGCGATGACCGCGACGATCACCGACGTCGCCGCGATGACCCACTCGGCGCCGGCGAACGGATGGAGGTGTGCGATCAACTCCGCGCCGGCCATCAAGATCACCGAAACGCAGAGCAACGTCCACACCAGCCGCCGCGCCGATGCCGGCAGCCGAATGGGCTCAGGTCGTGACTCGACGATGACCACACTCCTCCGACGATCCAATCGCTGCCACCACGTTCACGATAGTGTTCAATGCCTTTGTGACATCGCAAACGCCGGCAACCGATACCGACGACGTCGACCCGACCGCGGAACCGGTGACGACCACCGGTGATGCGCCGGAGGCGTCGAGCACACAACGCTGGTGGCAGCGCTACCTCCACCGCATCAGCTTCACCGGCGTCGTGATGGCCACCATCTTCCTGTGGCTGTCGGTCACGCCGTCGCTGCTGCCCCGCGGGCCGGTATTCCAGGGCATCGTCGGTGGCGGGGCGCAGGCGATCGGCTACGGCGTGGGCGTGTTCTTCGCATGGCTGGCCCGATTCATGATCTCGCGCGACAAGCGATGGCCGAGTCCGCGGCCGGTGATCTGGATCGCCCTCGCGGTGATCTACGTGATCGGCACCGCGATCATGTTCTACTGGTTCTCCGTCTGGCAGACCGAGATTCGCAACATGATGGGCGTCGAGAACCTGTCGTGGACGGCGTATCCGGTGATCGCCGTCGTCGGGGTCGTGGTCTTCGTGATCCTGATGCTCATCGGTCAAGGTTGGGGGAGTGCCGTTCGTTGGTTGGTTCGCCAACTCAATCGATTCGCGCCGCCCAGGGTGTCGGTCGTCGCCGGGGCGACGGTCGCGGTGCTGTTGACGGTGTTCATCCTCAACGGTGCGGTCGCGAACTATTCGATGCAGTGGCTCAATGCCAGCTTTGCCGCCGCCAACGACGAGGTGCGCCCGACATCGACACCACCGACCTCGACGCTGCGCTCGGGTGGCCCGCAATCGCTGGTGTCGTGGGAATCGTTGGGCCGCGAGGGACGCGTCCTGGTCTCCGGCGGCCCCGACGTCGGGGCACTGTCGGTCTTCAACCAGGCTCCCGCGCAGGAGCCGATCCGGGTGTTCGTCGGATTGGGGTCCGGAGACGACCTGCGCGCCAACGCGCAGCTGGCCGCCAATGAGTTGGAACGTACCGGCGGACTCAACCGCGCGGTGGTCGCGATCGGTTCGGCGACCGGATCGGGCTGGCTGAACAAGGCCACCGTCGACTCGTTGGAGTACATGTACAACGGCGACACCGCGGTGGTGTCGATGCAGTACTCATATCTGCCGAGTTGGTTGTCGTTCCTGGTCGACAGTGCGCGTGCCCGGCAGGCCGGCAGTGCATTGTTCGAGGCCGTGGACGCGAAGATCCGCGCCATGCCCGAGGCGCAACGACCCAAGCTCGTCGTCTTCGGCGAGAGCCTCGGATCCTTCGGTGCCGAAGCCGCTTTCGGGACGGTCCCCACCATCGCCGCACGTACGGACGGGGCATTGCTGGTCGGGCCGACATTCAACAACGCCCTCTGGGCGGATGCCACCAGCTCGCGTGAGCCGGGATCACCGCAGGTGTTGCCGATCGTCGACGATGGTCAGCACGTCCGCTTCATCGCCGACGAGGGTGATCTGAATCGGCCCGACGCCCCGTGGCCGGGCCCGCGGATCGTGTACCTGCAGCACGCGTCGGATCCGATCGCGTGGTGGAACCCGGCACTGATCCTGAACGAACCGGATTGGCTCCGCGAACCTCGTGGCCGCGACGTCCTCGGTGCGATGCACTGGATTCCGCTGGTCACGTTCCTGCAGACCTCGGCCGACATGGCGGTCTCTGTCAACGTGCCCGATGGACACGGCCACAACTACATGGAGGCGATCCCGTACGCGTGGTCGCGCATCCTTCAGCCGCCCGGATGGACCGACGCCAAGACCGAGCTGCTGCTGCGTCGACTACATCGAGACTAGAGTTCGGCGGTCGCCTTGCGGTAGGCATCCACCGCGCGTGCGGCGTCGGCCTGCTGCCGGGCGTCGATCCGCCCCAACACGAACGCGTCCGCAGGGGACAGCGTTTGGGAAGCAAGCACGTCGGCGATGTGGGCGCGGTTGAGGTGGATGTCGTTGACATCGCCGAGCGTGGACTGAATGTTCTTGGCCACCTTGGCGATCGCGCGGTACTTCTTGTTGCCGAGCGGTTCGGCGGCATCGGTGCTGTAGCGCAGCTTCTTGGCCCGCTTGCGGATGGTGTGCAGTTGCTCCTGCCATTCCGGCGAGCCTTCCTGCAACGCCGATAGTTCTGCCTGTGCGGCCTTGATCTTCTTGCGGTTCTTGGCGATTGCCCTGTCGACCGCTTTTTCCGCGGAGATCTCGGCATCGGGTCCGGCCGGTGGTCCCGCGATCAGCTCGTCGATGGCGTCGAGAAGGCGGAAGTACCGGTCGGAGCTCATGGCCGCATGAGCCGCAGCGATGGCGCGATCGTGCACCGCATTCTCCGAACCGGTCAGTGCGGCAATCAATTCCGGTGAGGCGTTCTCGTCGCGGAGCAGCGACGAGTCGATCTCGAGCTGCACCTCGGAGTCGCGCGCCTCGCCCAGAATGCGCGCGAGGAGCTGCAGCTCGCTGTTGATGTGTTCGGTGCGCGACGAGTCGAGGACGGTCGGGAATCCGGACAGGATGCTGCGCAGCCGTCGCGTCGCCACCCGCATCTGGTGAACCGCATCGGGTGCGTCGATCCGAACCAGCGGGTCGTAGGCGATCAGCGAGTTGCGGTGGATGGCGATGTCGGTGACCACGAGTTCCAGTGCGGTGGGCCGCTTTCCGATGTGCGGTGACCCGAGGGTCGTCGGCGTCGTGCCGATCGCCCGGGCGAGCTTCGAGGCACTCGACGGTGCCCGTCCGCCTGCTCCGCGCAGCAGCTTGCTCGCCGCCTTGAGCAGCTTGGTGTCCCCGGAGTCGCCGAGCAGCTCGAACTCCCATTCGTTCCACTGCTGGGATGCTCCGCCGGGCAGTAGGGATTGTGCGGTGACCGCGTCGTCGGCGAACTCCGCGATCGGACGCTCGTCGTCGCCGAGCAAGGTGGTGATGGTCCGGGTCGTGGAGATCGCGGCCACCGGGATCAGGCTGCGCGAGCGGGTCAGTGCCAGCACCGGGGTCAGCAGTTCGGTGGGCAGATCGCCGTCGGCCGGAGCCTCGTCGAATCCGATCTGCGTCTCTTTACGCGCCCCGGCCGACGCCGGGCGCTTGAGGTGCCATCCGCCGTCGTGTCCGCCGGTGCGGCGACGCAACGTGATTCGGTTGGTGGCCAGATCAAGGTTCTCGGTGTCGAAATACGTTGCGTCGAGCGCGAATGTCTCAGGTGAACGCGATCCGACGACACCGGGCAGGACCCGCAGATCCGGGGCGACGGTCGTGGCGTCGACGTCGAATTTCAGTTCGACCTCGACCTGTTCGATGGGCGCCACCTGAATCTCCTCCTGCTGGGCGATGTCCGAATTCTTCTTCAGTCTAGGTGGCGCTCAACCGCGGTCGGCGAAAGTGTCGGTGGCCTCGACGAGGTGATGTTTGATGCCGGTTTCGAAGGAGGCGTGGCCGGCATCGCCGACGATCTTCAGCTGTGCCGATGGCCACGCGCGATGGAGGTCCCAGGCGCTGACCATCGGGCAGACGACGTCATAGCGGCCCTGCACGATGACCGCTGGAATGTGCGCGATCGTCGCGATGTCCTCGAGAAGTTGTCCCTCACGCAGGAATCCACCGTTGATGAAGTAATGGTTCTCGATCGACGCGAAGGCGAGCGCGAACCGATCATTGCCGTCGTCATCGTCACGTTTGGGGATCAGGTAACTCGTCGACTGTTCCCATGTTGTCCAGGCCACCGCGGCTCGACGCGCGACGTCGGGGTCGTCGGAGGTGAGCAGACGGTGGTAGGCGGCCACCAGGTCGCCATCGCGCTCGTCGGCGGGGATGGGTGCGAGGTAGGACTCCCATTCATCGGGGTAGATATGCGCCGCACCGCCGTTGTAGTACCAGTCGATCTCGCTGCGGCGCAGCAGAAAGATGCCACGCAGGACCAGTTCGGTTACCCGGTCGGGGTGGCTCTGTGCGTAGGCAAGGCCCAGCGTCGAGCCCCAGGAGCCGCCGAACACCAGCCAGCGGTCGATGTCGAGATGCTCACGCAAACGCTCGATGTCGGCGATCAGATGGCCGGTGGTGTTGACCGACAGGTCGGCGCCATCGGCGATGTGGGGACGCGATTGTCCGCAACCCCGCTGATCGAACAGGACGATGCGATACCGCGTCGGATCGAAGAATCGTCGTTGATCCGGCGCGGTGCCGCCGCCTGGTCCACCGTGCACGAAGACCGCTGGTTTGCCCTCGGGGTTGCCGGAGCATTCCCAGTAGATCTGTTGTCCGTCACCGACATCGAGATGGCCGTGGTCGTACGGGTCGATCGCGGGGTAGAGGTCACGCATGCCCTAACCCTATGCAACCGAAGGCCGAGCCGGGACCGCGGACGGCACAGTAACCGCGGACGCCTCAGTAGCTGTGCTCAGGTCCGGGGAACACTCCGCGACGTACCTCGTCGGCGTACTGGGCCGCGGCGTTGCGCAGATCGGTGCCCACATCGGCGAAGCGCTTGACGAACTTGGCGGTCTTGCCGTGGGTGAACCCGGCCATGTCCTGCCAGACCAACACCTGCGCGTCGGTCTCGTTGCCCGCACCGATCCCGACGGTCGGGATGGTGAGCTTGCGGGTGATCTGGGCGGCGAGTTCGGCGGGCACCATCTCCATGACGACTGCGAACGCACCGGCCTCTTGGACGGCGATCGCGTCGGCGATGGTCTGATCGGCGCCGTCGCCGCGGCCCTGCACCCGGAATCCGCCGAGCCCGTTGACGCTCTGTGGGGTGAAGCCGATGTGCGCCATCACCGGGATGCCGGCAGCGCTGAGCGTGGCGATCTGGTCGGCGACGCGCTCGCCACCCTCCAGCTTCACCGCGTGGCACCCGGTCTCTTTGAAGAACCGCACCGCGGTTTCCAGAGCCTGCTGCGGTCCGGCCTCGTAGCTTCCGAACGGCAGGTCGGCCACCACGAGGGCATGCGGTGCGCCCCGGACGACCGCGCGGACCAGCGGGATGAGCTCGTCGATGGTGACCGGGATGGTGGTGTCGTAGCCGTAGACGACGTTGGCGGCCGAGTCGCCGACGAGCAGCACCGGGATTCCGGCGTCATCGAAGATGCGGGCGGTCGAGTAGTCGTATGCGGTCAGCATCGACCACTTCTCACCCTCGGCCTTCATCTGCGCGAGATGGTGCACGCGGGTCGTGCGACGCGGAGCTGTCGCAGCAGGGGCGGAGGCGCCATAGGGCGACACGGTTGAATCGGACATCTTTGAATTGGGCACAGTCGATTCGGACATCGTTGTCTCTTTTCTGCCTCGAGTCCTGCTCTGCAGGTACCCGGGTGGGTTGGACACGTCCATTGTGGCACCGGGGTTGGGGCCGCGGCAGGCGTTGACCTGTGCCGTTAGTCACATGCGGCGCGGCGCTGCGGGGTCTCATGAAGGAGCCAAACCAGTCTCATATCGTGAGATTGCTTCGGCATATGCCCAGCATGTCGAGTTTGAATTGTGGTTGTAACACGGATTTAACAGGCCGCTTCTAATGTCCGGGACATGGATCGCCAAAAGGAATTCGTGCTGCGGACCCTCGAAGAGCGCGACATCCGATTCGTCCGGCTGTGGTTCACCGATGTCCTCGGCTACCTCAAATCCGTGGCGATCGCGCCTGCCGAACTCGAGGGTGCCTTCGCCGAAGGTATTGGTTTCGACGGTTCGGCGATCGAGGGTTTCTCGCGCGTGTCCGAGGCCGACACCGTCGCCAAACCCGATCCGTCGACGTTCCAGATCCTGCCATGGACCACGTCGACCGGACGACACCACTCGGCGCGGATGTTCTGCGACATCGCCATGCCCGACGGCACGCCGAGCTGGGCCGACTCGCGCCACGTGTTGCGTCGACAACTGAACAAGGCCGCCGACCTGGGGTTCAGTTGCTACGTACACCCCGAGATCGAGTTCTTCCTCCTGAAGGAGGCAACACTCGACGGCTCGGTGCCGGTCCCGGCTGACTCCGGCGGCTACTTCGATCAGGCTGTGCACGACTCCGCCCCCAACTTCCGGCGACATGCCATCGAGGCCCTGGAGTCGATGGGGATCTCGGTGGAGTTCTCCCACCACGAAGGTGCGCCCGGCCAGCAGGAGATCGATCTGCGCTACGCCGACGCCCTGTCGATGGCCGACAACGTGATGACCTTCCGCTACGTCATCAAGGAGGTGGCGATCGGGGAGGGCACCTGGGCGACGTTCATGCCCAAGCCGTTCAGCGAGCACCCGGGTTCGGCGATGCACACGCACATGAGCCTGTTCGAAGGCGACGCCAACGCCTTCCACAATCCTGACGATCCGATGCAGCTCTCCGCCACGGGCAAGCACTTCATCGCGGGAATCCTGCACCACGCCAGCGAAATCAGCGCCGTCACCAACCAGTGGGTGAACAGCTACAAGCGCCTCATCCACGGGGGAGAGGCACCGACCGCGGCCACCTGGGGTGGCGCGAACCGTTCGGCGCTGGTCCGGTTGCCGCTGTACACGCCGAACAAGGCGTCGTCGCGTCGGGTCGAGGTACGCAGTCCCGACTCTGCCTGCAACCCGTATCTGACCTTCGCGGTGCTGTTGGCCGCCGGCCTGAAGGGCATCTCCGAGGAGTACGAGCTGCCCGACGAGGCCGAGGACGACGTCTGGGCGCTCACACCCGCCGAGCGTCGGGCGATGGGGTATCGGGAGCTTCCGGGCAGCCTCGCCGAGGCGCTCGAGCAGATGGAGCAATCCGAGCTCGTTGCCGAGGCTCTCGGTGAGCACGTGTTCGACTACTTCCTGCGCAACAAGTGGACCGAGTGGAACAACTACCGCAGCCTGGTCACGCCATTCGAGCTGAAGAACTACCTGCCGCTGTAGGTTTCGCTCGCCCTGCACAAGAGTCGGTGAAGTGGTAAAAGGGGACGTCTTGGCGACCCGTCGTTCTCGGCCCGCTACCTTCGTGGTGTGACAACACTTCGTGGACGGGGCGCGGTCCCCAGCGCGGGGCGCCTGGGTTTGTTCGACGCCACCGCGCCGTCTGCCCTCGACGACCTGGGATGGAACAACTCCGCATCCGTCAATGTCCTGTGGTCGCTGTCCCGGGCACCCGATCCTGATCTCGCGCTGCGGGCCCTTGTGCGACTGCGGGCCGAACTCGGCGTCGACGGATGGGATGAGCTCGACGCCCAGATCCGCGACAATACCTCGCTGCGGGGCCGGTTGTTCTCCGTGCTGGGGGCATCCGATGCGCTCGGCGATCATCTGGTCGCCGAGCCGTCCACCTGGCGGCTGCTCCTCGAAGACCTGCCCGACATCGACGAGGCCAACCGGCGCATGCTCGCGTCGGTGGATGCGGTTGCCGAACCCGGCGAGATCGAGAAGGGCAACAAGCTCTACCGGGCCGCACTGACCGGACCGAAGTCCGTCGTGGCGTTGCGGGCCGCCTACCGCAACCTGATCATGCAGCTTGCCGCCCACGATCTCGCTTCGACCGTCGAGGACGAACCGGTGATGTGGTTTCCGGAGGTGGGACGGTACCTGGCCGACCTCGCCGACGCCGCGCTGACCGCGGCGTTGGCGGTCGCGATCGGCGAAGTCTGCGGTACCAAGCCGCTGACCGTCCGGCTCGGCGTCGTCGCGATGGGCAAATGCGGTGCGCGCGAACTGAATTACGTCAGCGACGTCGACGTCATCTTCGTCAGCGACCCCGCCGACGGCACCGCCGCCCGCATCGCCGGGGAAATGATGCGAGTGGGATCGCTGGCCTTCTTCGAGGTCGACGCCGCGCTGCGGCCGGAGGGCAAGGCCGGCGCGCTGACCCGGACGCTCGACTCGCATCTGGCGTACTACAAGCGATGGGCCAAGACCTGGGAGTTCCAAGCGCTGCTCAAGGCGCGCGCGATGACCGGCGACATGCAACTCGCCCAGTCCTACGTCGACGCGGTCAACCCGATGGTGTGGGAGGCCGCCGAACGCGAGGACTTCGTTCCCGAGGTGCAGGCGATGCGTCGCCGCGTCGAATCCCTGGTGCCCGAGGAACTGCGTGCCCGCAACCTGAAGCTCGGTAGCGGAAGCCTGCGCGACGTCGAGTTCGCGGTGCAGTTGCTGCAGATGGTGCACGGCCGGATCGACGAGTCGCTGAGGGTGCAGGCCACGGTGGATGCGTTGTCGGCGTTGACCGCCGGCGGCTACGTGGGTCGCGACGACGGCGCCAACCTCAACGCCTCGTACCAATTCCTGCGGCTGCTCGAACATCGACTGCAGCTCCAACGGTTGAGCCGGACACACCTGTTGCCGGCGTTCGACGACGAACAGAACATGCGCTGGCTGGCCCGCGCCGCGCACATCCGTCCCGATGGCGACAGCAGCTCGACAGACATGCTGCGCGAAGAGATCCGACGGCAGAGCAAGCGAGTCCGGCGACTCCACGAGAAGCTGTTCTACCGGCCGCTGCTGGAAGCTGCGACACGGTTCGACAAGACCGAACTCACCCTGACCGACAAGTCGGCCGAGCGTCGCTTGGCCGCCCTCGGATACGCCAAACCCGAACGCGCGCTGAGCCATATCCGTGCACTGGCCTCGGCCGTGGGCAGGCGAGGTCAGATCCAGCTGCTCATCCTGCCATCGCTGCTGGAATGGATCGGGCGTACTCCCGACCCGGATGCGGGCCTGCTGAACTATCGACGCCTCTGCGAGGAGATGGTCGGCGAGGAGTGGTTCATCCGATTGCTGCGCGACGACGGCGTCGTCGCCGAACGTCTGATGAAAGTCCTCGGCACGTCGGAGTTCATCGCGGATCTGCTGATGCGTTCGCCCGAAGTGATTCACCTCTACTCCGATGGTGCCAACGGGCCGAAACTCTGCGAGGTTCGCCCCGAGGACGTCGCGAAGGGGTTGATCGCGTCGACCGTTCGGCAGCCCGACCTCAAACGTGCTGTCGCGGCGGCACGGTCGCACCGTCGGGCCGAGTTGGCGCGAGTCGCCTCGGCCGACATCCTCGGCATGCTGTCGGTACCGGAGGTCTGCCGAGCGTTGTCCAGTGTGTGGGCGGCGGTGATCAATGCCGCGCTGGCCGTTGTCATCGACGAGTTCGAGCGGGAACGCGGTGAACCGGCACCGGCGCGCATCGCGGTCATCGGCATGGGCCGACTCGGCGGCGGCGAACTCGGCTACGGCTCGGATGCCGATGTGCTGTTCGTCTGCCAGCCGAATCCCGATGCCGACGAGGCCCAGGCGGTCCGTTGGTCGCAGACCGTCGCCGAACGCCTGCGTTCCATGCTCGGCTCGCCGAGTGCCGATCCGCCGCTCGAGGTGGATACCGGTCTGCGGCCGGAAGGTCGTAACGGGCCGGTGGTGCGAACGTTGGCCGCCTACGCCGCCTACTACGACCAGTGGGCGCAGCCGTGGGAGATCCAGGCGCTTCTTCGTGCCCACCAGGTCGCCGGCGACGACGCTCTGGGAATCGACTTCCTGCACATGGCCGATCGGATTCGCTATCCGGAGGGCGGTGTGTCGAAGGAAGCCGTTCAGGAAATCCGCCGGATCAAGGCCCGCGTCGACGCCGAGCGCCTCCCGCGCGGAGCCGATCCGGCCACTCACACCAAGCTCGGCCGAGGTGGCCTGGCCGACGTCGAGTGGACCGTGCAACTCATGCAGCTGCGCTATGCGCATCGGTTCCAGTCGTTGCACAACACCTCGACGTTGCAGTCGTTGGACGCCATCGGAGCGGCAGAACTGTTGGGCGAGAACGACGTCGCGTTGCTCAAGGATGCCTGGCTCACCGCAACCAAGGCGCGCAACGCCCTGGTCCTGGTGCGCGGCAAGCCCGTCGACCAACTTCCGATGCCGGGAAAGCAGTTGCGTGCTGTTGCCTACGCCGCCGGATGGCCAGAGGATCAGGCAGCGGAGTTCCTGGAGAACTACCTGCGCGTGACCCGACGGGCAAAGTCGGTGGTGCTCAAGGTGTTCGGGGCGTGATCTGGCGGATTTTGCGCTTCATCCTCGCTGGGCTGGGATGGCTGGCGCTCGCGGCGACCGCGGTGGCGATCTGGCTGCACTACAACCCGAGTCGCGGACAGACGAGCCTCTACGCGACGGCACTGGTGCCGTTCGCGGTGATCGCCGGGGTGGCCGCGGTCGTGGTGTTCGCGGTACTGCGGCACTGGGTGGTACTCGCGGTGGCGGTGGTGGTCACAATGGCGTTGTGCTACACGCAGATTCCGTTATGGCGTGCGCAAACCGCGCCTGCCGGAGAGCGTTTCACGGTGGTCTCGGCGAACCTGCTCTACGGGCAGGCCGACGTCGACGTGGTGGCACGGCACGTCGTCGACGCCGACGCGGACCTGTTGTCGCTCCAAGAGGTGACACCGGAGGCGCTGGCCAGGGTGCGCGCCAGCGCGATCGCCCGGCACATGCCCTACTCGTACGCCATTCCGATGCCGTTGGCAGGCGGCTCCGCACTGTTCAGCACGCGGCCCCTCACCGACACCCAAGAGGTGGATCCGACGACGGTGCTGCACAACCTCAAAGCCCGTACCGATCTTCCCGGTGCGGCTGACACACAGGTCGTCGCCATTCATCCGGGCGCACCGACACCCGGTCACACCGGCGTATGGCTACGGGAGATCGATCTCCTGAAAAACCATCTGCATGCTTTGCCTCGGGGGAGGGTCATCGCCGTCGGAGATTTCAACGGCACCTGGGACCAGGTCCAATACCGGGCGCTGCTTCAGAATGGTTTCCTCGACGCGACCGATCAGGCCGGCGCCGGATTCTCGCCGAGCTGGCCGACCGATAAGACCCGTAACCATCCGCTGATGGGTATCGACCATCTGATCAGCCGTGGGTTCGTCGCCGACTCGTCCACCACGTTCTACATCCCGGGTTCCGACCATCGCGGTCTGGTGGTATCACTGGTGGCATCATGACCACCACTTCCGAGGCCACACCGCAGTTGTCCGACGCGCTGCGCGCCGCCACCGCGGCGGCACATCAGCGCGCCGAGTCGGCGACCTTCGTCGACGATCTGCTGTCCGGTCGGCTCGATGTCGCGAGCTACCGGCGACTGACCGAGCAGCTGTACTTCGTCTACCGCGCAATCGAGAACGTCGGCGACGAGCTGGCCGAAAACGAGGTGGCCCGGGCGGTGGCCGACGAGAGACTTCGACGCACCGATCGTCTGAGGTCTGATCTGGTGGTTCTCGGTGCCGATGTTGACGCACTCGTCCCGTTGCCCGCGACCCGACTCTACGTCGACGCGATCGCGTCAACCCGGACCGATCCGGTGCGGTGGGTGTCGCACCACTACACGCGCTACCTCGGTGACCTCAGTGGCGGTCAGGTGATCCGTAGCCGGATGAAATTGCACTACGGCATCGGCGACGACGCATTGAGCTTCTACGCCTTCGACGGCATCGACAAACTCAAGCGATACAAGGATGACTACCGCACACGCCTCGATGCACTCGCGCTCGACGCCGACTCGGTGCAGCGCCTACTCGACGAGTCGGTCGCGGCGTTCGACCTGAACGAGAAGCTGTTCGCCGAGCTGAACTGACCGGCGGTTTCGGGAAGGGGAACGGCTGTTCGCCAGAGAACGGCTGTCGTCAGAGAACGTCGACGCGCGTCCCGGCGGCCAGGACCATCTCGCTGCGGTTGTCGGACGCGTGCGCGAATTCGACGAGTCGTTGTTTGTCGCCATGCGGCTTTTGGACCCGTACAACCGCGGTGATTCCATCGATGCTGATGCGATCTCCGGGGGCTAAGTCCTCAACAATACGTGTCCTCTGCATGTACAAAAGGATACCTTCGAGTGGTCAAAACCAGCAGGGTACAAGGACACATTCGGGTGAAGTTGTGAAGCGACTCATACTGATCTCTTCTGAAACAATTCCCCTATGGATTCGGCACTCGAAGCCGCGATAGCGGAGGGATTCGACAATCGCGACCGCGACAACATGGCCCCGACGATCGCGTACTTCACCGATCTGTTGGATCGGTATCCGGGTCATCCGGCTGTTCTGTATGAGTTGGGCGGATCGTATGACACTGCGGGACAGGGAGATACGGCTGAGGTCTATTACCTTCGGGCGTTGGACGCCGGACTCGGCGGTGACCGGTTGCGGCGCTGCTTGCTGCAGTACGGCAGCACATTGCGCAATCTTGAGCGCTACGACGAATCCCTGCGGGTGTTCGATCGTGCGTGTGAGGAATTCCCGGAGTCGCCGGCCCTGCGGGTATTCCGGGCGATCACTCTCTTCGCCGCCGACAAACACGCGTCGGCGGTCGGGGAGCTCCTGGATGTGATCGCCGATGCGGACGGAACCGACATCGCGCGATACGAGGCCGCCATTCGCGGCAACGCCGACTACCTGAGGTCGCTGGACGACGACGCCGGGCGGTAGTCATCGAAAACGAAAACGACCCCTGGCGTTGTGCATACGTCGAAACGTATACGCAGGCCAGGAGTCGTTCTCGCGACTACTGAGCGGGACGGTAAGCCCCTAGATCTTCCAGATCACACGTCGTAGTAGAGCGCGAACTCGTACGGGTGCGGACGGATCTGCACCGGCTCGATCTCGTTCTCGCGCTTCAGCGCGATCCAGGTCTCGATCAGGTCCTCGGTGAAAACGCCACCGGCGGTGAGGTAATCGTGATCCTCTTCGAGCTTGTCGATGACGGCCGACAGCGACGTCGGGGCCTGCGGGATGCCCTTGGCCTCCTCCGGCGGGAGCTCGTAGAGGTCCTTGTCGACGGGCTCGTGCGGCTCGATCTTGTTCTTGATGCCATCCAGGCCGGCCATCATCATTGCCGCGAACGCCAGGTACGGGTTGCCCGAGCTGTCCGGGCAACGGAACTCCAGGCGCTTGGCCTTCGGGTTGTTGCCGGTGATCGGGATACGCACGCAGGCGCTGCGGTTGCGCTGGCTGTAGACCAGGTTGATCGGGGCCTCGTAGCCGGGGACCAGGCGCTTGTAGGAGTTCACCGTCGGGTTGGTGAACGCCAGCAGCGACGGCGCGTGGTGCAGGATGCCGCCGATGTAGTAGCGCGCCAGATCCGACAGGCCCGCGTAGCCGGCCTCGTCGTGGAACAGCGGCTTGCCGTCCTTCCACAGCGACTGGTGGGCGTGCATACCCGAACCGTTGTCACCAAACAGCGGCTTGGGCATAAACGTGACCGTCTTGCCGTTCTGGAAAGCGGTGTTCTTGATGATGTACTTGAACAGCAGCACATCGTCGGCCGCGTGCAGCAGCGTGTTGAACTTGTAGTTGATCTCGGCCTGACCGCCGGTACCGACCTCGTGGTGACCGCGCTCGAGGATGAAACCGGCGTTGGTCAGGTTGGTCGACATCTCGTCGCGCAGGTCGACGTAGTGGTCGTACGGGGCCACGGGGAAGTAGCCGCCCTTCGGACGCACCTTGTAGCCGAGGTTCGGGCTGCCGTCGGGATCGGTCGGCGAGGCGGTGTTCCACCAGCCCGACTCCGACTCGATCTCGTAGAACGTTCCGTTCATCTCCGAGCCGAAGGACACCGAGTCAAAGATGTAGAACTCGGCCTCGGCGCCGAAGAAGCAGGTGTCGGCGATGCCGGTGGACGCGAGGTAGTCCTCGGCCTTACGAGCGACGTTGCGCGGGTCGCGGCTGTAGGCCTCGCGGGTGAACGGGTCGTGGACGAAGAAACTGATGTTCATCGTCTTGGCCTTGCGGAACGGATCGATACGGGCTGTTGCCGGGTCGGGCAGCAGCATCATGTCGGATTCGTCGATCGACTGGAAGCCGCGCACCGACGATCCGTCGAACGCGAGGCCCTCTTCGAAGACACTCTCGTCGAAGGCCGAAGCCGGGATCGAGAAGTGCTGCATGACACCGGGCAGGTCACAGAAGCGGATGTCGACGTACTCGACACCCTCTTTCTTGATGCCCTCGAGTAGTTCTTCCTGACTGCTGTACACCGTGCGGTGACTCCTTCTTCATCTCAGGTGGTCAGATTCCTGACGCGCCCATCCGCCACCGAGATTCAGCAGCGGATCTCACGATCGAACGTATGGACATGTCGTTACCCATGCGTCAAGCCCGTGTTTCTCCTGTGTTACCGGGACTCGCCACGTGTGCATCACCACTTTTACTCGGCCTGCTCACGAATGGTGACACATCCCCCCGTTTCGGACGCGGCAACTGTCGTAGTGCAGGCACGACCTACCATGGCTTCATGGCGCGCATCTTGGGTTCTTGGCTGTCCGGACCGCAGGCCGGGGCACCGACACCCGACATCGAGTTCCGCGGCCAGGACCTGGGTCTGCCCCAATCCGGCCCCGGCTCGCTGAGTTCCGGCTGGCCACGCGTCGCGGCTCTGCTGGTCGACTGGTTGCTCGCCGGTGGGGTGTCCCTGCTGTTCACCGACTTCGGATCACCCAATCTCGGCACCACCATTCTGGCTGTGTGGTTCGTGATCGGAGTGCTGTCGGTGACGCTGTTCGGATTCACCCCCGGCCAGCTCGCGCTGGGTCTTCGCGTCGCCCGCGTCGACTACGGGCCCGAACGCAACACCGCGGAGGCGACCGGTGAGCAGCCGTTTGCGGCGGTGGGTGTGGTCCGCGCTCTGGCCCGTCAGGTGCTCATCGTGTTCTTGGTGCCCGCCCTGATGAATGATCACAACGGTCGTGCACTGCATGACCGGGCCACCGGTACCGCGATGTTGCGGACGCGCTGACTCACTCGCCGATACCCAAGACCCACTCGACGCGCCGTTGTGCACGCAGTGCGTCGTCGGCGGCCGAGATGGTCGTCGCCGTTGCCGACCGCCCGGACACCCAATCGAGGAACGCCGTGACCGCGTGAGCCGCGTCGGGGCCGCCGTCTACCTCCCACCTGCCGGTAGGTGTGGTCGACGTCGCTGAGAAACCGATTGACGATTCGGCGGTTACCTCGATCTGCGCCTGGCACCCGTCGGCGGTGAGCGTGGCCGTCCCGCCAGCGTCGCTGAGTCCGTCGATGGCCGGGACGAGGGTGAGGGTGGCGCTCTCCCAATCGATATCAGGCCGGACCAAGTCGATCAGATGCATCGCGTGGATGCCGAGATCGGCGAAAGATCCGGTTCCGCCCTGCGCCGGGTCGATCATCCAGCGCCATGTGTCGTCGAAACGGCCGCGTGCCCGCCCGTCGTGTCCGAACCGGACGCTGATCTGGGTGGCGTCGTGGCTATGGGTGATCCAGTCGGCGACGGCGGGGGTGAGGTGGAGAAAGAAGCCGACCGCGTGTGGTCGCGCGGAGAGCGTCGCGGCAACGCGCTCGGCCTCAGCCGCGGACACTCCTAGCGGCTTTTCGACGAAGACCGGGATCGTGGCCGGGATTGCGTCGAGTTGTCGTGCGTGTGCGTCGGTAGGGCCGTCGACGATGACCGCGTCGACCTCGCTCCAGATGCTCTGCGGGGGTTCTGCGTCACACGAGATGATCTGCAGCAGGACGGATTCCGGATGTGCGGCAATCGCGTCGAGATGATCGGAGACGTGAATGTGCTCGCCGCCCCAGACGAGCACACGCACAGTCACCCGTCTGAACCGACTAGTCCGTGTGTCCCTTGAGGATCTCGTCCTCGATGGTGCCGCCGAGGCCTTCGGATTCCGGGTCGAAGCCGTGCAGTCCGCCGGTCACCGCGTACTCCTCCTCGGGGGAGAGCACCAGCCGGTGGCGGCCGTAGAGACCGAAGATCAGCAGGCCGATCACGTAGAAGACCAGGATCGCGAAGACCGCCGCGCGGTAGTCGGGGTTGATCAGCACGCCGACAAAGGTGATGGCGGCGATCACGAAGGCCACCACCGCGCCGCCGATGCCGACCGGACTCTTATAGGGCCGCACGGCATTCGGGAACTTACGCCGCAGCAGCACGAACGAGGCCATCTGCAGCATGTAGGCCAGCACCGCGCCCCACACGGCGATGTTCAGCACGATCGCGCCCGCGCCGGTCACCCAGTACTCGATGACCAGCAACGCGACGAACCCGATGACCGCACCGGCGATCAGCGCGACATACGGCGTCTGCCGAGAACCGGTGAGCGAGAGCACTTTCGGGTAGTAGCCGGCCCGGCTCAACGAGTACAGGTTGCGGCCGTAGGCGTACATGATGCCCTGCAGGCTGGCGAGCAGACCGATCAGCGCGAACGCCGAGAGCACCGAGGCCCACCCCGACGGCAGGAAGGCGCGGAAGCCGTCGAGCAGGGGTTCGTCGGAGTCGCCGAGTTTCGCGCTGCCGGTCACCGCTGGGTTGAGGAAGAAGACGATGGCAGCGCAGGCGACCAGGGTGATCATGCCCCAGATGCCGGCCTTCGGGATGTCCTTGGTCGGGTCGTGCGCCTCCTCGGCGGCCAGCGGAAGTTCCTCGATGCCGAGGAAGAACCACATCGCGAACGGAAGTGCGTAAAGGACGCCCATCACGCCGAACGGCAGGAAGCTGCTGGATCCGGCCTTCGACGGGTCGGCGTCGATGTCGAACAGCGACCCGAAGTCCAAGGCGCCCTTGGCGATCGCGAGAATGCCGAATAGCACCAGGATGCCGATCGAGATGACCGCGACGATGATTGCGAACTTGAACGAGGCCTCCGCGCCCCACGAGTTGAGGCCGATGAAGATCGCGTAGAGGATCACCCACCACACCCATGCGGGCATGCTCAGCCCGAACAGGTCGTCGGTGATCGCGTTGGCGTAGGAGGCCGAGAAATAGACCACCACGCCGGTGGTGAAGACATACTCGATGGTTTCGGCGAAGCCGGTGACGAACCCGCCCCACGGTCCCATTGCGGCGCGGGCGAACGAGTAGGCACCGCCGGTGTGCGGCATCGCTGCCGACATCTCACCGATCGAGAACAGCATGCCGAAATACATCACGATGATGATCAGCGCCGCCACGCCCAGACCACCCCAACCGGCCTGGCCGATGCCGTAGTTCCATCCGGAGAAGTCGCCGGAGATCACCGCGGCGATGCCGATGCCCCAAATGCCCCAGAAGCCGGCGGTGCGTTTGAGCTGTCGTTTCTCGAAGTAGCCCTCTTCGGCGTGCCGATAGGTGGCGCCTGATTGCTTCATTGCCGAAGCGGGTGTCGATGTGTCGTCGGCCATGGGTAATGCTCCTGACGCGTGCATGGTTGTCCGTCGTTAGGCAGACTAGAACGCCAATGGTCGGTTCACCTACCTTTAGATGAAACATTCCGGTTAAATCGGGAGGGTGCAGCGGCCAGTGGCGGAAGTCAATGGTTGACTGGCCTACCAGAAGCCAACCAGGAGGATCGATGAGCGCGTCCAGTGGAATGCTCACCATGCCCGAACTCTCGGCACTCGTAGCTGCCGGCGAGATCGACACGGTCATCGTCGGATTCCCGGACATGCAGGGCCGGCTGACCGGCAAGCGCGTTTCGGCGCGGCTGTTCGTCGAGGACGTCGCCGCGCACGGCTCCGAATGCTGCAACTATCTGCTGGCCGTCGACGTCGACATGAACACCGTCGACGGCTACGCCATCTCCAGCTGGGAGACCGGCTACGGCGACATGGTGATGACGCCGGACTTCTCGACGCTGCGTCGAATCCCGTGGTTACCGGGTACCGCACTGGTGATCGCCGACCTCTCCCGCACCGACGGACCGCCGGTGGCCGTGTCGCCGCGGGCGATCCTCCGACGCCAGATCGATCGACTCGCCGAACGTGGTCTGGTGCCCTTCGTCGGCACCGAGCTGGAGTTCATCGTCTTCGACGACACCTACCGCGAGGCATGGGCGAAGGGCTACCGAAACCTCACGCCGGCAACCGATTACAACGTCGACTACGCGATGCTGGCGTCCACACGGATGGAACCACTGCTGCGTGACATCCGCAACGGGATGGCCGGGGCGGGGCTGTATTGCGAAGGGGTGAAAGGGGAATGCAACTACGGTCAGCAGGAGATCGCGTTCCGCTACGACCATGCCCTGACCACCTGCGACAACCACACGATCTACAAGAACGGCGCCAAAGAGATCGCCGATCAACACGGCCAGAGTCTGACGTTCATGGCGAAATACAATGAGAGAGAAGGCAACAGCTGTCATATCCACATCTCGCTGCGCGGTGACGACGGCACACCGGTGTTCGCCGACGACGACGCCGAGCACGGTATGTCGGCGCTCTTCGGCCACTTCATCGCCGGAATCCAGGCGACGCTACGGGAACTGACCTTGTTCTACGCACCGAATATCAACTCCTACAAGCGATTCGTCGACGGTAGTTTCGCTCCCACCGCGATTGCGTGGGGAATGGACAACCGCACCTGCTCGCTGCGGGTGGTCGGGCATGGCCCGGGGATGCGCGTGGAATGTCGAGCACCGGGCGGCGACGTCAACCAGTACCTCGCGGTCGCCGCGCTGATCGCCGGCGGGCTCGACGGCATCGACAAAGAGCTCCCGTTGCCCGAACGTGCCGACGGCAATGCCTACAACTCCGACGCGCAACGGCTGCCGACCACGTTACGTGAAGCGGCAGAGCTGTTCTCGTCGTCGACGGTGGCCGCCGAGGCCTTCGGTGACGATGTGGTGGCCCACTACCTCAACAACGCGAGGGTCGAGCTGGCCGCGTTCGACGCCGCGGTCACCGACTGGGAGAAGGTGCGTGGGTTTGAACGGCTCTGAATCGCCCGGCCGGCCGATCGTCGGACTGACCACCTACCTGCAGCAGGCGCAGACCGGCGTGTGGGATGTGCACGCGAGTTTCCTGCCGCACGTCTATCTCGACGGCATCACCCGGGCCGGCGGCATCGCGACGTTATTGCCGCCGCAGCCGGTCGACGACGCCGTCGCAGCCCGCATTGTGGCGGGCCTCGACGCGTTGGTGTTGACCGGAGGCAAGGACGTCGACCCGGCCGCGTATCAGCATGAGCCGCACGCGGAAACCGATGAGCCGGCCCGCGATCGGGACGCCTGGGAGTTCGCTTTGTTCACTGCCGCGATGGATGCGGGAGTGCCCGTGCTGGGCATCTGCCGGGGCGCCCAAGTGGTCAACGTGGCACTCGGAGGCACACTGCACCAACATCTTCCGGATGTGCTCGGTCATTCGCGACACCGCGCGGGCAATGCGATCTTCAGTCCCACCGAGATCGCCGTGACCCCCGGCACCCGACTCGCCACGTTGGTCGACGAGCCACTCGAGGTGGCGTGCTATCACCACCAGGCGATCGATCGGGTCGCCGACCAGTTGGTGGTGTGTGCGCGCGACCCGGAGGGTGTGATCGAGGCGGTCGAACTACCGGGGGATAGGTTTGTGCTTGCCGTGCAATGGCATCCGGAGGAACGCCTCGACGACCTCCGGCTGTTCTCGGGGATGATCGACGCCGCGTCGGCTTATATGGCATCGAGGGAGAAAGCGGAGGTGCGTGGGTGAGTGCGATCGAGCTGGTCAATCCGGCGACCGGAGAGGTGTTCGACTCCGTCGAGCTCCACGACGGCGCCGCGGTGGACGCTGCGGTTGCTTCGGCGCAATCGGCTCAACGGCGCTGGGCCGCACTGGCTCCGGCGGCGCGCGCGGCGGCGCTGCGTGACTTCGCGGCAACGGTCTCGGCGCACCGTACTGAACTCGCCGAGCTCGAGGTCCGCAACTCCGGGCATCCGATCAGTCAGGCGCTATGGGAGGCCGACCACGTCGCCGACGTTCTGACCTACTACGCCGCCGCGCCGGAACGGTTGATCGGCAAGCAGATCCCGGTGGCCGGCGGGATCGACATCACCTTCGCCGAACCGATCGGAGTGATCGGGGTGATCACCCCATGGAACTTCCCGATGACGATTGCCGCCTGGGGATTCGCACCCGCGTTGGCGGCGGGGAACGCGGTCATCGTCAAGCCGGCGGAATGGACCCCACTGACGACCATGCGACTGGCCGAGCTCGCCGTCGAATCCGGTGTTCCTGCCGGGCTTTTCCAGGTAGTCCCCGGTCGTGGCGATGTGGTCGGCGAGGCGCTGCTCGTTCATCCTGGCATCGGAAAGATCGTCTTCACCGGGTCCACCGCGACCGGCAAACGGGTGATGACCCAGGCCGCGTCGACGGTCAAGAAGGTGACGCTCGAACTCGGCGGCAAGAGCGCCAACATCGTCTTCGACGACTGCGACCTCGAGCGTGCCGCGGCCACCGCACCCTACGGAGTCTTTGACAACGCCGGTCAGGACTGCTGCGCGCGTAGCCGTATCCTGGTGCAGCGCAACGTCTATGACAAGTTCATGGAACTCCTCGAACCGGCCGTCGCGGGCGTCGTCGTCGGTGACCCGAGCCAGCAGGGCACCGAGATGGGGCCGCTGGTGTCCCGGCCGCATTGGGACAAGGTGAGCTCGTATGTCACCGACGACTCACCGATTGCCTTCCGCGGCAGCGCACCCGACGGTCCCGGCTTCTGGTTTCCGCCCACGGTGCTCACCCCGGCACGAGATGATCGCACGGTGATCGAGGAGATCTTCGGTCCGGTGGTCACCGTGCTGCCGTTCGACGACGAGGCCGACGCGATCGCATTGGCCAACAACACCGATTACGGACTGTCGGGTTCGATCTGGACCGAGAACCTCTCGCGTGCACTGCGGGTGTCGCGGGCGGTGGCCGGTGGCAATCTGTCGGTCAATTCGCATTCGTCGGTGCGATTCACCACGCCGTTCGGCGGATTCAAACAGTCCGGCATCGGCCGCGAACTCGGCCCCGACGCCCCGTTCGAGTTCACCGAGACCAAGAACGTATTCATCGCCATCTCCGATATGGCGGCACCGGAAGGGGATTCATGACCACCATCGATCTCACCGCGCGACTGGGCGGCCGCGTCGCGGTCATCACCGGCGGCGGCAGCGGCATCGGCCTGGCCTCGGCGCGGCGGATGCATGCCGAAGGGGCCAAGATCGTGATCGGCGACGTCGACCCGGTGGCGGGCAAGGCGGCCGCCGACGAACTCGACGGGCTCTTCGTGTCTGTTGATGTCTCCGACGAAGCGCAGGTGAATGCGCTGTTCGACTCGGCCGCAGAGCATTTCGGTTCGGTCGACATCGCCTTCAACAACGCCGGCATCTCACCGCCCGACGACGACCTGATCGAGGTCACCGGATTCGACGCCTGGGATCGGGTGCAGCGGGTGAACCTGACGTCGGTCTACTTCTCGTGCCGCGCCGCGCTGCGGCACATGACGCCGGCCGGTCGGGGGTCGATCATCAACACCGCGTCCTTCGTCGCGGTGATGGGCTCGGCGACCTCGCAGATCTCCTATACCGCGTCGAAAGGCGGGGTGCTCGCGATGTCGCGGGAACTCGGAGTTCAGTACGCGCGGCAGGGGATTCGGGTCAACGCGCTGTGTCCGGGGCCGGTGAACACGCCGTTGCTCAAGGAACTGTTCGCCAAGGACCCGGAGCGGGCCGCGCGGCGACTGGTCCACGTGCCGGTCGGCCGGTTCGCCGAACCCGAAGAACTCGCCGCCGCAGTCGCTTTCCTCGCCAGCGACGACGCGTCGTTCATCACCGCGTCAACGTTCCTCGTCGACGGTGGGATCAGCTCGGCGTATGTGACGCCGCTCTAGAGATGTCAGGGCCGCGATGAGTACCGGATCCGACGACCTCGCCGACGCGCTGCTCGGGCCTGTCCGGCCGGCGAACGCCTTCGAGGAGACGGTCGGGCGGCTGCTGCAGCTGATCCGGCTCGGTGTCTTCGTGGCGGGGGAGTCGCTGCCGCCGGAGCGCGAGCTGGCGGTGCGGCTCGGTGTCAGCCGCGACACGGTGCGTGAGGCGATCCGGTCGCTTGCCGATGCGGGGTTCCTGGTGTCGCGGCGCGGACGCTATGGCGGGACATTTCTGGCTGATACGTTGCCGCCCAACGCAACCGGCGTCGAACTGGGCTCGGCGACCGACGAGTCGGCGTCGCCGATCACCCGCGCCGAGATCGACGATGCGCTGCGGGTCCGGGAGATCTTGGAGGTCGGGGCCGCGGCGATGGCGGCAACCCGGACGTTCTCGGCGACCGAACGCGAAGCGCTGTGGTCTCGTCTGGAGGACATGCGCGATGCGGGCACCGAGGAGTATCGACGCCTCGATTCGCGACTGCACCTGGCGATCGCCGAGGCGGCCGGCGCACCGACGCTGGTCACCCTCGTCGCCGACAATCGCATGCAGATCAATCGGCTCCTCGACCGAATTCCATTGTTGGACCGGAACATCGAGCATTCCGAAGAACAGCACGAGGCCATCCTGATCGCCATCCTGACCGGCCACCCCGAGCGTGCCGCCGACGCGATGCGCGCCCACATCGAGGGGACCGCGACGCTGCTGCACGGATTTCTCGACTAGCGTTCTCTGTCAGTTTCCTTCTGCTGCTTCTCGTCTGGCGCGGTTGCGTTCGCGTTCTTGGTGTCGGCGGGCGTGTTTGGCTGCCACCCGGGGTTGTGTGCGGGTGGGTTCGGGGGTGGTGCTGGTGTTGTGGGGTGGTGGGGGTTGGGGTGCGGGGGTGAAGCGG
>JAEYMI010000070.1 GCA_023461275.1 Actinomycetes bacterium | reverse complement strand
CAGGATCGATGGGTTCGTTGACAGCCACCGCCACAGCTTCAGTGCCGAAGTGTCACCACCACGATCACCCACACTGTCACCGATGTCCTGATGCAGAACTGTCACCGATGTCCTGGTAGATAACAGGCGGAAAGCAGCAGCCGAAGGGTGCTCCGAAGTTGGCGGCATCCCGTCGTGACGATCACGAATTCTTTCTCGCGATTAGCCATTCCATTCGCATCAGTGGTCCCATCTGGCACACGGGCACCAGTCGCGGATTGCGCGGTTCGGCGGTCGGCGTCCGGTATGTGAAACTAATCGTCGTGAATTCGCCGCGGAGGTCTTCGTCGACGTTTGTGCTCACCATCGGACTGGCCGTCGTGGCCATCCTCGCGGGAATCGTGGGGGCTCCCGCCGCGCACGCAGAGGAGCCCGCCGGGTCGGTGAAAGCCGCGGGGACCCTGAACTACGTGGCGATCGGTAGCTCGTACGCCGCCGGCCCCGACATGTCGGTCGTGAAGAAGTCCTGCCTGCGTTCGTCGGACAACTACCCGCACCGCGTGGCCGAGGCCCGCAAGATGCACCTGATCGATGTCACATGCACCGGTGCCACCACGGCCAATGTGGTGTCGCGGCCGCAGAGTCGATGGACCAACGAGGTGCAGATCGCGGCCGTCGGCCCCGACACCGACCTGGTGACCATCACCGTCGGTGGAAACGACCTCGAATACCTTGGCCGGCTCACCGCCATGAGTTGCCAGACGGTCACGCTGCGGACACGCAATACTCCGGCGTTCCGTGCCTGCCGCACCGGTGCGGCGATTCCCGACGAGCCGTCGAAGTCGGCCTACACCTCGGTCGAGCAGAACCTGGTCCGCATCGTGCTCGACGCCCGCGTCCGCGCGCCGCGAGCCCAGATCGTCCTCGTCGACTACCCGCCGGCCCTGCCGCCGTCGATGCGCCCGTGCGCACAATTGCCGCTGACCGGAGAGCAGATGGCCGTCACCAAGCGGATCTTCGACGGTTTGGCGGCAGCCACCGCCGGGGCGGCCCGGACCACCGGAGCGAAGCTGGTGCAAGCGTCGAAAGCCGGTGCTGCACACTCGGTGTGCTCAGCTCAGCCGTGGTTGAGCGGGTTCACGCCGCCGTGGCCGTATCACCCGACCGAACTCGGTAAGCGCGCCGTCGCCGACCTGGTGCTCAGCGCGATCCGCTGACCGGCGTCAGCCGCGGTGGGCGTGGCGTCGGTTTCCGACGCAACGCGACCAGGCCCAGGCTCGCCGCTGCGATGCAGGCCGCCGCACCGACGGCCAGTCCGATTCGGGCGCCGGCGGTTTCGCAGATGTAGCCGATGATGGGACCGCCGATCGGCGTGGATCCCATGAACGCCACCGACCACAGCGACATTACTCGACCACGCATCTGTGGCGTCGAATTCAGTTGTAGCGTCGCGTTTCCGGTTGACATGAACGAGATACTCAGCCAGCCGACGAAGAACAGTGCGATGACCCCGACGATCAAATTCGGTGCCGCGGCCGCCGCGGCGATGGTCACCCCGAAGCCGGTGGCGGCGATGGTCAGCGTCCGAAGTCCGGTGGTGCCGCGGGCGGCCACGATGAGTCCACCGACGACCGCGCCGACCCCCATCGCCGAGGTCAGGAAGCCCAGAGCCTGTGGGCCGCCGTCGAATACATCGCGGGCCGCGGCCGGCAGCGACACCTGGAATTCGTAGGCCAGGGTGCCGACGAGTGCCATCATCACCAGCGGTATCCACAGTTCGCGGTTTCCGGCGACGTACCGCAGGCCTTCGCGCAGTTGCCCTTTCGCGCGCGCAACCGGTTGTTCGTGGCTGAGTCGATCGACGTTCATGAACACCAGTGACGCGACGACACCGATGAAGCTTGAGGCATTGATTGCGAAACACCACCCCGACCCAACGGCCGCGAGGAGGATGCCGGCCACTGCCGGACCAATCGCGCGGGCGGCATTGACCATGACCGAATTCAGCGTGACCGCGTTGCGGATCAGCTTTTCTCCGACGATCTGATGGATGAACGCCTGCCGAGCGGGGTTTTCGAAGGCGTTGTTCATGCCGAGCAGTACGGCGAGCACCGCGACGTGCCAGACCTGCACCCACCCGCCGAAGGTCAGGATTGCCAGCACGCCCGCCAGCACACCCATGACCGACTGCAGCGCGATCATCAGGCGTCGTCGGTCCACCCGGTCGGCGACCACACCCGCGTAAGGGCCGAGGAGTAGTACCGGCAACGCCTGCAGCGCGACGATCGCTCCCAGCACCGACGCCGAGCCGCTCAGGGTCAGGACCAACCATGCCTGCGCGGTGGCCTGCATCCAGGTGCCGGTCAACGAGACCGCCTGGCCGGCGAAATAGAGCCGATAGTTGGAATTCCGGAGCGAAGCGAACGTGCCCGACGCGATGCCCGGGTCATTGGTCGACGTCGTTGTGGTCGACGTCGGCTGCTCTGGGTCCCGCACCTCGTCGGGATCAACCTGCTCAGGACGCACGTGGTCGGGATGTGCACTTCCGGGGCGTGTATCGCCGGGGTGGAAGCGCTGATCGGTCATCGACTCCAGCTTAGACCGAATCCGCCGGGACGTTCGCGACGCTAATGGTTCGACGATCGCGTCTCATCACAAGTGGCTAACAAGGTTCGTCCTGGCTTGGGAATCGGGAGTTGCGGACCATACACTTTGTTACGCCAGTGACAAGAGTGATTAAAGGGGCGTGTGGTGAGTGCAGAGAGTCGGGCGGGGCGCAGGACTGTGATGACGGTCAGGACTGGGAGCCTCGCTCGACGGGGTGGTCGTCTTGTTCGACGGGGCAGTGCTCAACGGAGCACGGTTCGACGGGGCGTGGTGGCCTTGTGTGCGCTGTCGGCGGCACTGTCCGGACCGGCAATGGCCGCGGCCGCACCCCTGCCCAATCCCAACGTTGCCCGCATCGACACCGTCATCCGCGACGGCCCGCAGCACACCACGCTCGTCGTCTACTCCGGCGCGATGCAACGGCTCATTCCGGTCACCGTGCTGACGCCGCATAACACGAGCAAACCCCGTCCGACGCTGTACCTGCTCAACGGTGCGGGTGGCGGCGAGGACTCGGCGACGTGGGCCGCCAAGACCGACTACGTGAACTTCTTCGCCGACAAGGACGTCAATGTCGTGACACCCATCGGTGGGGCATTCTCCTATTACACCGATTGGCAACGCGACGATCCGGTGCTCGGTCGCAACAAGTGGACGACCTTCCTCACCAAGGAATTGCCGCCGCTGATCGACAAGCAGTTCGCGACCACCAAGGTGAACTCCATCGCCGGGATCTCGATGGCCGGCACCTCGGTGCTCAATCTGGCGATCGCGGCGCCACGCCTCTATCGGTCGGTGGCCGCCTACAGTGGTTGCGCTCGGACCAGTGATCCGTTGGGGCAGGCCTACATTCGCATGGTCGTCGGCGACCGGGGCCAAGGCAATCTCAACAACATGTGGGGCCCGCCGGGTTCTCGCGGATGGCGTGACAACGATCCCTACATCAATGCCGCCAAGCTACGCGGGACCAAGGTCTACATGACCTCGGGCACCGGACTTCCCGGTCGCTACGACACGCTTGCTTCGCCGCTCGTCGACGGCGACACGCTGACATTGGCCAACCAGATGGTCGTCGGCGGCATCATCGAAGCGGCCATCAACCAGTGCACCCAGCAGATGACACAACGGTTGCGCGCCTTGCGGATTCCGCTGACCGTCAACTTCCGAGGCAACGGCACGCATTCGTGGAGCTACTGGGAGCACGACCTGCACGAGACCTGGCCGGCGATCTGGGGAGATCTCACCCGGCCCTGACCGGCTCAGGCGAACCGCAAGGCCGCCCAGAGTGCGACGGTTGCGGCTATCAGCGCGGGCGGCACGGTCAGCAGGCCGAGTCGTAGGTATTCGCCGGTCCGGACCGGAATAGATCCCTGCCGCAACACATCCCGCCAGAGCAGCGTCGCGAGCGAGCCGAAGAAGGCGAGATTCGGCCCGATGTTGACCCCGAGGAGGACGGCCAGCACCAGGGCGGGATGCTCGACGGTCAGCGGCACCAGAAGCAACGTCGCCGGCAGGTTGTTGAGCAGATTGGCCAACAGTGCCGCGATCACTGCAACAGTCAGCAGCGCGAGCAACCCCGTCGACGACGGGATCAAGTGCGCCACAGCATGTCCCAGGGGTCCATCGCGGACGGGCAGGATCACCACCCCGAGGGCGAGGACGAAGCCGAGGAAAGGCACGTTCGCCGCTCGCGCGATCTGCATGACCTGCTCTGCGGGTCGTCGTATCAGCATGGGCAGTGCGATCACCGCCGCACCGATCGCCGCGACCGCCACCAGTGGCACCCCGAGCGGCTCGGCGAGCACAAACCCGACCAGCATCAGAACCAGACAGGCCAACGTGTATCTGGGTGCCGAGATCTCTTCGTCGAGTGCAGGATTCGACGCATCGGTGTCGGCGGGAGTTGGTTGCTGTGACAGGTCGTCGGCGAAGAACCACCTGAAGATCAGGTACTCGACGATGATCGTGATCAACCAGGGCATGGCCATCAGTCCGGCGAAGCCGAGGAATGAGAGGCCGGTGGCCGAAAAGGCCAGCAGGTTGGTCAGATTGGAGACCGGCAACAGCGTCGACGCACTGTTGGCCAGATGTGCACCGGCGTAGCTGACCGGGGTCACCCGGGCCCCGATCCGTCGGGCCGCCTCGACCGCCACTGGTGTCAACAGCACGATGGTGGCGTCCAGGCTGAGCACTGCGGTGGTGATCGACGCGACCCCGAACACGATCTGCAGCAACCGATTCGACGATCCGCCACTGAAGCGTGACACCAACTGCCCGATCCAGTCGAACAATCCGGACCGACCGCAGACGTCGGCTACCACCAGGACCGCGGCCAAGAACCCGACGGTCGGTGCCATGAACCGGATTTCGTCGACAGCGTCCGACCACGACGCCAAACCGAGCACCAGGATCACCAACGCGGCAGGCACCGCGACCACCGCCGCCGGGACCCGACGGTTTCCGACAGTGGTGAACGCTATGACGATCACCAGCAACATCGTCGAAATGACCGCGCCCAGTGCGCTGTCGGCGGTGACGGTCACGCGGGCGGGAACTGCGTGTGATCGGGTTGCGGGCCGTCCGGATGCGGGGGCTCGGTTGTCGGGGAGTCGGGTTGCGGACCGTCGTGGATACCCACGCCCACCACGCGTCGTGGGGTGTACCAGGCGAGAAAGGCTGCCCCGCTGATCAAGACGATCGCCAGAATCACGCACGCGTGGTTCATCGGGACGATGAACGCCGATTGCGCGCCGTCGATGATGCGAGCCGAGAGTTGCGCGGCCGATGCGGGGAGGCGTTCGGCGACGGCGGTGGCCTCGGCCAGGGAGCGGCCCACGCGATCGGCGACGTCGGGGGCCTGCGCGATCAGGGCCTGACCGGTGGGGTCGCCGGCCGCCACGCGCTGCTCTCCGGCAGCGGTGAGTTGTTGGCGCACATCGTTGCTGGTGTCGGCGATGCGCGATGCGTATCCGGTGGCCAGCAGGCTGCCGGCCAAGGCGATGCCGACGGCCGCACCCAGTTCCCGTGCCGTGTCGTTCACCGCCGACCCGACCCCCTGATTGTCCAGCGGGGTGTTGGCCATGATCGCCGTCGTCGACGGTGCGCTCGCCAGACCGATCCCGGCGGCCACGAGCGCGGTCATCCACGCGAGCTGCCAGTAGGAGTCGTAGTCGAGCACGCCCAGCAGCAGCATGCCGATTCCGGCGATGAGGGTGCCGCCGGCGATGACGAATCGCAGCGAATGAAACCGGACGGCAATGTAGTTGCTGAGCAAGCTGAACACCACCACGCCGACGACCATCGGACTCAACGCCGCCGCCGACTGCAGCGGAGTGAAGCCGAAGACGAGTTGAAGCCGTTGCAGGAGGAGGTAAAACGCGCCGAACGACGCGAAGAATTGCAGTGCAACCGACAATGAACCGGCACCGAAGGCGCGGTTGCCGAACAGTCGGACGTCGAGAAGCGGAGCGGCGGTGCGCAGTTCGATCACGCAGAAGGCCGCGAGTAGCACCGCGCCGACGATGATCGTGCCCAGCACCAGCGGGTCGGTCCACCCGACACGCGCAACCTCCAGGAGTCCGAAGACGATTGCGCTGATGCCGAGGATCGATGCGGCCGAGCCGAGCACGTCGAAGGGGCCGGGATCACGGTCCTTCGACGTTCCGATGGTCAACGACAGCGCGGCCATCACCACCGCCGAGATGGTGAAACTGATGAAAATCGATGTCCAACTGAAGAATTCGAGCAGTAGTCCAGTGACGAAGAAGCCGCCGATTGCGCCCGCGCCGACGATGGCCGCCCAGATGCTGATCGCGATCGGACGGGTTTTCTCGGGCACGCCCGAGGTGATGAGCGACAAGGTGGCCGGCATGATGAGCGCGGCCGCGACCCCGGCCACGCATCGGCTGATGATCACCTGGGTGGGATCGGAGAGCCAGACCGGTGCGATCGATGCCAGCGCGAACAGCAATAGTCCGGCGATCAGTGTGCCGCGTCGGCCGAAGCGATCACCGATCGCGCCTGCGGGCAGCAGTAGCGCGGCCAGCGCGAGGGTGTAGCCGTCGATGATCCAGGTCATTTGCCCGTTGTCCGCGCCGATGTCGACGGCGATGTCGGCCAACGCGATGTTCAACGACGCCATCGCCGCGACGACGATGCTCACCGCGACGCAGGAGACCAGAATCAGCCACGACGACCGGAGGTCGAATCCGCGCTCGGCCAACCGTGATGTCACCTCGCCCCGACCCTTCCGTCGACCCCGGCCGGCGCTGTCATTAAAGTGACGATCTTGCGACACGCGTGCTGTTTCACCCGCAACAGGACGCAACATGTGACACATTGATCACTGTAGTAACAATGAGGATCGTCGAAGAACGACGGCGACCCGTGCATCCGAAAGTGGGAGATCATGGCCACACCCCCGGTCGCATCTTCACAAGTCCCATCCGAGACCTCCGACTACTGCCCAGCGCGAGTACACGTCTGGCGTGTGCTCGCGATGTTCGCGGCCATGGTCGGCGTGGTCTGCGTACTGGTGCTGATCGTCACCTCCGCAGCCTGAACCGGCGCCCCGGCCGCGACTGCGGTACGCGTACACGCCGACCGGCGACGTCGGTCAGCCCGCGTGCTTCTCGATTGCCGCGCCAACGCGAGGCAGTGCGGCGGTCACGTAGCCCTTCGCCTTTCCGCGCAGCGCGTTGTAGGCCTTCGCCAGCGTCGGGTTGGCGTCGGCGACCTGGTTGTCGGTGACGCTCAGCAGGGCCTCGGACGCCGCGACATCGTTGGCGGCCAGGTGGTCACCGAATGCGGTGTGCTCAGGCTTGGAATCCCAGAACGGCTGCAGTGCGGTCACGAAGTCCGGCAGCAGCTTACTCGTCGCCGACGATACGACGCCCGGCTTGACCTTCTGCGCGGCGGCATATGCGGCCTTCACCGCAGCGCCACTGAGGCCCTTCTGATCCGACACCTCGGCGTCGATCACCGCAACGAGGTCGGCGACCACCGCCGAGCGCTGATTGCCGAGAAGGGCCTGCAACGAATCACTCATCGAAACTCCTTGTGCCACCGTCGGTCGGTCCGACGGCGAAGACGGTTAACTGTTCGGCGTCGAGATTAGCCCAGCACCCCGTCGGTCCGGAGGTTGTCGATGTCGTCGCTGGTGTAGCCCATTCTGGTCAGGACCTCTGCGGTGTGTTCACCGCGTGCGGCCGCCGGACGTGGTGGCGTCGACGGTGAGCGTCCCAGCGTCAACGGGACCCCGATGCCGCGATAGGCGTCGGTCTCGAGGAACAGTCCGCGATGGCGGACCTGCGCGTGGGTGAGCGCTTCGTCGACGGTGTTGACCGGGCTCGACGCCACGCCGACGGCGTCCAGGCGGGCCACCAGATCATCGCGCGTAAACCCGATGATCCGCGCCGCGAGCAACTCGACGATCTCGCTGCGGTGGGCGTTGCGCTGCCGGTTGTCGACGAATCGTTCGTCGTCGGCCAGATGGGCCAGGTCCAGCACGCCCAACAGGGACACGAACTGCCGATTGTTGGTGGCGCTGACGAACACATCGCCGTCGGCCGCGCGAAACACGTGATACGGCACGATCGACGGGTGGTTGTCGCCGCTGCGCTGTGGGACGTCGCCGCCGACGATCCAGTTGCCCGAGTGGGGATGCAGAATCGAAACGACCGCGTCGAGCAACGTGATGTCGACGAGTTGTCCTGTGCCGCTGCGTAACCGGTCGATGTAGGCGAGCAGCGTGCCGCTGAATGCCATGTTTGCGGCGACGTGGTCGACGATCGGCACTCCCACGCGCAACGGGTTTCGGTCGGGGTAGCCGTTAATGCTCATCAGTCCACCGAAGCTTTGCAGCACGGCGTCGTATCCGGGTTGCCCGCCCATCGGACCGTCGACGCCGTAACCGGTGATCCGGGTGTAGATCAGCGCCGGATTACGTTGGGCCAGAACGGTTTCGTAGTCGAACCCCCATCGGGCCATGGTTCCGCGCTTGAAGTTCTCGACGACGATGTCGGCGGCCGCGAGCAAGTGCCCCAACACGTTTCGCCCCGCGTCGGTTTGCAGATCGAGGCAGATGTTGTCCTTGCTGTGGTTCATGCCGGAGTAGTAGGCGCTGCTCGTGCCGCTGACGTTCTTCGCGCCGCGGCCCTGCTCGTCGTTGTCGATGAACGGCGGGCCCCAGCCGCGGGTCTCGTCACCCGACGGCGCCTCGACCTTGAGCACCGACGCACCCTGATCGGCCATCATCTGCGTGGCCATCGGCCCGGCCAGCACCCGGCTCAGATCCAGCACTCGGACACCGGCCAGCACGCCGTGGTTGCCCGACCCGTCATCGGACCGCCACGCCGCGCTCGGTTCGATCGTGTTCATCGTCTCCCGTTCGGCTGCACCCCCGTCGTAGTGTGACACGAGACGGGGGCGTGCCAGACGCGGGTCGAGCCTGCAAACGCGGGTCGTTTGCAAGCTCGGACCGCGTTTTGAGAGCAGACGCCGCCCGCCCTACATGTTGGCCGGCGGATGTCCCAGGCAGATCAGCGCGCCCAGCGGGTCGCGGATGACGCCGAGGGTGCCGTACGGGGTCACCTCGCCCGGCATCACCGCCTCGCCACCGAGTTCGACGGCCTTCTCGACGGTCGCGAACACGTCGTCGGCGGTGATGTAGATCTGCCAGAAAGAGGGGATCTCCGGCGGAAAGATCTTGACCGCGTTCATGATTCCGCCGTACGACGTGTCGCCGAAGAACAGTTGCGAGTACTGCTCGGGACCAGTGGCTCCCTCTGCGCCGCCGGTGCCGATCTCCTCGAGCCGGATACCGGGCAGCGTGGCGTAGAACGCGGTGGCCTTCTCGTAATCCTTTGTCTGACACTCGAACCAGTACGGTGTGCCGTGCGTGCCGTACTCGACGTAGCCGGGATGTGTACCGGCTTGCCAGAATCCGATCACTGCGCCGGCGGGGTCGACGGTGACCAGCATGGTGCCCATGTCGCCGACAGGCATCGGCGGCACCATGATCGTGCCGCCCGCGGCCTCGACCTCTTTGGCGGTCGTCGCGGCGTCGTCGGTGCGTAGGTAGACCGACCAGATGTCCGACGGCCCGTTGGGATCCATCACCGGCATCAGGCCGGCCACCCGGTTGCCGTTCTTGCGGAAGTTTCGGTAGCCGCCGAAGTCGGGGTTGGCGTCCTCGGCCTCCCACCCGAACAGTTCGCCGTAAAACTCGACTGCCTTGTCGGGGTCGCTGCTCATCAGGTCGAACCAGATCGGAGCGCTCACCGGCGCTGAATACTCGGCCATGTCGTTTCCTTTCGCCGCTGCTTGATCGTCATCGTCGACTTGTCCACGACGATGTCATCACTACTGACTGAAACCCTGCCCGAAACTCATCGCCGACGCTAAACATTGTCGTCTGATCGCCCGTGGCAGGCTGGTGGCGTGATGGTGTTTCGAACGCGGATATGGCCACTGTTGGCGGGCGGCGGACTGCTGATCGCGGCGTTCAGCCTGGTCCCGTGGGGTACATCGTCGGAAGGCGTGCAGCCGACGGTCAGCGGACTCGGCCGGGTGGCCGTCGCCGGTGCGACGCCCGACGACGTCGCGTTCCTGGAATCGCACACCGAGCGTCCCGGTCTGGTCACGGTCATCCTCGGCGCGGTGATCGTCGCTGCCGCGCTTGTCGGTTGGGCGGTGCCGAAGTCGAGGTGGATCGTATTGGCCGTCATCGCGCTGAGCGGACTCGGCGCGTCGGCCGTCGCCGTCGCCACGATGATCAATCCAGCGAGTCATCTGTTCGACGATGCCGTCAACAGCGCGCTCGGCGACGGAACGCTGGTTCTCTCAACGGGTTACGGCGTGTTCGGCGTGCTGGTGGTCGGGATCGGAGTCGTCGGCGTGGTCGTGGCAGGTGTCGTGGCACGCAGGCACCCTGGTCCCGGGGACAGCTGACACAGACTCGGTGACAGCGCGAGGACGCGTCAATAACGGGCAGGGCATCGCCGTGCTACCGATCCTGTGTCAGCTTCCGAACGTGACACGTGCGGGAAGTGACCGAACTCAGCCGAAGCGTCGAACTGTCTTGATGTAGGAGAAGCTCGACAGCGGCGTGAATCCGATCGGTACGCCGTTGGGGCCGTAGGCGTTGAACACCTGCCCGGCACCGGCATAGATCCCGACGTGGCTGGCGTCGCGGTAAAAGATGATGATGTCGCCCGGCGCCAGTGCCGACACCGGGATCGCGCGACCCACCTTGGCCTGCTGCTGGCTCACGCGCGGCAGACTGACGCCGGCCGTGCTGAACGCCCACCTGACCAGACCTGAGCAATCCCACGAGTTGGGGCCGGTACCGCCCCATTTGTAGGGCTTACCGATCTGTGTCACCGCCGCCGACAGCGCCTTGAGTCCGGCGCCGGTCGGGATCGGCAGGTAGATGTCGGATGAGCCCGACGACCCGGCTGAACCCGACGATCCGAGCGAACCGCTGGAGCCGGGATCGGCGTGAGCCGGGACTGTGGTGATCAGCGAAACCGACGCCGCGATGAACACGGCGCCGAGCGCCCGTGCGGCGCGATGTCGAGTAAGCATGACAAACAGAGTGACGCACGTCTCCGCGTGTGACTCGTGTTTCGGCAGAGTTGTGACAGACGTTACTAAAGTGGCGGCTGAAGTGTGGGACCTGAGCCGTCGTGCGGCGTGTCGTCTGCAACATATACCCCGGGAAGGTCGCCGAACCGGGCGCGAAGGTCTGACGACACGATCTGCCGACCCGTGTGCCGAGCGTGTGCAGCGATGATCAGATCGTGTGCACCACGAGATCTGCCCACACGTCGGACGTGATCGAGTAGTGCGGCATGGTGCGCCGCAATTGCTCTCGTGTAAGGCAGCACCTCGACGGTTTCCTCGACGTGGCGGACGAACTTCTCGCGCGCCGGCCTGTGAGAGTTGTCTGCGGCAAGCACGCCATGCCGTAATTCGGCGAGAGTGATGGCGCCGATCGCGATGTCGTCGGACTCCTCGAGGTTCCAGGCGTCGGGCCCCTGGCGATCCAATCGGACCAGCGCGTTTGTATCGAGGATCAGTCGTGCCACGGATCGCCCGCGTCGACGACGAGCAAACGGTTTGCGCTGACTGCGTCGTCGGCGAAGCCGTCATCGAGTTCTGGACCGTCCGCGCGTCGGGCGAGGAAACCTCCGACGGTGTGTGCCGAATCCGGGACGATGCGCGCGACCACCTTGCCGCCGCGAACGATGGTGATCTCCTCGCCGTCATTCTCGACCCGATCGAGAAGCGCTGAGAATCCGCGTGATGCATCGCGTGCAGAAACGGTAGTCATAGGAGTCAGCGTACGCCGCCGGTGTCAGACCTGTCAGACATTGCAGCTTCAGTATCTCCCCGCTGTGAGTAAGGAGACCCGAAAGGAAGCAGCCCGGCGAATGTATGGCCGACGGCTGCTCGCCTTCTCGGACGCTGTGGTCGCCGAAGCGATACCGCCTAGGGGATCACCACGGTTCCGGTGCACGAGGTCGCCGGGATCGCCCACAGCGCATTGCGATTCACCGCACTCAGGGTGATCTTCACCCGCCCCTTGCCCGGTTCATTGCGCGGGAAGTTGAACCCGAGAACGCCGGCGGCCGGCGGGCGTGCCGAGGCGTTGGTGAACAGCGTGCCCCGCTTCTTGTTGTCCAGGTGCTGCCAGTCCAGCCGGGCGACGGAGTCGTAGCCGGCGCCGAGCCACCAGCTGAAGAATCCGGTACGGATCTGGGTGAATCCGTCGTACTGGCTGACTGTGACTCCGGTGACGTTGAACGGGTAGTCGATGATGTTGGGGCTCAGGCCAATACAGCGAGTCATCGGATAACCGCGTTGCGAGCTCGGGGCGGCGTCGGCGGCCCCGATCCCCGCGGCGGTGAGGCCGGCGACGAGCGCGATGCTCGACGCGCCGGCGGCGATGCGTGTGCGGATGCTCATTCGATTCTCCCCGATTCTGTTGGTGGACGTGCTGTTGATGAAACCGGACAAACCGCCTGAATTGTTAGCAGTGGCAAAAGGTTGTGACTGGTCTGTGACCTTGATCAGTGGTCCGTTCGCGCAGTACGCCCCCGGAGGCGGACAATGTCTGAACCGGGAGCAGATCGGAACGCGAGAAGGTCGAAGGAGTGTCGGGTGGAGAAGTCCGAGGCCGACATGACCCCAGTTGCTGTCAACCCAGCCGCTGTGACCCCGGCCTCGGTCGGCGGCGACACCAATGTGGTGTGGCAGAGCTCCAAAGTCTCCCGCGAGCAGCGCGCGCACCGCGGCGCGACCATCTGGATCACCGGGTTGTCGGCATCCGGGAAGTCGTCGTTGGCCGTCGAAATCGAGAGTTGTCTGGTGGCGCAGGGGCGTACCGCCTACCTCATGGACGGAGACAATCTGCGGCACGGGCTCAACTCTGACCTGGGCTTCGGTGACGACGATCGTCGCGAGAACATTCGACGCACCGCCGAGGTCGCCGCGCTGTTCGCCGATTCCGGTGCGGTCGCCATCGTGTCGCTGATCAGTCCGTTCGCCTCGGAGCGTCAGCGGGCCAGGGAGATCCACGACGAGCGGGGACTGCCGTTCTTCGAGGTCTTCGTCGACACACCGATCGAGGAATGTCAACGACGCGACCCGAAAGGGTTGTACGCCCGCGCGCGTCGTGGTGAGATCAGCCAGTTCACCGGCATCGACTCGCCGTACGAGCGCCCGGACAATGCCGACATCGTCGTCACACCTGCGGACGGCTCCCCGGCGGAGGTGGCAGAGTCGGTGCTACGGAAACTCGGCTTGTGACGCCGAGGGAGTTCAACCATAGAAGGGGATACCGGTGACCGACGACTATTCGGCTGATCGTGAATTGGCCGGAGCCTTGGCCACCGAGGCCGGAATCCTGTTGCGCCAGATCAGAACTGATAGCGGGCTCGCGGGCAAGGAGCTCGGTAAGGCCGGCGACCTGCGTTCCAACACCTTGCTTCTGGAGCGTCTGGCCGCCGAGCGACCCGACGACGCGGTGCTCTCCGAGGAATCCACCGATGACAAAGCACGGCTGACCGCGTCACGGGTGTGGATCGTCGATCCGGTCGACGGGACCCGCGAGTACGGCACCGATGGGAAGTCCGATTGGGCTGTGCACGTGGCGTTGTGGACAGCCGAGCGCGGTCTGGTGGCCGGTGCGGTCGCATTGCCCGCACTCGACGTCACCTACGTCGACGACGGTGTTCCGGTGGAACCGACCTCGGGTCTGGCCGCCACGCCACGCGGTGACGTACCGCGTGTGGTGGTGAGTTCGTCTCGGCCGCCGGTGTTTTCGCAAGACGTCGCCGATGCCATCGGTGGCGAGGTGTTGCCGATGGGATCGGCGGGCGCCAAGGCGATGGCCGTGGTGCGGGGTGAGGCCGATGCGTATGTTCACGCCGGGGGGCAGTTCGAGTGGGACTCGGCCGCGCCGGTGGTGGTGGCGCAGTCGCATGGGTTGTGGTGTGGGAGGATCGACGGATCGCCGCTGGTCTACAACCGGGACAACACCTACCTGCCGGACCTGGTGATCTGCCGACCGGAGTTGCGCGACAACATCATCGGAGTAACCGCCGGGTTCGCGGGGGTCTAGCGATGAGTGGATTCGACGTCGTCGAGGCTTCGATCTCGGAACTGCGCGATGCCCTCGCAGCGGGCGCGGTGACCGCTGTCGACCTCGTGAACGCGTACCTCGCGCGTATCGATGCCTATGATCACAACGGGATTCGCCTCAATTCGGTCGTCGTGATGAATCCGGCCGCACTCGAGGAGGCTGTGGCGTCGGATCGACGACGCGCCGCCGGAGAGTTACTCGGCCCACTCGACGGTATCCCGTACACCGCCAAGGACAGCTATCTCGTTCGTGGTCTGACGGCGGCCAGCGGGTCGCCGGCGTTCAAAGATCTGGTGGCGCAACGTGACGCGTTCACCATCGAGCGACTGCGTGCCGGCGGAGCCATTTGTCTCGGACTCACCAACATGCCGCCGATGGCGAACGGCGGCATGCAGCGCGGCGTGTACGGACGCGCCGAAAGTCCCTACAGTGCAGACTATTTGACGTCGGCGTTCGGGTCCGGATCGTCGAACGGCTCGGGTACGGCCACCGCGGCGAGCTTCGGGGCGTTCGGACTCGGCGAGGAGACCTGGTCCAGTGGGCGGGCGCCGGCGTCGAACAACGCATTGTGCGCCTACACCCCGTCACGTGGCGTGATCTCCACCCGCGGCAACTGGCCGCTGGTCCCGACAATGGATGTGGTTGTGCCGCATACGAGGTCGATGGTCGACCTGATGGAATTGCTCGACGTCGTGGTGGCCGACGACACCGAGACTCGCGGCGACTTCTGGCGCGTGCAGCCGTGGGTGCAGATCCCGCGGGCCTCGACGATCCGGCCCGACTCGTATTCGGCGTTGGTGTCGTCGGATCGTTCTGCGGCAGAAGCAGTTTTGTCGGGGAAGCGGTTCGGCGTTCCCCGGATGTACGTCAACGCCGATCCAGACGCGGGGACCGCCGACGATCCCGGGATCGGTGGTCCGACCGGCCGGCGTATCGAGACGCGCCCGTCGGTCATCGATCTGTTCATGGCTGCCCGCCGGGATCTGGAAGCGGCAGGCGCAGAAGTGGTGCTCGTCGACTTCCCGGTGGTCTCCAACTACGAGGGCGACCGCCCTGGCGCGCCGACCATCGCCAGTCGGGGGCTGGTGTCGCCGGAGTACCTGCACCACGAGATCGTCGACCTCAGTGCGTGGTCATGGGATGACTTTCTGCGCGCCAACGGTGACCCGAACCTGAACACGCTCGCCGATGTCGATGGGGCGCAGATCTTTCCGCATCCAGACGGCGCGCTGCCCGACCGTTACGTCGGGTTCGACGACGATATCGCCACCTATCCCGACCACGTGCGGGAGCATCCGGTGGAGCAGGTCACCGAGATTCCACATCTCGCCGAAGGTGTTCGCGGACTGGAGGAAACGCGCCGCATCGACCTCGAGGAGTGGATGGACGGACTCGGCCTGGATGCGGTCATCTTCCCGGCGGTGGCCGACGTCGGGCCGGCCGATATGGATGTCGACACCGCGTCCGCCGATCTCGGTTGGCGCAACGGCGTATGGGTGGCCAACGGCAACCTGGTGCCGCGCCATCTGGGTATCCCGACGGTGACGGTGCCAATGGGAACCATGGCCGACATCGGCATGCCGGTGGGATTGACCTTCGCCGGACGAGCCTACGACGACAACGCATTACTGGCGTTGGCCGCTGCGTTCGAAGCGACCGGTAAGCGTCGAACGGTACCGCCGCGCACCCCGCCGTTGGCGTAGCGCTCCACCCGCTTTGATGCTGGTCGAGTGCCGACGACCTGCTGATCGAGTGGTTCTTGACGCTGGCCGAGTGGCCCGAGCCCCTGGGCGAGGGGTGTATCCAGACTGTTGTGTGCTGATTTCGATACGGCGCCTCGCTTCGCTCGGTGCCAACTCAATCAGCGTGGTGGCGTGCCTGAGCAATCAGCGTAGGGGCGTGCCTACTCAATCAGCTTGGGGCGCAGCTATTCGACCAGCGGTGGAAGCGCCTCGACGAAGACCGCCGCGATCTGTTCCAAGCCGGTCTGGTCCCCGACGGAAAAGCGTTGGGGGACTGGGCTGTCGATGTCGAGCACGCCGATCAGGGTGTCGTCGGCGATGAGCGGTATGACGATCTCGGAGCGGCTGTCGGCGTCGCAGGCGATGTGGTCGGCCACGGCGTGGACGTCGTCGACGCGTTGGGTCTGCCGGGTGCGGGCTGCCGCACCGCACACGCCTCGGGTCAGTGGGATGCGGATGCACGCCGGCTTGCCCTGAAATGGTCCGACGACGAGTTCGGTGCCGTCGTAGAAGTAGAACCCGGCCCAATTGAGTTGTGGCAGTGAATGATAAATCAGCGACGACAGGTTGGCGGCATTCGCGATGCGGTCTGTTTCACCGGCAACGAGGGCGCGCGCGGAGTCGGCGAGCTGCTGATACTGCTCGGCGATGTCGCCGGTCAGGCGAGGAACGGTGGCACTCATCGATGTCGAGCATAGTGGCCGGCGATGCGATGCGGAGCCATCCGAATCGGCGTGAGAGAAACCCTGGCCCCGGGCGTCGTGTGTGAGTACATCACTTGTGAGTGATGTCGTCGCTGAGATTGTTGATCACCGACGCCACCGTCTCGTCGAGTTTGGCCATGCAGAGCACATTGACCAGCGAGGCCACCAGAATCGGATTCTTGGTCACGCCATTGGCTTTGACGATCGCTTCTTGTGTGGCGTCGTCGCGACGCATGTACTCGCGGCAGACGATGGTCTGCGAGTCCGGCGGAGCGGGAACGTCGGTGGTCGGCGACGACGGGGTGGTCTGGGTCGGCCACGGTTCGTTCGACGGTGTGTCGATCGGCGCGGTGGTTGGCGGTGGAGCCGGGTCGGCGACGGGAGTGCCGGAGACGCTGCAGCCACCGATTGTTGCTGCAGCAGCAGCGACCGCCAGCACGGCCGGCAGCCATCGGGTGCGCCGAATCATCGACCCCGCCTCATCGACGCAGTCCCCGGATGACGTTGGTGAGAGCGGCATTGAGGTCGGGGGCTTCGATGCGCATCAGATCGTCGTGGGTGAGGGAATCCAGGTCGCCCGACGTCGAGAGCCGATACTCCCGTTCTTCCTCGGCGGCCTCGATCACGTTGCGGATGAAGCGGCCGTTGCCGGCGAGGTCGCTGGTCCGTCGGGGATTGCCGTCGACCACCCGGATGTCGTGATAGAGCGGTGCGCAGGCCTCTTCCAGGATCGCCAGCGCTTGCGGGGTGAGCCACGAATCGCGTTGGCGGGCAATGTATTCGCCGATCCTGGCGAGTTCGTTGGGAGTGTAGGACTCGAACTGGACCCGACGCGCGAAGCGGGAGGAGAGCCCGTCGTTGGAGGCCAGGAAGCGGTCGATCTCGGTGTCGTACCCGGCGATGATGACAACGAGTCGGTCGCGATCATCCTCCATGCGGGCGAGGAGGGTGTCGACGGCCTCGCGGCCGAATGCGTCGCCGCCGGAAAGGCCTTGCTGGATAAGCGTGTACGCCTCGTCGATGAACAAGACGCCGTCCATGGCGGAGTCGATGAGTGCGGCGGTCTTGATCGCGGTGCTGCCCAGATGTTCGCCCACCATGTCGCGCCGAGAAGCCTCGATCACCTTGTCGGACTTGATGAATCCCAGTCCGCAATAGATCTTGGCGACGATCCGCGCCACCGTCGTCTTGCCGGTACCGGGCGGTCCGGTGAAAGCCAGGTGCAGGCTGCGGGCCGATGTCGAGAGCCCGCGGTCGGCGCGGACCTTGGCCAGCGTCGCGGCCGACTGTAGTTTGGCCACTTGCTGTTTCACCGAGTCCAGACCGATCTGCGCGGCGAGCTCCTGCTGGGCCTCGGTGACGAGCTCAGCGGCTTCCGGTGTGTCGGACGTGTCGCTGACCAGCGATTCGCCCCGCTCAGGCCGGGAGTCGGGATCCCACGGATCGCGGCGCTCGGCGATCTCCTCCGGTGACGAGATCACCAGCCGATAGCTGGGTGAACGAAGCGCATCGCTGGCCGCGGTCATCGCCGGATTCTTCGAATAGACCTGCTCGAAGAGTGACTTGGCCTTGTCCTCGTGGCCTTGCTCGCGCAGCACGAGGCCGTACATGAAGGTCGCGTCGTTGGCGACGCCGGCCACCGGGCCGTCGACGGCGTTCTGCAACCTGCGCACGCCCTCGGCGAACATCCCCATATGTGCACACGACGCCCCGCACATGAAGTCGGCGGCGGCCTGCAGAAAACCGTCGTCCCAGCGATCCGAGCGGGTCAGCGCGGTCAGCACGTCCGGCCAGCGTTGGGTCTTGAAGTGCATGACGCCGTGCACGAACTCGACGATGGGCACGCGGTGTGCGGGCGGGATCTCGTTGAGCACGTCCTGGGCGCCGCTGTAATCCTTGCCGGAAATCAGCGACGACGCGTAGGCCGCCGACGCCTCGGTGGCGTCGGACAACGGGTAGGTGATGTGCAGCCCGGCGTACCAGCGCCCGGCCAGCGTGCGGGGCGGCAAGCCGAGCCGACGCTGTTCGAGGCCGATGCCGTCGCGGGTACGGTACAGCGCCAGCAGCACCTCGTTGGCATCATCGCCGCAGGCCAGACGGCCCAGCCAGGCGTCGGCCATGCCGGGGTCCCATTCGCTGGCGCGGGTGAACGCCTTGGCTGCCTGGGCGGGGTTGTTGATCGGGTCCTGGCCTTCGACGGCGATGCCCAGCGACAGTACGCCCAGCTCGAAGAGCTGCCGCGCTTTGCGCACGTCGGCCATCGATTCCCCCTCACGCACCTGTGCCCGGTCTGGCGCGTTCCACATTAGGGCATGTCGGGAAACGTGCTGGTGCGTGGGCAAACCGGGTCGTCTGATTTGGCTCCCGCGACTCCAGCTGGTTCCCGCGACCGTGGTTACGGTCGCGGGAATGAGTTGAGGTCGCGGGAGCGTGGCGAGGTCAGGTGTGGTGGTCGTCCCGAATCCGGGCGCCGGACTCGGGATCGAACCAGTACGCCTCGTCGGTGACCGGGTGCACGCCGATCCGTTCACCGGCGCTGACGTCGATTCGACGGTCCGCCCGCACCACCACCCGGCCGCTGCGCACGGTGGCCGCCGGGATGGTGCAGTAGACGAATTGTTCGGCGCCAAGGTCTTCGATGAAGTCGACGGTGGCGGTGATCGACGTCGGGTCGGTGGGCGCGGTGATGCCCCACGATTCCGAGCGCACCCCGAGCACCGCGCGAGCCGGCACCCCGCGAGGGGCGGGAACGGTCAGATTCGCCAGAGCGGCACCGGCATCGGAGACGTCGACGTCGAACAGGCACATCTGTGGCGACCCCATGAACGACGCGACGATCATGTTGGCCGGATCGGTGTAGATCTCGCGCGGCCGGGCCACCTGCTGCAGAACACCATGCGACAGCACCGCCACGCGGTGTCCCATCGTCATCGCCTCCACCTGGTCGTGGGTGACGTAGACCGTGGTGGTGCCGAGCTCGCGTTGCAGCGAGGCGATCTGCGCACGGGTGCTGACCCGTAGGCGCGCATCGAGATTGGACAACGGCTCGTCCATGCAGAACACTCGCGGCCGCCGGACGATGGCCCGTCCCATCGCGACACGTTGGCGCTGCCCGCCGGACAGGCGGCCGGGTTTGCGATCCAGCAACGACTCGAGTTCCAGCATCCGGGCGACCTCGGCGACCCGCGATGCGGTGTCGGACTTGCTGATTCCAGCGTTGCGCAGCGCGAAGCCCATGTTGTCGGCGACGGTCATGTTCGGGTAGAGCGCGTAGCTCTGGAAGACCATCGCCACGTCACGCGCTTTGGGCGGCATACCGGCAACGTCATCGTCGTCGATCAGAATCCGGCCGGACTCCACCGATTCCAGGCCGGCGAGCATGCGCAAGGTGGTGGACTTGCCGCACCCCGACGGTCCGACGAGGACGAGAAACTCGCCGTCGTCGATGTGCAGGTCGAGGGAGTCGACGGCGGGCGGCGCGTCGGGGGTGAACCGACGCGTCGCCCGCTCGAAGGTGACTGATGCCATGAAGGGTTTTCGATTCCTAGCGTTCGGCCGATATCACTGCGGCAGTTTGGACTTGATCTGCGTGTCGTAGATCCGCTGCAACTGCTGCTGGGTGTCGGTCAGGGTCGACGTGACGTCGGCGCCGCGCAGGCCGATCTGCTCGTAGCCGGTGCCGATGATCTTGTCCCCGCCGGGCAGGAACACCCGGGCCCAGTTCTGCGGCTTGGTCTTCGGCAGTTGCTCGATGGCGGTGCGGAAGTTGGGGTTCTTGGCCAGGAAGGCCGCCATCGTCGGATCGGTCAACGACGACGTCCGCACCGGCATGTAGCCGACGTTCTGCGAGAAGTAGGCGGTGTTGGCCGAATTGGTGATGAAGTCGATGAACTTGAGTGCGTTGACTTTACGCTCCTCGGAGATCTTCGCCGGAATCGCCAGGCCGGCACCACCGGTGGGGCAGCCGGGGCCGTTGGGTGCGGGCAGGAATGCCGTGCCGAAATTGAACTTGGCGTTCTTGGTGATGCCCGACAGGTCGCCAGTGGAGGCAATCGTCGACGCGATGATCCCGGCACTGAAGTCGCTGGCGATGTCGTTGGAGATCCCGGCGTAGCGATCTTTGTTGATCGAGTCGCTCAGGTACTGGGCTGCTGCAATCGTCTGCGGCTCAGTGAATTTCAGGGTCCAGTCGTCGGAGTAGGCGCCGCCGAAGGTCCAGGTGGGGCCCTGGAAGGTCCAGCCGAGATAGTCGGTGGCGTTACCCCAACCGTGCGCGTGCTTGCCGTCGCCGACCACACCCTGGATACGCGGGCCCCACTCGTTGAACTCCTGCCAGGTCTGTGGTCCGCGGGCGGGCAGCCCGGCCTGGGTCCAGACATCCTTGTTGTAGTAGAACAACGGCGTCGAGCGTGAGTAGGGCAGCGCCCAGTGCTTGTTGTTCCAGGCGTAGTCACCGAACAGTGATGGCACGAAATCCGAGGTGTTCACTCCGGCCTTGCCGAACAGGTCATCGAGCGGCGAAATCGCACCCAGCAGAGCGAAATTGAACCACCAGACGTCGGAGAGCACGACGATATCGGGCAGTGAACCACCCGACAGCGCGGCGTTGAACTTCTGTGCGAGCTCCTCGTAATTCTTGCCGCCGTCGACGAGCTGCACCTTGATGCCCGGGTTGGCGGCCTCGAAGCGCTTGATGAGTTCGCGCTCGACGTCGGCGGACTTACCGGGATGATTCGACCACCAGGTGAGGTTGTTGGCATCGCCCGACGCCCCGCCGGAACCACTACCACTCGTGCCACCACTGCCCGCGCACGCGGCGAGTGCGGTTCCGGCGACGACGGCCGCACCGGCGGCGAGGAAGCCGCGACGTGAGAGTTGACTCATGGCATTTTCTCCTGTTGTTCGTTCATCCCTTGACGGCCCCCGAGGTGAGCCCCTTGATCATGTGACGCTGTAAAGCCAGGAACACCAACAGGATCGGCAGCATGGCCAGCACCGTCGCCGCCATCACCGGACCCCAGTTGGTGAGGCCGTCGTTGTTCTGCAACTGCGTCAGACCCACAGGCAGTGTGGCGACGCGGTAGTCGTCGGCCATCAGGAACGGCCACAGGTATTCGTTCCACTCGTTGACCACGGTGATCAACGCGAAGGCGATCATCGTCGGGATCGAGATCGGCAGGATCACCCGCAGCAACAGCCGGATGTGCCCGGCGCCGTCCATCCGGGCGGCCTCGATGATCTCCGGCGGGATCGACAGAAAGTGGTTGCGCATCAGGAAGGTTCCGAACGCCACCCCGGCGAGCGGAACGATGATGCCCACGAACGTGTTTCGGAAGCCCAGCTGCGCCACCAGTGCGTAGTTGGTGATGACGGTGATCTGATTGGGCACCATCAGCGCGGCGATGATGGCCACGAACACTACGTTCTTGAACGGGAACCGCAAGAACACCAGACCGTAGGCACTGAGCACACCGAGCACGAACTTGATCACCGCAAGTGCCGAGGTGACGATGATCGAGTTGCGCAGGAACTGCCAGAACGGGACCGACGTCGTCGCCTCGCGATAGTTCTCCGGATGCCACGTCGTCGGCCACCAGATCGCCGGCTGCACATAGATTTCCGAGCGATCCTTGAATGACGCCAACAGAATCCAGATCAGCGGCAAGGCGATGACCACCAGCGCGACGAGCATCGCGAGATAACCGAAGACGGTCGCGAGCCGGCCGCGCGTCATCGTTGATTCCGATCCATGACCCGTACCTGAACAACCGTGATGACCAGCAGGACAACGAACATGATGGTCGCGACGGTGGCGCCGTATCCGGCCCGGAAGTTGCGGAAGGTCTCCTCGTACACCTGATAGACCATCGTGGTGGTGCCGTTGCCGAGCGGTCCGCCGCGGGTCATCACGTTGATGATGTCGAACACCTGGAGTGAGTTGAGCAGCACCGTGATCGACAGGAAGTAGGTCGTCGGCCGCAGTTGAGGAAGCAGCACCTTGCGGAAATACGTTGTCGCACCGGCCCCGTCGATCTGCGCGGCTTCGTCGAGGTCGGTCCGACGACCCTGCAGCGCCGCGAGATAGATGACGAACGTGTAGCCGATGTTCTTCCAGAGATAGGTGACGGTGATCATGAACAACGCCCAGTGCGGGTCCTGATAGAAATCGGGTGAGGCCCCGAAACCGAGCCGCTGCATCAGGTCGTTGACGAGGCCGAAGTTGGGGTCGAAGACGAACTGGAAGGCGATACCGATCGCCGCACCAGAGATCACGAAAGGTGCGAAGACGGTGGATCGCACCAGATTTCGGCCCTTGAGTTGCTGGTCGAGCAGCATCGCCAGTGCCAGTCCGATGATCATGCTGCCGATCACCGCGCACACGGTGAAGATGACGGTGTTGGACACGATGGTCCAGGTGTCGGATCGGGTCGCCCACTCCCGATAGTTCTTCAGCCCGATGAAATCGGCGCCCGGCGAGGAGATGTTCCAGTCGTAAAACGACATCCGGATGTTCTCGATCAGCGGGCGATAGGTGAACACCGCCAGCAGGATGAGGTTCGGTCCGACGATCGCGACGAACAGCAAGTACGTCCGCCACGGGCGTGCGCCACCGGCGTCAGGCAGCACTCTCTCCGTGGCGGAGGACGCTGCGTCGGCTGGCACGAGGAGTCATTGTTTCCGTCGCGAACGAACTGGGGTCGACGGTGCGGCGTCGGCACGGTGAACACCTGGCGGGCGCTCTGCTGTGGCGGGGTCGTGCCGGGTGTCGCGGGCCCGCCGGTTCTTCCGCGTCGGTTTCGACGTTCCGCACCCTGCACGGAATTAGTCAACCTGTCTGAGACAGGTTGGTTACTGGGGTTTTCTTGGTGGTCTTGTGGTTGATGCCGACGATCGCGGGAACGATCGGGGCCTGGGGGCGTCGATGCCGGTAGCGTTCGGGG
>JAEYMI010000069.1 GCA_023461275.1 Actinomycetes bacterium | reverse complement strand
GACTCGGTGGACGCGGCAGCGCCCTCGTCCGAGCCCGACTCCGAGGAGTAGTTGGTGCCAGAAGCGCCGGCCGCAGCCTCGGCAGCCTCGTCGGCAGCCATCTTCTCCATCTGAGCGGTGTGCATCTTGTGGCGACGCTCCGCCTCGGCGTAGCGGGACTCCCACTCCTCACGCTGCTTGTCGAAGCCCTCGGGGAAGATGTAGTTGCCCTGCTCGTCGTACGAGTCGGCCATGCCGTACTTGGACGGATCGAACTCGGCGTTGTAGTCCTCGTTCGCCTGCTTCAGCGACAGCGAGATGCGGCGGCGCTCCAGGTCGATGTCGATGACCTTGACGAGCGCATCGTCGCCGACGCCCACAACCTGGTCCGGAACCTCCACGTGGCGCTCGGCCAGCTCGGAGATGTGCACCAGGCCCTCGATACCCTCGTCGACGCGGACGAACGCACCGAACGGCACCAGCTTGGTGACCTTGCCCGGCACGATCTGACCGATCGCGTGGGTGCGCGCGAACTGACGCCACGGGTCTTCCTGAGTTGCCTTGAGCGACAACGAGACACGCTCGCGGTCCAAGTCGACGTCGAGAACCTCGACGGTGACCTCGTCACCGACGGTGACGACCTCGGACGGGTGATCGATGTGCTTCCAGGACAGCTCGGACACGTGGACCAGGCCGTCGACGCCGCCGAGATCGACGAACGCACCGAAGTTGACGATCGAGGAGACGACGCCCTTGCGGACCTGTCCCTTCTGCAGCTGGTGCAGGAACTCGCTGCGCACCTCGGACTGGGTCTGCTCGAGCCAGGCACGACGCGACAGGACCACGTTGTTGCGGTTCTTGTCGAGCTCGATGATCTTGGCCTCGATCTCCTTGCCGATGTAGGGCTGCAGATCGCGCACGCGACGCATCTCCACCAGCGACGCCGGGAGGAAGCCACGCAGGCCGATGTCCAGGATCAGGCCGCCCTTGACGACCTCGATGACGGTGCCCTTCACGGCCTCGTCCTTCTCCTTGAGCTCCTCGATGGTGCCCCAGGCACGCTCGTACTGGGCGCGCTTCTTCGAAAGGATCAGACGACCCTCTTTGTCCTCTTTGGTGAGGACCAGTGCCTCGACCTCGTCACCGACGTTGACGACCTCGTTGGGGTCGACATCGTGCTTGATCGAGAGTTCGCGAGACGGGATGACACCTTCGGTCTTGTAACCGATGTCGAGAAGAACCTCGTCACGATCGACCTTGACGATGGTTCCTTCCACGATGTCGCCATCGTTGAAGTACTTGATCGTGGAGTCGATGGCGGCGAGAAAGTCCTCGGCCGAGCCGATATCGTTGACGGCTACTTGCGGCGAGGAAATCGTGGGCGACGACATATGTTGAGTTGCTCCGGACAGGTTGCTAGTAGGTACAGTTTTTAAGTGTGGATCGCCAGCATCAGCGCGGAGCCACCGCACGGCATTCGGTAGAACACCGATGCTTGAGGGTGACGCCCGCCGGGCATGGCCAACCGCGCGAAGTACAGCGCACGCGCGGGACTCAGCCTACTCCAGCCCCAATGTGCTGGGCAAATGCCTCGCGCCCGGCATCGGTGTCACACTCGAGACCGTGGCACATTCGGTGGAACTACTCCTTGACGACGCCTCTGGCCAGCGAATTCGCGACGATTGGCAGCTGTTGCGCGATGCCGGCCTACCGAGCCAGATCGACAATCGATCGCCGACGAATCGACCGCACATCACCCTCATCGCCGCCGAACGCATCGATCCGTTGATCGATGCGGCGCTGGCTCCGGTGAGCATGCGACTCCCGTTCTCGGCGATCATCGGTGCACCGATCGTGTTCGGGACGGGACCGCGACGGACCCTCGCACGGCTGGTGGTGCCGTCCACCGAACTGCTCTCGGTACACGCTCAGGTGGTCCGGCTGGGCGCCGAGCACACCGCGACCAATGGCACCTCGTCGGTGTTCGACCACTGCCGCCCCGGCGCGTGGACGCCGCACGTGACGCTGGCCCGACGCCTCGGCCCGGAGCAGATCGGCGAAGCACTCGCTGTTGTCGACGACAACGCTGTGGACCACGCCGCTCCGCTCCCGGTGACCGTCTCCGGCCTACGCCGCTGGGACGGTGACGCCAAGTCCGACCACGTCCTGGCCGGCCGCGCGTGTTGACGCACCGACCCTATGATCTCTTCCGTGACCGAGACCGACGGCCCTACCGAGAGTGCTGATTCCCAGGCGCGTCCGCCGCGCCTGCTGGGCGACGTCGACTCGACGATCTCCGAGACCGCGAACCGACGATGGTGGGACGGCGACGCATCGGCGTACCACGCAGAGCACGGCGACTATCTCGGCGTCAGCACGCCGGGCGGCGACTTCGTCTGGTGTCCGGAGAATCTCCGCGAATCGCAGGCCCATTTGCTCGGCGACGTCGCCGGCCGACGAGTCCTCGAAATCGGCTGCGGCTCAGCACCATGCACGAGATGGCTGACGGCGCACGGCGCCCACGCCGTCGGGCTCGACCTGTCCCGCGCGATGCTGGCCGTCGGCGTCGAATCAATGGCACTCGACGAACATCGGACACCGCTCGTCCAAGCAGGCGCCGAAGCACTCCCCTTCGCCGACGGGTCGTTCGACATCGCGTGTTCGGCGTTCGGCGCCATTCCGTTCGTCGCCGACTCGGCACGTGTGATGGCCGAGGCGGCCCGCGTCCTCACACCCGGTGGGCGCTGGGTGTTCTCGGTGAATCACCCGATGCGCTGGATGTTCCCCGACGATCCCGGCCCCGACGGTCTCACCGTCTCCATCCCCTACTTCAATCGGACGCCGTACTCCGAGGTCGACGACGACGGCACCGTCACCTACGTCGAACATCACCGGACCATCGGCGATCGGGTACGCGAGATCCGTTCGGCCGGTTTGATTCTCGACGACATCGTGGAACCCGAATGGCCGGAGGACTTCAATCAGGTGTGGGGACAGTGGAGTCCATTGCGAGGCATGTTCTTTCCCGGCACCGCGATCTTCTGCTGCACCAAGCCGGCACCCTGAGGTACATCGACCAGTACGTGGTCAGAGGAGCTTGGAGAGAAAGCCCTTGGTCCGCTCGTGCTGCGGATTGGCAAGCACCTCTTTCGGATTGCCCTTCTCGACTACGACGCCACCGTCCATGAACACCAGCTGGTCGGCGACCTCGCGAGCGAAACCCATTTCGTGGGTCACCACGAGCATCGTCATCCCCGACGCCGCGAGTTCCCGCATGACACCGAGCACCTCACCGACGAGTTCGGGGTCCAGAGCCGACGTCGGTTCGTCGAAGAGCATCAACTTCGGGTCCATCGCGAGCGCTCGGGCGATCGCGACGCGCTGCTGCTGACCACCGGAGAGCTGTGCCGGGTAGGTATCGGCCTTGTCGGCCAACCCCACTCGCTCGAGCAGATAACGAGCGCGCTCCACCGCCTCGCTCTTGCGTTGCTTCTTCACCTGGGTCGGCGCCTCGATGACGTTCTCCAACGCGGTGCGGTGTGGGAACAGATTGAAGTGCTGGAACACCATCCCGATCTCACGCCGTTGCCGCGCAGCGTCTTTGGCGCTCATCTCGTAAAGCTTGTCGCCGCGTTCGCGGTACCCGATAAGATCGCCGTCCACGTACAGCCGTCCGGCATTGACCACTTCGAGGTGGTTGACGCATCGAAGGAATGTCGACTTACCCGAGCCCGACGGTCCGATGAGGCACAACACCTCACCCCGATCAACCTCGAGGGTGATCCCTTTGAGCACGTTCAGGGTTCCGAAGCTCTTGCATACCTGGTCGGCCAGAACCATCGGGGTCGGCGCCGTCGAGGTCTCAGCGGCCATCGGCTTCACCCTTCATCGGCTCGGAGACGGCAGGTGCGTTCTGAGCTGCGGCCATCGCCTTGAGTTGGCGTGCGGTCATCTGCCGACTGGCGCCCTTCGAGTAGTACCGCTCCAGGTAGTACTGGCCGACCATCAGCACACTGGTGACCGCCAGGTACCAGGTGGAGGCCACCATCAGCAGCGGGATGGGTTGGAAGTTGACGCCGGAGATATCCCGCGCCCGGCCGTAGAGTTCGAGGCTGAACGGTACCGCCGCCACCAGGCTGGTGGTCTTGAGCATGCTGATCAGCTCGTTGCCGGTGGGCGGGATGATCACCCGCATCGCCTGCGGCAATACTGTCCGGCGCATGGTCTGCGACCATGACATTCCCAGGGCCACCGACGCTTCGGTCTGTCCTTCACCGACCGACGACACGCCGGCGCGCACGATCTCGGCCATATAGGCGGCCTCGTTGAGACCCAGCCCGATCACCGCGAACAGGAAGGCGGCGTTGAGCGCCTGAATGTCGAAGTGCGCGAACTGATGAACGAACGGTATGCCCAGGTCGATCCGTTTGTAGATCGACGGGAACAAACCCCAGAAGACCAACTGGACGTAGACCGGCGTGCCACGAAACACCCACAGGTAGACCCAAGATGTGTAGCGCAACACCGGATTCGGCGACAACCGCATGATCGCCAGCAGGATGCCGAGCACGATGGCGATGATCATCGCCAGCACGGTGAGCGCCAGCGTGTATCCGACACCGGACAGGATGCGGGTGTCGAACAGATACTTGGCGAAGGTGTCCCAGCGGTAGGCCTGGTTGGTGGCTGCGCCGTAGACGAACAGCACCGCCAGCACGATGACGACCGCGGCCGCGGCCCACTGCCCCGGATGGCGCAGCGGGACCGCCTTGATCGGTGCAGGTTCACTGCCGCCGGCCGCCGGCAGTGGACCCGTCGTCGGAGCGCTCACTCGATCAGCTGATCGCGCCGTTGATCACCGAGTTCGGGATCACACCGGCCTGGACGCCCCAGTGCTCGGCGATCGCCTTGTACTGGCCGTTGTCGATGAGGTACTGGACGGCCTTCTGCAGGGCCGGTCCCAGCGACGAACCCTTCTGGACCGGGTAGCCGTAGGGAGCTGAATCGAAAACACCACCGGCATTCTCGAGCGCTCCATCGGACTTCTTGATGGCGTACGCGGTGACCGGCGAATCCGCCGACATCGCATCGACTTTGCCGACGACGAGAGCGTTGGTCGCCTCGTCCTGGCTGTCGAACTTGACCTTCTCGATGGCCGGCTTGCCGGCGTCGGTGCATGCCTTCGACTTTGCGGGCACCTCGTCGGTGTCCTCGACGGTGGTTGCCTGCACGGCAACCTTCTTGCCGCACGCGTTGTTCGGATCAATGCCCGAGCCCTTGCGCTGGGCCCACTGCACACCGGCGCTGTAATAGGTCACGAAATCGACCTGCTGCTCGCGTTCCTTGCTGTCGGTGAACGACGACATGCCGACGTTGTACGTGCCTTGCTGGATCGCCGGGATGATCTTGTCGAAGTCGGCTTCCTTGTAGACCGGGGTCAGACCGAGAACCTTCGCCACGGCATTCATCAGGTTGACGTCGTAGCCGATGATGTTGCCCTGGGCGTCCTTGAACTCGTTGGGCGAGTATGGAACGTTCACCCCGACGATCAGCTGGCCCGAATCCCGGATCTGCTGCGGGACCAGTGCCGCGATGTCATCCACCTTGGCGACATCGACGTTCATCAGGGTGATATCTCCACTCGACTCCGACTCGTCGTTCGAGCACGCGGTGATCCCGAAGGCGAATACCGCGAGGACCGCGATCAGCAGCCCACCGAGTCGGAACGATCTCAGAAAACGCATCAAACACCCCATCTATTCGGTCCGGAGACGAAGCCCCGAACACACATGACTCGCAACGACACGGGTCGCCCGTTTAGAGAACTTACTGCGTTGCAGCCGAGTCCACCCGGTGGTTACGTGAGATTAACCGCGGCCAGTACGGCGTCGGTGAATGCTGCGGTGTCACAATCGCCGCCGAGATCGACCGTCGCCACTCCAGCTGACAGCACGGTCCGCACCGCCGCCTCGATGCGAGCTCCGACCGCATCGAACCGCCCATCGTCGCGCGAGCGTGCCCACCACCGGAAGGTCTGGGCAACTGAGGCCATCATCGCCACCGGATTGGCGATTCCTCGTCCGGCGATGTCCGGGGCGGCACCATGAGCGGCCTGCGCCATCGCTTTCCGGTCGGAGGCATTGACCGACCCCGCCAATCCCAACGAGCCGGCCAACTCGGCGGCCAGATCGGAGAGGATGTCGCCGAAGAGGTTCTCGGTGACGATCACATCGAAGTCCGCGGGCCGGCGAACCAGGTGCGCGGCCATCGCGTCGACGTGTTGCTGGTCGACGACGACGTCGGGGAATTGGGCGGCGACATCCAGACAGACATCGCGGAACAACCCCGTCGTCATCGCCAGCACATTCGCCTTGTGCACGACGGTGACATGACGCCGACGACCCATCGCGGCGGTGAACGCCTCGCGCGCAATGCGTTCCGACGCTGCGCGGGTCACCACGCCGACCGCGAGTGCCACGTCGGGTGTCGGCATGAATTCACCTGATCCGGTCGCCATGTTGCGGTCGGCGTAGAGGCCCTCGCTGTTCTCCCGCACGATGAGCACGTCGATGTCCGGCGCCATCGCCGGCACACCCGGAAAAGCCTGACACGGGCGCAGATTCGCGAACAGGTCGAATCGTTTGCGGATCACTGCGCCAGGCGTCAACGAACCACGTTGGGCCGGTGGGTAATTCGACGCATCATGCGGGCCGACGATCCACGTGTCGAGATCATCGAGCGCACGCAGCGTTGCTTCCGGAATCGGCGAACCGTGGCTGGACACGGCGTCGAGACCGAACGGGAGTTTTACCCAGTCGATGACCACGCCCTCGCGTCGGCCGGCGGCGTCGGCCACCGTGACCGCGGCGGGCACGATTTCCGTTCCGATGCCGTCCCCGATCAGGACGCCCATCCGGTGGCGGTCCGGGCTAGGTGTCAATGTGCCGCGTCGTCCCAGGATTGGCCGAATCCGACCGAAACCTCCAGCGGAACAGACAAACTGATTGCCGTTCCCATCTCGGTGCGGACCAGATCCTCGACCGCATCACGCTCACCCGCGGCGATTTCGAGGACGAGTTCGTCGTGCACCTGCAACAGCATGCGGGATCGCAATTCGTCGGCGACGAGGCGTTTGTGGACGTTGATCATCGCGACCTTGATGATGTCGGCCGCGGTGCCCTGGATCGGCGCGTTGAGTGCCATCCGCTCGGCCGACTGCCGGCGCTGCCAGTTGTCGCTGTTGAGATCGGGCAGATAGCGACGACGACCGAACAGCGTTGCGGTGTACTCGTTCTTGCGTGCCTCGTCGACGACGTTGTGCAGATAGTCGCGTACTCCGCCGAATCGCGCGAAGTACGCCTCCATCTGTTCCTTCGCCTCGTCCCGACCGATCTTGAGCTGGGCGGCGAGCCCGAAAGCGCTGAGGCCGTAGGCAAGTCCGTACGACATGGCCTTCACCCGGTGACGCATCTCGGTGGTCACCGCGTCGATGGGCACACCGAACGCGCGGGACCCCACAAAGTTGTGCAGGTCTTCGCCGGTGTTGAATGCCTCGATCAGACCCTCGTCCTCGGAGAGGTGAGCCATGATGCGCATCTCGATCTGGCTGTAGTCGGCGGTCATCAGGCACTCATAGCGGCCGTCGTCGGCGCCCGGCCCCGCCGCGGTCTGGACCACGAACCCCTTGCGAATCTTGCGGCCGGCCTCGGTGCGGACCGGAATGTTCTGCAGGTTCGGTTCGGTCGACGAGAGCCGACCGGTGGCCGCAACCGTCTGGTTGAACGTCGTGTGGATGCGGCCGTCGTCGGCAACGGATTTGAGCAGACCGTCGACGGTCACTTTCAGTCGCGTGGCATCGCGGTGCTCGAGCAGATGCGCGAGGAATGGATGGTCGGTCTTCTCATAGAGCGACTGCAGCGCATCGGCGTCGGTGGTGTAGCCGGTCTTGGTTTTCTTGGTCTTCGGCATGTCGAGCTTGTCGAAGAGGACGGTCTGCAGCTGCTTGGGTGAGCCGAGGTTGATCTGCTCGCCGATGACCTCGTACGCGGACTCCGCGGCGGCCCGGATGCGGTCGGAGAACTCACGCTCGAGTTCGCCGAAGTGCTCCACATCGACGGCGATCCCGGCGGCTTCGAGGTCGGCGAGGACGAACGACAGGGGCAGCTCCATCTCGGTGAGCAGCGGCTTGGAATCCATCCGGTCGAGTTCGACGTCGAGGGTGTCGGCGAGTTCCTGCACGGCACGGGCCTCGAGCATCTGCTGCTCGGCGAGTTTCGCGGTTCCGCCGTCGTCGTCGTCGAGCAGCGAGAGCTGTCCGTCACCGGTGCCGTCGTCGGCCTTGAGTTCACGACGCAGATAGCGCAGCGCGAGGTCGTCGAGGTTGAAGGTGCGCTGCCCGGGCCGCACCAGGTAGGCCGCCAGCGAGGTGTCGCTGGTGACACCAGCCAGTTGCCAGCCCCGCTCGCGGAGCGCGTGGATGGCCCACTTGGCCTCGTGGAGCGCTTTGTGCGCCGACGGATCGGCCAGCCAAGTAGCGAGCGCGGCGTCATCGTCGGGGTCGATGGTGGTGACGTCGACGTAGGCCGACGTGCCGTCGGCTGCGGCGATCGCGATGCCGGTGGCTTCGGCGCCGACGACCACGTGTGGCGCGGTGATCGCGACTCCGCTGCGCCCATCACGCGTGTGCTCGCTCAGCCATGCGGCGACCTGCCCGGTGGCCAGGATCGACCCGTCGAGATCGAAGCCTGATTCGGCTTCGGGTTCCACCGAGGTCAGCGTTGAGAACAGCCGATCGCGCAGGACCCGGAATTCGAGGTCGTCGAACAGCTGGTGGATGCGATCGCGATCCCATCCGACCATCGCGAGGTCGTCGGGGCCCGCGGGCAAGGACATGTCGCGGATCAGCTCGGTCAGCCGTCGGTTGGTCTGGACCGACGCGAGATGCGCACGCAAGGCGTCACCGACCTTGCCCTTCACCTCATCGGCATGATCGACCAACGACGCCAGCGAACCGTACTCGCGGATCCATTTGGATGCCGTCTTCTCCCCCACACCGGGAATGCCGGGCAGGTTGTCGCTCGGATCTCCGCGCAGGGCAGCGTAATCGGGATACTGCGTCGGCGTCAGACCGTACTTCTTCTCGACCTCATCCGGCGTGAACCGCGTCAGCTCGGAGACACCTTTGCGGGGGTACAGCACGGTAACCGCGTCGTCGACGAGTTGTAGCGAGTCACGGTCACCGGTGACGATCAGCACCTTGTATCCCAGCGCCTCGGCCTGGGTGGCCAGTGTCGCGATGATGTCGTCGGCTTCGAAACCCTCGATCGCCATCACCGGAATACCCAGAGCGTCGAGAACCTCCTTGGTCAGGTCGACCTGGCCGTTGAACTCGTCCGGGGACTTGGATCGCTGCGCCTTGTACTCGGGGAACATCTCGGAACGGAATGTCTTGCGGGACACATCGAACGCCGCCGCGATATGTGTTGGTTCCTCGTCGCGCAGCAGATTGATGAGCATCGAGGTGAATCCGTAAACCGCGTTGGTCGTCTGCCCGGTGGCCGTCTTGAAGTTCTCGGCGGGCAGCGCGAAAAACGCGCGATAGGCCAGCGAATGGCCGTCGAGCAGCATCAGTACCGGCTGGTCACCTTTTCCTGACGATCCCTTGGCGGTTGCCTTCGGACTGGCCGTCGAACTCTTCGCAGGACTCACCTAGGCGAGTCTAGTGATGGGCCCCGACAGGCGAGGGAGGTGTTCACTTTCGGTACATCCGCCACACGATTGGTCCCTTGGAGGGCAACATGATCTCGCCGACGACGCGGAATCCGAAGCGCTCGTACAGCGGAATGTTGGCCTTGTTCGAGCTCTCCAGATACGCCGGCCCCTCGACGCGCTCGAGGCCCGCGGTCAACAGCGCCGAGCCGACCCCGACGCCCTGGGTGGCCGCACCGAGCTGCGCGAGGTACCAGTGCGGCTCATCGGGCCGGGCCGGTCGGAACCTGCGCTCGAGCGCCAATCCCCGCCCGACGCCCATGCGCAGGCCCAGAAGGAATCCCCACACCGATGCGACCTGGTGGCCGACCGGAACACGGTAACCAGGCGGGTCCCACACGCCGGCCCCCACCGGTACCGAGTCGCGCAGTGCGAGGTCAACAGATGAGCCCGAACCATGCACCCACTTCAGGAGGGTTCGAAAGATCATCTCGTCGCGGTCCGGTGTGGGATTGAGCCAGCGCAGGACCGGATCAGCTGCGAAAGCCGTCGCCAACACCGCACTGACGACGTCGACGTCAGCGCTGGGGACGACAGTGATATCCGGCATGGTCAGAGCGTATCGACTTCAGTGAGACCTGAACGTGGGCGCGTGGTCCTTGTCTGCGGACGCAGGCGATCAGGCGACGCCCAGGTAGGCCTCACGTACCGCGTCGTCGACGAGGAGTTCCTTGCCGGGACCTTCCTTGGTGATTGACCCGGTCTCGAGGATGTACCCACGATCGGATCGACTCAGCGCCTGCTGCGCGTTCTGTTCGACGAGCAGGATCGTGGTGCCGTCGGCGTTGATCTGCGCGATGATGCGGAAGATCTGTTGAATCACCATGGGCGCCAACCCCATCGACGGTTCATCGAGCAGCAGCAGTTTCGGCCGGGCCATCAGCGCACGACCGATGGCAAGCATCTGCTGCTCGCCGCCGGACATGGTGCCGCCGAACTGTTTACGTCGCTCCCCGAGTCGAGGGAAGAGATCGAAGACATGGTCGAGCGCCTCGTTGTAGGCCACCTTGGACTCGAATTTCCGCCCGTAGCAACCCATGTCGAGGTTTTCCAGCACCGTCATGCCGGGAAAGATCCGACGCCCCTCAGGGACCTGGATGATGCCCTGCCTGACCCGCTCGTGCGGCGCGAGATTGGTGATCGACTCTCCGTTGAACAGGATCTCACCGCTGGTGAGCTTGTTGAGGCCGGAGATCCCGCGCATCGTGGTGGACTTCCCCGCGCCGTTGGCGCCGAGCAGGGTGACCAGTTCACCATCGCCGACACTCAGCGAGATACCGTGCAGCGCACGGATTCTTCCGTAGTGGATCACCACATCACGGAGTTCGAGGACCGGCACGCCGCTGGTTGCACTCGAAGTCGGTTGCGGTTCAGGCGATGTCGTCATCAGGAACTCCCAGGTAAGCCGCGATCACCGCCGGGTTGTCGCGGACTTGTTTCGGCGTACCGTCGGCGATCTTGCGGCCGAACTCGAGCACCACGATCCGGTCGGTCACCCCCATCACCAAACGCATGTCGTGCTCGATGAGCAGCACGGTGTAGCCGTCGTCGCGAATCTTTTTGATCAGATCCATCAGCGCGGTCTTCTCGCTGGGGTTGAATCCGGCGGCCGGCTCGTCGAGGCAGAGCAGTTTGGGTTCGGTGGCCAGGGCTCGTGCGATTTCGAGTCGACGTTGATCACCGTAGGGCAGATTCGACGCCTTCTCCGCCGCGCGGGGCGCGATACCGACGAACTCCAGTAGCGCCATGCCGCGGTCGACGGCGTCGTGCTCTTCCCGATAGTGCCGGGGAGTGCGGAAGATGCCACCGAACACCGACGTCTTGTGGCGGGCGTCGGTGCCGACGCAGACGTTCTCCAGCGCGGTCATCTCGCCCCAGAGTCGCACGTTCTGGAAGGTGCGGGCGATTCCGCGGCGGGTGATCTGGTGCTGCTTGATCCGTCCGAGCGGCGCACCGTCGAAGGTGACCGTCCCCCGCGTCGGCTTGTAGACACCGGTGATGGCATTGAAACAGGTGGTCTTACCGGCACCGTTGGGCCCGATGAGTCCGAGGATCTCGCCACGTTTGATGTCGAAGGTGACGTCGTCGAGGGCGGCCAGACCACCGAACTCGACGGTCAGCCCATTCACCTCGAGGAGCTTCTGCCCCTCGGCGGTCGCGATATCACGTTGTGGTGCAACGGCTTCGGCCACTGCCTCGGGATCGGCCAGAGCTGGATCCACCAGAGCGGGATCGACGATCGCGGTGGCCTGCGAATCCTGTTCGGCCGCGGCGACCTGTTCGTCGAGGCCGGGCGACGCGTCGACCGGGTTGTCGTCGTCGGACTGACGATGCCTGCTCATGCACCCACCTCCTCTGGCGTGGCCGGGGATTTCCGGACGCGTTGCACCGAACCGTAGACCCGACGACCGAAGGTGATGAGTCGTGCGCGCGCGGGGAACAAGCCCTGCGGGCGGAAGATCATCAGGACCACCAGCGCGATACCGAAGAACAGGTACTTGAACTCGCTGAGGGACTGCCCGCCGACTTCGATGCCTTGGACGCGTGCCGGCAGGTACACGATGAGGAAGGCACCGACGATGACGCCGAGTTTGTTGCCCGAACCACCGAGGACCACCGCGCACAGGAACAGCATCGAATTGATGACGGTGAACGCCTTCGGGTCCACGTATTGCACCTGTCCTGCGTAGACCGCGCCGGACAATCCACCGATGCCCGCGCCGATGACGAAGGCCCACAGCTTGTATTTGAAGGTGGGGACACCCATGATCTCGGCGGCGTCCTCGTCCTCGCGGATGGCGATCCAGGACCGTCCGACCCGGCTGCGTTCGAGGTTTCCGACGATGATGAGCACCAGAATCACCAGTGCCATCCCCAACCAGAACCACCACACGCCGTAGTTGAACGTGCCACCGTTGTTGGAGGTGGAGAACACGCCGTCGGGATGTTCGGAGCTGCGGAAGACCTCCGGGAACAACACTCCCTGCAGGCCGGACGCACCGTTGGTGACCTCGGTCAGGTTGTCGGCCAACAGGCGGACGATCTCACCGAAGCCGAGGGTCACAATGGCCAGGTAATCGCCACGCACCCGCAGCGTCGGTGTGCCGAGCAGCAGGCCGGTGATCCCGGTGATCACGATGGCCAGTGGCACGCACGCCAGCCACGCCAACGGGCCGGAGAAGATCCCGTGGTCGGGGCTGTTCCACAGCGGGCTCGCGGGGCTGGTCAGCAGAGCGACGACGTAGGCGCCGACCGCGTAGAAGCCGACGTAGCCCAGGTCGAGCAGACCTGTCTGGCCGACCACCACGTTGAGTCCGATCGCGATGAGCGCAGTCATCGCGAACGTGGCCATCACGACGCCGAAGTCGGTGGCGGTGGTGGTGATGATCGGCGGCTTGATCACTGGAAGGAACGCGACGAGCAGGATCGCCGGAATGCCGACCGCCCACTGCCCGACGCGCGGTAGTCCGTCCCACCAGGTCCGGATGGCGTCGCCGAGTCCGCGACGTTCCGGCGCATAGGGATCCTTCGGAACCTCGGGTGCTCGACGCGCCGACCGATCGCGCTCAGGTTGATTCGTCGTCATACCCGCGCCTTCCCGAGCTTCTCGCCGAGGATTCCGGTGGGACGGAACATCAGCACCAGGATCAGCAGCACGAAGGCGACCACGTCCTTCCATTGGTTGCCCAGCACCACCGACCCATAGTTTTCCATGACGCCGAGCAGCAGACCGCCGAGAAGCGCGCCGCGCACGTTGCCGATACCGCCGAGGACCGCTGCGCAGAACGCTTTGATGCCGAGGATGAATCCGCCGTAGTAGACGATGTTGGTGGGCACGCGCAGCGTGTAGAGAAGGGCCGCAGCGCCGGCCAACAGACCGCCGAGCAGGAACGTGACCATGATGGTCTTTTCCCGCGAAACACCCATCAGCAGAGCAGCATCCGGGTCTTGGGCGACCGATCGGATACCGCGTCCCAGCCGAGTGCGGTTGATCATGGCATCGGTGCCGAGGGCGAGGATCACCGCGGAGATGATGATCACCAAGGTGAGGTTGTACACCGGCGCGCCGAAGAGGGTGAACTCCTTGACCGGCTCGACGAGCCGGATGGTCGGCTGCGAGCTCGAACCACCCAGCGGCGGGTCGATCGGCAGCTTCGGCAAGACGTAGTGCACGAGTTCCTGCAGCACGAACGACATTCCGATCGCGGTGATCAGGAAGGCCAACGGCCGAGCACCCCGTCGTCGGAGGGGGCGATAGGCAATGAACTCCAGCCCGACCGCCGCACCGCCGGAGACCGCCATACCGCAGATGCCCGCGAGGACCAGGTACACGATGGTCATCAGCGTGCCCTGGGAGTATGTGTTGCCCGACGGGGTGAAGCCGAGCAGCAGCAGCCCGATGTAGGTGCCGAACATGCCGAGCATGAAGACCTCGGAATGCGCGAAGTTGATGAGTTTGAGAACGCCGTAGACCAGCGTGTAACCGACCGCCACCAGTGCGTAGATCGCACCGTAGGTCAGTCCTTCGATCGTGAGACCCCAGAAGCCGTCACGCAGAGCACCGAGATCGAAATTGATGGTGGCTGCCATCACTGACGTCTCGGCCATCGTGTACGCGATCATGCGCGCCTTTCAGCCGACATTCCCCCGCAGCGAACACGGTGCGCCCGGGCTAATGCCCGGACGCACCGTGCCGGCGATGGCGATTTACTTGACTTCGTACACCCAGATGTTCGACGACTTGAGTTCGCCGGTCGGGGTCCACTCGTAGGCGCGGGCCAGGCCCGAACCCTTGTACGTGCGCACGTAGTCGAGCAGTTCAGGACGGGTGGCCTTACCGGAGCCGATGCCCTTCATCAGGATGGTCGCGAGGTCGTAGGCCTCCACCGAGTACACACCCGGCGACTGGTTGAAGGCGGCTTCGTACTCGCTCTTGAACTGCGACGGTGCCGGACCGCAGGGGCAGGACAGGACCGCGGTCTTGGCGGCGTCGCCGGCCTGAGCGGTGAACTGCGGGTCGTTGGTGCCGTCACCGGAAACGAAGGTGGCCGTCGAGCCGGCCGACTTCAGCTGCTGCGCGAGAGGCGCGGCCTCGGCGTAGTAGCCCGAGTAGAAGACCGCATCGGGGCTGGCCGCGGTGATCTTGGAGATGATCGCGGAGAACTCGCGGTCACCCTTCTTCACATCGCCCGAGCAGCCGGCGTCGGCTGCGGATCCCAGCGTCGAGGTGATGGCCTTGGCCAGACCGGCACCGTAGTCGGTGTCGTCCTTGATGACACAGACCTTCTTCTTGCCCATGGTTCCGGTGAGGTACTTGGCGACGGCCGGGCCCTGAACGTCATCGTTGGCCAGGCCACGGAAGAACGTCTTCCAGCCGTTGTCGGTCAGCGTCGGGTTGGTCGCCGAAGCGGTCACCGACACCAGTCCGGCCTGGTTGAAGATGCCGCCGGTGGCCTTGGTCTCGCCGGAGAAGGCCGGACCGATCAGGCCGACGATCGACTCGTCGTTGGCGATCTGCGGTGCCACCTGGGTGGCCTTCTGCGGGTCACCCTCGGTGTCGAAACGCTTCAGTGTGATCTTGCAGTCGGCGTTGGCCTTGTTGTGCTGATCCACTGCCAGCTGCGCACCGTCGACGATGTTGATGCCGAGCGCGGCGTCGGCGCCGGTGAGTGCGCCGGCCATCGCGATGGTGGTCGGCGCGCACTTGGCGTTGCCGTCACCTGCGGGCTTGAGGGCCTGATTCTCCGCGGCCGCCTGGACCTCGTTGCCCTCCGTGTCGATCTGGGCCAGCGGTGCGATCTGCAGAGCCGAACCGGCCGAAGCGGATCCGCTTGATTCCGCGCTGCCCGTGTCGCTGGATTTGCTGCTACACGCCGAGAGCGTCAGTACCCCCGCAAGCGCCACTGCCAGCGCGCCTGTCGTCATGCGACGATGCATTCTTTACTACCTCTCACTTCAGCCACCCGATCCATCGGGAGGTCTACCGAGGAGACCTGTCGGAAAACATAGACCCAAACAGGGACCACCGCGCGAGATTGCAGGCAAACACGCACGACACAGCGCGGCGTGTTTTCACAGAATTAACGATGGCTCGATCTGATGGTTCAGGCGTCGGATCCGAGGGTCTCCACGACGACCTGTGCGACCGCCTTCATGGTGGTCCGACGATCCATCGCCGCGCGCTGAATCCACTTGAACGCTTCGGGTTCTGACAATTGCTGCTTTGCCATCAGCAATCCCTTGGCGCGCTCGACGAGCTTGCGTGTCTCGAGCCGGTCGGTCATGGTGGCGACCTCGTTTTCGAGCTGTTTGAGCTCGGTGTAACGACTCACCGCCACTTCGATTGCGGGCACGAGGTCGGCCTTGGTGAACGGCTTGACGAGGTAGGCCATCGCACCGGCATCGCGGGCCTTCTCGATGAAGTCGCGCTGACTGAACGCGGTCAGCATCACCACCGGCGCCAGACGCTTCTCGGCGATCTCGGTGGCGGCGTCGATTCCGTCACGCACCGGCATCTTGATGTCCATGATGACGAGATCGGGCTTGAGTGCCTCGGTCAGCTCGACGGCCGCCTGGCCATTGGGAGCCTCGCCGACGACGTCGTAGCCCTCTTCCCGCAACATCTCGATGAGATCCATCCGGATCAGCGAATCATCTTCGGCGACAAGCACTTTGTGCGTCTTCGTCGACGAGCTCTCCGGCTTGGCCACCCGATCGGTCACCGTCACCATCCCCTCCTCCGCCTTGAGTGGACACCTCTGCCCGGCGCTCCCGAGCCTGGGCTACGAGGAGCGTCGATGCGTGCAGCGTACCGGTTGGGAGGGCATGCAGCCGATCAACTACAGTGGACACTCGCAACCGCCGCCGACGCCGGGGCGGCTGCGGGGAGCCCTCGTAGCCCAATTGGCAGAGGCAACGGATTCAAAACCCGTACAGTGTGAGTTCGAGTCTCACCGAGGGCACCAAGAAACCCCTGTTCAGCAGGGGTTTTTTCGTTTCCGCGGTTGCTACACCAACACGTCGTGTAGCGGCCCGTGTAGCAACCCGGTGTCCCCCAGCGGTATTTCGTGACCCATCCAACATGACCAACCGTTGGAAGGATCAACCCTTGTCACGACTGCAATACGCTGCCGCAATCGTCGCGGTGATCGCGCTCTACACACTCCCCCTCGGCGCCTGCCAGGTCGCCTACGTCCTCGGCTGGTACGCATCGTGAGCGCGCCGAAGGTGCGTGCTGGCGCCGACCTTGACCCCTCGACGTGGTGGCTCGGTTACGAGGCCGCCGCCGCCAAGCTCGACCTGTTGCCGGGTCCGCTCGTTGCCGTGGTGGCCGCGCAGCTTCTCAGAGTCACACCCGACCCACTCGACGATCCGGCGTTCGACGCCGGGTTCCGCGCTGCCCTGTCGGCGGCGCTTCCCTGACACCAGTTCGCCCCGATGGTCGTAGGTGCCGTTCGACTCGGCACCGGGGCGCTGGTCGTCTTCGCAGAGCCCGACCTTAACCAGCCTGCTCCCCGTAGCCGAGTCGCACGCCGGGGACGTGCGCCACCACTCGCGTCGTCGCGAAACACGAGATCGGTGCCAGATGGTTACCGCCTACCCTACGGGTCAGGTGGCAATCGGTGCTGGCCTGACGCGATTACGGGCGTGGTTCGTGGGTCGATTCCGGGATGGGGTATCCACTTCTGTCACCCGCAGGGTGTCCGTTGGCTTTGATCCGGCGTAGCCCACTGCGCGCATCAATACCCATCCATACCTCTCCTGCCGGCTAGAAACCGCTGACATTGCGCGGTTTCTAGCCGGTTTTCTGTTGTCTGACAAAGCATTACCGCAGGTCATGGATTGCGATATGCGCATAACCCACTAGTGATTGCGTTGTGCCACTGCGTATTTGGGGGTCGTCATAGGAGAAGTTCACGGGTCGCTCGGGGCCGTCCACTGAGCATTGCGGCGTCGGCGGCGAGGGGGTGTGGGGGGCTCTATCCCCCTGTGCCACAACGGAATTGGGGTTGCGCCGTCGACGCCGGCCGTGCTAGATCTGATTGCGGCAGCTCTGCCACCAACCCACTCACTCGCCTCACAGGAGGTCTCTCATGTCGTGCACCCTGAACCCCGTCGCCGATCAGATCCGCGCCGCACTCTCGGCATCCCCCGTCGTCGACGCCGACGTGATGGCAGCAGCCGAGCGTGCCGCCGAAGGTTGGGCCTACGAGATCGCCGACCGCGCCGGGGACCGTCGCGCCGAGGTGATCCGACTCGTATGGCGACTTGAGGACGCTGTCGACTTCGACCGGGCAGCGGTCGCGACCAGCCTCGCAGCCTTGAATCTTGTTGCCGCACAAGTCCTTCGCTGAACCCACTCGAACCGATCGGAGAAACAACCATGTTCTGCACCGCTTGCAAAACCGAACTCATGCGCAACTCAGGCCCGCTCTGCGACCACTGCCGCGAGGGGATGCACGACTCGGCAGTGCCGGCTGCCGTCGTCGACGCGACCGGTCTCGACTTCAAGTTCGAGTACACGGGTGGCAACTGCACCGCGATGGTTGCATCGTTCGTGCTCGGCCAGCACACTGCCGAGGTTCTGCTCACGACAGGTGATGCCACATTCGACCCGTCGGTGACCGACCACGCCTACGTTGGCGTATCCGATTGGCGGGGGACGTTCGCCGAGGTGGAAGGCAACCCCGAATCGGTGGCCGAGCGTCTGGCACTTGTTCTCGACGCGATGCAGACCCAACGCGAACACGCCGAGGGCACGCTCGCCTACCAACTCGCCACCGACGTGATCCGCGTCGTCGGTGGTCTCACCGAACCGTACTGACTGCCATGGCAACCGAATGGGTTCGAAGGTGCGTCGAAACATATCGTGAGCTGCGAGATCTGCAACTCGTACGCGCCGATGAGTACGCGATCGGCTATGCGACCGACCGGGCTATCTACTTCGACAAGGTCGAACCGAGGATCACCTACCGCGACGTGCTGGTCAGCGTCGCAGCCGAGATCCGTGCCGAGCGTGAGGCGGAGCGTGTCGAGGTCGAGTTCTGGCAGACGGCAGAGCGTGAGCACTTCGCCGTGTGGCTCGATGAGACCGTGGTCGACGTGGTGGCCGAGGATGCCAGCGACGCAACGTTCCGCAGTCGGTTTGCTGCCCTGGTTTGGTCTGCGCTCGCCCGGCGATCAGTGGCCGTGGTCTCGGTTGCTCGCACCGTGCATCGTCGGATCACTCGCCGTGCTCTGACCGTGTCACCCACGGCACACGTTGTCTCGCAGCATCATTCGGAGGCATTGCGAGTGACGTGGTGTGCCGAGGTCGTCGCGGGTAGGTCACCGCCGGATGCACTCGACACCGAATAACCATCACCCCATCCTCACTCCCAAAGGACTCCCGCACCATGATCGCCGCCATCGCTCTCAGCATCGTCGCCGCGCTGTTCCTCGCCTCTCTGGGCGACAACCAACCTCGTAGCCGCCGGACACGCTCGGCGTACCGGCCACGTCTCTCCGATTCGCCCGCACAACGGCGTGAGCGGGCCGAGTTGGCCTACATCGACGAATTCACAGACGCCCGCTTCGTCGACACGCTCGCCGAGGTGCAACGCCTGATGCCCCTGGTCGAGCAGGCCCAGCGCGACACTGATCCGGCCGAACGGTTCTTCCGACTCGACCTCGAGCTCGGCGACGCCATCATGGCGTACGAGCTGGCCGTCGAGCGGCGAGCCAACTTCATGGCTATAGCCGTCTGACCCGGTGCGGTGTTGCGCGTTGCGTATGGGACCTATTGCGCGACAATGTATCTCGATGGTTCACTGTCGACAGTCCGGCATTGACGCCGGAC
>JAEYMI010000068.1 GCA_023461275.1 Actinomycetes bacterium | reverse complement strand
GCTCGGATTCCTCGGGCTTCTCGGGTCGGCCGGAGAACTCGGTGTTCATCACGTTCACACCAAGGTCGATGGTGATCTGGATGGCCCGTTTCCAGTAGCGCACCGCGGCCTCGCGGGCATCCTCGTCAGGTCCCGACCACCGGAGTACGGGCAGCACCGAGGCGATGCCGACACCCGCATCGCTGCACGCCTTGCGGAACTTGGCGACCAGGTCGTCGTCGGCCTTGGGATGATTGAAGAACGGGATCATGTCCACATGCGGGGTCAGTTGCAGCCACTCATATCCCAGCTCTGCCACCACCTGCGGCAGTTCGAGGAGGCTGTGGCTGTGATGGAACGGCGTCGGATCGAGGGCGATCTTCATGGTCGGCTCCTATAGGGGATCGGTGAATGAGCAAAGACACGCACAGCGATCAACGAAAAGACACTGGATCAACGAAAAGACACTGCGGGAATCCCGCACGACCCCAGGTACTTTCGAGTGCGTTGCGCGATCGGCAATGGTGTGTCCGGTGTGCAGGGATACATGTCCTGCTCGACGATGGCGAAGATATCGACGTCGAGGTCGGCGACCGCGTCGAGCAACGGCGGCATCTCCGGAATGCCAAGCGGCGGTTCAGTCATGGCGCCGAGTCGCACGGCCTCACCGAACGGGAGGTCGTCGGCGGCCACCTTGGCTCGGACCTGCTCGTCGACCTGCTTGAGATGCAGGTAACCGATGCGCTCCGGGTGGGCACGGATGATGGCAAGGTTGTCGCCACCGCAGTAGCTGACGTGCCCGGTGTCCAGGCAGAGGTTCACGAACTCGGGATCGGTATTCTCCAGGAACCGGTAGATGTTCTGCTCGGTGTCCACGTGACTATCCGCATGCGGATGGTATTGCGCACGGACACCGTAGGTTTCGAACATTGCCCGACCGAGATCGTTCATGCCGGCGGTCTTGGCGCGCCACTGCTCGTCGGTCAGGTCGCGGTCCTCGAGAACCTCACCGGTGGCCGGGTCGCGCCACATCTCCGGGATCACCACCACGTGCTTGCCGCCCACCGCCGCGGTGAGTTTCGCGACGTCGGCGATCTGCGACCACACCGCATCCCATGAGTTCTCCTGATGCAGATGCTCGAAAACCGTTCCGGCGGAAAGTTTCAGGCCACGACTTCCGAGCTCATCGGAGAGTTGTTCGGGATCGGTGGGCAGATAGCCGTAGGGACCGAGCTCGATCCACTGGTATCCCGATGCGGCCACCTCGTCGAGGAATCGGCCGTACGGCGTCTGTTGGGGGTCGTCGGGAAACCAGACGCCCCAGGAGTCCGGGGCCGAACCGACGATGATGTTGCTCATGAGTCTTCTTTCCTTCGTTGGTATTTCAGTTCCGTTTGCGTTTCAACCGACCGGGACCGATCCGACCGGATAGTGGATGGTTTCGAGCATGCCGCTGGTCAGTGATCGGGTCGCCGCCTCCGCAATCGCCTGCGCCTTGAGCGCCTCGGAGAGCGTCGGACCGATGCGCTCACCCGAGGAGACGGCCGACACAAAGTGGTCAAGGGCGCGGCCGTAGGTGTCCGCCACGCGTTCGAACCACCCGGGATGCAGACCGTCGACGATGGCGTGTCCGGCGCCGAATCGGGTGATCGACCCGGTCTGCTGCCGGCCCGCCTCGATCAGCCCCGCCGATCCCATGACCTCGATTCGCTCGTCGTAGCCGTAGGCGGTCCGTCGGGCACTGTCGATGGAGACCAGCGCACCGGTGGGCATGCGTAACGTCACGAGGGAGAGATCGACGTCGCCGACGTCGGCGACGCGGGGGTCGGTGACGACCGATCCCGACGCGAAGACCGAGACCGGGTCCATACCGGTGATCCACCGCGCGAGATCGAAGAAGTGCACGGTTTGATCGCGCATCTGCCCGCCGGAGACGGCGAGGTACGAGATCGGCGGCACTGCCGGCCCGCGGGTGGTCATCTGGACGAACTCCACCTCGCCGATGTCACCGGCGGTAACGGCGGCGTGTAGCGCTGCGTAGTCCGCGTCGAATCGACGATTGAAGTCGACCATCGCCACGCAGCCTGTGGCCTCGGCCCTTTCCACCGTGTCGATGGCGCGGGCCAGATCGAGATCGATGGGCTTCTCGCACAGCACCGCAAGGCCGGCCGACGCTGCCCGACCGAGCAGGTCGGCATGCGTATCGGTCGATGATGCGATGAGAACCGCATCAGCCACGGCTGGATCAAGAGCAGCGTCGATACCAATCACCCCCACTCCCGAGACGTCGGCGACCTGCGCAGCGCGTTCGGCGTCGACGTCGTAAACGCCGACGAACTCGACGGCGGGATGCGCCGCGAGATTGCGCGCGTGAACCGCCCCGATGAATCCAGCACCGAGCAGAGCTACTCGTACCGACATGACGCCTCCTGAACGATCAATCCGGGGTGACCGGTCGATGCGGTTGATCCCTGGTATTGGTTCTTTCGAACCGCATATGGGACAGTTTTGGGACCGATCCCAGCGACTGTACGTGAGCGGCGTCACCCGACGCAAGACGTTCTTTGAGAGGACACGGTCTGAAAGGACATAGGATGGGCAGCCGATGAGCGAAGCGAATGAGACACCGTCCATCGCGACGCCGCAGAGGCGGCGACCGGCGACGATCCGGGACGTCGCCGCACACGCCGGCGTCTCGAAATCCGTGGTCTCTCGTGTGATCCGCGATGAGCCCAACGTCAGCGACGAACGTCGCGAACGGGTCCGGACGGCGATGAGCGACTTGGGCTACCGGCCCAACACGATCGCGCGTGGGCTCTCCGAATCACGCAGCGGCACAGTCGGAATCATCATCAACGACCTCCGAAACCCGTGGTATGTGAGCCTGCTGGAAGGTCTGGCGACCACATTCGACGCGGTCGACCTGGCTCCCATCATGGTGGACAGTCGTCTCGACCACCGAGTCGGCCGCAACACAGTCGATACCCTGTTGGACCGTCAGGTCGACGGTCTGGTGGTGGTCGGAACCACCGAGGCGCACGTGGACGTCGAACGGGCGGCGCGATCAGTACCCGTGGTGCTGGCGGGCACGCTCGAACCCGACCTGCCGACGGTCGACATTGCGGTCGATGATGATCTGATCGGCGCCCGGCTGGCCACTGAACACCTCATCGGACTCGGCCACCGTCGGGTGGCACACCTGCAAGGTCCCGGCCTCGTCGGTCGACTCCGCCTGCAGGGAGTGACCGAAACCCTTGCCGACGCCGGCCTGCCGGCACCGTCGGTCGAGTACAGCGGAATGACCGAAGAGGGCGGATTCACCGCCACCGCACGACTTCTCGACTCAGTGAGACCGCCCACCGCGATCGTGGGATTCAACGACGTCACATGCCTGGGCGCCATGTCGGCGGCCGACGATCGTGGCCTGAGGATCCCCGACGACATCTCCCTCGTCGGCTACGACGAGACCGCGCTCGCCGGCCTGCGGCATATATCACTGACCTCGGTGGACAACGGGAACTACGCAGTGGGCGTGCGTGCCGCCAAGTTTCTGGTGCAACGAATGGATCAACCGGGAGCCCCACAGCGCATCTACCGACACCCGCCGAGCCTGGTGAACCGGCGCACCACCGCGTCGCCGGCACCCGGCCCGGACTGAATCACACGCGCTCGAGAAAGAAGTACAGGTAGCGCCCGCCGACCACGGCGTCCTTGCCGTTCATGATGCCCATGACGGTGTTGTCGTCGACCTTCTTGAAGTGGTCGATGATCGCTTGCCCGTCATAGACCATCGACGCGGTCACCTCACCGCGGAACTCCACCGACCACAGGCTCGCGAGCCCTTTGCCGACGCTCGTGTTGGAGTAGAGGTTGCCGTCGTTGTCGCGGCAGATCAGCGGGTGTACCTCGGTGCGCGAGACGAAGGTTTTTCCGTACCAGCCGATGGTGTCCAGCAGGCCGTTGGTCGGATGCCCTGTCGTGAACTCCGCGCCTTTCCACTGCCCGAACAACTCCTCGGGAGTCAGGGTCGGCAGCGCCGCCCAGATGGCGTCGAGTTCGGCGTCATCGGCGGTGCCCGGTTGGGCGCGCAGAATGGCGAACCGCTCTTGCGCTGTTGTCAGGCCGCTGGCCATGGGTCTACCTCCGATGCGCTTCGATCACACGTCACGAAGGTGGCGCGTCGTCCAATGAGACAAACTAGACGATTTATCCCATTATGTCATCGTTGATGCACAAAAAACCACGGCGAAAAGCTCAGGCGACGGTGAGTCGCTCACATCGCTCGGCGAGCTCCCGGCGGTCGCTGCCGGGCAACTGCATCTCGTGAATCCGGACGGTCACTGTCATGTTGCGTGCGGTCAGCACGCGACGCAGGGTGTCGATGATGGTGTCGTCACCGATGAAACTGGCCGACGTGTCGGCTGTGCCATCGGCGTTGGTGTAGCGAATCGCCATGGGCTGCACCGGAACACCGGCGTCGATCGCCGCTTGGAAGAATGCCGGCCGGAAGGCTCCGGTGGCCCGGCCGCATCGGGTGGTCCCCTCCGGGAACACCGCGACCGAGCGATCTCGCTCCAACACCCGCGCGGCATCGTCGACCGCGGATGGCAAGCGGCGCAACGATTCCCGCTCGACGGTGATCACGCCGAGAAAACGAGCGACCGCCGAGATCACCGGCATCGACGCCACGTCTGACTTGGCGACGAAGTGAGCCGGGTTCACCACGGCGACCGCGAGGACATCGAGGAAGGAGATGTGGTTGGCCACCACCAGCGCGCGCGCACTACTCGGGAACGGCCGCCGATCATCGATGGCCACCCGGATTCCCACCGCCCGCAGCAGCGCGCGGCATGCGTGCCGCGCGGCCCGACGTCGAATCAGCCGCGGCGTCACGACCACCGCGCAGGCGATCATGAAACACCAGGCGATGGTGCCCACGAGCCACACCAGACGCGCCACTGCCAGCAGCCGACGACGACCAATCGCCTGCGGAAGACACCCGGAACCGCACGGGCTCAACGGGTACCAGGCGTGGTGGGTCAGCGGGACGGGCAGGCCGATCGGGGCGTGCGGGATCGTGTGAACCGACGCATTCGCCATCTCAACACTCGCCACGGCCGGAACCAACAACGTGCGATCGTCGAATCTGTCAGTCGCAGTATCTGTTTCGGGTACCTCGGCGAATGCGTGACTCATCAGCCCTCCGTGGTCGAGAGACGGTCGGCGGCGTTGCGCAACCGTGTCAGGTAGCGAATGTCGGTGTCATCGGGATTGACGAGGGTGAGCAGGTCGCCCACGTCGAAAACGTTGTCGATGGCCGGATCACCGCATGTTCGGGCACCCAGCCGGATATAGCCGCGCAGCAGGGGCGGAAGTACCGTCCTGGCCGGCGGTTCGATGTCGTCGAGCGCCACGCCATCGACCATCGGGCGCTCGTGCGGTACCACCGCGTACGGCGCCGAGTACTTCTCGCGCACCACATCTCGCACGCCCCGCAGTGTGACTCCCCGGCCGCTGCGGTCGCTGAGTGGGACCGACACGCAGCCCATCAGGTGGTTGTGGCCGGTGGTTTCCAGGTAACGGAGTACCGCGGCCCACATCAACGCGGTCACCGAGCCGTCGCGGTGGGCCTCGGCAACACACGCGCGACCCATCTCGATCGTCGACGGCAAAAGCGGATCGAGTGCGGCGATGTCGAATTCCGTTGCCGAATACCATCCTCCGGCAGCGATCGCGGCGGGCGGCAGCAGTAGCCGAGCACATCCGATCACTCCGTGGTCAACGTGGCGAACCAGCAGATGGGTGCAGTACTCGTCGAATCGATCGGCGTCGAGTCCGGTACTGGCGTCACCGATGCCATCGGAGTAGCCCGGGTGTTCGGCAAACACCTTGTACCGCAGCCGTTGTGCGTCCTCGATGTCGGAGGCGTCCTCGGTGAAGCCGATGTGGACCGCACCCGCACGCATGTCCACCGACTGCGGGGATACCGCGCTCGGAATGAGCGCGGCACTCGAGCGCGGCGCCTGTGAAGTACTGACTGTCATGCCCCGAATGAAAACCGGCGCGTGCGTACGGGCGGCAATCGGCGGCTGACGTGTCGGTACTGGCGCGGTGAACTTCGCCCGATTCGTCGTGAATTCTCACCGTGCGCGATGTGAACAGAAAGTGCGGAGGCCGCGACGGGGCGTCATGACGTACTCATGAGAGCAGCGATGCCCCCGACCTTTCGGCCGGGGGCATCGTGAGAGATCTCAGGAGATCACTTGCGCTTCTTGACCTCTTCGGTCAGCTGCGGTGCGACGTTGAACAGGTCGCCCACCACGCCGTAGTCGGCGATCTCGAAGATCGGTGCTTCCTCGTCCTTGTTGACCGCGACGATGGTCTTCGAGGTCTGCATGCCGGCACGGTGCTGGATGGCGCCGGAGATGCCGAGGGCGACGTAGAGCTGCGGCGAGACCGTCTTGCCGGTCTGACCGACCTGGAACTGACCCGGGTAGTAGCCGGAGTCCACAGCGGCACGCGATGCGCCGACGGCTGCACCGAGCGAATCGGCGAGCTCCTCGACCACAGAGAACTTGTCGGCACTGCCGACGCCACGGCCACCGGAGACGACGATCGTTGCCTCGGTGAGTTCCGGACGGTCGCCACCGACGTTTGGCTCGACCTTGACGATCTTCACGCCGCCTTCCTGGGCGGGAACCTCGACGTCGACACGCTCGCCGGCACCGGCCTGCGGAGCGGCTTCGACGCCACCGGGGCGGACCGAGAAGATCGGCACGTCGCCCTTGGCCTGGGCGTCGACGGTGAAGGCACCACCGAAGATCGAGTGGACGCCGACGCCGCCCTCTTTGACGTCGATGACGTCGGCGAGGACACCCGAACCGAGTCGAACGGCCAACCGTCCGGCGATCTCCTTGCCGTCGGCGTTGGCCGCGACCAGGATGCCGGCCGGCGAAGCCGACTCGGCGATCGACGAGAGCACGTCGACCTTGGGCGAGATGAGGTATGAAGCGGCGTCGTCGGATTCGGCGACGTAGATCTTCTCCGCGCCGGCTTCCTTGAGGCCGTCGATGACGCCGTCGGCGGTGCCGGGTGCGCCGACCACGACGGCCGACGGGGTGCCCAGCGACCGGGCGGCGGTGATGAGCTCGCTGGTGACCTTCTTCAGGCCACCTTCGGCGTCGAGCTCGGTGAGCACGAGTACTTCAGCCATGAGTCTTTCTCCTACAAATGCGTGATATCGCGAGAATGTTGGTGGATGCGTTGGGTCAGATGAGCGTCTGCGTCAGATTCTTCGACGTCAGATGATCTTCTGGGCGACCAGGTACTCGGCCACCTTGGTGCCACCATCGCCCTCGTCGGTGACGCGCTCGCCGGCGGTCTTGGGCGGCTTCGGAGTCGACGCGGTCACGACCGAACCAGCGTTCTCCAGTCCCACATCGCCGGCCTCGACGTCGATCTCGGCCAGGGTGACGACCTGAACTTCCTTCTTCTTGGCCGCCATGATGCCCTTGAACGACGGGAAGCGGGGCTCGTTGATCTTCTCGTTGACGCTGACGATGGCCGGCAGCGACGCCTCGATGTGGAAGATGCCGTCATCGGTCTCACGCTCGCCCTTGAGGGTCTCACCCTCGACGGTCAGCTTGCGCAGATGAGTCAGGTGCGGGAGTTCGAGGTACTCCGCGATCATGGCCGGCACGGCGCCGACGCGACCGTCGGTGGCCTCGTTGCCGGCGATCACGAGCTCGACGCCCTCGACGGTGCCCAGTGCGCGGGCCAGGACGTACGCGGTCTGCACGGCGTCGGAGCCGTGGATCGCGTCATCCTTGATGTGAATGGCCTTGTCGGCGCCCATCGACAGCGCCTTGCGGATGGCTTCGGTGGCGCGCTCGGGGCCCACGGTCAGGACGGTGACCTCACCGCCGTTGGCTTCCTTGATCTGAAGCGCCTCTTCGACCGCACGCTCGTTGATTTCGTCGAGCACCGCATCGGCGGCCTCACGGTCGAGTGTGTAGTCACCATCGGAGAGCTTGCGCTCAGACCAGGTGTCGGGGACCTGCTTGATCAAAACGACGACATTTGTCATTGGTCTTCGTCGACCTCCTGCTTAGGGTGCGGACAACTTACCGGCGGGTAAGTTCATGGGTCTTCCCAACTGTACCGTCTCATCGACACGCGTTACACACCGACTACCTCACAAAACAGGTATCGGCGGACGCTTCGGCATCGCCGGAACCGATCATACGCTCGGCACGAGTGAGGATCGGCTTACCCGGCATCTGTGATCACCCCGGTCTGCAAGCGCAGCCAAAGCCGTTGCGGCACGCGAACGACAACGAGAGCGCCCCCGCGCGACGCGGGAGCGCTCTCGTTCAACGGCCTATCCGAGCACGGGTGCCGGCGACTCAGACGCCGACGAGTTCGTGCACGGAGTCGCGTTCGGATGCCTCGATTTCACGCACCAGCGGCAGCACGTTCTTGCCGAAGTATTCGATCTCCTCCTGAAAGTGCAGGAATCCGGCCAGGATCAGGTCGACGCCGCGCTTGCGGTAGGCGACGATGCGTTCGGCGATCTGCTCGGGCGTCCCGATGAGCTGGGTACGGAACCCATCGTTGTACTGCACGAGATCCTCGAAGCTCGAGTCCGCCCACATTCCCTTCTTGTCGGCAGTCGAGCTGCCGGCCTGCTTCACCGCCGAACCGAAACCTTCGACGGCCGGACGGTTGGCCTTGTCGATGATCTCCCGCAGGGTGTCGCGGGCTTCCTTCTCGGAGTCGCGGGCGATGATGAACCCGTTGAGACCGAAGTTGACCTCACGGTTGGCCTCGCGGGCAAAGCGTCGAACGTCGACGATCTGCTCGGTCACGCCGTCGTAGTCCTTGCCGTTGGAGAAGTACCAGTCGGCGTAGTAGCCACCATTGCGGCGCGCAGCCAGCGAGTTGCCGCCCTGGAACAGGTCCGGGTTCGGCCGATCGGCGGTATTGAGCGGCTTCGGCTTCAACGTGAAGTCGTGAATACGGTAGAAGTCGCCACGGAAGTCGACGTTGTCCTCGGTCCAGATCTTGCGGATCACCTGCAGGAACTCCGCGCTTCGACGGTAACGCTCATCGTGCTCGAGCCACGGCTCGCCCAGGTGGGTGAACTCGTCCTTGAACCATCCGCTGACCACGTTGATCGCGAAGCGTCCGTTGGACAGATGATCGGCGGTGGCGCCGAGCTTGGCCAGCACCGCGGGATGCCACAGGCCGGGATGCACCGCGGCGATGACCTTGAGGCGCTGCGTCGCGAGCAGCAGCGCGAGGCTGAAGCTGGTTGATTCGTGCTGGTACTCCGCACCATAGGAGGCCTCATAACGCACCTGCGACAACGCGTACTCGAACCCGTTGTTCTCCGCGGTCTGCGCGAGTTTCACGTTGTAGTCGTAGTCCCAGCTGGTGCGCTGTTCGATGTCACTGGTGACCAGTCCGCCGCTGACGTTGGGCACCCAGTAGGCGAACCTGATCTCATCCGATACGTTCTCGGTCGTCATATAACAGTCACTCCTCGGTGGAATACGCGTGCCGCAATGTTCTTGTGCCGCAATGATTCAGCGCACTGACACCGAGCCGGTGCAGTGCGCTGTACTGATCGCAACCATGTCACCACCGAGCCGGACTCGCGGGCAATAAAAGGCCCAGCGTGAACGAAAAGCGCCTCAATCCGGGGCCGGTATGGCACGGCGCCGCCAGCGGGCCGTAGTTGTGTACCGTCCATCCCCGGTTAAGGTTCGGAGCATGACCGATGCGCACGACGCCACCCAAACCCCGGTACCGGAGCTGATCCTGACCGGCGAACGGACTGTGCCCGGCATCCCCGAGGAGAACTACTGGTTCCGTCGGCACGAGGTCGCCTACGAGTACATAGAGCAGATGTGCGCGGGCCTCGATGTGCTCGAGGCCGGGTCCGGCGAAGGATATGGCGCGTCGATGCTGGCCCGGGTCGCGAAGTCGGTGACCTGCGTCGATTACGACACCGCCGCTGTGGAGCACACCCGGGCGCGGTACCCGGAGCTCGTCGTACACCAGGGCAATCTGATCGATCTGCCACTGACCGACGCGTCGGTGGATGTGGTGGTCAACTTCCAGGTCATCGAACACCTGTGGGATCAGGCGAGGTTCATCGGTGAATGCCGCCGCGTGCTGCGGCCCGGTGGACGACTGCTGATCAGCACCCCGAACCGCATCACCTTCTCCCCCGGCCGCGAGACCCCGCTGAATCCATTCCACACGCGTGAACTCAGCGCCGCGGAACTCGGCGAACTGCTCGTCGACGGGGGTTTCGAGGTGACCGACATGCTCGGAGTCTTCCACGGCGAAGCACTGCGGCGGCTCGACGAGCGGTGGGACGGCTCGATCATCAACGCGCAGATCGATCGTGCGCTGGCCGGTGTGCCGTGGCCTGCCGACCTCGCCGCCGATGTCGCCGCGGTCACCACCGCCGACTTCGATGTCAGCGGCGGTTCACCGTCGGCGCACCACATCGATGACAGCCTCGATCTGCTGGCGATCGCGGTCCGTTGATGGCCCGACCGACCTCGCGAACCGGCACCGGAGGCCACGCCCTCGGCAGCGATGTCCCCGGGCGGTTCACCCTGGTGTTGCACTCTCATCTGCCCTGGCTGGCCAATCACGGCCGCTGGCCGGTCGGCGAGGAGTGGCTCTACCAATCGTGGGCGGCATCGTATCTGCCGGTGTTCGGCATGCTGCGCCGACTGGCCGCAGACGGACTGACCGATCAGCTCTCGCTGGGCATCACGCCGGTCCTGGCCGCCCAACTCGACGACCCGCGTTGCAGCGCAGGCATGTTCGAGTGGCTGGCTGACTGGCAGCTGCGTGCCGCCGAGGTGGCCACGTCGTCGGACCCGGTTCGACGCGAGCTGGGAAGTCGCGAATATCTCAGTGCGGCAACATCTCTCGATGATTTCGAGGCGAACTGGCGGCACGGTGGGTCGCCGATGATCCGCGACCTGATCTCCTCGGGTGTGATCGAGGTCCTCGGCGGTCCGCTCGCGCATCCCTTTGCGCCACTGCTGAATTCGCGCCTACGCGACTTCTCCCTGCGTGAGGGCCTGGCCGACGCCAACGCCCGATGGGCACACGACCCGTCGGGAATCTGGGCACCGGAGTGCGCATTCGCGCCGGGGATGGAGTCCGAGTACGACGCCGCCGGCGTCGGCCACTTCATGGTCGACGGACCAACCCTGCACGGGGACACCGCACTCGGACGTCCGGTCGCCGATTCCGAGGTGGTCGCATTCGGCCGTGACCTCACGGTGAGTTACCGCGTGTGGTCGCCGAAGTCCGGCTATCCCGGCCACGGCGCGTACCGCGACTTCCACACCTACGACCATCCCAGCGGCCTGAAGTTCGCACGGGTGACCGGACGTTCGGTGCCGTCGTCGGAAAAGAAGCCCTACGATCCCGCACTGGCGGATGCCACGATCGACACCCACGTCGACGATTTCATCGGCTGCGTGCGAGCGCGCCTGCTCGAGGAGTCCGAACGGATCGGGCGTCCCGCCCACGTGATCGCCGCGTTCGACACCGAACTCTTCGGTCACTGGTGGCTTGAGGGCCCCATCTGGCTGGAACGCGTGCTGCGGACACTGCCCGACGCCGGGGTATCGGTGGGCACGCTCGCCTCGGCACGCCGTGACGGATTCGTCGGAAGTCCACTGGCACTTGGCCCGTCGTCGTGGGGGTCGGGCAAGGACTGGCGGGTCTGGGACGGTCCGCAGGTGCGCCATCTGGTGACATTGAACTCCGAGGTCACCGAGACCGCCCTGAGCACCGTCGACAAATTGGTCGACGGCGGTGCGACCCGCAATCGCGTGGCCGATCAGATCCTGCGCGAGACGCTGCTGACCGTCGCATCGGACTGGCCGTTCATGGTGTCCAAGGACACCGCGGCGCAGTACGCCGTGCAACGGGCCCACACCCACGCGCACGCCACCCGCGAGATCTGCGACGCCGCGATGCGTGGCCGCACCCGGCAGGCGCAGGATCTCGCGGCCGGCTGGAACGCCGCGGACAGCCTCTTCGGCGCCCTCGACGCGAGACGGTTGCAACAATGATCGACATCGAAACACGGTGCACCGCAGTGATATCAGCGATGAGGGACGAGGAGATCCAGTGCGAATCCTGATCGTCTCGTGGGAGTACCCGCCGGTGGTGGTCGGCGGACTCGGCCGCCACGTCCACCACCTCGCCACCGAGCTTGCCGCCGAGCACGACGTCGTCGTGATCACCCGCCAACCGACCGGGTCCGACGCGCTCACGCACCCGACGTCGGATACCCGGGTCGACGGCGTGCGCGTCATCGCGGTAGCCGAGGATCCACCGGAGTTCGAGTTCGGCCGGGACATGATGACGTGGACGTTGGCGATGGGACACGCCTTCGTCCGGACCGGCCTCACCGCGCTCGCCGGCGATCGCCGGGCGAGTGGCGGCGAGGCATCGGGCATCGGTGGTTGGGAGCCGGAGATCGTACACGCGCACGACTGGTTGGTCGCCCATCCGGCCATCGCGCTGGCCCAATTCTTCGACGTCCCACTGGTTTCCACCATTCACGCGACCGAGGCAGGCCGGCACAGCGGCTGGGTCAGCGGCATCATCAATCGGCATGTGCATTCTGTCGAGCAGTGGCTCGCAGGTGAATCCGACGCGTTGATCACCTGCTCGGAATCCATGCGCGACGAGGTGAACCGGCTCTTCGGGCCGGACTTGGCCGAGATCCAGGTCATTCACAACGGCATCGATATCCGCACGTGGCCATTTGCTGAGCGAGAGCCGTCGTCGGGTCCAGCGGAGCTGCTGTTCGCGGGACGCCTGGAATACGAGAAGGGCGTCCAAGATCTGCTGGCCGCACTTCCCCGTATCCGGCGCACCAATCCGGGTACCACACTGACGATCGCCGGTACCGGCACCCAACAGGACTGGTTGGCCGAACAGGCCCGCAGGCACCGGGTGAGCCGGTCGGTGAATTTCGTTGGCGCAGTTGACCACCAGACCCTTGTCGACCTGATGCACCGCTGCGATGCGATCGTCCTGCCGAGCCGTTACGAGCCATTCGGCATCGTCGCGCTGGAAGCGGCGGCCACCGGTATCCCGCTGGTCGTATCCACCGCCGGCGGCCTCGGAGAAGCGGTGACCGACGGCGTGACCGGACTCTCCTTCCCGCCCGCCGATGTCACCGCGTTGGCTGCCGCGGTGCGTGCGACGCTGGATCGGCCGGACCTCGCCGCCGAGCGCGCGCGGCGGGCGCGTGACCGTCTGACCGCTGAATTCTCCTGGCACGACGTCGCCGAACGCACTGCCGGCGTATACCTTTCGGCAAAGCGTCGGGTTCGGCATCCGATCGGCCGACGCCCGATTCCGTTGCGCCCGTTGCCCGAACGCGACCCCGGGCAGCCGACCGCCGAGTAGCCACAGCGGCCGAGGCGACTACTACTGGCTCGCCACGTCGTGCTTGCGCGCGGCGGCCTTCTTGCGTTCGATGTCGGCGAGCGCGCGTTCGAGTTCGGCGCGCTCCTCGGCGGTGCTGGCCCAGTCGTCCTTGCGGTTCTTGACAACCTTCGCGGGCGCGCCGACGGCAATCGAGTAATCCGGAATCTCACCCTTGACCACCGCATGCGCACCGAGCACGCATCCTCGGCCGACGATGGTGTTGCGCAGCACCGTCACCTTGGTCGCCACCCAGGTGTCGGGACCGATGCGCACCGGACCCTTCACGATGCCCTGGTCCTTGATGGGAAGGGTGATGTCATCCATCTTGTGGTCGAAGTCGCAGATGTAGCACCAGTCAGCGACCAGCGTTGACCCGCCGATCTCCAGATCGAGATAGGAGTTGACGACGTTGTTGCAGCCGAAAACGGTCTTGTCGCCGATCTTCATGCTGCCCTCGTGACACCGGATCGAGTTGCCGTCGCCGATGTGAACCCAGCGCCCGATCTCCATCCGCGCCATCTGTGGCGTCGCGTGTATTTCCACATCGCGTCCGAGAAAAACCATGCCACGGCACACGATGTGCGGATTGGCCAGACGGAATCGCATGAACCGCCAGTACCGCACCAGATACCAGGGTGAATACGCCCGGTTCCGCAACACCCAGCGCAGTGAGTCGCGGGTGAGGAACCTCGCCTGCACCGGGTCGCGCCGACGCCCCGCGCGCCAGCGTGACCGGTAGGAGGCGTTCCACATCGTCGTCATGACGACAAACCCTAATCGAGAAGAATTCGCGACACGATAGGCTCATCGCTGGCGTGCCAACCGGTCGCCGGACTTCGACGAGGAGTGGGATGGCTGGAACAGCCGGCAAGCGCGCACGACGCACCCTGCCGACGGTTGTGGCCGCGATCGTGGCGACGGTGTTCGCCGTCGTCGTATCCGCCTGTTCCGACGGACACGTCAACGTCAATGCCATGGCCAGCGCGGGCTGGTCGAGTTACGGCGGTAACGCCGCGAACTCCAACTTCGCCTATCCCAGCGTCCCCGACGACCTCGAGTTGTCGTGGACCAGGCCGACCGGCGGACCGATCACCGCGCCGCTGACGCTGTCCGGGCAGTCCAACGTGGGGGTCACGTCGTCGACGGAGAACGGCTGCAACCTGCTGATCCTCGACCCGCGTAATGGCCGCAAGAACTTCTGCAAGCGGATGCGGCAGGGTATCGAGGTCAACTCACTGCTCGTCGATCAGCTCGACGAGCCGTACATCGGCGAGGAGACCACCTTCCTCGGCTTCAACGCAGGCGGCGCGATCCGCTGGCGGATGCCGGTGATCGGCGTGCCACTGTCGGCCAAGTTCGCCGCGCCCGGCACCGTGCTGGTCGCCACCACGCAGGGCCAGGTGCTGCTGATCAACGCGCAGACCGGCCAGTTGGTGGCACCGGAGGTACGGCTGCGCGCCGACGCCAACCCCGACGATGCACTGGCCGGCTTCGGTGAGTGCGTGACCAACGGGCCGCGCTGCGCCATCCCCGCCCCGGCGGCCGTGGATGCCGAACGTCAGCGTCTCTTCATCAACTTCTGGCCGCAAGGCGCGATCGCCTCGCAGATCAAGGCGATGGATTACGGCGAGCAGAATGGCGCGCGCACCGTGCGGGATGCGTGGCATGCCGATGTGCCCGGCGGTGTGATCGGACCGCCGACTCTGTCCGCAGATGGTGAAACGCTCTACGCCTTCAGCCGCCTCGGCAAGATCGTCGCCCTCGACGCCGCCACCGGCACCACCCGCTGGACCTACGACAACGGCGGCTACGGCTTCGCCACCATGACGGTCTCCCCCGACGGCTACCTCATCCCGACCGGCGTTCTCGGCGCGCCACTCACCCTGCTGCGCGACCGCGGCAACAAGGCCGAATTGGTCTGGCAGCGTAGGGATCTCCAGGTGGTCAGCCTGTCCACACTGACCGACGCGAAGACCGCGTGGACGGTGGTGCGCGATCCCGCCAGTGGCGCACTGTCACTCGTGGAGGTCGGTCGCGACAACGGGAAAACCCAACGCACACTTGCCCTTCCCGAAGCGGTCGGTTTCGCGACCGGCGTTGCGGTGTCGGCGCGCGGCCAGATCGCTACCGCCACCAACATCGGCAAGGTCTACTTCTTCGACAGCAAAGAGAACATCAACTAAGTCTCGCCGACCAGTACGGTGATCGAGTGCCGGACCAGCGAGCGCAGCGAGTCGGACCGGTGTATCGAGATCATCTCCCCGCGAACGTCTTTCGATACGACGACGGCGACATCCCGAGTCCCCGCCGAAGATGGTGGCGGAGGTTATCCGCGGAGCCGAGTCCGGATCGCTCGGCAACGACGTCGATGGATAGCGATCCCGACTCGAGTAGTTCACGGGCCCGGTCGACGCGACGGTCCCGTAGCCACGTGCCCGGCGAGACCCCGGTCTCCTCGCGGAATCGCCTGCTGAACGTCCGCGAACTCAAGTTCGCGTGTCCGGCGAGTTGCGAGACCGACAGTGCCTCATGGAGATTGCGCAGCGCCCACTCCCGCGTCGCCGCCGTACTCCGGGAGTCGTCGACGGGAACGTGGTGTTCGATGAACTGCGCCTGACCGCCCTCACGCCACGGCGGCACCACGCAGTAGCGAGCCACCCGATTGGCCACCGCGCTGCCGTGGTCGCGTCGAATGATGTGCAGGCACAGGTCGATTCCGGCCGCCAAGCCGGCCGAACTGAGGACGTCGCCGTCGTCGACGAAGAGAACGCTGTCGTCGAAGTGCACGTCGGGGTACATCTCGGCGAACCGTTCTGCGAACCGCCAGTGAGTGGTGGCGGGCCGGCCGTCGAAGACGCCGGCGGCGGCGAGAACCGCTGCGCCGGTGCAGATCGAGACCATTCTGGTCCCCGGGCGGATGCGTGCGAAGGCAGCGGCGATCTCGGGTGCGAGCTCGCCGCGCTCACGCGCCGACGGTTCGCGTGTGCCGGGCACGATCACTGTGTCGGCATCGGCAAGCGCCTCCGGCCCGGCCTGCGGGGTCATCGCGTAGCCGGTCGTCGTCGTGATCGGATCCGTTGTCAGTCCGCACGTGGTCACCTCGTACAGCGCTGCCCCGGAATCATCGGTCGCCTCACCGAACACCAGACTCGGAATGGTCGCGTCGAATCCCACCAGCGGCGGCAACCACAGAACGGCCACCCGATGTGGTTTGGCATGATTTTCCGACATATTGTCGATCATGCCAGTGGTCAGGCCGGCGACGCTACCCGATCATCAGATGTATGACCGACATCGTGCCGCCTGTCTCCACGACTTCACCTGCGCCTGACCAGAAACGCAGCCTCCGCCCGCACTGGGCGTGGATCGTCGCTGCGGTCAGCTTCGTCGCGATCCTCGGGGCGGCCGGCTTCCGCGCGGTGCCCAGCGTGATGATGGACCCGCTGCACATGGAGTTCGGCTGGTCGCACGCGACCATCGGTGCCGCGATGAGCGTGAACATGGTGCTCTTCGGTGTCACCGCACCGTTCGCGGCGGCATTGATGGACCGCTTCGGCGTCCGACCGATCCTCACCGCAGCACTGCTGTTGATCGCGGCCGGCACCGGGCTCGGTGTATTCATGTCGGCCAGTTGGCAACTCGTCCTGCTGTGGGGCGTCCTGGTCGGGTTGGGCACCGGCTCTATCTCGATGGGTTTCGTCGCCACGGTCTCCACCCGCTGGTTTGTCGCCAAGCGCGGCCTGGTGACCGGTGTGCTGACTGCGGCCAGTGCCACCGGGCAGTTGATCTTCCTACCTGTCGTCGCCCAGGTCACCGACGCGTACGGCTGGCGGTGGGCGTCGATCGTGGTCACCATCGCGGCATTGGCTGTGGTGCCGCTGGTGGTGCTGTTCATCCGCGACCATCCACGCGATCTCGGGACCACCGCCTACGGCAGTGACGACGATACCGAGACACCGCTGCCCAACGGCAGTTTCGGTGCCGCGGCCCGCGGCCTCGTCGAAGGTATGCGCGTGCGGGCATTCTGGTTGCTGGCAGGCAGTTTCGCGATCTGCGGTATGACCACCAACGGCTTGATCGGTACCCACTTCATTCCCGCCGCCCACGATCACGGCATGCCGACCACCGTCGCTGCATCGCTACTGGCCACCATCGGCATCTTCGACGTCGCCGGCACGGTGTTCTCCGGCTGGCTCACCGACCGCGTCGACGCGCGGGCACTGCTGGTGATCTACTACCTCGGCCGCGGACTGTCCCTGGTGCTTTTGCCGATGCTGCTCTCGCCGCATGCCGAACCGAGCACCTGGGTGTTCATCATCTTCTACGGATTGGATTGGGTTGCAACGGTTCCCCCGACCATTGCGATATGCCGCGAGTACTTCGGAGCGAACACACCGGTGGTGTTCGGATGGGTGTTCGCCTCCCACCAGATCGGCGCGGCGGTGGCCGCGTTCGGTGCCGGCTACATCCGAGACGCACAGGGCAGCTACGACAACGCTTTTCACATCGCTGCGGGGCTATGCGTGGTGGCTGCGGTCATGTGCGCCGCTATCCGACGCAAGCCTGCTGAAAACCACACGTAAGCCGGGTCTGACGGCGATATGTCCATACATCTCCGCTTACGTGCGGTTTTCAGGGAGTGGCCCCGCACAGGAACCCGACACCCTTGCGTCCGATCCTCGTGAGAACAAGGGTCAGCGAGCGAGTTCCCTTGATTTTCATGCGCTTTCGCAAGGCATCGGGATCCACGTCGAGGCCCCGGACCAGGATTTCCAGTGTCCCGCAGTCGTGCTCGGCCAGGGCCCGTCGAAGGAGTTTGTCGGAAACCCCTACCTTGGTGATGATCTCGAAACCCCGTTGTCCGGGCGGTACCACATCGCCGGTGAGGTAGGCGATCTGCGGGTCGAGCTGCCACAAGCCGTGCCGCGCGGCGTAGTGCCGCACCAGCCCGGCCCGAACGACCGCGCCGTCGGGGTCGATGATGTAGCGACCGGGTTCGCCGGCAGCCACATCGTCCGGCTCGGCGTCGTTGATCTCCTCGACAGTCACCGAACCGTCTGCCGCAGTGCGCAATACGGTCGCGCGACGACGACCGGGCATACCCGGCCCCACCCAGAGGCACGCTTCCCGTACCGACCGGTCGAGCGAGATGACCTGCACGTCACTGTCGAATCCCATCTCGGTGCGCAGCGCCTGATAGTCCAGCCCCGGAGCACATTTCACCACAAGCGGTCGGCCCTCGTACGCGGCGAGGAGGTCCGGTAGCGGTGGCATCAACTGGTCGAGGCGAAAGATCCGGCCCGCCCCGGTTCGTCGGGCGGGGTCGGCGATCACCACGTCTGCGCGCGACGTCGGCGTCAGCGCGTCGGCCCGCAGCACTGTGGCCGGACGCAGCGCACCCGGCGTAACGCGGCAATTATGTTGCGCCATCAATAATCTGACCGGATCAATGTCGCTGCCGACGACGCCACCGATCCCCTCCACACCGGCCAGCTCGCGCAGTTCGGCACCGATCGAACACGTGGCATCGTGCACCACCGCACCGGGAAATCGTTCCGCGATCTCCCCAGCCCGGAACGCAGCCACCACCGACGCCGTCGACTGTTGAAGCGATTCATCACCAAGCAGCAGGTCACCGGGATCGCGAAGCTTGCCGACTGCCCGGCGCCGTGCCCGCACCACCTCGATGAGCGCCGCCTGATACGGCGCAAACCGACGCCGAAGTTCACTGACGTCGGCCATCATCGACGACGCGTCGAGCGTCAGACCCGACGCGACATCGAGTCCCTCCACACCGGCGTCAGACCGCAGGTACGCGACGTCTGCATCGGTGAAGGAGTACGACACCAGCCGATGTCAGGGCTTGGTGCCGGTGACGATCGCGTTGTAGAAGAACTTGGGCGGCACCACTTTTCGGAGCACCTTCTCGTCCAGCCAGGTCAGACGCTTCCACCCATTGAACGCGAACGCCGCCCAGCCCCAGCCGAGCTTCTCCGGCGGAACCGCCGCCTCGAAGGTGCGTACCGGCCAGCCCAGCATCGCGGCGGCGAACTCCTCGGTGGCCGTCTTCACCTGCAGCGCACCGGCATTGCGGGCCATCTCGGCGAGCTCGTCAGGGTCGAAGGTGTGGATGTCCACGACGGCCTCGAGTGCGGCGGCCCGCGACGACTCGTCGAGCTCCTCCTGCGGGCGACGCCAGCCATTGAGCGGGCCGAGCTTGGTGACGGTGGTGGTCGCGGCCCAGGTGGCGCGGCTCATCCAGCGCGCGTAGAAGTCGCCGATGGTCGTCGGCTCCCCCGCGAACACGAAACGACCGCCCGGCTTGAGCACCCGCAGCACCTCGCGCAGCGCCTTCTCGACGTCGGGAATGTGGTGCAGCACAGCGTGTCCGACGACAAGGTCAAAGGTGTCGTCGTCGTAGGGGATCTTCTCGGCGTCGGCGACGCGGCCGTCGACGTCGAGTCCGAGATGCTCGGCATTGCGCAAGGCGACCTTGACCATGCCGGGCGAGAGGTCGGTGACCGACCCCTTTTTCGCCACCCCGGATTGCATCAGGTTCAGCAGGAAAAAGCCGGTGCCGCAACCGAGTTCCATCGCGCGCTCGTAGGGCAGCGGCTGGTCGTCGGCGACGGCGTCGAAACGCCCGCGCGCGTAGTCGATGCAGCGCTCGTCGTAGCTGATCGACCACTTCTCGTCGTAGGTTTCGGCTTCCCAGTCGTGGTAGAGAACCTGCGCGAGCTTGGTGTCGGACAGCGCCGCGGCCACCTCTTCGGGTGTGGCGTGCGGATTCGGCTCGGGATCCGGCGAAACGTTGCTGGTCATGTCCTCTGGTGTCCCCTCGTCGTCATCACGATCGTCTCGTCACCGCGGTGGACACGGTGAGCAGCGTCTTGTGGAGAATAAACGGTCATCTGCCGGTGAACGTCGCTTTGCCCGGGCCCTTCTCGACGAAGGACGTCATGCCGATACCGCTGTCCTCGGTGGCGAACAACGCCGCGAACTGCGCTTCCTCGATCTTCAGTCCGGTCTCGAGGTCAACGCCGAGGCCCTGATCGACCGCCTTCTTCGCCGCGGCGATGGCCAGGCTCGCGGCGCTCGAGAACTGACCCGCCCACTCCAACGCACGGTTGTAGACGTCGTCGGGTGCCACCACCTCATCGACGAGACCAATCGCGAGCGCCTCGTCGGCCCGGACGTGGCGGCCGGTGAAGATCATGTCCTTGGCGCGGGAGGCACCGATCAGGCGGGCCAGGCGCTGCGTGCCGCCGCCACCCGGGATCAGTCCGAGCTGCACCTCGGGCACGCCGAGCTTGGCGTTGTCGCCCGCGATCCGACGATCGGCACCCAACGCCACCTCAAGGCCACCACCGAGGGCATAACCGGTGATCGCGGCGACGGTCGGTTTCGGGATGTCGGCGATCGAGCCCAGATCGTGCTGTAGACGCCCGGCGATCTTGCTCATCTCGGCAAAGGTGAGGTCGTTCATCTCTTTGATGTCGGCACCGGCGGCGAGCACCTTCGGTCCGCCATAGACCACGACGGCCTTGATGTCGTCGCGCTCGGTGGCCTCACGAGCCGCGTCGGCCAGTTCGGCCTGCACCTGACGATTCAGAGCGTTCATCGGTGGCCGATTCAGCAGGATCGTGGCGACCCCGGGATGGTCGTCGGAGGTCTCAAGTGTCACGAACTCGGGCATCCCCGAAGGCTACCCTTTGAACGGGTTCGCGCGGTGAGCGGGCGCCGACGTCGCACGCTACCGGGCTGATAGGACCTAGCATCGAATCATGGCGTCGGAGTCGCACGGCAAGGGTCGGTCCGCATCCGCCGCGGGCGAACCGATCGAGCTGATCGTCGGCGACCGGACCATCCGATTCACCAGCCCTGAGCGCGTCTACTTCGACGAACGCGGCGAGACCAAACTCGACCTCGCGCAGTACTACCTATCGGTGGGCGACGGCATCGTGCGGGCGCTGCGCGACCGGCCGTGCATGCTGCACCGGTTCCCCAAAGGCGTCAGCGGCGCGAAAGTCCACCAGAAACGGGTACCGGCCGGCGCGCCGGACTGGCTGGAAACCACCCGGATCTGGTTCCCGCGCTACGGCCGGACCGCGGACGAACTGTGCGTGACCGAGCTGGCCGCCGTCCTCTGGGCGGTGCAGATGTCGACCGTCGAGTTCCATCCGTGGAACTCCCGACGCGACGACACCGAATCGCCCGACGAGTGGCGCATCGACCTCGATCCGATGCCCGACTGCACTTTCCAGCGAGTGCGGCGCGTCGCGCATGTTGTCCACGAGGTCCTCGACGACCTCGGCATCCGCGGCTTTCCCAAGACATCCGGCGGCAAGGGCATGCACATCTACGTGCGGATCGAGCCGGAGTGGAGTTTCACCCAGGTACGCACCGCGGCACTCGCCTTTGCCAAGGAGGTCGAACGGCGCGCCCCCGACGATGTGACGACCACGTGGTGGCGCAAGGACCGCGACCCGGCCGCGGTGTTCGTCGACTACAACCAGAACACCCGCGACCACACCATGGCCTCGGCGTATTCGGTGCGCGGCAATCAGCGCGCCACGGTCTCGACGCCGGTGACGTGGGAGGAGATCGACGACGTCGAACCCGACGACTTCACCATCGCGACCGTGCCGGCCCGCTACGCCGCGATCGGCGATCTGCACGCGGAAATCGACGACGTCGCCCACCGCATCGACACGCTGCTGGAATGGGCCGAGCGTGATGGCCTCGCCGATGACACAGGGTCCGACGACGAGTGAGCTGCGCTATCGCGTGATGTCTGGAATCGCGTGCTCCCCCAGCCCGGCAAAGTACCGTTCGGCGTCGGGGAAGAACAGACCCCGCAGACCGGCCCCGACACTCACCTCGGGTTCGATCGGCGTGACCGTCCGCGTGACGGCCATCAGTTCGGCCACCGTGCGGTGGCGGCTGATCTCGTCGAGCTGTGACCACGTCGGCGGCAACAGGAAGTGCTTGCCCGATGTCCACAATTCCAGGGCCTGTGCGGCAGTCATCCACTGCGCCACCTCCGCCTCGGTGGTGTCGTCGTCGGCGACCTGCCCATCAGGCATCGAGGCCACGAAGAACCTGGTGTCGTAGCGACGCTTCTCGTTCTTCGGGGTGATCCAATGCGCCAGCGGCGCAAGCAGATCCGCACGCAAGGTCAAACCGCGCGTGCGGAGGAACTCGGCGAAGGAGATCGACTTGTCCACCAGCCTGGTGCGGTCGTCGCCGAGCGCGGCCGGGTCTGCGAAAACGCCGTCGGCATCGGTGGCCAACAGGACTCCGCACTCCTCGAACGTCTCTCGCACCGCCGCACACACCAGGGCCTGCGCGACGTCGGAGTCGGTCGCGAATTGTCCTGCCCACCACTGAGGTTGCGGCCCGGTCCAGTCGAGCGAGGCATCGGCGTCGCGCGGATCGACGCCGCCGCCGGGGAAGACCGTCATGCCGCCGGCGAAGGCCATCTGCTTCACCCGGCGCTGCAGGAACACCTCGATGCCGTTGGGCGAATCACGCACCAACACAACGGTGGCGGCGTCCCGCAGCGGCGTGGGCGTCGCAGGTTGATCAGTGTCAGGTTGCTCCGCTGTCGGCACGTCGATGTCCTCCTGCTCTGCGCGACCGGCGGGCGAAGTACCGGCCGTCGGTCTTGTCGAGGGCGATCTGCTGGCGAAACGCCGTCGACAGGTTCTTCTCGGTCAACACCTGATCCAGCAATCCCTGCGCCACCACCTGCCCCTCGGCCAGCAGCATCGCGTGGGTGAACCCTTCCGGGATCTCCTCGACATGGTGCGTGATGAGGATGGTGGCCGGTGCGTCGGGGTCGGCGGCGAGCTGGCCGAGCCGTGCCACGAGCTCTTCGCGGCCACCGAGGTCGAGTCCCGCGGCGGGCTCGTCGAGCACCAGCAGTTCCGGGTCGGTCATCAGGGCCCGCGCGATCATCACCCGCTTGCGTTCGCCTTCGGACAGCGTGCCGAACCGACGGTCCGCCAGATGCTCGGCACCCATCGATTCCAACGATTCGACGGCCTGCGCGCGATCGGATTGGTCATAGGCCTCACGCCATCGGCCGAGCACCGAATAGCCGGCCGAGATCACCACGTCGCTGACGATCTCCTCGGCCGGGATGCGGGCGGCCAGTGCCGGACTCGTCACGCCGATCCGGGTGGTCAACTCCCGAATCTCGGTGTGCCCCAACTGTTCGTTGAGTACGAACGCCGTTCCTGTCGTCGGATGCAGTTCGGCGGCGGCCATCCGCACCAGGCTCGTCTTGCCTGCACCGTTGGGACCGATGATCACCCATCGCTCGTCGAGCTCCACCTGCCAGTTGACCGGGCCGACCAGCGTGGTGCCGTTACGCACCAGGGCTACGTCGCGGAAGTCGATGAGCAGGTCGGGATCCGAGGGCGCGGTCACGCCTCTATGGTGCCCTACCAACCGCGGCGGGGAATATCGCCCACGCTCAACACCTTGGTCGGAGTATGTCTGTTCGCAGTCCGTCTGTTCCGCTCTCCATCCTTGATCTCGCGTCCGTCGGCGCAGGCGAGACCGTCACCGACAGTTACGCGGCCAGCGTCGACCTCGCTCAGCGCGCCGAGCGGTGGGGTTATCGGCGGATCTGGTACGCCGAGCATCACAACATCCCGACGATCTCGTCGGCCGCGCCGGCGGTGTTGATCGCCCACGTCGCCGCCCACACGTCGACCATCCGACTCGGTTCCGGCGGTGTGATGTTGCCGAACCATTCGCCGCTGACCATCGCCGAACAGTTCGGCACGCTGGCCTCGCTGCACCCCGGCCGTATCGACCTCGGACTGGGTCGGGCACCGGGCGGCGACCAGCAGACGTTTGCCGCGTTGGGCCGCACCATCGCCGACGCCGACCGCTTCCCCAGCGACGTGCTCGATCTGCAGGCCTACCTCGGTGATCAGTCACGGGTCGCCGGTGTGCGTGCCATTCCCGGCGAGGGTACGCACGTCCCGCTCTACATCCTGGGCTCCTCGCTGTTCGGAGCGCAGGTGGCCGCCGCACTCGGCCTGCCCTACGCATTCGCATCGCATTTCGCGCCGGCCGCGCTCCACGACGCCGTCGCGTTGTACCGGCGCGAGTTCCGACCATCCGAGCAGCTGGCCGAGCCGTACGTCATCGCCGGTGTCGCAGCGATCATCGATCCCGACGAAGCGGTCGCCGCCGATCAGCTACTGCGGGCGAAACGGCAACGCGTGAGGGCACTCTTCGGTCGCGGCCGCACCTTCACAGACGACGAAGCCGACGCGATCCTCTCGATGCCGCAAGGTCGGCAGATCGACGAGATGATGCGCTACGCCGGGGTGGGCACACCGTCGGCAGTACGCGACCATCTGTCGTGGTTCGCCGACCACGCGCATGCCGACGAACTGATCGTCGCGTCGTTCGCACCGGATCGTCGGGTGTGGCTGGGCACCTTCGAGCACCTGGCCCCGCAGCACGCCGGCATCGACGATTCGGAGTCACTCGTCGGCTCCTGAGCGCCTCAGCGGCTCGCATGATGAATACGCACGAGTTCAGTGCGGATGATGTCGGTTGCCCAGGAGGCGTCAGCGTCGGGCGATTGGTGGAGTAGGTGCAACCCGAGCCCATCGACAAGTGCGAGTAGTCGCTGTGATTCTCGCTGATGAGCGATGTCCGGCTGATCGTCATCGGTCGGGGCCTGCCCGCCATGCAGCATCACCACGATCCTCCCGAAGAGGTCGACGAGGAGCTCGTGCGTGCGGTTCCGGATCTCAGCGAGGCCCGGATTCGCGGGCGTCTCGGCGATCAGGGCGATATTGATCTCGAACTCGCGCCGGCTATCCGGGGCGAGGGGAATCAACTCGCGGATCACCGTCATCGCATAGGCCACGACGTCGTCGCTCGGTGTGATCGCCTCGACCCGTCGGGTGGCTCGCTCGACCATGAGTTCGGCGGAGAACTCCAACAGCTCCCGCTGAGTCGAGAACAGGTGCCGAAGTGAGCCGACTGCCATTCCGGCCTCACCCGCCACTGTCCGCACCGACACAGCGCTGATGCCGCGTTCGGTGATGACGCGCCACGTCGCCTCCGCGAGTCGCGCTCTGCGTTCGTCGCGAGGAACGAATGCCATGACCTCTCCTACCTGCATTCCGTCGTACCGTCTGCGCTGCCGACGCCGGAGTTGATATGGCCCGAGTTGATACGATCGTGCTAGCTTGGCCACTAGTACGACCGTATCAACCTCATGGCTACACCTAAGGATCATCAGTGATTCCTCTCGAATCCGCCGCCGCCCTGCTCTTACTCGCGTTGACCGACTCGCTGAGCTTCGGCACCCTCCTGGTGCCCGTGTGGCTGCTGATGTCTCCCGGCGCCGTCCGACCGGCCCGTATCGTGCTGTACCTCGCCACCGTCGCCGCCGCCTACTACGTGATCGGCATCATCCTGATGGCCGGCGGAAGCCTCGCGCTCACCAGCATCGCCGGCCTGCTCGACACGCCGGCCGCGCTGATCGCGCAACTCATCGTCGGCGGTGTCCTGCTGACGCTGAGTTTCGTCCTGGACACCAAAGCGGCACGAGAACGTGCGGCCACTCGTGCCGCTGCCACCGGACGCATGCATCGCTGGCGGGAGCGCGCCATGTCCGACGGTGCGCCTGCGGCACTGATCGGTCTGGCCATCACCGCGGTCATGGTCGAGGTGGCATCGATGCTGCCGTATATCGTCGCGACCGGCATCATCACCACCCAGACCACCGGATGGCCATCAGCCGCAACGGTTCTCGCCGGATATTGCATCGTCATGATCGCCCCCGCTCTCGCGCTCACCGCCGCACGGTTCTTGGCGAAATCCCTGGTCGAATCACCCCTGCAACGACTCGACACCTGGCTGACCGATCACGCGCGCAGCACCACACTGTGGATCATCGGAATCGCCGGATTCTTCCTCGCCGCGACGGCCATCCAAGATCTGGGGTGGACCTAGAGCCGAACAGCACCGCCGATGTCAAACCGCGGTGTACGATCTCTAGCCAGGTGGGAGCGGCGCCATATCCGCTCGCCGGGGGGCAAAGAGAAGCATGACCGACGTCGTCGAGTTGACCAATCCTTTCGATCTGCCATGGCAGACCGACATCGTCGGTGCCGTCATCCTGGCCATGTTCGTCATTGCAGCGGTCTACTCCGCCATCAAATGGCGCCGCGGTCGCCGGATCTACGGCGTGCTGATGATCACCGCAGGCATCTACGGGATGATGCTCGAGGTCATCGGCATGATGATCCTGAAGATCTATCACCGCGGCACGTTCCAGATCATGCTCAACCCGGCCGCCCTGCCGCTGGTACCCGATTCCACCCCCGCGCTCCCCCTGTACGTCGTCATCTACTACCCGACGATGCTGTTCGTCGGGTACAAGATCATCGAAGCGCTCCGCGTAGCCCGACCGCTCAATGCCGCGGCGGTCGGCGGGCTGGCCATGATCGCCCTCGAGGCGCCTTACGTGATCCAAGGTCATCTCGATCACCTGTCGTGGTGGACCTACAACCTCGGCTCACCACTGGTGGAGTTCGTCGGTTCGTGGCCGATGATCGATCTGTGCTGGCTGGCCACCTGCCACGCGGTGTTCTTCGCGATCATCGCTGCGGTACGTCCGTCGATTGACCCGCACACCGTGCTGGGTCACACGCGCTGGACCAATCTCTTCGCCGCTCTCGGTTTCCCGTCCATGGCCGCCGTCGTCGTACTCGCCGCGACGTCGATGATCTCGTCCCCGATGAGCGTTGTCACCCTACTGGGGCTGCCGCAGTGGATGATCGCCGCCGTGGTTGTCACCGGATTCGCGGTCATCACCGTGCACACGCTGATGACCGCGGCCCCCGCCGACCATGTGGAACCGGTGACCACCGTTCTGGTCGGATTGTATTCAGCTACCTTCGCCATCATGATCGTCGTGAGCACGGCGTCGGCTCAGATGCCGATCGGCTCGACCCTGGTGCAGATCATCGGCCTGGTCGTCGCCGGATTCCTTGCCACCTACCCGACCCTGCACCGCCGTCGACGCATGCTCGCCGACGACACCGATCTACCGGCCCAGGTGAGCAGCCGCACCTGAACTCAGGGCGTATCAGGGTCGCGTTCGAGGCGGAAGTCGGCAAAGTCGAATCCCGGTACGACGACGCAACTGACCAGTGCGGGTTCGTCATCGCGCGGCCGTGCCCGCTGCCAGTGCCCCGGGGCCACCAGTGCCTGCGGGGCTTGCCCGGCGATGATGTCGGAACCGAGGATCGTCGTCTCGACGACGCCCGGTTCGTCGCCGTCGCCCGCGATGTCGAGGACCACCGGCGAACCTCGATGGTGAAACCAGAGCTCTGCGCCGACCACGGTGTGCCAGGCCGATTCCTCCCCTGGCATCAGCACGAAGTGAATCGCCGTTCCCGCCGCCCGGTCACCCGAATACGCCTTCGGCAGAACAGATCTGGGTAGGACGATGTGACTTCGCCAGGTCTCGGCGAACCAGCCGCCCTCCGGATGCCGCGCAAGTCCGAGTCTGTCGACCCACTCGGGAACCTTTCGGTCACTTGCCATGTGCTCATCGCCTGTCATGACTCCACCTCCGCGATCACCGTCACCGAACCCGGCGCGATCTCGGTGAAACCGGCATCACGCACTGCTACCGCCGTGCCGGCCGCATCGGCTGCCCGCAACTCTTCCCACCTAGCGTTCGTCGCCGCCCGAATACTCAACGGACACTGGGAATCTCGCCACGCGACCACAGTGTCGAAGGTCATCAGTCCGACGACGAGCATCGCGGCGTGCCCCACCTGTGCGGCCAACTTCCCGACGGTCATCGCCAGGCCGGGATTGATCCAGAGCACCACGCCGGGCGCCGCCGTGGTGGGCAAGGCTCCGTCGACGTCGGTGCCGCCGATCTGAAGTCGTGAGATCCGGCGGTCCACATCGCCTATTCGCGACGGAACGATCGCGCGGGCGCACGCGTCACCCTGCGTCGCGGTGACCCCCCACACCTCTTGCGCAGCAACCCAATGCGCCCCTCGCGCCCGCCGTGCGATCTTGCGGATGCGGGCGTCGCACCAAGTGTCCATCGGTACCGACCACGGCCCGTCGCCGCCACTGCGATCGTCGAGACAAAGCATCGCGACCGCACGGGCGGCAGCGGTGAGCAGATCGGTGCGGTCGGGCGGTGCCGCCTTCTCGATGCGCAAGACCATCTGCATCGCCTGCACGTCGGCAGGGTCCGACGGGTCGGTGCCACCACCGACATAGGAACGCAGCCGCCGGTAATCATCGTGCAGCGCTGCGTGATCGGTCATTCCAGCGGAACCCGGTGAAACCGCCCGTCGGCGAGGTCTGCGGCTTCGATCTCGTCGCGGGTCACGCCGAGAATGAACAGCACCGAATCCAGGAACGGGAAGGTCAGTGCGGCGTCGGCGACCTCTTTGAGCGCCGGCTTGGCGTTGAAGGCGATGCCGAGTCCGGCGACGCTGAGCATGTCGATGTCGTTGGCGCCGTCGCCGACGGCAACGGTCTGCTCCATCGGAACCCCGACCTCGTCGGCGAATGCACGCAGCGATCGCGCTTTGCCCGCCCGGTCGACGATCTCGCCGACCACTCGCCCGGTGAGCTTGCCGTCGACGACCTCGAGGACGTTGGCCCGCACGAAGTCGAGTTCGAGCTCGTGGGCCAGCCCGTCGATCACCTGCCGGAAGCCGCCGGAGACGACTCCGCAGTGGTATCCGAGCCGGTGCAGGGTCCGAATCGTGGTGCGTGCACCCGGTGTCAGCTCCAACGACTGCGCCACTTCATCGAGCACCGATGCGTCGAGCCCGGCCAGCGCCGCCACCCGCTGATGCAGCGATTCGGCGAAGTCGAGTTCGCCGCGCATCGCCGCTTCGGTGACCGCCGCGACCTCGGCTTCTCGGCCGGCCTTCGCGGCGAGCATCTCGATGACCTCACCCTGGATGAGGGTGGAGTCGACGTCGAAGACCACCAGCCGCTTGGCGCGCCGCGCCAGCCCGCCGCGTTCGACCGCGATGTCGACTCCGTAGCGAGAAGCCGTGGCCGCCAGCCCTTTCCGGAGTGCGGAATCGGTCGCGACGTCGTCGCGCGGCACGCTGATCATCAACTCGAGGCCGGTCACCGGATAGTCGGCGATGCCGCGTATCGAGTCGATGTTGCCACCCTGACCGGCGAGTTCCGCGGCCACCGCACTGAATGCCCGCGCGGTGACCGGACTACCCAGGATGACCACGGCATGCGACGAGGTCTTCTTCGTCCCGGGGTCGGCGCCGACCTCGACGAGAACGTCGATACCCACCGACGCCATCGCTTGCTCGACGACCTCTTGCAGATGCTCTGGATCGCCGTCGACCGAGACCAGCACACCCAGAGTCAACCGACCGCGGATGACGACCTGCTCGACGTCGAGGAGGGCGACCCGCTGTCCCGACAGTGCACCCATCAGCACCGATGTCACACCCGGTTTGTCCGGTCCGGTGACCGTGATGAGAACGGTGGTGCCGGTGCGCTTGGTGGAGGTGTCCTTGCGAGTACTACCTTCGGGTGCCACGTGTGCGCTAGCTGGGATCCCCGGAGGCTTCGTGTGATCCGGTGGTCAGCGGCTCGCGGCGGGAGTCTTCGGCTTCCTTGCTTGCCTTGCCGTGCTTACCGCCCACGTGTGCCTCGGCGTGCATCCGCTCGATCATGTGCGGGTAGTGCAGCTCGAACGCCGGACGCTCGGAACGGATGCGGGGCAGCTCGGTGAAGTTGTGCCGCGGCGGCGGGCAGCTGGTCGCCCACTCGAGCGAGTTGCCGAAGCCCCACGGATCGTCGACGGTCACGACCTCACCGTAGCGGTAGCTCTTGAACACGTTCCACAGGAACGGAAGTGTCGAGATACCGAGGATGAAGGCGCCGATTGTCGAGACCTCGTTGAGCCTGGTGAACCCGTCCGACGGCAGGTAGTCGGCGTAGCGACGCGGCATACCTTCGTTACCCAGCCAGTGCTGCACCAGGAACGTGGTGTGGAAGCCGATGAAGGTCAGCCAGAAGTGCCAGCGGCCCAGACGCTCGTCGAGCATGCGGCCGGTCATCTTCGGGAACCAGAAGTAGATGCCCGCGTAGGTCGCGAACACGATGGTGCCGAACAGCACGTAGTGGAAGTGCGCGACCACGAAGTAGCTGTCGGACAGGTGGAAGTCCAGCGGCGGGCTGGCCAGCAGCACACCGGTGAGGCCACCGAACAGGAACGTCACGATGAAGCCGACGGAGAACAACATCGGCGACTCGAACGTCATGTTCCCCTTCCACATCGTGCCTATCCAGTTGAAGAACTTCACACCGGTCGGCACCGCGATCAGGAACGTCATGAACGAGAAGAACGGAAGAAGCACCGCTCCGGTGACGTACATGTGGTGCGCCCAGACGGCCACCGACAGCGCGGCGATCGCGAGTGTCGCGTAGATCAGGCCGGAGTAGCCGAAGAGCGGCTTGCGTGCGAAAACCGGGTAGACCTCGGTCACGATGCCGAAGAACGGCAGGGCGATGACGTACACCTCAGGGTGTCCGAAGAACCAGAACAGGTGCTGCCACAGGATCACGCCACCGTTGGCCGGATCGTAGAGGTGCGCGCCGAACTGGCGGTCCACCTCGAGGCCGAGCAGCGCGGCGGTCAGCAGCGGGAAGATCAGCAGGATCAGGATGCTGGTGACGAGGATGTTCCAGGTGAAAATCGGCATCCGGAACATGGTCATACCCGGGCAACGCAGGCAGACCACGGTGGTGACCATGTTGACCGCGCCGAGGATGGTGCCCAGGCCGGAGACACCCAGACCCATGATCCACAGGTCGGCGCCGATGCCCGGCGAGTGAATCGCGTCGGTCAGCGGCGTGTAGGCGGTCCAGCCGAAGTCAGCGGCGCCGCCGGGAGTGAGGAAGCCGGAGACCGCGACGGTGGAGCCGAACACGAACAGCCAGAAGCCGAAGGCGTTGAGCCGCGGGAAGGCGACGTCGGGCGAACCGATCTGCAGCGGCAGCACGAAGTTGGCGAAGCCGATGACGATCGGTGTCGCATACATCAGCAGCATCACGGTGCCGTGCATGGTGAACAGTTGGTTGAACTGCTCGGTGGAGAGGAACTGCATGCCCGGGCGAGCGAGCTCGGCACGCATCAGCAGCGCCATCAGGCCACCGATGAGGAAGAACGCGAAGCATGCGGTGATGTACATCATGCCGATCAGCTTGTGATCGGTGGTGGTGATCAGTTTGTAGAAGAACGAGCCTTTGGGTTGGTAGCGCTCCGGGAACGGGCGGACGGGTTCCACCAGTGTGGTGGGCTGTTCTACCGCGGTCACTGAATCCTCCTCTTGCGCACCGCCGGTCCCGATCGACATCGGGGTTCCGCCGGATCATCACACGACACAGCTAGGGCCTTTGGACTCTGATCCTAGACCCTCGAAGGGCCCATGTCCGAGTGGGTCCTACGATCTGTCGTACTGGGGCGGAGACGCATGATGAACGGGCAGGTCAACCACCTATTCGACGGGGACTCGCCAGTGCTCTGCGACCGTCGTGGCGGACCTTGTCGGCAACCTGCGCGGCGTCGCGTCGGGCACGGGCTACGCACCGGTTGCGCGGTGCTAGCGTGATCGGGTGCACGAGACGGTTGCAAACCCGGCGCGACGACGGGACCGCTGGGTCCGTCGGGGTGTGGCCGGCGCGATGACCGCCGCGGCCCTGGTGATCGCCGGCTGCGGCCAGGACACCGAAGCGCTCACCACTCCCGACGGCTCGACGATCTCCACTTCGACCACGCGATTCGCCGAAGTCAACGTCGTGTCCGCCGATCGCGACTACGGCCGGACCTGTCTGGCGCCCACCGCTCCCGACGAGGGCCAGGCCGACGTCAGCCGCATCGTGGTCACTGATCCCGCCCTGCTCGACGCGGTCTGCGCCCTCGGCATCGGCCCGAAGGTCACCGCGGTGACCTCAGCGCCCGGAACCATCCCGGCCTACCTCGGCCCGCAGTTGGGTTCGGTCCCGACCATCGGTTCGGCACCGAACCCCTCGGCCGTCACCGCCGCGGCTCCCGAGATCGTGCTGACCACGCCGCGCACCGCCGGGTCGTCGGCGGCGTTCGGCGGCGCGAAGGTCGTCACCATCGATCCGTCGACGACCTGGCAGGAGCAGTTCCAGGCGGTTGCCGATGCGCTCGGCCGCTCAGCCGCCGGGCAACGTGTGCTCGACGAGTTCGACACCGAGGCCGCCAAAACCGGCCGCCGGATGGATGCCGCCCACACGCAGGTCTCGCTGGTGCGGTTCTTCACCAACTCGGAGATGATCGCCGGCACCGACACCTTCGCCGGCAAGATCCTGTCGCAGATCGGCGTGCAGCGACCCGAGTCGCAGCGCAATCCGCAATCGTTCACGGTGACCGACAAGAACTTCACCGACGCCGACGCCGACCTCATCTACGTCAGCTACGTCGGCGACGCGGGCCGTTCCCACGGCGAGCAGGTGCTGTTGTCGGATCGCTGGCTGGACATGGGCGCGCCCACCTGGAAGCGGGTGCTGTCGGTCGACGACACCGTCTGGTACCGGTCGTCGGGGCTGGCCGCGGCGTGGCTCGTTCTCAACGACGTCAAGAATTCGCTCGACGGCAACTCCTAGCGTTAGCGCCATGGTGAGCCGAACCATGGCCGGATGACCATATGTCGGGCAGCGTGCAATCCATGACCGTCACCGATGAATATCTCGCCAATAACGTCGAATACGCCAAGACCTTCACCGGTCCCCTGCCGCTGCCGCCGAGCAAGCACATCGCCGTGGTCGCCTGCATGGATGCCCGCCTCGACGTCTACCGCATCCTCGGCATCAAAGACGGTGAATCACACGTGATCCGCAACGCCGGCGGCGTCGTCACCGACGACGAGATCCGGTCGTTGGCCATCAGCCAACGCCTGCTCGGGACCACCGAGATCATCCTCATCCACCACACCGATTGCGGAATGCTGACGTTCACCGACGACGAGTTCAAGCGCGAGATCCAGACCGAGATCGGCCAGAAACCGAACTGGGCCCCCGAATCGTTCACCGACCTCGACGAGGATGTGCGTCAGTCGTTGCAGCGCATCCGCAACAGCCCCTTCATCACCAAGACCAGCTCGCTGCGCGGATTCGTCTTCGACGTCGCGACCGGCAAACTCAACGAGGTCACCGCCTGAGAGTGTCACCGCCTGAGAGTGTCACCGCCTGAGGGTTACGCCTGGCCGAGCTCGGTGACGCTGTGCGCGGCATCGCTGCGGGCGCGCACGCCCAGGTGGGCGAAAGCGATGAACAGTGCCGCGATGGCCATCGGCACACCACCAAGCAGAAGCAGTATCCAGAAACCGGCCCAATGACCCAGTCCCACCGCGGCCAGAGCGACGAGTGCGGCCACCGCCATGAACGAGACCCACACCCGCATGGCCAGTGCTGCGACCGTCGGCGGAATCGCCAGGACAACACCGAGTTCGAGCAACGGAAACACACCCTCCACCGCCCAAATCGGGTCGTCGCAGGAGTGAGTCTGTGAACCGTCACCGGCGAACAGACTGCCCTTCGCGCATCCCAGGTCCACCGATTCGATGGGTTCAAATGCCTGCCACAGTGCGAAAACGACTGCGGCGAAAGCCAACAAGCACCACGCCGCCCGGATCTTCGTCACGGCCACCCGGGCGCCGACGGGATCGTTCCGTCGGCGACGGCGGCGGCCAATTGCGCGTGATCGGTTTCGGTTTGGTCGGCGTAGGCGTGCGCAAAGCGGACCAGTGATTCCTCGGTCTTCGGCGACTTGCCGAAGTAGTCGTCGATGGCACGGGCATCGCCGCTGCGCGCGTGTGCGCGGGCGAGCACGTGCCCGCACGACTCGGCGAAGGTCGAGAGCACCCCGGCGACGGCGGGCCCATCCGGAATCACCTTGCCGTCGCGGAACTGCCGCACGTAGAAGTCCCAGTCCCCGATCCGCGTCCAGCCGAGGAACATGTCCGACGCACTCTGAATCAGACGCTGCCCGTTGACCACCCGCTGCCCGTGGTTGGAGTAGATGCTGGGCTCGACGAACTGTTCGTAGACCGACGGCGCGGCCTGTTTGATCTGGAAGAACATCGGGTCACCGGTCTCGTGCTCCTCCAGCAGGTTCAGGAACACCCGCATGCCGACGCTGCCCACACCGACCACCTGCTGAACGACGTCGACCAGGTCGAATCGGCGTAGCAGCGAGGCCACGTTGTCGGGCACTGACGCGTAGTAGCTGCGGACCAGATCGTTCACCACCTCGACATAGCCGGTGAGCGCGTGCTTACGGTACGGCGGATTCTCGATGATCTTGCGTCGGCCGTCGACGACGTGGGTCAACTTCTTCGACGCCCCACGGCTGGTGCGCTTGGCGGCCCGCTTCTCGATGAAGGAGTCCAGTCGCTTGCCGTCCGATGGTGGAACCAGATGGTCGACGAGCTCGTTCGACGACACCCGATCGGCCCAGACGTCGAGGATCGGCAACGTCGCGTAGTCCTTGATCGACTGCCGGTATCCATAGAACCCACGTCGCACGGCATCGGTGGCATCGACCGCGGACACGTCGTTGTCGCGCGCCAAGACCACCAGGCTGGCGAGAAACCGCAGCAGATCCCACTCGAACGGGCCGGGCAGGGTCTCGTCGAAGTCACGCAGATCGAAGGCCAGCGTCCGCTCCGGCGAGTTCCACAAGCCGAAGTTCAGGACGTGCGCGTCGCCGCACATCTGCACCGTGATCCCGGTGTTGGGGCGCGAGGCCAGATCGGCTGCCATCACCGCGGCCGCCCCCCCCGGTAGTACGTCCACGGTGACGCCGACATCCGGCCGTGGCGAATCGGTATCAGGTCCTGATCCCGAATCGCGTTCTGCGACAGGATGGTCGCGAGCGGATCATGCCCGCGTCGGGACGGATCCCAGTCACCGATTGCGCTGCGCGAGATGGTCTTGCGGGCCGCCTTGCCCACCCTCGTCTCCGACGTCGAATACGTGGTCGGTCCGCTGGCCAACGACGCAGCGGTAGTGGTCGGGATCGATGCACGCTTGATCGTCATGCCCTCAGTGTGCGCTATACGGCCGGATTGATATGGCAAATCACCTGCGACATTCGTCGCGGCCGGGGTGTCGGAGGACGGCCGTATGCTTGCGTCCATGGTCGGCACAGGGACACCCGCTGTCGCCACGACCAGCATCGAATCCGTCGGCGGACTGCACATGCTGTGGCGACCTGGTGTCGGAATGTCGGTGCTCGTCCCCCAGACAACCGACTCGTCATCACCGGACTCCCCACCACATAATTCCCGGTCGGCCGGTTCGTTGCCGAACAGTCTCCCCGACGAGCTGGCCGGGCTGATGTCGGGCAAGCGCGCTCGACGCGATGTCGGCGTCATCGGCCCCGACGACCGCCGCCACTTCGTCTCGGCGGTGACGCTCGGCACCGCGTCCACCGTGACGCTTCTCGACGCGACCCGATCGCTGCCGGTCGCCGGCGATATCCGCTGGTATCGCGCAATCCTCGACGGGGTCCGGCGATTCGTCGCGGCCGGCGCCGTCGCACCGGGCCTCATCGACCTCGCCGGCGAGCGCCTCTTCCGGTGGCAGCCCGTTCCCACCGCGTCGTGGCGTAGTTGGATCACCGTGATCGTCTCGGGTGCACCACAATTCCTGTTGGCCAACGGTGGTGGCGAAGCACTCGGAGATCTGGCTGCCGAACTCGTCGACCACGAATGCCGCGCGCGTATCGCCGGGTCCGCCGGCCGATTCGGTCGGGCTGCGCCGTCGAGTCCGCTGATCGCCGGGCTCGTCGACGACGCGCCACTGCCACCGCCGGCATCCACACCAGCCGCGATCAGCGCCTGGTCCCAGTGGAATACCCATGTGCGACATGACACGTCGATTCTGCTCTGGCGTCTGCACGAACCCGACGATCTGCCCGAAGACCTCCTCGACGACGCCGACTGGTCCGACGATCCCGCCGGAACCGCTCTGCCGGAACCTCGTTGGCGGTTACAGGTGTGTCGGCGCAGCGCCGATGGTCACGTCGATCCGGTGGCGCCGCATCGGCTCGACCCGCACGATCTCGACCAGATCACCACCGACATCGCTGCAGCGGTCAGGGCGTTCCCCGAACTGGCGCAAGCAGATCCAGACCGCGGCAGTCTGGACGTCTTCCTCTCCACGCCCCAGGTCGAGATGCTCCTGGCGACCGGTGCCACCGACCTCGGTGACGCCGGCTTCCCTGTCCTCCTACCCCGCACGATCGCCGATGTCCGACCCACCCTGGGCATCCGCGCGACACCGGTGCCCGGTGGCGGGGCACCCGCCCGGATGGTCGGACTGCGCGAGGTCCGCGAGTTCGAGTGGCGCCTGGCACTCGGCGACGGCCCCGACGCGATCACCCTCACCGACGCCGACCTCGACGAATTGTCGCGCCAGAAGGGCGATCTGGTTCGGGTCCGCGGCGTGTGGATGCGTGCCGAAGGCGCGGCACTCACCCGGGCAGCGACCTTCTTGCGTACGCAACGTGCGCTGGCGTCGGGTCCGCAGCCAACCGACTTCGGCGAACTCTTCGGCCTGCTTTCCGATGGTGGTCAACGCATTCTGGTGCCGATCACCTCCGTCGAGGGATTCGGCTGGCTCGATGACGTCGCCGCAGGCGGCGCGCTGCGCCCGGCTCCGATACCGGTACCGACCGGACTCACGACCTCGCTGCGTCCCTACCAGCAACGGGGCCTGGATTGGCTGGGCTACCTCACCGGACTGGGCATCGGCGGTGTACTCGCCGACGACATGGGTTTGGGTAAGACGGTTCAGGTGATCGCACTGCTCGCACATGAGAAGCAGACGCGTACCGATGGGATCGATCCGAATCTGGTGGTGTGCCCGATGTCGGTGGTGGGCAACTGGTCTCGGGAACTGGCGCGCTTCGCCCCCGATCTGCGCGTGCTCATTCACCACGGCAGCGACCGCGCGAAACCCTCGGTGTTCACCCAGCTGACCGCTGGTGCCGACGTCGTCATCACCACGTTCGCGATCGCCACCCGTGATCGCGAACTGCTCGCCGGACGGCACTGGCGACGCCTCGTCGTCGACGAAGCCCAGCATGTGAAGAATGTGAACACCAACGCCGCCAAGGCATTGCGCACATTTCCGGCTGACCATCGGGTCGCGCTGACCGGCACCCCGGTGGAGAATCGGCTCGAAGACCTGCGCGCCGTCATCGACCTGGTGAATCCGGGACTACTCGGATCGGCGTCGACCTTTCGTGCCCGCTTCGCCGAACCCATTGAACGTGACCGAGATACCGGCGCATTGGCGCGGCTCAATTCGATCACCCGCCCGTTCATTCTCCGCCGGGAAAAGACCGATCCGGCGATCATCACCGACCTCCCGGAGAAGTCCGAGCTCACTGTACGCGCCAACCTCACCGTCGAACAGGCCGCGCTGTACCGCGCCATCATCGACGAACTGATGGAAGCCTTGCGCAACAAGCAGCAACGCACTCTGCGTCGGCGCACGGTCTTGGCCGCGCTGACCCGGCTCAAACAGATCTGTAATCATCCGGCGCACTACCTCGCCGATGGGTCGCCGATCCTGCGCGGCGACGAACATCGTTCCGGCAAGGTCGAATTGCTCGGCGACATCGTGAGCACCCTGGTTGCCGACGGCGACCGCGGATTGGTGTTCACCCAGTTCGCCGCATTCGGGGAGATGCTCGCGGCGTGGTTGGGCGAACAACTCGGCGCGCAGATTCCGTTGCTGCACGGCGGGGTGAACCGGACCGGCCGCGACGCCATGGTCGCTGATTTCCAGAGCGACGACGGCCCGCCCATCCTGGTCGCAACACTCAAGGCCGGTGGCACCGGGCTCAATCTGACTGCCGCCAATCATGTTGTGCACGTTGACCGCTGGTGGAATCCGGCGGTCGAGGATCAGGCCACCGACCGCGCCTACCGGATCGGCCAACGCCAGCGGGTCAACGTCGCCCGGTTTGTTTGTGTCGGGACTCTCGAGGAACGCATCGACGACATGATCTCGAAGAAGCGTGAACTCTCCAGACTGACCGTCGCCGGCGGCGAGAACTGGATCTGCGACCTCGGCGACGACGAACTCTTCGATCTCTTCCGTCTGCGCGACGAGGCGGTCAGCGAATGAGCCGTCGTGGTTCGATCCCGGTGCGCGGCTACGCCCTGACGCGGTGGTCACGGACGTTCGTCGATGTGGTGGAGGGCCGCACCGACCTCGGCGCCACCGGCACCATCACCGAATCCGCCGACAGTCGAAGAATCACCAAGGCTCGGAGTTACTTTCGAGATCGGCATGTCCACGGGCTGCAGATCACCCCGGGCCGGATCACCGCGTCGGTGGTGGGCAGCCAACTCGATCCGTTCGACGTGACGCTGACGATGCGCACCGTCGACTCACCCACCGTCGCAGCGCTGCTGCGTGACCGAGGCGGCGTCGAGGAGTTGATGGCGCTGGCCCGTGGCGAGCAGCCACCGATCCTCGGTGAGTTGATCTGCCCCACCGAGTCGGCCGACATCGTGTCGGACTGTTCGTGCCCCGACGCAGCCGTGCGCTGCATTCATGTGCTCGCGGTGGCCTACGAGACCGCCGCCGAAATCGACCGCTCGGCCTTGACGCTCCTGACCGTGATGGGCACCGATCAGGCCGCACTGCTCGACGCGCTGAGCACCGGGGGCGCCGACGCCGACGTATCGACATCTCACCGTACGACCGGCGACATCTCCTCGGACTTCTACGGCGACCGCGCCCCCGCCCCGGGCCTGCCCGACCCCGCGCGGATCAACCCACTCACCGACCTCGATGCCACGGCATTGAGAACGGCGCTGCGCGCGTCCGGTGTCGCCCCGGGTGGAATTGCCGAGGCAATCGACGAACTCGGTGATCTGTACGACCGCATCATCGACGGTTGAGGGTTAATCTGCCCTGGGGGCCGGCACGAAGGAGTCAAGCGTGGATCTGTGGCAGCGGATCTATCTGCCACCCAGGAGCATCGCGCGCGCCGCCGCAATGGCAGCGATCGCGGTGGTGATTCTGGGTTCCATCTACCTCGCACTGGGAAAACCGGCAACACTGGCCGCCTATTTCGGCATCATGTTATTGCTCTCCCCGGCCAAGAATTTGCCGTTGCGTTCTCAGATCCTGGCCGGCACTTGGGCTTTTGTCGTCGCGATGTCGGGATACTTCATCGGCGAGCACCGCGACCAGAAAGGCGGGCTGCTACTGCTGGCGGCCGGTCTCTTCGTTGTCTGTGTGGTTCAGGCGTTCTTCCGTGTCGGGCACAACGCCACCGTCGCCCGGTCCCCGGTGAACCTGTTGCTCTTCGCAGCCATGCCCGCGACCGGGGCGCAGACCTGGCATGTGGTGGTGGGGACCGCGATCGGCGTGGTCCTGGTGTTCGGAGCCATGCGTTTGCTGCCGAAGAAGCCACCGGCCCAAGACACTTCAGCACCCGACACTTCAGCACCCGACACTTCAGCCCAGCAGACGTCATCTGTTGTCGACGAGGTCGACAACGCCGACGAAACCGTCGCGCAGCGTTTGCGCGCCGGCCTCACACTGGCCACCGGATGTCTGTTCCTGGTGCTCATCGGCGAACTGATTCCCAGCGGACTGCCGCGGGTGCAGTGGTCGTTGCTCGCGCTGTGCCTGCTCCTCGCGGTTGACACCACGCAGCGCAACACCCGGATGAAGGAACGCATCATCGGCACATTCATCGGTGCGTTGGCCGCCACGTTCGCCAGCATGCTCCCGATGCCCGTGCCCTATGTGCTGGCGGCCGTCTGCGCGATCCTGTGCCTGGCCTACATCCTTGCCGGCGACTACACCCTGTTCATCGTCTTCCTCACCCCGGCCGTTCTGCTGACGTCCGGCGGCAAAGCACCTTGGTCGCTGGCCCTGGAAAACGTTGAAGCCGTCCTCATCGCCGTGATCCTGGCACTGTTTCTCACGTCGGTCAGTGGCTGGATCGACGCCCGACGCGACGCCCGCCCACCACGAAGGCTGGAAAGGCATAACGGCTAGTCGGGTCCTCGATCAGCAGGTGGCGCGAGCCTTCGCTAGAAGTCCCGTTAGAAGTCCCAGTCCTCGTCTTCGGTGTTGACCGCCTTGCCGATCACATACGAGCTGCCCGACCCGGAGAAGAAGTCGTGGTTCTCATCGGCGTTGGGCGACAGCGCCGACAGGATCGCCGGGTTCACGTCGGTCTCGTCGCGCGGGAACATCGCCTCGTAGCCGAGGTTCATCAACGCCTTGTTGGCGTTGTAGCGCAAGAACTTCTTGACGTCCTCGGACAGTCCGACCTCGTCGTACAGGGCCTCGGTGTAGTCGGATTCGTTGTCGTAGAGCTCGAAGAGCAGCTCGAACGTGTAGTCCTTCAGTTCGGCCCGACGCTCGGCGGTCTGCACTTCGAGGCCACGCTGATACTTGTAGCCGATGTAGTAGCCGTGCACGGCCTCGTCGCGGATGATCAGGCGGATCAGGTCGGCGGTGTTGGTGAGCTTGGCGCGGCTCGACCAGTACATCGGCAGATAGAAGCCGGAGTAGAACAAGAACGACTCGAGCAGCGTCGAGGCGACCTTGCGCTTGAGCGGGTCATCGCCCCGGTAGTAATCCATCACGATCTGCGCTTTGCGCTGCAGCTGGTCGTTCTCCTCCGACCACCGGAACGCCTCGTCGATCTCCTTGGTGGAGCACAACGTGGAGAAGATGGAGCTGTAGCTCTTGGCGTGCACCGATTCCATGAAGGCGATGTTGGTCAGCACCGCCTCTTCGTGCGGGGTGGTCGCATCCGGGATCAGCGACACCGCACCGACGGTGCCCTGGATGGTGTCGAGCAGCGTCAGGCCGGTGAACACCCGCATGGTGAGCTCTTTTTCGTACGCGGTCAACGTGTTCCACGATGGGATGTCGTTGGAGACCGGCACCTTCTCCGGCAGCCAGAAGTTGCCGGTGAGTCGATCCCACACCTCCGCGTCCTTCTCGTCGGTGACGCGGTTCCAGTTGATGGCCGAGACCCGGCTGACGAGTTTGATCGGTGCGCCGTCGGCGGGGCTGTGCGTCCCTGCGGTCATGGTGGTCGCCTCCTGTGGCGGATGGGTTGGTTCTGCTTGAGGGAAGGTGGTTGAGGTGGTGGGTATCAGGTCACGTGGACAAGGTCGAGAAGAGGTGCGACGAGGGCGGTATCGCCGACGATGTCGAGGGTCTCCGGCGGCACCCGGTGCCAGAGCGCCAGCAGCAGGTCCGACGCCGGGCCACGCAGTGCCACATCGGCTTTGGCATGCTCGCGACGCCAATCGAATCCGTCGGCGGTGACGTCGACGAACCACTCGCCGGTGCCGATCTGCTCAGTGCCGGCCTGCTCGATGTCGGTGGCGTGCAGGTGCATGGACCGGCCGACGAGATCTGCCGGCACCCCGGGCCCGTTCGCGATGAACCGCGGCGCGAACACCTCGAACCATTCCTCGATGCCGTCGGCCGCCAGTTCCGGCGGGATCGACTGTTGGTGGCCCGACACCGTCGCCGACTCCAGATCCCAACGGTGCACCGCGATTTCGTGGGCCTGACGGCGATACCAGAAGGCGACGGTGCGTTCCCCGACGAACGTCGAGACCGGCTCGTCGGCGTCTCGCGCGGTCAGCGCGTCGACGAGCCCGTCACGTCCTTGCGCATACCAGCCGATCACCGCTGCGCCGTCGGGCACCTCGATGCCGTCATAGCCGCGGTAGAGGCGGGTGCCGTTGAGTCGGTCGGCCGCCCAACGGTGAACCGCACCGACGTGACCGATCAGGTCGTGCACGGTCCATTCCGGGCAGGTCGGAACGGCGAGAGACAAGGCGCCGGGGTCAGTCGACGCGATGACCTCGCTCTCCGACTTGATCGCGGCGAGCCATTCCTCGGGTTCCATGATCGCCCGCCCCCTACAGCATGCAGGAGACGCAGTTTTCGACCTCGGTCCCCTCGAGGGCGAGCTGCCGCAGCCGGATGTAGTACAGCGTCTTGATTCCCTTGCGCCACGCATAGATCTGCGCCTTGTTGACGTCGCGGGTGGTGGCGGTGTCCTTGAAGAACAGGGTCAGGCTCAGACCCTGATCGACGTGCTGCGTCGCCGCGGCGTAGGTGTCGATGATCTTCTCGTACCCAATCTCATAGGCATCCTGGTAGTACTCCAGGTTGTCGTTGGTCAGGTACGGCGCCGGGTAATAGACGCGACCGATCTTGCCTTCCTTGCGGATCTCGATCTTCGCCGCGACCGGGTGGATCGAACTCGTCGAGTGGTTGATGTAGGAGATCGAACCGGTCGGCGGGACGGCCTGCAGGTTCTGGTTGTAAATACCATCACGCTGCACCGCCGCCTTGAGCTCACGCCAGTCATCCTGGGTCGGAATGTGGATTCCGGCCTCGCCGAACAGATCCCGCACCTTCTGTGTCGCCGGCTCCCACACCTTCTCGGTGTACTTGTCGAAGAACTCACCGCTGGCGTACTTCGACCGTTCGAAGCCGGTGAAGGCGCGGCCACGTTCGCGCGCAATGGCATTCGACGCCCGCAGCGCGTGGTACAGCACCGTGTAGAAGTAGATGTTGGTGAAGTCGATGCCCTCGTCGCTGCCGTAGAAGATGCGCTCGCGGGCCAGATAGCCGTGCAGATTCATCTGGCCCAGGCCGATCGCATGGGAATCGTTGTTGCCCTGCTCAATCGAGGGCACCGAGGTGATCGCGGTCTGGTCGCTGACCGCGGTCAGGCCCCGGATCGAGGTCTCGATGGTCTGCCCGAAGTCGGGTGAGTCCATCGTCTTGGCGATGTTCAACGAGCCGAGGTTGCACGAGATGTCTTTGCCCACATGCGAATACGAGAGGTCGTCGTTGAAGGTCGACGGCGTCGAGACCTGCAGGATCTCCGAGCACAGGTTGGAGTGGGTGATCTTGCCTTCGATCGGGTTGGCCCGGTTCACCGTGTCCTCGAACATGATGTAGGGATAGCCCGACTCGAACTGCAGCTCGGCCAACGTCTGGAAGAACTCGCGCGCCTTGATCTTGGTCTTGCGAATCCGCTTGTCCTCCACCATGTCGTGATAATTCTCGGTCACGTTGATGTCGGCGAACGGCACCCCGTAGACGCGTTCGACGTCGTACGGGCTGAACAGATACATGTCGTCGTTGTCTTTGGCGAGCTTGAAGGTGATGTCGGGGATCACCACACCGAGCGACAGCGTCTTGATGCGGATCTTCTCGTCGGCGTTCTCCCGCTTGGTGTCGAGGAAGCGGTAGATGTCGGGGTGATGGGCATGCAGGTACACCGCGCCCGCGCCCTGACGCGCACCGAGCTGATTGGCGTACGAGAAGGAATCCTCGAGCAGCTTCATGATCGGGATGACACCCGAGGACTGGTTCTCGATCTTCTTGATCGGCGCGCCGTGCTCACGGATGTTGCTCAGCAACAGCGCCACACCACCACCGCGCTTGGACAGCTGCAGAGCCGAATTGATCGACCGCCCAATGGATTCCATGTTGTCTTCGATGCGCAGTAGGAAGCACGAGACCGGCTCACCGCGCTGCTTCTTCCCGGAGTTGAGAAAGGTCGGGGTCGCCGGCTGGAAGCGTCCCTCGATGATCTCGTCGACCAGGTTGCGGGCCAGCGCGGTGTCGCCGTCGGCGAGGGTCAGCGCGACCATGCACACGCGATCCTCGAAACGCTCCAGGTAGCGCTTGCCGTCGAAGGTCTTCAGCGTGTAGCTGGTGTAGTACTTGAACGCGCCGAGGAAGGTCGGGAAGCGGAACTTCTTGGCGTAGGCGTGCCCGAAGAGCAGCTTGACGAACTCGCGGTCGTAGCGCGCCAAAACCTCTGGCTCGTAATAGTTTTCCTCGATCAGGTAGTCGAGCTTCTCGTCGAGATCGTGGAAGAAGACGGTGTTCTGGTTGACGTGCTGCAGGAAGTACTGGTGCGCGGCCTCACGGTCCTTGTCGAACTGGATCTTGCCGTCGGCGTCGTACAGGTTGAGCATCGCGTTGAGCGCGTGATAGTCCAGTTCGCCCGGCTCATGGCCCGACGGCCCACTGTGCACACCAGACTTGCTGGCGGACATGGATTCGGTGACGGCAGTTGGGGACACGAAAAACTCCTGTGGACGATTCGGGGTCGGGTGAGGGAGGTCTGGTCAGGAACGCGTCGACAGCAGGGCGGCCTGCGGATCGGCGAACGCTTCGGAGGATGCGAAGTCGGCGAGTCCGAGCCGGACCCGATCAACGTCGTCTGCAGTACCCATCAGCTCGAAGCGATAGAGGTAGGGCACCGCACACTTGCTGGAGATGATGTCGCCGGCGAGGCAGTACTCCTCGCCGAAGTTCGTGTTGCCGCCGGCGACGACGCCGCGGATCAGCGACCGATTGTGCGGATCGTTGAGGAATCGGATGACCTGCTTGGGCACGAATCCACCGCCGATACCGCTGGACACCTTGCCGCCGCCGTAGGTCGGGCAGATCAGCACATAGGGCTCGTCGACCCGGAATCCACCATCGGTTCCGTGGAGCGGGATGCGAACCGCGCGCATTCCGAGCTTCTCCACGAACCGGTGGGTGTTCTCCGAGACGGATGAAAAATAGACGATCAGAGGCACGGTGCGCCCGGCGGGCACATCGGTCTCCGATGGCGATGACATGCGCATCGTCGGTGACCTCCACTGCATGATCGATACGTGCACTTGCGACTACCGGTCGGTCCGACTTCCCCAGCGGACCATCCGTCGCGTCGCGGTCAGGATGTTCAGGCCGCGTTGACGGCGAGTGCCTTGATGCGGTCGGGACGGAAACCCGACCAGTGGTCGTCACCGACAACGACGACGGGCGCCTGCAGGTATCCCAGTGCCATGACGTAGTCGCGGGCCTCGGCGTCCTCACTGATGTCGACAACCTCGTACTCGAGGCCCTGCTTGTCGAGGGCCTTGTACGTCGCATTGCACTGGACGCATGCCGGTTTGGTGTAGACGGTGATGGCCATCGCGCTCTCCTTGAAATCAACTACGTGGATCGACTGCGTGAAACGGGGTGAAACGGCACGAACTGGGTGGACCAGATCGGGTGACAAAGCTTTCACCAGAGCAAATTTGGTGACCCAGGTCACTCGATTTACCACCGTCTCCGAGCTCATACGCTGGTGCTCGTCGTCGGCCTCTCCGGTCTCACAAACACTACACCTAGTGGGTGACAAAACAGGTCACCACAAGAGGTTGTGAATAACATTGATGAAACTCGCAGGTCGGCGGCGTGCGCAATCCTGAATTTGGCGTGTCGCGGCGTGTCGTCCACACGTCCCTCACATGCCATCCCCACGATCCCCACAACTCATCCCCAGCCTGCCCGACGGGTCCGACAAGAAAACGGCGTCGGCCCGTGTCGAACCCCCGGGCGCCCCCGGCGCCCCCG
>JAEYMI010000067.1 GCA_023461275.1 Actinomycetes bacterium | reverse complement strand
CCGCACAGGTCTGCGCGGTCTGTCCCACTGGGAGACCCTGAGGCGGCTCAGCCTCGCGCACGCCGCCCCGCTCGACGCACAGGACTGGGCGGAGGTCGCCCGACTGCCGCTGTTGACGGACCTGCGGCTGGACGCGGCGCTCCTCCGCGGCCGCCTTGGACCAGTCACGGTTCTCCCCGGTGTCACGGAACTGCACGTCGCGACCTTCGAAGGAGACGAGGACGTGTCCACCCTTCCGGCTCGGCTGCCTCACGTTCGCCGGGTCTTCCTGCACACGGCTCCCGGTGCCCGCTTCGACCCCGCCCCCTGCATCGGGCTCTTCCCGGACGCCGACGTCGTCCTGGACGAGCGCTGACGCGCGCCACAGCGAAAGGGGCGGCCCCGGGACCGGAGTCCCACGACCGCCCCTTCCAAGGCTCACCCCCGGAGGGCTACGCCTCCTTGCTCAGGTTCGGGCCGGCGCCGCCGGCTGCCTGCTCGATCGGCGGGGCGTCGGGGAGGGACGACTTCTCCTCGCCGCGGAAGGTGAAGGTCGCGGTGTCGCCCTCGCCCTCCGTGTCCACGACCACGATGTGGCCGGGGCGCAGCTCGCCGAAGAGGATCTTCTCCGACAGCGAGTCCTCGACCTCGCGCTGGATCGTGCGGCGCAGCGGACGCGCACCCAGCACCGGGTCGTAACCCCGCTTCGACAGCAGCTCCTTCGCGGACTGGGAGAGCTCCAGGCCCATGTCCCGGTCCTTGAGCCGCTCGTCGACCTTGTCGATCATCAGGTCGACGATCCGCAGGATGTCCTCCTGGCTGAGCTGCGGGAAGACGACCACGTCGTCGACGCGGTTGAGGAACTCGGGCCGGAAGTGCTGCTTCAGCTCGTCCTGGACCTTGTTCTTCATGCGGTCGTAGTTCGACTTGGTGTCGCCCGCGGCGGCGAAGCCGAGGTTGAAGCCCTTGGAGATGTCCCGGGTGCCGAGGTTGGTCGTCATGATGATGACCGTGTTCTTGAAGTCCACGACCCGGCCCTGGGAGTCGGTCAGGCGACCGTCCTCCAGGATCTGCAGCAGCGAGTTGAAGATGTCCGGGTGGGCCTTCTCGACCTCGTCGAAGAGGACGACCGAGAACGGCTTGCGGCGCACCTTCTCCGTCAGCTGGCCGCCCTCCTCGTAGCCCACGTAGCCGGGGGGCGAACCGAAGAGGCGGGAGACCGTGTGCTTCTCGCTGAACTCCGACATGTCGAGGGAGATCAGCGCCTCCTCGTCACCGAAGAGGAACTCGGCGAGCGCCTTGGACAGCTCGGTCTTACCGACACCGGACGGGCCGGCGAAGATGAACGAGCCACCGGGACGCTTCGGGTCCTTCAGGCCGGCCCGGGTACGGCGGATCGCCTTGGACAGCGCCTTGACGGCGTCGACCTGGCCGATGACCCGCTTGTGGAGCTCGTCCTCCATGCGCAGCAGGCGGGACGACTCCTCCTCGGTCAGCTTGAAGACCGGGATGCCCGTCGCCGTGGCGAGGACCTCGGCGATCAGCTCGCCGTCGACCTCGGCGACGACGTCCATGTCGCCGGCCTTCCACTCCTTCTCGCGCTTGGCCTTGGCGGCCAGGAGCTGCTTCTCCTTGTCGCGGAGGGAGGCGGCCTTCTCGAAGTCCTGGGAGTCGATGGCCGACTCCTTGTCCCGGCGCACGCCGGCGATCTTCTCGTCGAACTCGCGCAGGTCCGGCGGCGCGGTCATCCGGCGGATACGCATCCGGGAACCGGCCTCGTCGATCAGGTCGATCGCCTTGTCCGGCAGGAAGCGGTCCGAGATGTAGCGGTCGGCGAGCGTCGCCGCCTGGACGAGGGCTTCGTCCGTGATGGAGACGCGGTGGTGCGCCTCGTAGCGGTCGCGCAGACCCTTGAGGATCTCGATCGTGTGCGGCAGCGACGGCTCCGCGACCTGGATCGGCTGGAAGCGGCGCTCCAGGGCCGCGTCCTTCTCCAGGTGCTTGCGGTACTCGTCCAGCGTGGTCGCACCGATGGTCTGCAGCTCGCCACGGGCCAGCATCGGCTTGAGGATGCTCGCGGCGTCGATGGCGCCCTCGGCGGCACCCGCACCGACCAGCGTGTGCAGCTCGTCGATGAACAGGATGATGTCGCCGCGGGTGCGGATCTCCTTGAGCACCTTCTTCAGGCGCTCCTCGAAGTCACCGCGGTAGCGGGAGCCGGCCACCAGCGCGCCGAGGTCCAGGGTGTAGAGGTGCTTGTCCTTGAGGGTCTCGGGCACCTCGCCCTTGACGATGGCCTGCGCGAGGCCCTCGACGACGGCGGTCTTGCCGACGCCGGGCTCACCGATGAGCACCGGGTTGTTCTTGGTACGACGGCTCAGCACCTGCACCACGCGTCGAATCTCGGTGTCGCGGCCGATGACCGGGTCGAGCTTGCCCTCGCGGGCGGCCGCGGTCAGGTCGGTCGAGTACTTCTCGAGAGCCTGGTAGGTCGATTCGGGGTCTTCGGAGGTGACGCGGGCGGTCCCGCGCACGTTGACGAACGCCTCCCGCAAGGCCTGCGGGGTGGCCCCGAGGTTGTGCAGGAGTTTGGCGACGTCGGAGTCGCCGGTGGCCAGGCCGACGACGAGATGCTCGGTGGAGACGTACTCGTCGTTGAGTTCGGTGGCCAGTTGCTGGGCAGCGCTGATCGCCGCGATGGACTCGCGGGAAAGCTGCGGTTGCGCGCTTGCGCTCGACACCGTCGGCGCCCGATCCACCATCGCCTGCGCCTGCGAACGTACCGTCGACGGGTCAACGCCGACCGCTTTGAGCAGGGGTGATGCGATGCCGTCGGACTGATCGAGCAGCGCGACGAGGATGTGGGCGGGACGCACGTCGGGATTGCCGGCCGCAGCCGCCGCCTGCACCGCAGCACTCAGCGCCTGCTGGGTCTTGGTGGTGGGGGTGAAGCTGTCCACTTCGTGTGCACCTTTCTGTCTGTGTACCTGAATCTGCACGGGTACTTAAGTCTGCATGGCTCAATTATTGCCATTCAGAGGGTGCAACGCACACAGAGTTGAGTCGATTCCGCTCAGCTTTAGGTTTGACTGTGACTTGAGTCACCTTACGCTCGGTGGCCCGAGGCGTCAGTTCCGTAGTCTTGGTCGTCTATTGCGACCAAAGCTACGGAGTAGATTCCTCCGACGCCGGGGGATATAAGGCGCCGGAACATCGCGCCACCCGCCGCCGTTGCATCCAGACATGAGCATGACCGTCAACATCTGGACCGACATCAACTGCCCGTTCTGCTACCTGGGCAAGCAGCGATTCCTCGACGCGCTGGCCGACTTCGACCACCGCGACGACGTGACCGTGGTCCATCGATCCTTCGAACTCGACCCCACCCTGGCGCACGACACCACCGGCTCGGTCGAGCAATACCTGGCGAGCAAGTACGGCATCAGCACCGAGCAGGCCCGCGCCAACGAGGAACGCCTCGGCGCCCAGGCGACCGAGATGGGCCTGCCCTATCAGACCCGCGACCGCGACTTCGGCAACAGCTTCGACATGCATCGCCTGCTGCAATACGCCCGCACCATCGGGAAACAGGAAGCGCTGGTCGATGCGCTCTACGCCGCGAATTTCGCTGCGCCACAACCACTCTTCGGAGATCGCGAGCGCCTGCTCGACGTCGCCGTCGAAGCCGGCCTCGACCGCACGGAGGTGACCAGAATCCTCGACGACCCCACCGCCTACGCCGACGACGTCCGACGCGACGAACGTGAAGCCGCCGAACTCGGCGCAACCGGCGTCCCGTTCTTCGTCATCGACGACACATACGCGGTGTCGGGAGCACAGTCACCCGAGACCTTCGGTCGCGCACTGGCCACGGCCTGGGCCGACCGGCCACCACTCGTCGACCTCACCACCGACGCGCCGAACGCCGATGCCGGGACGCCGGATTCGCGAGCAGCCTGCGCACCCGATGGCTGCGCGCTACCGATGACATAACCTCGGTCCCACAGCAACACCGAACCCATAATCGCCGCGACCACGCTCTCCTACCGAGGCTGTGTCACCGAGGCGCACCGTTCAGCCAGCGCAGCGTCACTCACCACTAAGACTGGCCAACGCCGCCTTCGCGTCCTCGAGCTCCTGGCTCAGCTCTGCGATCCGTTTCTCCGCATCCTCCCGCGCCGCCTCGATCACCGCGTCGACCGCGGCGATCGACGCCGAATCACCAAGGGCATGCATCGCGCTCGCCACCCGATCCGCGGACACCTGAGTCGGCTTGCCGACCCTCTTGGCGCCATGCGCAACCGACACCGTCCACACCCTCGCACCGGCAGAGGTGATGGTGACGCTCACGGCAGCGCTCGGCGCTTTGGTACGTCGAACTGCAGGTTTCGCGGGCGCTGGCTGCGTCGGCTTCGGTTCGGCAGGTTTCGATTCGACAGGTTTCGAGGCGACGGGGGTGGGTCGCGGTGCGGGCGCGGCGCTCGGCGGGCCCTTCGCGGGACCTGTTTCCGCAGTTGCGGGCGTCACTGCCGGAGTGTCGACCGTCTTCGCCGCCGGCCGACGCTTCGGGCTCGGCGCTCGGGCCGGTGCGCGGCGCATCTGCAGTTCGTCGGCCTCGTAGGGCAGTTCGTCGTCGACTCCCTTGGGCCGCACGGTCACCGTCGATCCGTCGACGGCAATCACCCGCGCCGATGCCCCGGCTTCCAGGCCCAGTGAGGACACCGGCTCGCGGAGGTAGACGGTGATCCGCCGGCCGGCGGCGAGACCCTCGGACAGCGAATCCAAGTCAGCGGTAGACAAACCCTGCGCGTTCACGCTGCCATGTTCGCACAGATGTGCGACGAAACGTCAATGACAAACAACGCGGTGGCCAACCCATCGCCCAGTAGTGTGTTGCCCGGGGGCGGCAACGTCGGATACGAGAGAATTGCGGACTCACAGATGTCGAACGAAGGTTCACCCTCTCCCACCATCATCGTCGGCGTCGACGGCGCGGAGTCGACACTGAAAGCAGTTGAGTGGGCAGCTCATTTCGCTGAGAAGACGTCGTCGCGGCTGGTCCTGCTCCATGTGGTGAGTCGCGCCCTGTGGAGTTTCTTGAAGGCCGCCACCGCAGACCCTGAGGTCGCCGGCGCCGCGTTGACCGACGACGCCCAGCCCCTGCTCGACGCCGCCGCGGAGGTCGCGCAGCGGGCCGCACCGGGCGTCGTCGTCGAACGCCGCATCGTCGAAGGCCGTCCGGTGGACACCTATCTCAAGGAATCCGCCGATGCCCGACTGCTTGTGATCGATGCCGCGGAAGGCGCAGGCAGCCCGATCCTGCATGGCCACATCACCGGAATCATCTCCGGCGCAACGTGTCCGGTGCTTGCCTGGCGGAGTTCGCCGGACACCGCCGATGATGTTGAGCCGACGATCGTCGTCGGCGTCGACAAATCAGCCTCGGCCGCAAAGGCGCTGGACGTCGCATTCGCCACCGCCGATGTTCTCCACCTGCCGCTGACGGTGGCCCACATGTGGGAGACCGACGCGGCCGTCGGCCTCGGCTACGCCGCCGGTCCCACCAACTGGGATCTGGTGAGAGTGCTTCGGGCAGAGCAGGAATCGAAGATCGCCGAATTCCTCGAACCGCTCGTGAAGAAGTACCGTCGCGTCGATGTGCGCATCACCCTCGTCGAGAACTCCCCTGCGAAAGGTTTGGTGGATCTGTCAGAATCGGCCACGCTCGTGGTGGTGGGCAGCAACGGACGCGGGCGCATCGCCAATGCTGTGCTCGGATCGGTGACCCAGAACGTCGTTCACCACTCCCACGCCCCGGTGCTGGTGGTTCCCGGCTGAACTGTTTCGCCAGCGGTTCCACTATGGGATCGAATCCTTCGGATCATTTCTGGCACTTCTGATCCCACAGCGCAGAATTGGTTCTCATGGGAGACCCGGCAGCTCCCGAGTCCCGTCATGCACTCGCGTCCGCACCTCGTCGTCGAGTGCATCCGAGACTCGCATCCAGAACATGTCGCTGAGCCTGTCGCGCGCCTCGTCGACGCTGACCCACTCGACGGCGACGGATTCGTCCGACGTCCTCGTCGCGCCGTCCACCGGCGCACAGACATAGACCAGCGCTACGACGCCACGGGCAACGTTCTTGTAGACCCCGCTGAACCGGACCGGACGTACCCGAATCCCGGTCTCCTCCTCGACCTCTCGGACCAGACCCGCCTCGATGGATTCATCCAATTCGAGTACGCCGCCGGGGATTTCCCACGCGCCGGTGTCGCGGCGTCGGATCAGCAGAACGTGCCGCTCGTCGTCGAAGACAACGCCGGCGACGCTGACGTGGTGCTTGGGAAGGTCGGCCATAGTGACCCCATTCAACCTCGTTCGGTTGGCGGTAATGAACTCGTCGGAAGACCCGCCGCCATACGGTCGATGAGCAACGCGAATACCGGTCGGAACGGTTTTGTCAGACCCGTCCGATAGTCTGATCCCAGCTGTGAAATGTGAGCGTATCTGAAGATGTAGGCGTGGTTGATGTGGGTGTCCCCCCGACCAGTTGCCCGGGAGCCGAGAACCCTGGGTAGGCCGAAAGTTGTTCAGCATGACCACTTTTGATCTCCAGGAACAGCCGATACGCGTCGTCGAAGTGCTCGATCGGTTGGCGCAGATGCCCATTCCCACGAACAGCGCCGACGAAGAGCTGTTCGATGACATCCAACGCTGGGTTCAGCTGCGCAACCTCGCCGACGCGCGGCTGGTCGAGTCCGTCGCCGAGATCGAACGCAGCGGCCTGGCGCGCCGCCAAGGTCGACGCCCCGCCGAACTGTTGGTCGCCGCTGGACTCGTGCCCGCAGCGGCCGCGCGCACCACCGCTGTCGCCGCACGGATCGCCGGACTCCCCCGCGTGCGCGCCAGCTTGGCCGACGCCCGCATCAGCTCCGAGGTGGCCGCGACGCTGTGCGGCGGCATGGCCGTCATCGAGCGTCGCTCCGGTGGCCTCGACGACGCCGCCCGCGACCAGCGGGAATCGGAGCTGATGGGCCACGCCCACTCCGGCGCCTCCCCGGCCCAACTCCGGGACAAGGCCACCGAGATCGCCAACAGCCTCGCCCCCGCCACCCCCGACTCCCCCGAGTCCGGCCTGCACGCGTCCGCCGACCGCGCCGCCAACGAACTGAGCGTCACCCGCAACGACGACGGACGCTTCACGGTGGCGGGCAACCTCGATGCCGTCATCGGCACCCAGGTGTCGGCGACCCTGAACGCGCTCGCCTCCGCCCGCCCCGAACCCGACGGCTCACCCGACGGCCGCAGCAAACCGCAGCGCATGGCCGACGCCCTGCACCTGATGGCCTCCACCGGAAACAGCAAGAGCGACAACGGTGTCGGTAGTGTCGTCGCACCACGGTTGTCGATCGTGCTCAACGCAGACACCCCCTACACGCCACGCGTACCCAGCGTCGGACACGTCGACGAGATCGTCGCCCAAGTCGCCGCGTGCGACGCACTTGCCGAATCTGTCACCGTCGACACCAACGGTGTCCCGCTGTCGATGGGGCGCACCGTGCGCACCTTCACCGCCGCGCAGAAACGGGCCCTGGAAATCCGCGACCGAGGCTGCATCAAATGCGGCGCGCCGGCGTCGATGACCGACGCCCACCACGTCGACTGGTGGGAACGCGATCACGGCCACACCGACGTCGACGCCGGATGCCTGTTGTGTCGGTGCTGCCACGCGGAAGTGCACCTCGAGAAGTGGGAGATCTACATCGGCGCCGACCGCCACCCATGGCTCATCCCGCCGACCACCGTCGACGCCACGCGCACGCCGCAGAAGTCCCACCACCGGCGCACGCTCACCCTCGTGGCCTGACCATCGCCGCCCAAACTTCGGGCTGTCACAACGCCACTGGCCGTGATACACCCTGCGGCACAGCGTAACTGCCTAGTCGCGCGATCTTTGACAACTCCATAGCGTAGGCGTGCGTCGAACCGCCGGCTCCGTCGGTCAGCTCGGTCGGCACGTTATCGACCTTGACGAAAGTGGTGGACCGCGCTGGGTGCTCAATGCCCCGACGCCAGCAACCACTTCCGCGCTTCACGTGCGGCCCGGTCGACGGCGTGACCGGGCTCGGGACTTTCCCGTGCACCGACAATCACGACAACACCGGCGAGCAACCCGCGATCGAAAACGGGCACACCGCACGCGCGGATCTCCGGGTCCGCCAGTCCGTCGCTGACCGCATAGCCCCGTCGTCGGATCGCGGGTATCTCGCGACGGAACTCCTGTGCCTGTTCACCAGAAGTGTGAGCGGCGATGAGTCGATCACGATCCGCCGAGTCAGCAAATGCCAGGAATGCCCGTCCTGCGGCGGTACGTAGCAACGGACGGGGGCGGTACTCACCGACCACGGCCTGCGCGCGGGGCGACACTTCACCTGATGTGCCCAGGTAAATGATGTCCGAGCCGACGAGTACGGCCAGCGCGACGGGCGTTCCGACGTGTTCGGCAAGGGCGGCAAGATCATTGCGACCGATCGGCGGTTGATCGGCATGCGCAGCGATCAACCGAAGTGTCAGAAGCCTCGGACCCAACCGATATGCCTTGTCTGCCCGAACGAGATACCCGCGGCCCGCCAGGTCGTTCAACAGATCCAAAGTGGAGGACAGCGGCGCCCCGACGCCGCGCGCAATCTCGCTCAGCGACAACGGGTCTGCCGAGCGTGCCACCACTTCGAGGATGCGATCGGCGCGCATGATTGCCCGGTTGGACGACATAGCCCAACTTTACGGATATTCGGAAGATCTGCACTCGGGGCCGGACCCGGCGAAGGCTGGATACATGGCAACCAGCAGACCGGACATCTCGACCGTCGTCGACGACCTGACTGCGCTGACCGGCACCACGGCCGGCGAGAGCCACATCGTCGGCGCAGACCCCATCACCGGCTCGCCGCATCGGATCGGAGATGCCTCGGCCGCCGCGATCGCGGCGTTCGGCGCCCAGATCGCAGCGCTCGGCTATGCATCGCCGGTCACCGTGACCGTCCCCGATGCCATCGATCAACTTCGGGCCGCGTATCTGACCACCGTCAACGGCCAGCCGGTGAGCAGTATCGCCGAAGATTCGACGGCATTGCGCAACAACGACTTCTACCGAACCAAGGACGGGTGGACTTTCCTGATCACCACCTATCCCCATCAGCGTGACGCGGTGTGTCTGGCACTTGATTGCCCACCGGTCAAAGACCGGATCGCGGCGTCGGCCCGAAACTGGAATTCGCACGACCTCGAGGACGCCGTCATCGTGGCCGGCGGCGTTGCGGCAGCGGCGCGATCTGCCGATGAGTGGGCAGCGATCCCGGCAGGTATCGAAAGCCTTCGCCATCCCGTGATCGAACTCGACCGAATTGGCGACGCCCCTGCTCAACCCCTCCCGGCAGCCGACCAGTGGCCGCCGCTCTCGCGAGTCCGGGTGGTCGACATGACCCATGTGATCGCCGGTCCGGTCAGCACCAAACTGCTCGCCGCGTTCGGTGCCGAAGTTCTCCACGTGACCCGCCCCGACCTCGTCGACCCACATCCCATGCCGGCACTCACCGGAGGCGGAAAACGCAACGCCTACTGCGATATCCGAGACAGCGCGCAAGCGGCAGCACTCGACGAGCTCATCGTCGGCGGTGATGTCTTCGTCAACGCTTACCGCGGTCTACGCCAGCGCGGACTCAATGCCGAGCGGCTCGCCGAACTCCGGCCGGGGATCGTCGTCGTCGAATACCACTGCTGGGGCATCGACGGGCCGTGGGGTGATCGCGGTGGATTCGACCAGTTGGCCTGTTCGGCAACCGGATTCGCACTTGAAGAGGGATACGGCGTACCACGTCTGCCGCCGACGCACCTGCTCAACGACTATCTGGCCGCCTACCTCGGCGCCACCGGGATCGTCGCCGCGCTGCGTCGTCGGCAGTCCGAAGGCGGATCGTGGCGGGTGCGCATCAACCTCTCGCGGGTATGCACCTGGGTTCAATCGTTGGGTCCGTCGGGCGCGGACCCTGAGATGGTCTGGGGTTCACGGACCGTCGATCTCGACATCGTCGACGGACCTTTCGGCCGCGTCACCGAGCCCGTGATTCCGATTCGGTTTCATGGGCGTCCGACACCACGACAGCGTGCCGCCGTCCCGCTCGGGACATCTGTGTTGGCGTGGCGATGACACCAGTACGGTAAACGCATGCCGCAACCCCCTGCCACTCCGGTTCGCGACGCCATGCTGGCGCGTCATTCGTGGTCCAAGGTCACCGACGATGCCCCCGACCACGCACAGCTCGTTGAACTCGTGGCCGCGGCAGGCCGCGTGGCCGATCACGCGAATCTGCGGCCGTGGCGACTCATCGAACTGCGCGGCGACGATCGGATTCGCCTGGGTGAGGCCATCGGCCGGGCCACGGACTCCGAGCCATCGACCAAGACGCTGCGTGCACCGCTGTTGATCGCGATCGTCGCCAGACACGTCCCGACGCCGAAAGTGACTGAGTGGGAACAGGATGCGACCGCCGCCGGGGTCGGCCACGCGTTGAGCCTGCTTCTCGACGAGGCCGGCTACGGCGTCATTTGGCGCACCGGCGACTTCGTCCGCGCCGACGAGGTGGCCCGCGTACACGGCCTCACCGAAGGTGAGAAGTTGCTCGGGTGGCTCTACGTCGGCGGAAAGAACGACCGCCCGGCCAGACGACTGCCCGTCGACGCGGAAAGCCTGATCACGCGGCTGCCGTGACGGCGGGGAGACAGCGCTCGCGCATCACAGGGCCGACGGAATTCCGGTGTGCCCGAAATCATCACCCTTCCACAACAGCGGTTCCCCAGTAGAGGCAGCAAGCGCGAAGGCGAAGCAGTCGCCAAAATTGAGCGCCGCCGGATGACCGCTCCCCTTGCCAAAATCTCGGAATGCTTGTCTCGCAACGCGCGCGTGATCCGCTGTCACGTCAACAATGCCGATCCCTGCTCGGGTCAGCCAGGCGTCGAAGAGATGCTCTGCGGTGATGCCCTTACGGCCCAACACAATCGAGCACTCCAAGTAGGTGCCGGCCGACATCTGCGCCCGACCACCGGCCAGCGCGCCGGCGTAGCGCAGCGCATCCGGCTCATCCGCCAGAATGGCGACAACCGCTGATGTGTCGACGATCATGCCGGTAATCCGTTGTCGTCGTATAGATCCGCCGTCGGGTCCGCTCCACATTCAAGCCCGACGAGTCTTCCCAATGCGACGCCTTCATCAAGGATTTCCTGCGCCCGGCTCGTCTGCCGCAATGAACGAAGATAGAACTCCGCGGCCGCCAACACCGCGCCCTCCTGAGTCTGTCCGGTCCGCTCCGCGATCTCCCTGACCAGCTCGTGAGCCTTGGCGCTACGAATGTGCATGGCCATGGTGATACCTCCATATCTGCTAATTGGTATCAACATACCTTGGTCGATGCGTGGTGCTCGGATATCTGTAGTGACGGACTCCCATGAGCCGAGAGTGCCATGGTTCGGCCTATTCGATCCTGACGTGCGGAAAGCTATCCACATCCCCGAATATCAGTCCACAGCACGACCATCTACCGCTCACCCCACCACGCGACCACATGGTCGACGACGCCCCGCGGCGCACGCGCCCATCCGAGGTGGTCGTTGCTGTCGCCGGGCGCGACGTCGGAGGTGGCGTAGTGCCATCGCGTCATGGCGGCGGGATCGAACATGCGGTGCGCGAAGTATTCGACGGCACGACGCGGGGCCAGCCTGTCGTCGCCGAGGCTGATGACCAGCGACGGGGTCGCGACCTTCGACGATGTCGGGAACGGCGGGCGTCCGGTGACGACGATCCGTGCCCACTCGCGCATCAACGTTCGCGCACCCGGCGCCCCGAACGCCGGCTTGGGCACATAGCCGAACAACGTTGTCAGTGCCGGGATCACCAACGCGCCGAACATCCAGATTCCACCACCGCGGTAGGAGTATGTGCGGTGATGCGGGAACGCGCCGCCGACGGTGATCAGGCCGTCGACGTTCGGTTGGGTCACCTCGTGCCCGGCGACGAGTTGTCCACCAAGGCTGTGACCGAGCAGCAGAATCGGCCGGCCGGGATGAGCGTCGCGGGCCGCGCTGACCGCGCCGGCGATGTCGTCGATCTCGTCGGCATAGGACCAGTCGTGCTCGCGCGACGCGGCGGGCGCGTCGAGTTCGAAGCCTCGGCGGGTCAACGCCTGTGCGTCCCAACCGTGCCGACGGAACTCCTCGATGACCGGCCGGTAGTACCGCGAGCCGACGGCCATCGCCGGCGCGATCAGCACGACCGGCGGCTGGGGCTGGTTCGTCGCATCCATGGCATCACTGTCTCATCCGGTCGAGGCTGTCTCATCCGGTCGGGCTCACCTGGTCGGGCTCATCTGGTCAGACGACGCCGGAAGCAGAACGTAGCAGCGCTAACTACCATCGGCGTCCATGACATCGGTACGGCACACCGGGTTCACCTCGTCTGCGTCCACCGCGCTGGCAGCCGCGGCGCTGTGCGGCGTCGGAGCCGAACTGCTCTCCGGGTACGGCCCGAGCACCGGGCACGTGGGCAAGGTGCTCGTCGACCTGGTGTTCTTCACCGCGCTCTACGGCGCACCCGCAGTGCTGGTCCGCGAGATCGCCCGACGACGCGGCTGGGGTTGGCCGAGCATGCTGCTCGGATTCGCGGCGCTCGGCGTCGCGCAGTGCTGCCTGATCGACCAGTCGTTGTTCAGCTCGGACTATCAGGGATACGACGGCTGGCGCGAACTGCGCGACGGGACCTGGCTGGCGTGGCCGGGCGTACCCGCCTACGCGGCGCTGAGTTTCGTTGTCGGACATGTGATTTTCAGCTTCGCCGCACCGATCGCGGTCGCCGAGGCGTGGCGCGCGGCCGATGCCCACCGGCCGTGGCTTCGATGGCCCGGCATCGTGATCGCCGCGGTGGCCTACGCCGCCACGGCTGGGATGATCGCCGCTGACCCGCAATCACATTCGGCGTCGACCGGGCAGCTGATGGCCGGCGCGGTGCTGGTGGTCGGATTATGTTGCACGGCAACGCTTGTCGGTGAGCGAGCCACGCCGCGTGTGGTTCCGCGTCGACCGGTTGACGTGCCGGTCATCGTCGCGGCAGCCATGGCGGCGGCGGGCATCATCGAATCGGTACCACCGACCTGGCCCGGCGTCGTGATCTATCTGCTGGCCATCGGGGTCGGTGGCGGTCTGCTGTGGCGGGAGTCGACGACGCAGTGGTGGACGTTTCGGCATACCGCGGCGATCGGAGTGGGAGTGTTGCTGGCCCGAGGGATCCTGGCGTTCCTCGGCGACCCGCTCGGTGGTGACGTGGCACCCATCGCCAAGTACCTCCACAACATCGTGATGCTGAGCATTGTCGGGGTTGCCGGATGGTTCGCGATGCGGCCGAAAGCTACGGACAGTGCGGTGAGTTCACCGCACTGTCCGTAATCAGCGCTGTCTGTAATCAGCACTGTCTGTGACCAGCACTGTCTGTGACCAGCAGAGCTCAGTGAGCTTCTTCGACATTGCGCGAGTTCGTCAGCGCCAGCGAGCCACCGATCCCGAGGACCGCGACGACGGCCGCGAGCGTCAGGTAGGCGATGCTTTCGCCGTGGAAGAAGCTGTTGACCAGCTCGGAGCTCCACTCGCCGGCCGGCAGATGGGTGACGACGAGCGCGGCGAGCATGGTGCCGATCAGGGCGGTGCCGACGCTGGTGCCGACCTCTTGCGCTGTGTCGTTGAGGGCCGCGCCGATGGATGTGCGGTTGGCGGGCATGGCGTCGATCAGGGCGACGGCGCAGATCGTCATCACTGTGCGCAGGCCGATCGTCATGGTCACCATGCAGATCGCGATGGCGAGGTAGCCGTGTTCGACGCCCCACGCCATACCGGCGACCGAACCGGCGAGCAGGACCGAGCCGACGACACAGGCGATGCGGTGACCGAAGCGGGCACCGAGCCATTCCGAGAGCGGGGTGGCCGCGAGCATGGTCACGATCATCGGCAGGTTGGCCAGGCCGGCCTTCATCGGGCTCCAGCCGTAGGCGTACTGGAAGTGCAGGATGAGCCCGAACATGACGGCGGCCATGGCGATCGACGTTCCGGCCTGCGCGATCGTCGCACCGCGGACGGTCCCGACGCGGAACAGGTTGAGGTCCAACATCGGTGCAAAGCTGCGGTTTTCATGCCAGACGAACGCCACACCCGCCACGATCGCGCCGACGATGGAGGCGATGGTGACCGCCGACGTCCAGCCGTGGTCGACGCCGCTGGTCAGCGACCAGCAGGCAAGACCGATGGTGGCGATACTCAGCAGTGCGCCGGGCAGGTCGAGCTTGTCGTCGGTGAGGTCCTCACGACGGTCGGCGGCGACACCGAAGCGGATGCCGATGGCGGCGATCAGGGCGATCGGCGCGTTGATGATCAGCAGCCATTCCCAGCTGATGTGCGCCAGGGCAGTGCCGCCGAGGATCGGGCCGAGGATGAAGCCGGACATGCCGACGACGATCATCACCGTCATCGCACGCATCCGCAGCTTCTCGTCGTCGAAGAGCCGGAAGACGAGCGAGTTGGTGATCGGGGCCATCGCGGCGGCCGCGATACCGAGTGCGGCACGCAGTGCGATCAGCTCCGACAAGGTGGACACGGCCACGACGAGCAGGCTCAAGGCGCCGAACACGCCGAGGCCGATCATCAGGACGCGACGTCGGCCGAACCGGTCGGCGATCGACCCCGCGGTGAGCAGGAGCCCGCCGAAGGTCAGCGAGTAGGCGCCGGTCACCCATTGCAGGCCGGTGGTGGAACTGCCCAGGTCACGGCCGATCGTCGGCAAGGCGATGGACAGCAGCGTGTTGTCGACCATCTCTACGAAGAAGGCCAGGCAGAGCGCCGCGAGCGGGATCGCCGCTGCGGCCAGTGAGGTGTAGGTGCGCGACGACGTGGCGGTCGCGGTCTTGGTATTGGTCATGGTGGCGACGCTAGGGTGCGTCGCTTACATGGCTCTGGCGTCGGCTGTCGTGGCGGTGTCGCCGGCGCTACGCACTCGCCTCAGCTGCTTTGATGGACGTCAGCTGCCACCGTCACTCCGCCAACGCCACCTCCCGGGAGTCCACCAGCTCGCGCCACGCGTCGAGAACCGCGGCCAACTGTGCCTGAGAATGTCGCCCCAGGCCGCACTCGGTCGACAATCCGAACGAGGGTAGGAACTCCGCCGCGAGCCCAGCCCGGTGGCGGACCCCGGCCGCGCCGTCTTCGGCGTGCAGCAGTCCCAGAAAGAACTCGGTACTGTCCTCCACCGCCAGATCGGCCAACGGACGCCAGTGCGCCCGTCGGTTCCACGCCGCCACGGTCGCGGCCTGGATGGCATCGATGCGTCGGCTCACATGACGCGAGAGTCCGTTGGCAACTGCGACGACCGCGCCGGCGTCGCGCGGGAGAATATGCCGGCCGCCCCGCTCGGCGGCCTCGGCGTTCGGCGGGTCACCCATGAACGGCGAGGCGCCGAACTTGGAATCGCCATAGCAGAGGTGGAAAGTCAATTCCGTTGCGTCATCCAGCCATTCGGTCAGTCGCGCTGTCGCGGCGTAGATCGCTTCGTGGTCGGGATAAGGATTGTCGAACCACCCTTCGACGGTCGCGAGTTCGGTCGGGAGGTCGAATTGGACGGCGAGATCTCCGGGATTGATCAAGCGCTGAAGTTCAACGACGCTCTCGCGCAACCGATTCTCATATGCGCGAGCCACCTCGACCTGCGAATCGAGATGCACGAACGAGTTCACCGCATTGAAGGGCGTCGGAATCGAGACGAGGAAGCGGGTGTCGGGCGCCAGCACCCCGCTCCGCCGTGCTTCGACGAAGTTCTGATACGACGACGCAGCGACCGAGTGATAGTCGACGTCGCCGAACTCGACTTCGACGGCGGGGCGGACCCGGGCCCTGCCGTCGACGACATCGAGCGTGGAATTGGCGAGGAACAGATCCTTTTGCGTCAGAACCCAATTCGCACGATCGCCGGGCTCGCCGTCGGGAACGCGGGATACGCCCGGCTGCAGACGCTTCCCGACGAGCTCGAAGGCTTGCGCCACGCTGGGCACGTTGATGCTGCCGGTCAGATAGAACCCCTGATCTGCCGGGTTGAATCCAGCCGAATGGGTGGAGCTGGGGAGGAACTGTGTGGACATGGTTTGCTTCCTCGTGGGAGTCGAGGTGGCGGATGAGAGCTTGGAATCAGAGAGCTTGGCGTCAGAGCAGGACGCCGAGCCGCGGTGGCCTGGTGCCGTGCAAGGTGTGGTTTCCGAGGTGGACGTACTTCCAGCGGGCCGGATCGTGCAGCGAGTGGACCCGCACATTGCGCCAGTGCCGGTCGAAAGCGTACTTCCCGTCGGAGGCCGAGGTTCCGGTCAACTCCAGTACGCCACTGGCGATCTCGACGGCGTACTCCTGTGCCAACGCTTTCGCGGCCGCGACCTGCAGCGATGCCGCAGCAGCCGAATCACGGCTCAGCACCGGTTCGGCGAGAGCAGCGTCGATGAGTTCGGCTCCGCGTCGGAGCAGCGCCTCGAGTGCGTAGAGGTGCGCGGTGAGCTCACCGAATCGTCGCACCACATGTGGTTCCTGGTCGGCCGAGGAGACTCCGGCCTCAAACCAGGGCCGACTCTTCGTCCTGACGAACTCGGCTCCGTCCCGCAATGCCGCGCCGCCGATCCCGACGTCAACCGCGGTGTGCAGAGCCTGGTCGAATGCGCCCAGAACCGACGGATCGGATGTAAGCGGATCCGGGTCGGGACCCTCATCGATCACGAACTCTTCGTCGACAGCCACATCATCGAGAATCACCTGTCCGCTGGCGGTACCGCGCTGACCGAAAGCGCTCCACTTGTCCAGCTCAAGCGTGACGCCGGATGCGTCAGGGCGGATGAACACCGTCGCCCCATGTGCGGGTTCAGTGTCTTCGATTCGTGCTGCGACCGCGATCCAGCTCGCACCGAGTGCGCCGGTGGCGTAGAACTTGGTGCCGTTGAGCAACCAGCGTCCGTCGGCATCCTTTCGGATCGTCGTGCGACGCTCGGCGGAGGTGCGTGTGCCGCGCTCGGCGCTGGCGTTACCGAGTTGCGCGCCCGCCAGCACGTCGGCGAATATCTGTGGCGCAGGGGCATTTTGGCCGAGCCCTCGAATTCCGGCACTGAGCACGTAGTGCGAGAGCAACAGCTGTCCCACCGCCGAATCGGCGCTCGACAGAATGCGGATCACCTCGACAGCGGTGGACTGCGGTAGATCCGGTCCGCCGTGCTCGGCCGGGACAAGGATGCCGAGAAGCCCCGAACCGGCCACCCAGGCAAGCTGTTCCACCGGTAGCCGACCTTCGACCTCGCGTGATACCGCACCTTCGCGGATTCGGTCGGCCAGCGCGCGAGCGACGGCAAGCGCGTCATCGGTGGTCGACGCGCCAGGCACGACGTCCTCGACGACGGTGTTCAGAGTTGTCATGGTGACGAGATCCTTTCGATGCGGTTGCCCTGCACGCTAGGAGTCAGTGCACCCCAACGGAAGACGCCTCAAGCCATACTCAACGGTCGTGCAGAGTTGCTGTAAGGGTGTTCGACGACCGCCGCCGCGCCGACCTGCTGCAGCGCTGAAACAAGAGTGTTGGTCGCCGATCCTTCAGCGGGCTTTTCGCGCAACGCGATTGAAATACGCCGTATTGGACGCGATCCGGACACCCGACGAACTGTGACGTCGTGGCGGGCCGCGCCCACCGCGAGTGATGGCACCAGCGAAACACCGAGTCCGACGGCGACCATCGCCTGGACGGCGCCGTAATCGTCTTGGCGATAGCTCACTTCTGGCGTCACTCCCGCTGCGGCACAGGCCTTTCGGAAAACACGCGTATCCGGACAGTCGCCGGTGGCGGAGCTCACGATCCATCGTTCGGTCGCCAAGGCTGCGAGCGACACCTCGCGCCTCGACGACATCGGGTGACTGGGCGGGAGGACGACGTAGAACTCGTCGTCGAAAACCGGTGCGGTGAAGAGCTGCGGAAATGCACGGGATTCGTCGGGCACCTCGGTGATGATCGTCGCGTCGGCTTGTCCCGAATTGAGAAGGGCGACGCCGTCGTCGGGGTCCGCGGTGAGGATCTCCACGTCGACCATCGGACGAATGCGACGGATCTCCCGAATCATTTTGGGAAGCAACGATGTTGAGACACTCGAGAACGATGTCAGCCTGATCTGTTCATGTCCGGCCTCGGTGCTACCGCACAGGTCCCGTTCCGCCAGATCTACGGCCGCGAGAATTCTCTCGGCGTGCTTGAGTAACTTCTCGCCGGCCGGCGTGGGCCTCGCGCCGTTGGGGCCGCGGATGAGCAACCGGGTGCCGGTCTCCCGCTCGAGCGCCGCGATCTGCTGAGACACAGCAGATGTCGTGTACTGCAGGGCGGCGCCGGCGGCGGTCAACGAGCCGTGGCGAACCACGGCCAAAAAGATCGGGAGTCGTCGAACATCCAGCACCGGGTCAGGCTAGGTGGGTCTTACGCGACCACCTAGCCTTCCGATCAGACGTGCTGAAACCGTTTGTCAGCCATAGGCACCGGGAGACACTGCGCCGCTCGCCGGAATTCCGTGATGGAGTTCCGCGACGTCGGGGTGGGCTCGCGTCCGCGACTTCCAGGCATTTTCACCGTAGGTATTGAAGATCGGATTGTCGGGGTCGGTTTCCACCCCGCGAGACCGGGCGGCGAGATCCGGCGGCAACTCGATCAGCGGAATGACCGCATCGAGCGCAGGATTGAGAAAGAACGGAATCGAGACGCGGTCGGTGTCCGGCGCGGGGGCCAGTACCCGATGACGGGTGGCACGCAGGTAGCCGCCCGTCGCGACCTCGAGTAGTTCACCGATGTTGACGATGAACGTTCCCTCGAGCGGCGGGACGTCAATCCACTCGCCGGACTCCGACTCCACCTGCAAGCCAGAGGAATCGGGTTCGACAAGGAGCAATGTCAGCACGCCGGAGTCTTTATGCGCACCGACGCCCTGCGTGCGATCCGCAGTTCCCGGATACCGCACAACCTTGATCAGCGTTGCCGGCCGGTCGCTGAACGCATCGTCGAAGAATCCCTCACCAGCGTCGAGCGACGCCGCCCAGTGGCGCAGAAGGCGCAGCCCCACCGCCGACAACCCGGTGCTCCACGATTCGAAGACCGCACGCATCTCGGGCAACGCAGTGGGCCACAGGTTGGGCCCCTGAAGTCGCCAATATCCTTGCGCACCCGCGATCTCCTCGCGTTCCGGACCGATATCGACCTGTTCACGCCAGTCGACCTGCCCGTTGGTCAGCTCGCCGCCGAGTCGCGCATACCCACGAAACTGGGGGCTGTTGAGGTGGCTGATCTCGTTCTTCTCGGCATCACTCAACGCGAAGAACTTCCGCGCGGTCGCGAGAACTGCGCGCATATCGGCCAGCGGCACCCCGTGACCCGTCAAGTAGAAGAAGCCAGAGGCGTGCGCCGCCTCGCGTAGTGCCAGACCGAACGCGTGGGGTGCGGTCTCCGCGTCGGCGAGATCAAGGGTCGGGAGCATGAATCCATCTTCGACATCAGTGGGAGTTGACGCCAGGATCGTTCATCAGGTCTGCAGGAGCGTTCAGCACCTCTAAAACGATGGTGGCCCCGGGGTCGTTATCGCGGCCAGGTGGTGATGGTTTGAACGGTTCTCGGGTTACGCCAGATGACGGTGCGGTTCTCGCCCATGCGGGGTAGCCACAATCCGAAGTGTTTGCGGTGATGATCCGGGGTGCACAGTGGGATCAGGTTTTCGCGCACGGTCCAGCCACCGTTGACCGGATTGGTGTGGTCGAACGGCTTGAGGTGGTCGAGCTCGCACAGCTCGGCGGGCCTGTCGCAGTACGGATACCGGCAGTAATGATCGGTCGCGTAGATCTCCTCCCGCAGGCGTCGGCTCGGCTTGTACGTGAGCGCGCCGGGAGGTGGTGCGCCCCGCGGGCGAGACGGATCAGGTGGCGGGTCGGGCGGTCGGGGTTCACGCAGCACGAGCTTCGCGACGCCTCGCTGATGCAGCTGGGTGGCGTAGGCGGGGGTGATCGCGCCGTACCCGCGCAGGCGGGGTAGCTCGGTGCCGGTCGGATCGACGACGATGGTCGGGTCGGTCGACGCAGCCGGCTCGCGAGGCCCGATGGGCTCGGGGGTTGACTCGGGTTCGGATGAGTCTGGTTGCGCCTCGGCCTGTTCCGGTGTCCCGTCGACGTCGTCGCCCTCGGTGTTGTCGCCGTCCGCGCCCTCGGCGCCGTCGCCATCATTGGGACCGTCAGTGTCATCGGGCCCGCCAGTGTCATCGGGACCGTCGCCACCATCGGGCCCATCGATGCCGTCCGGGCCGCCGTCGGGGTCGTCGGGGCCTTGC
>JAEYMI010000066.1 GCA_023461275.1 Actinomycetes bacterium | reverse complement strand
GGGGGGGTGGGCCTGGGGCGGACGCCACGCGCAGCGGCACCGTCCCCGGTCGCGGCTCGCCGCGCTGAAGCGCTGGCTCGACTCGCGGCCCGCCGGATGCAGCTCCCGCCCCGTGATCCGGCCGACCAGGTACGTCGACCGGGCATGAACGGGTCACCGTTGCGGTTGGTGCCGGGCGCCGACGGATCGATCCCGCCACAGCCGGCACCACACCAGCCCGCACGCGCCGGTTACGACCACACCCCGCCGTCGACCGCACCCACCGGTACGCCTGTTGGAATCGACGCGCATCACCCCACACCACACGCATCGTTCGCAACCACCGACGCCGAGGATGCCGACCATCCCGTCGACGGACCGGCGACGGCGACGCTGCCCCGGCCGGGACTGTCGCATCGGGAACAGCAGGTGCTGCGCACCTGGCTACTGACCGACTCCAAAGCCGAAGTGGCCGAGACACTGTCGATCTCGATGGGGACGGTCAATACCCATCTGGCCCGGATTCGGACGAAGTACTCCGCCGTCGGACGACGTGCCGGCACCAAGGCGGCGCTGGCGGCGCGGGCGATTCAGGACGGACTGATCTCACTGGACGAGCTCTGACGCATCCGGTTCATCGGTCGTCGAGTGCCACTCCGCGCTTGTCGGCCAGACCCCAGGCCGACACCGCGGCGACGGCGAAGAACGCCGCGAAGATCGCGAACAGCAAGGGTTTGCCGCCGAGGTCGAGCAGAAGCGGAACCAGCAGCGGCGCGATGATCGACGCGATACGCCCAACCCCGGCCGCCCAGCCCGACCCGGTGGCGCGCAGCGAGGTGGGATACATCTCGGGGGTCACCGCATAGAGCGCACCCCAGGCACCGAGGTTGAAGAAGGACAGTGCCATGCCGGAGACGATGATCATCGTCTCTGAGACGGCCGTACCGAACACCATGGCCGAGGCCACCGAGCCGACCAGAAACACCGAGAGTGTCAGGCGCCTGCCCCAGACCTCGATGAGCCATGCGGCCGCGGCATAGCCGGGTAGCTGGGCCAGCGTGATGATCAGAGTGAAACCGAACGATTTCACCAGGTCGTATCCCTGGTTGTAGAGAATCGTCGGAATCCAGATGAATGCGCCGTAGTAGGCGAAGTTCACACAGAACCACACCAGCCACAGGCACGCGGTGCGGGTACGGAACTCACCGCGCCACAGTCCCGAAAGCCGATGTCGGGCAATCGGTTCCGGTTGCCCGGACGCAGCCGGCGCAGCACCCGGCGCCGAGTCCTCCGCAGTGCGTCCGGCCGCACTTTCGAAGTCCGCGACGATCTTCTCGGCCTCACTCACCCGCCCGTGTTGCACCAGCCAACGCGGCGATTCGGGCAGCGCCCAGCGCACCGCCAGCGCGTAGATCGCCGGAACCGCGCCGAGCGCGAACGCCCACCGCCAGCCGTCGTCGATCCGCGGCACGACGAAGAACCCGATGAGCGCGGCCAGCGTCCAACCGACCGCCCAGAACGCCTCGAGCAACACGATCAACCGCCCGCGGATCCGCGCAGGCGCGAACTCGCTGACATAGGTACTCGCCACGGGCAACTCCGCACCCAATCCGAGTCCGACCAGAAACCGCAGCACCAACAGCGCCGCGAGTCCGCTGACCAAGGCGCTCGCTCCGGTCGCGATGCCGTACACCAGCAGAGTCAGCGCGAAGACCTGCCGACGACCCCACCGGTCGGCCAGTAGTCCGCCGAGGCCGGCACCGATGGCCATGCCGATGAAACCCACCGAGGCGATCCACGATGCCTGCCCCGGCTCAAGCCCCCACTCCTTGACCAATGCAGTGATGATGAAGGAGATCAGGCCGACGTCCATCGCGTCGAGCGCCCATCCGATCCCCGACCCGGCGAGGATCTTGCGATGTTTGCGTGTGAACGGCAACGCATCGAGGCGAGTCGCGATCCGAGCGGCTCCGGCAAAAGGGTCGGAGAGGGAAGGGTCTGGGGAGGAAGGGTCGGCGGCGGAAGCCATGAGTGAATGGTAAGGGTCCACTGATGGGTGGCCCCTACAATCGACGCCATGCCGACGAGCCGCTCGCCCGCCCCTGCCCGCGACGGAGGTACCGACGACGAATCACGCGGCGGCGTTCACGTCGAGGTGTTGACCGCTGTCTTCCAGGTGCGCGACCTCGATCCCGCCGGCACCCCGGGGCTCTGCGTGCTCTTGGAGAAAGCAACACCCGAAGACGATGTGTGGTCGTTGCCCGGCGGCACGGTCGTAGCCGAGGAGACCCTGGAGACCACCGCCGAGCGGTTGGTCGAACGGGAACTGGGCGTCGCGGAGGTTGCCCACCTTGAGCAGCTGGCCGTGTTCTCCGCTCCCGACCGAGTGCCACGCACCCGAACAATCGCGTCGACGTATCTGGCGCTGGTGCGCGTCGGCGAATCGGGGCCGCCACTCGGCGTGGCCCGGTGGCACAGCGTGGATACGTTGCCGCCGTTGGCATACGACCATGTCGAGGTCGTCTCCGCGGCCCGGCATCGACTGGCCGCGAAGCTCTCCTACACCAATATCGCCTTCGCACTCGCCCCGGACCGGTTTCCGATGTCTCAGTTGTCGGAGATCTACGGTGCGGCTTTGGGTTACCCGGTCGACACCACGAACCTGTTACGCATCCTGAGTCGACGCGGCGTGGTGACGGCGACCGGCACGGTGGGCAAGACCGGGCGCACCGGTGGCCGACCGCCGGCGTTATATGCCTTCGCCGACACCGGATTACGCGTCACTGATGAGTTTGCGACGCTTCGTCCACCGATGTGACCTCGTCGTACTCCCCGCCGCCCAAGTCTCCGACGCCCAGGTCTCCGACGCCGAGATCGGCTGACTTGGCCAGTAGCGCGCAGACCAGGTAGGCAAAGGCGACGGCCAGCGGCGCGCAGATCAGCAGGATCCACGGCTCGGAGAAATCGGGCGTCGCCGAATCCAGCCAGAGCTGCGGTACCACCCGGAAGGTCGAACCCACCGACACGTCGCGCGGGCCATCGAAGCGCCAGTCGGCCAATCCGGTTCCCACCCAGGCCGCCAGCGCGCCGCCGAGCAGACTCGCCGCCAGGAGTATCGCGAATCCCCCTGGGCCACGCCAGGTTCGCGCGCAGAACCAGACAACCAGCGTGGCGAGGACCCCATATCCGAACATCAGAAGCGCGAATGTCCCGACCCCGGCGAACTCCTCCGGGAACTGCTCGGCGGGGATGAGAGCGGAATCGGGACCGACCACCCGACCGGTCATCGCGGGCGTCACCGCAGTCCAGATCCCGCCGACCAACGCCCCCAACAGAATCACCGAGGCGATGATGGCCAACAGATCGGCAGTCGGCCGTCGAACAGCGCTCGTCCATACAGCGCTCGTCCGTGCATCGCTCACCGCTACACCGTTCGGCTGTCCGTCGCTCATCATCCTCACCTCTGCCGCCGCGTCTATCTGCGGCCGAGGCTACTGGAGTCGACGCCGCCGTGCCGCGAGCATCGAGCATGCCAGCCGTCGGGAACCACCTGTACCACCATCCGCCGGCCGCACTGGCCACAGAAGCGCGGTGGCTCCAGACCCAGCCGAGCCGCCGGCGGTATCGCATCGGGTGATTGCAGCTCGAGTTCAACCCCGGTGAACACCCCGAATCGGCACGGTTCGTCGAGGGGCCCCGGAATATGCTGCCCGAGAACAGATGTTGTCGATGCTGCCATGTCAGATGCTGTCGTTCAGCGCCTTGATCGGCATCGACAGATCGGTCAGCAGGTCGAGATCGTCCTCGGCCGGACGGCCGAGGGTGGTGAGGTAGTTGCCGACGATGACCGCGTTGATGCCGCCGAGAATGCCCTGCTTGGCACCGAGGTCGCCCAGGGTGATCTCGCGGCCACCGGCGAAGCGGAGGATGGTGCGCGGCAACGCCAACCGGAACGCCGCCACCGCGGTGAGTGCTTCGGATGCCGGCAAGACGTCGAGGTCACCGAACGGCGTGCCCGGACGCGGGTTGAGAAAGTTCAGCGGCACCTCGTCGGGTTCGAGCGAGGCCAGATCCGACGCGAACTCCGCGCGTTGTTCCAGGGTTTCGCCCATACCGAGGATGCCACCGCAGCACACCTCCATGCCGGCGTCGCGAACCATGCGCAGAGTGCCCCACCGCTCCTCCCAGGTATGGGTGGTGACGACGTTCGGGAAGTGACTGCGCGCGGTCTCCAGATTGTGGTTGTACCGGTGCACGCCCATGTCGCGGAGCTGGTCGACCTGCTCCTGGGTGAGCATGCCCAGGCTGCAGGCGATCTGGATGTCGACCTCGTTGCGGATCGCCTCGATGCCCGCCGCGACCTGACTCATCAACCGCTTGTCGGGACCGCGGACCGCGGCGACGATGCAGAACTCGGTCGCACCGGTCTTGGCGGTCTGCTTGGCCGCCTCCACCAGCGACGGGATGTCGATCCACGCGCTGCGCACCGGTGAAGCGAAAAGCCCTGACTGCGAACAGAAGTGGCAGTCCTCCGGGCAGCCGCCGGTCTTCAGCGAGATGATGCCCTCGACTTCGACCTCTGGTCCGCACCACTGCATCCGGACGTCGTGGGCAAGTTGCAGGAGTTCGGTGAGTCGCTCCTCGGGCAGTCGCAGCACCTCGAGTACCTGGTCACGATCGAGACCGACGCCCCGATCGAGGACCTGTTCGCGGGCGATGGCAAGAATGTCACCGGTGTCGGCGGCGGCGCGAGTGCCGGGCTGGACGGGGGCCTGTGTCACGAGAATGCTCCTTGGTTTTCAGGGACTGTTTGGGAATGGTCGGGGGCTGCCGGGGTGAGTTCGGCGTCGAGCCAGCGGGGGTCGAACCAACTGGCGGCGCGTCGTCTCAGGTCGGTGCCGCCCAGGCGGCCGACGCCTGCCGGGATCGTGGCCACGATGGGCACGCCGGTCAGGCGTGGTAGGTCCTCGCGATTGCACCGCATCGCGAGATCCGGTTGTACGGGCCAGGATCCGAGGATCAGACCCGAGACGCGCAGTCCGCGGCGGCGGATGGCGTCGACGGTGAGCTCGGCGTGGTTGAGTGCACCGAGTCCCGGGTGCACCACCACCAGGACTGCGGCGTCGACGTCGGCGGCGATGTCGATCAAGGTCAGCTCGGCTGCCAGCCGGACCAGAATTCCGCCCGCGCCCTCGACGAGGGTGAGGTCGTGACGGTCTCGTAGATCGCTGATGGCGGTCGTGATCGCCGAGCGCTCGACGAACGCCGATCCCGCACGGAGCGCGGCGGTTTCGGGGGCCAGCGGCTCCGGATATCGTGCGCACTCCAGCGTCGTGATGGATTCGCCCGCCAGCCGATTGATCTCGGCGAGGTCGCCGGGTTCACCGGTCGCCAGGCCCGTCTGAACGGGCTTGCAGACCGCCGTGGTCACACCTCGGCCAGACGCGACAGCGGCGACCGCGGCGGTGGCCACCGTTTTACCGACGTCGGTCGACGTACCGGTGATCGCGAGGACTCGGCTCATGGCGCACCCACCCGGTTCAGGGCGGCGACGGCGAGATCTCCGACGTGGTCGATGGTGGCCATGTCCAGATCGGCGCGCACGGTGAGTCGCAGCCGGGAGGTGCCCGGCGGCACCGACGGCGGCCGGAAACATCCGACGAGCACCCCTGCGTCGCGGCAGTCCGCCGCGGCGGCAACGGCTCGCGTGGGGTCCCCGACGATCAGCGAGACAACCGCGGCCTGCGAGGCCTGCGCGCCGCATCGTCGAGCAAGGCGGGTCGCGTTGGCCAGCAGACGATCCGGCAGTGTCGGTGTCTGACGCAACACTCCCAGCGCGGCATGAGCGGCTCCGACCGCAGCCGGGTTGAGGCCGGTGTCGAAGATGAAGGTCCGGGCGTGGTCGATGAGATGATCTCGCAGCACCGCCGGCCCGAGCACCGCGCCACCCTGCGCGCCGAGCGACTTCGAGAGCACCGTCGTCACGATCAGATCCGGCGCGCCGGAGAGTCCCGCCTCGGCGACCACTCCCCTGCCACCCGCACCGCGTACACCGAAACCGTGCGCCTCGTCGACCAGCATCATCGCACCGTGATCGACTGCTGCCGAATACAATTCGCGAACCGGGGCGATCTCACCGTCGACGCTGTACACCGAATCGGTCACCACCAGCGCGCGCGAGTTCCCGCGGCCGGCGAGGACCGACCGTACCGCTTCGTGGTCACCGCGGCCGACGACGACCACCTCTGCCCGTGACAGCCGGCACCCGTCGATCAGCGAGGCGTGCGTTCCGGTGTCGCTGACGATCAGATCACCGCGCCCGACCAGCGACGTGATGGCGCCGACGTTGGCCAGGTAACCCGACGAGAAGACCAGCGCCGCAGGAAATCCCAGAAAGTCGGCGAGGTCGTCCTCGAAGTCGACGTGCGCGGCAGTGGTGCCGACGACGAGTCGCGATGACGTGGATCCCACACCCCAGGCGTCCAGTGCGGCATGTGCGCCGGCCAGTACCCGGGGATCACGCGACAACCCCAGGTAGTCGTTCGACGCCAGGTTGATCATGTCCGAATTCAGCTGCCGCACAACCGGATCTCGGTGCAGCCCGGCCGCCCGACAGCGGGCGGCCTCGTCGTCCAGCCAAGCCAGCGCGGTGGTCTCGTCGGTCATCGTCGAGACGGCGGAACGGCCGATCATCCGCCACCCCCGGCTGCCGTGGGCGCCGATACCAAAGCCGGCGCTTCGTCGAGACAGGCCCGCACGGCTGCGGTCATGCCGTCGACGATGGTGTCGATGTCGTTGTCGGAACAGATGAATGGCGGCATCGCGTAGACGAGGTCGCGGAAGGGCCGCAGCCACGCACCGGCCCCGACCGCGGCGTCGGTCGCCGCGGTCATGTCGACCGGTCGATCGAGTTGCACCACGCCGATGGCGCCGAGAACCCGAACGTCGCGAACACCGTCGAGGCACCGCAGCGGCGCGAGTCCGGCGGCGAGTCGATCGGCGATGCCGGCGACCCGAGCACGCCACGGCGACGCGATCAACAGCTCGATCGATGCGACCGCGACGGCGCATGCCAGCGGGTTGGCCATGAACGTGGGGCCGTGCGCCAGACCGCCGGCCTCACCGCGGCTGATGACTTCGGCGACCTCCGCGCTGCACAGGGTCGCGGCCAACGTGAGGTAACCCCCGGTGAGTGCCTTGCCGACGCACATGATGTCGGGTTCAACGCCGGCATGATCAACAGCGAACAGCGCACCGGTGCGGCCGAATCCGGTCGCGATCTCGTCGGCGATGAGCAGGACGTCGTGGTCGTCGCAGATCCGCCGGACGGCCGCGACGAGGGCCGGGTCGTGAAAACGCATTCCGCCGGCACCCTGGACGACAGGCTCGATGATCACCGCGGCGAGTTCGTCAGCGTGCGCGGCCACCGTCGAGGCGAAGGACTCGACGTAGTCGGCGTCGAATGTCGCCGGCGGCGCGGGAACAAAGAACTGGTCGGCCAGCACACCGGTCCACATCGCATGCATGCCGCCGGCGGGATCGCAGACGCTCATCGGGGTGAACGTGTCGCCGTGGTAACCGCCGCGCCAAGTGAGCAGCTTGGTTCGCCCCGGCCGGCCACGACTGCGCCAGTACTGCAGCGCCATCTTCACCGCGACCTCCACCGACACCGAGCCGGAGTCACAGAAGAACACCTTGTCCAGGCGAGGCGGCGTCAGTTCGACGAGCAGTTCGGCGAGCCGGGCGGCCGGTTCGTGAGTGAGTCCGCCGAACATCACGTGCGACATGCGCGCGGCCTGATCGGCGAGTGCGGCGTCGAGTATCGGATGCCCGTACCCGTGGATCGCCGCCCACCAGGAGCTCATCCCGTCGACCACTTCGCGGCCATCGGCCAGTCGCAGACGCGTCCCCGACGCCGAGGTGACCACCAGGGGCGTCGTGGCCGCGGGCATCGATCCGTAGGGATGCCAGATGTGATCGGCATCGATGCGGCTGATGGTGGCGGCTTCCACGACCGGGTCCTTTGTCGTCGGGCGACGAGAGAGGAATCGTGGGCAAACGTCCTCGTCGACGCCGATGGGCTGACTTCTCCTGGACGCCGTCCAGGCACGTCCTGAACACTGTACAGGCCCGGCGTGATGTGCACCACGCCGGCCATCTACTCTGACTCAGGTGAGCAACACGCGTGCCGACATCCTCGCTGCCGCCCGCGGCATCCTGATGCAGCACAGCCTTGCCGATCTGTCGATGCGTCGACTCGCCACCGAGGTCGGCGTCCGACCCAACGCGCTGTACTGGCATTTCCCCAACAAACAGACGTTGCTGGCGGCCCTGTCCGACGACATCTTGTCGGGTGTGACAGCACCTCCCGACGACATCAGCACCCGCGACGCCTTGCGCTACCTCGCAGGCGGCATGCGCGATTCGCTGCTCGCCGTTCCCGACAGCGCCGAGATCGTCTCCTCCAGCTGGGCCAGCGGCCTGGCGTCGAGAACTGTCGTCGATCAGGTGGGCAGGGTCGCCCGGGCCGGCGGCCTGACCGAACGCGACGCCGCGGGGACCGCCACAGCGATCTGCCAGTTGGTCATCGGGCTCACCATCGAGGAACAAACCCGCGCGCAGATGGAACGCCTCGGGGTGCTCGGTCCCTCGGGACGGGACTTCGCAACCGAGTTCGACGACGCGCTGTCGGTGATTCTGGACGGCGCCTACGCCAGGTCGACGACGTCGGCGAGCGTCGCCGCCGACTGACCGACCAGCACGCGCGGGTAAAGAAAAGTAAAGGCGATCACGGTGCGTGTGTCGCGGCGTCTGACTCGAATTTTCACAGGTTGAACGGGTACATTTCATCCCGGCGACGGCCGTGTGAACCCTTCCTGGTCGACCGGTGAGAGCGTCGCGTCCAACCAGCCCCGTACCGAAAGCATTTCCTTCACTGTGGCAGCCCCGACAGGCATCGCGAGCCCCGCGCGAACGGCATCGGCACCATCGGTGCCGATGTATCGCACCGACCTCGACGGCCTGCGCGGCATCGCCATCATGTTGGTGGCGTGCTTCCACATATGGTTCGGCCGGGTCTCGGGTGGCGTCGACGTCTTCTTGACGCTCTCGGGATACTTCTTCGTCGGGTCATTGCTGCGCCATGCGATCAGCAGCCAGTCGCCGAATGTCACGTACTGGGACACCGCCAATCCGTGGCCCCGCCTGAAACGACTCCTTCGACGGCTGTTGCCCGCACTGTTCACCGTGCTGCTCGCCGTGACCGTGTTGACGATCATCGTGCTGCCCCAGACGCGATGGGTGAACATCGGCCGGGAACTCGTGGCCAGCGCGCTGTACTACCAGAACTGGCACCTGGCCTTCAATTCCCAGAACTACCTCGCGGCCAGTTCGGCCAACAGCCCGTTGCAACACATCTGGTCGATGTCGGTGCAGGGACAGTTCTTCCTCGCGACGCTATTGGTGGCGCTGACCTTCGCAGCGCTGGTGAAGTTCCTGGCGCGTTTCGCCGCCCGGTTCGCCGATCCCGGAGTGATCCGAATCATGGTGGGCGTCAGCGTCTTCGGCGTCGCGGCGGTGTCGTTCTACTGGGCGCACATGCGGATGGGCGTCAATCAGCAGTTCAACTACTACGACACGTTCTCGCGATTGTGGGAGCCGCTGGCCGGTGGACTCCTCGCGATCTGGTTGCCCAACTGGCGCATTCCGAACTGGCTGCGCAACGTCGCGTCGGTGATCGCGTTGGCACTGATCATCACCTGCGGCTGGTGGATCGTCGGCGTCGAGGAATACCCCGGTCCGTGGGCACTGGTGCCGGTGGGATCAACTCTGCTCATCATCTGGGCCGGCGCCACCGCGCTGCAGAAGCCCGCGCACTCCGGCGGCCGGACCGGACCGGCACACGCGTCATCGCCGCACGCACACCTGCCCGCGGTGAATCGGGCGTTGGCCAGCACCTGGCCGGTCTGGTTGGGAACGGTCGCCTACTCGCTCTACCTGTGGCATTGGCCGCTGCTGATCTTCTACCTGACGTGGCGGGGCAAGAACCACGCCAACTTCATCGAGGGTGTCGCACTGCTGACGGTGTCGGTGCTGCTGGCCTGGCTCACCAAGCGCTACATCGAGGAGCCGTTGCGCGACGGCAACCGCTCACCCCTGTCCCGCAAACACATTGCCGGCAGCACCTCGCGGTGGGCCAGTTACACCTCGATCGTCACGTCACTGATTGTCGTGGGGACACTGCTCACCGGGATCGGCATCAAGGCGTGGGATCACTACGTCACCAACATCGTCGTCGACACCAAGAACCTCGACCCCCGCGTGTATCCGGGTGCCCGCGCGCTGCTCAACGGATGGCCGGTGCCGGCCACCGACCCGCAGCCGACGCCGTTGAACGTCATCAAGGACTTCCCGGCGACCTCTACCGACGGGTTCATGAGCTCGTTCGAGGATCCCGAGATTCACGTCGGTGTCTACGGTGACCCCAATGCGACGAAGACGGTGGCGCTGATCGGCGGTTCCCACGCCGAGATGTGGATCACCGCGCTCGATGAGCTCGGTAAGCGCAACCATTTCAAGGTCACCACGTATCTGAAAATGGGCTGCCCGATGTCGACCGAGCTGGTCCCCAAGCAGCAGGGCGTGCCGTATCCGCAGTGCCACGACTGGGTCATGCGAGTGATGGAGCGCGTCAAGGCGGACAAGCCCGATGCGGTGTTCACCAACTCCACCAGGCCTCGCGACTTCGCAACCGGCGATTGGATTCCCGACACCTACACGCCGATCTTCGACGAGTTCACCGACGCGGGCATTCCTGTTCTGGGAATCCGCGACACCCCATGGCCGCACAACGCGCAGGGCGCGATCGATTCACCGACCTGCCTGGCCAACGGCGGCTCGGCCGAGTCGTGTGGCACCCGGCGCCTCTCCGCGCTGGCGCCGGTCGACCCCGCACAGGCGTACGCGGCCAAGAACCCGATGTTCCATCCGCTGGATATGTCCAACGGGGTGTGTACCCCTGATCTGTGCCCGGCCATCGTCGGCAACATCACCGTCTACAAGGACTGGCATCACCTCAGCGCCACCTACGTGCGCAGCCTTACCGACGAGCTCGGTAGGCAAATGTCCGAAGCGCTGCCGTGGACCGGTGGCGGGCCGCGCTGATCACCGCCGATAGCGGTCTGTTAATCGCACGTGAACGCTCCGAGATGAAGTGCTGACTCATCGCGGATAGGGTCGGTTCATGACTGGCGAAAGGTTGGCATGACCACACCTCCGACCGCCGACGGACAGCCCCCGACCGACGCCGGCACCAGCCCTGCCGCACCTGGTTCGACGTCCGATCCGGCACCGGGCAATGTCGCGACGCCCGAGACCACCACGGCGGCCCCACTGAGTCCCGACAGCGTGTCCGAACCCATCTCGACGCTGCCGGCCGAACCTGCACTGGTCGACGCCCTCGTCGAACCCGAACCGGCCCCGATCCCGGTCTGGCCCGGCACCGCGTATCCGCTCGGAGCCACGTATGACGGTGTGGGAACAAACTTCTCGCTGTTCTCCGAAGTCGCCACCGCGGTCGATTTGTGCCTGATCGACCGCGACGGGCATGAGCGACGGATCCGGCTCGAGGAGGTCGACGGGTACTGCTGGCACTGCTACCTGCCCAACGTCGGGCCGGGCCAGTTCTACGGCTACCGGGTGCACGGCCCATACGATCCGACGAACGGATTGCGTTGCGACCCTTCGAAACTGCTTCTCGACCCGTACGGCAAGGCATTCCACGGAGACTTTGACGGCGATGCCGCCCTGTTCTCCTATGCGCTGCCGAAAAGCGCTCCGGCCGAACCGGAATCGGCCCCACCGGCGGAGGCGGCGGCCGATATCGATGCCGGCCAGCCGGATACATCGCAGCCGGCTGACGTACCGAATGTGACACCCAGCGCCGACGCCGCGAGCGTGGCCGCCGACCCGGTTCCCGACGCCACGGTGACCGCCGAAGTGCCGGACGCGGCGTCGCCGACGGCCGCCGACAGCGCGGCATCCGGTGTCGGCCCGGCACCCGAAACGATCCCCGATGGGACGCAGCCCGGCACCTCGCCAACTGACGAAACATCCACAGAAACAACCCCTTCCAGCGATGCCGCCACGACTGAACTGGTGAGTGCCGGGCCTGCCGAGGACCCCGCGCTCGATGAGAACGATTCCGCCACGACCATGCCGGAACTGGATTCTCTGGGTCACACCATGCTGTCGGTGGTCATCAATCCGTATTTCGACTGGCAGCACGACAGATCGCCGAAACGCTCATATCACAAGACAGTGATCTACGAAGCACACGTGAAGGGGATGACCGCGACCCATCCCGGCATTCCGCAGGCGCTGCGCGGTACGTACGCCGGTCTGAGCCATCCGGTGATCATCGACTATCTCAAGGACCTCGGCGTCACCGCGATCGAGTTGATGCCGGTGCATCAGTTCATGCAAGACTTTGTACTCCGCGACCAGGGTCTGCGAAACTATTGGGGTTACAACACCTTTGGGTTCTTCGCGCCACATCTGGAGTACGCGTCGAATCCCGATCAGCCGGCCAGCGCGGTCACCGAGTTCAAGGCGATGGTGCGCGCCTTCCACCGGGAAGGCATCGAGGTCATCCTCGATGTGGTCTACAACCACACCGCGGAAGGCAACCACCTCGGACCGACCATCTGTTTCCGTGGCATCGACAACGCCGCGTACTACCGTCTGGTGGACGGTAATCGCGACATGTACATGGACTACACCGGTACCGGTAACAGCCTCAACGGACGCCATCCGCATACTTTGCAGCTCATCATGGACTCGCTGAGGTACTGGGTTCTGGAGATGCACGTCGACGGTTTCCGCTTTGACCTGGCCTCAACACTGGCCCGTGAGCTGCACGATGTGGACCGCCTGTCGGCCTTCTTCGATCTGGTGCAACAGGATCCGGTGGTCAGCCAGGTCAAGTTGATCGCCGAACCGTGGGATATCGGTGAGGGCGGATACCAGGTCGGCAACTTTCCGCCGCTGTGGACGGAGTGGAACGGCAAGTACCGCGATACCGTTCGCGATTACTGGCGCGGCGAGCCCGCCACGCTCGGCGAGTTCGCGTCCCGGCTGACCGGATCATCGGACCTGTACGAGGCAACCGGGCGCCGACCACTGGCCAGCATCAACTTCGTCATCGCCCACGACGGTTTCACGTTGCGAGACCTGGTGTCCTACAACGAGAAACACAACGAAGCCAACGGTGAGGGCAACCGCGACGGGGAAAGCCACAACCGGTCATGGAACTGCGGGGTGGAAGGCCCCACCGACGATCCCGACATCCTCGCGCTACGCGCTCGGCAACAACGCAACATTCTCGCGACGCTCTTCCTCTCCCAGGGCACCCCGATGCTGGCCCACGGCGATGAGATCGGCCGCACCCAGCACGGCAACAACAATGTCTACTGCCAGGATTCGCAGCTGGCGTGGATGGATTGGTCGCTGGCGGAGAAGAACGCCGACCTGCTGGAGTTCACCCGCCGGGTCATCGCGCTGCGTACCGCGCATCCGGTGTTCCGCCGACGCCGCTTCTTTGTGGGCAAGCCGATCCGATGGGGCGACCAAGCCCTCGACATCGTCTGGCTCACCCCGGCGGGCAAAGCGATGACGGCAGCGGATTGGGATAGCGGATTCGGCAAGAGCCTGGCGGTGTTCCTCAACGGCGACGGCATCGGCTCCAAGGACGAGCGCGGCGAGAAAGTCGTCGATGACAGCTTCCTGGTGCTGTTCAATGCGCACTACGAGCCGATCAATTTCTTCATGCCGCCACCGTATTTCGCGTTGGAGTGGACCGGCGTGCTGAACACGACGAGCCCGACGGGAACATCCGACGTGGTCTCGGCCCCGGCGGAGACCAACCTCGAGATCGGTGCCCGATCGCTGCTCGTGCTGAAGAAGATCGCATGACCGACCCGGTGATCGGTGCCCCGGCACCGGAACCGGTGGCCACCTACCGTGTCCAACTCACACCAGATTTCGGTTTTGCCGAAACGGTCGCGATTCTCGATCATCTCGTCGACCTCGGGGTCAGCCATCTGTACCTCTCCCCGATCGGAACCGCAGCGGCCGGATCGAATCACGGATACGACTGGCTCCCACCACCATCGGTTTCGGAGGTTCTCGGCGGGATCGACGGATTGCGTCGGCTGCGAGCGCAGGCATCGCAGCGCGGACTCGGCATCATCATCGACATCGTGCCCAACCACACCGGTGTCGCCGACGCACTGGCCAATCCGTGGTTCCGCGACCTTCTCCGTAACGGCAGACACTCGCCGTATGCGGAGTTCTTCGACGTCGACTTCAGCATCGACAACGGCGCGGACGGAAAGATCGCACTGCCGGTCCTCGCCGCCGACGGCGACCTCACCCCACTTGAGGTCACCGACGACGTCCTGCACTACTACGACCATGGCTACCCCATCGCACCCGGCACCGGCGATACCGGGACACCGGTGGATATCCATGCGCGGCAACACTATCGGCTGGTGCCATGGAACAGCGGACTGATCGGCTACCGTCGGTTCTTCACCGTGAACGAACTCGCCGGCCTACGTCAGGAAGACCCCGCCGTCTACGACGCGACACACGCCTGGCTTCGTGAGCTCATCGCCGACGACCTCATCGACGGTGTGCGGGTCGATCACCCCGACGGTCTATGGGATCCGGAGTCCTATCTGGCGAGACTGCGCGACGATCTCGGCCCCGACCGATTGCTCTACATCGAGAAGATCCTCGCCGCCGATGAACCACTCGAACCCTCCCTGCCGGTCGAGGGCACCACCGGCTATGAACAACTCCGGGTCATCGAAGCGCTGTTCACGTCATCGGCAGGTGCGCTGGAACTGGCCGAGGTGCACCACGCCGTAACCGGGACCGACGGGGGCTCGACCTGGCTGCGCAGCGCCGAACGGGCCCGCAAGCTCAGCACCCTGCGCGAGATGTTCCCCACCGAGCATCGCCGACTCATCCGTGCCATCACCGGATCCGATCAGGCCGATGATGCCGAACTGGTCGGCGAGGCGACCGCCGAGGTGATCGCCGAACTCGGCGTGTACCGCGCGGACTATCCCTCACTGCGCCCGCGACTTGAGCAGACCTGCGACCGGATCGCCTCGCGTGCACCGCATCTGGCACCGGCCCTGGAGACGATCCGGTCCGCGACCGCGTTACCCGGAGCCGCGACGTCGCGACTGGCGCAAACCTGCGGCGCCGTGACCGCCAAGAGCGTCGAGGACAGCCTGTTCTATCGCACCGCCCGGTTGGTGTCCGCGCAGGAGGTCGGCGGCGATCCGGCCGACCCGGCGTTGCCGATCAATGACTTTCACGTCCACAATGTGGTCCGAAGCAAGGATTGGCCGCGCGCGATGAGCACGCTGTCCACACACGACACCAAACGCGGCGAGGATGTGCGCGCACGGATCGCCGTGCTGTCGCAGGTTCCTGGTCGGTGGGCGACGCTGGTAAAGCGTCTGTTCTCGACGACACCGCCGCCGGATGCCTTCACCGGCTACTTTCTGCTGCAGAACATCATCGGTGTCTGGCCGACCGACGGTCAGATCACCGACGCGCTGCGGGAACGCCTGAAGGAATACGCGCGCAAGGCAACTCGTGAGGCAGGCCTCCACACGACGTGGACCGAGGTGAATGACGAGTTCGAGGAACAGGTATTCAGCTGGATCGACGACGTGACCGCACCGGACACCAAAGCCCCGATCGACGACTTCGTCGGACTCATCGCGTCGAGTTGGCAGGCCGAAGCCCTGGCCCGCAAGGCGATCTCGCTTCTGGCACCCGGCGTTCCGGACATCTACCAGGGCACCCAGTGGTGGGACGATTCGCTCGTCGATCCCGACAATCGCCGTCCGGTCGATTACAGACAGACGATCGATCACCCTAAAGCGGCACTCATCCGGGCCGCATTGTCAGTGCGCCACAAGCACTTCGAGGCATTCGGTCCCAACGGCACTTACCTACCGTTACTCGCCGACGGTCCCGCTGCCGATCATGCCGTCGCGTTCGCCCGAGGAACTGTCAATGATCCCCGCGTCGTCGTCGTGACCGCCCGATTGACCCACTCCCTCACCAACGATGCCTCACAGGCAACCTCACTGAGACTCCCCCCGGGCACGTGGATGAACGTCGTCGACGACCGAACCCACAGTGGCACCGCGACATTGGCCGACCTGCGGGCATCGGGACCGGTGGCGATACTGATCAGCAGCTGACGTCCGGGCAGGCGACAGCCGGTGACGCTACCCGGCACCAACACCGAGTTGTGTCGCGACATCTGCGGTGTCGAGAACCACGCGCTCGGCGACCACTCTTCCGTCTGGGTCGAACGTGACGATGGCGACCATCTCCAACACGATCGACTTATCGCTGGGCGGCAGACCGGCGTACATGCCATCGTGGGTGCCGTCGAAGCGGACCAACATGGCGCCGGTGTCCCCTTCTTGCCCCAGCGGTGTGATCGTCGCGCGGAGATCACTGAATGCACCGAACAGCGCCTCCTCGCGGGTGCGTAGCGCGTCGAGTCCCTGCTCAGGTCCGGTCAACGGTGAGCGATAGTCGGCAGGTTCTGCCCAGAGTCGCACCACGGCATCCGGATCGTGGGCGTTGACAGCCGCCGCCGCAGCGGATGCGAAATCGTGAATGTACATGTGCCTGTTCCCCTTTATCGAAGTGCGGCCTGCGGCGCGTCGTCGGATGGCCGCACGCTGCGTTCTGCCAACGTGATGCTGAGCCGCTCAGGTGCGCGGGGCGCGAAGGCTGCGACCATCGCGTTGGAGAAGCCGTCGACCGCACTCGGCCGATGACGTCCGATGGCTCGAATCGCAGTGTCGACAACGTTTTCTGGCGTCCGACGCGCGCCGACCGACGCGGCCTCACCGGCGATCTCGAAGAACTCGGTGTCGGTGGCCCCCGGGCACACCGCGATGACCCGCACGCCGGTTGCCCGGGTCTCCGCCCACATCGCTCGGGTGAACGACAGTACGTAAGCCTTGGTGGCCCCGTACACCGCCATGTGCGGGATCGGCTGGAACGCAGCGGTACTCGCGATGTTGATGATCGCGCCGCGGCGCGCAGCGACCATCGCGGGTAAAAACAGGGTGGTCAATTCGGTGAGTGCCACCACGTTGAGTTGTACCTGGGCGACGATGGCGGCCGGATCAGCGTTCACGAGATCACCGTGCGAGCCGACGCCCGCGTTGTTGATCAGTACGTTCACCTCTAGACCGGCCGCGGTGACGTCTGCGTGTAGACGCGCGCCGGCACCCGGAACCGACAGGTCGGACGCGATCACGTGAACCTCGGCGCCGGTGCTCGTCCTCAGTTCACCGGCCAATTCTTCGAGCTTCCCGGCGCGACGGGCCACCAAGATCAGTCGTGCGCCGTGGCGGGCGGCGCGTTCGGCAAACGCCCGCCCGATCCCCGAGGATGCACCGGTGATCAGCACTGTTGCGTCGGCGAAGAGATCGGTGTCGTGGTCTGTCATTGTTCTCCTTTAATTAAACCGACCGCGCGGTTTGTTCTGACCCGTCCATACTGTACCGAGAACGCGCGAAGTGCAAGGAGGAAACCAACGATGGCGCAGCCACGGTCTGCCAGACCGGTCGGACGCCCGGTGGGCGCGACCACCAAGGGCGCCACGACCCGTCGACACATCATCGACTCCGCCGCCAACGTCTTCGCGAAGGTCGGCTACGACAAGGCCCGCATGTCCGACATCATCGACGCGACCGGACTTACCAAAGGTGCCGTCTACTTCCACTTCGACAGCAAAGAGTCACTCGCCCTTGCGGTTCTGGAGGCAAAGAAGACCGAATGGCTCGCTCGAGTGCGCGCCGACCTCGCCGCGGAGTTACCCGGCCGTCGTCGGATCACCGCCCTGCTGCCCACCATGCTGAAGGCCCACCGCGACGACACCTCGATGTGGGCGATTGCCAAACTATCGCGCAACCTGACCGAACTCGGTCCCGACAGTCCCGTCCACAAGCCGGTGGCCGAGCTGAATCAAGGCTGGATCGACCTCGTCGCCGAGGTGATCCGCGACGCCCAGACGCTGGGCGACGCGCGCTCGGATATCGACCCGAACAGCGCAGCGACCGCAATGATCGGCGCCTTCGACGGGATCAAGGCCATACACGACACGCTCGGTACCGACAGCGCCGAACCGTTCACCGCTACCGCTTCCGCGCTCGAGACGATGATGCTCACCGGGCTCCTGACCGACCCTGAGAGCAATCACGGCTAATTCGGTTGCGCGGGAACCGGTTGCGCCGGAGCCGGTTCGGCTGGATTCGGTTGCGCGGGTACAGGTGTTGCGGCACCCCCGGTCCCAGGCAGCGATTGATTCGGGTCGATCGTCGTCCCGTTGGCGCCCGGCGGGCCGTCGACGCTGGCCACCAACCACTTACCGTTCTCCTTGCTCAGCGCAAGCAGGAAGATCATCAGGTTGGTCGCGCCATTCGGCACGTTGGTGCTGGTGCCCCGCACCTCGGCCATCACCACGGTGTGGGCCGAGTCCGTGGTGACATCCTGCACCGATGACGACTTGATGGTCGCGGTCGCCTCGATCTTGAGTGACTGCACGTTCTGCTCGGTGGCCTGCCGATCCTGCTCGAGCCGTTTGCGCAGGTCTCCGGTGGACAGCGGACCGAGCAGTTCCTTGCTGTTGCCGGCGTTGTCACTGTTGAGTGTGGTCACCAGGGTCTGAACGAACTTCTCCGACGCGACTTTGGTCTCGTCGAAGGCGGCGATGCGCTGACTCTGCTGGTGATATCCCCATCCGAGCAGCGCCACGCCGGCAACCAACGCGATACCGATGAGTGCGGCGAGCGCCTTGAGTAGACCGCTGCCGGTGATGGTGAACGAGACCTGCCGGCCACCTCCGGCCTTCTCGCCATCCGACGCCGCAGTGGCGGTCTCCGCTGTGGCCGCGTCGTCGGCACTGTTCGACCCCTCGTCGGCGGCACTGCCCGACTCCTCGTCGGCTGCGACAGCGCGCTTGCGCCGCTGCGCCTTTCCGACCGGGGTGCTCGATACCTCGGAGTCGGACGTACCGCCTCCGCGTTCGCGGTCGGTATCGCTCGTCGGCTCGATGCCGTTCGTCGGCTCGGAATGCTCCGTCGACTCGGCATGGTTCGTCGACTCGGTGTCGCTCACGGGCTCGGTGTCATTCATAGGCGTTGTGCTGTCTCACTTTTCGATATGTTCGCGTCGCCGGCTACTTGTCCAGCGGGACCGTCCGTGCGTTCGGGTCGTACCCGGGTGGCGGACCTGCCGTGTCGTCGCCCGGCGGGCGTGGCGCATTGGCCGAACCCCTGATCTGCTGATTCGGATTCTCGGTGACACAGTACAGATTGGTCGGGATGGTCAGCTCGAGGATCTTGGTGGGTCGTGTCGGCGTGATCGAGTAGTCGCAGTAGGGCCGCGGGAAAATGGTGCCCAACGCCCACCACGCGCCGTTGTGGAACATCGTCTTGCTCTTGATTCCGGCGTCACGGATCGAAGGCAGCAGATTCGCCAGCGCCGGAGCACGCAGCGCACCCTGATGGGCGATATCGCGCAATTGGCCCAGCGCGTCGGAGACCGGATCACGGATCTCATTCAACGACCCGCCGAGACTGGTCAGCTGTGATGGTCCCCGATTGAGCAGGAGCCGGATCTCGCGGTCGGAGGCGACCGCGGAGTTCACCACCTTGCTGACCGACGCCACGGTGGTTCCCAGATCCGGCTGAATGCCTGCCGTGGTCTCCAGGATGGTGCCCGAGTTGGCGATCAGCGTCGTGGTCTGCGGCAGGACTCGATAGAGATCGGCGAAAATCGTTCCGCCCGCGTTGAATACGGCTCGGAGCTGATTGGTTCCGGGCTGGCCGAAGGCGATGTCGAGGCTGTCGACCGCCGAACTCAGCTTCACCGGATCGATCTGGGCGATCACGTTCAACGAGGATTCGAGCATGTCGGGAAATGGTGCGGTGACCCGGGTCTGACTCATCTCGATGACATCGCCATCCTGGAAATACGGGCCGTCGGCGGTCGGCGGTGCGAAGTCGACGTACTGTTCACCGGCCGCCGACAACCCCAGGGCGGAGACGGTCGCGTTCCGGTTGATCTTGGTGTCATCGTTGATCGACACCACCACGTCGACCGACTTGGGTTGCACCTGAATACTTTTCACATCTCCGACCGATGCGCCCCGCAGCGTGACGCCGGAGGTCTGCTGCAACCCACCAGAATTCGGGAAATGGACGGTCAGCTGGTAGGTCCCGGTGAAGGGTCGCCAGGACAATGCTCCGAACGACAGATATGCCAGGCCCACCAGCATCACGGCGACGAGGCCGAGGTTGCCGAGCAGCATCGAGTGTTTGCGCAACCACGTCATCCGCAGCACCCCCGGGTCCCGGTCAACCGCGCGAGCAGCCGCGTCAGGGTCTGTTGCAGCGCTTGCGATCCCGAGTCCACATCTTGCAGTTCCGGTAGTCGGCTCGCCGAGTCGAAGCCGGCGCCCGGAGTCAGGTAGTAGAGCTTGACGCCCAGTGCCGCGGCACTGCCCGATGTCGACTTCGCCCACTTGGGGGTGAGCTCGGCGAGATTGTCCGATAGATCGGGGAAGATCGGTGCGGCATCACGCAAGGCACTCATCAACGTCGCGAGGTGTTTGAGCATCTCGCTCAGATTTCCCTGCTGGGAGTTCAGGAAATCGTTGGTCGCCACGGTCACGGTGTTGGTCTTGTTCAAGGTTGTCAGGATCAGGGAGATCTGGCTGGTAACCGCGTCGAGGGCCGGTCCGAGCTTGTTGATCGACGCCATGATCTGCGCGCGCCCGTCGGACAGCTCCTTGGTGAGCGTCTGTGTGACGCGCATCGACTCGTCGACAGCGGACGCGTTGGCGTTGAACTTGGTGATTGCGGTGGTGAGTCCCTGAACCGACCCGGACAGCGACTGCGGGCTGGCCGAGACCGCGCTGCTCAGTTCGGTCAGGATCGATTGCAGCGAGCTGACCGATCCGCTGTCGGCGACGGCGCCGAGGCTCACCAGGAGATCTTCCACCGTCGCGGCCGCCGACGTCGGGCCGGTGAGGGTCCCGCCGTCGGCGATGTCGCCCGACGCACCACCGGGCGGCGGCAGGAGCGCGACGAAGACGTCGCCCAGTGGTGTGGCCTGCCGGAGCTCGGCACCGGTGCCGACCGGCAGCTTCACCGTCTTGCTGACGTCCATCGACACCGAGGCGACATAGTTCTCCACCGAGATGCGCCGGACCTGCCCGACGTCCATACCGTTGAGTTTCACCTTGGCGCTGGCCGGGAGGTTGAGTGCGTTGTCGAAATGGGCGGTGACGGAATAGGAGTCGCCGATACCGCCCGGCGCGGGCAACGGAATCTGCTCCACGGTGAGCCCGGGCAGCACACCGCATCCGGCGAACAACATTGTCACCGCGAGCCACAGCGCCGGCACCAACCGGCGTACACGCGTCCCCCGGGCGCTCATCCGGTCAGCCCCAGCATGGCCGAGAACACACCGAGATCTGGTCCGAAGTCCTTCAACTGACCAGTGCGACAACCGTTCTTCTGCAGGTTGATGCTCTGACAGAACTGGCTGAGCAACTCGGTGTCGAGCAGCGACTTGTCCAGGTGAACACCCGCTCGCCAGGCCCCCTGCTCCGCGGACACCGAATTGCTGAGGTTCTGGAAAAGCAGCGGGCCCACGTCGATGGTCTCCACGACCTGGCGTGAATAGTCACTCAGGTTGGCTGCCAGCGCGGCGAGGCGACCCGTCGACGCGCTGATCGTGCCCGCGTTCCCCCGCAGGAACTCGGTGGTGTTCTGCAGGGTGGCGTTGAGGTCGGCCAAGGTCGCCATCAGACCGGGCGCCTGACGTCCGAGCACACCCGACACGTCGTTGATGGACTTCGAGAACGCCAGCATCTTCGGGTAATTGCCGACCAACGTCGACGTCAGGCTCTGCAGGGTCCGGATGATCTGGGTCAGCGGATCGCCGTTGTCGGCCACCACTTTTCCGGCTCGGGCGAGCTCATCGATCGCCTGCCGGATACGGTCACCGTTTCCGCTGGTCACCCCCGAGGTGATATCGACGAAGTCGGCGACCGGTCCCTCGCCCGGTTCGGTTCCCGACAGCGCCTTGACGAGACGGTCGATCGAGTCGAACAGATCGCCCGGCGACACCGGGCTCTTGGCCTGGGTGATCACCGATCCGTCGGTGAGCTTGGCTCCGCCGCTGTAGGTGGGACTGAGTTCGATGTGACGGGTGGTCACGATCGAGGTGTTGACGATGGCGGCGATGGCGTCCGCCGGAACCGGCACGTCCTTGTCGATGGTCATCGTCACCTTGACCCGATTGCCCTGCGGCTCCACCGATGTGACCTGCCCGACCGGCATGCCCAGGACGGCGACGTCGTTGCTCTCGTAGAGCCCGGCGACGTTGTCGAAGTAAGCGGTGACCTCGATCGCCGATCCGAGCGCAGTGGTCCAGCCGGCCGGGATCATCGAACAGCCCGATATCCCGAACAGGCCGATCACCGTCAGAATGATTGCGGCAGGCCACTTCGCACGCCGGTGGCCCTGTGCCCGTTTTCTCTGCATGCTCAGCATCCGTCCACCACCCGTGCCAGACACAGCCAGTTGTCGGGGAAAATGCTCCACGGCAGGTAGCCGTTGGCATAGGGCCCGTCGCCGATGATGTTGTTGGTCAATCGTGCCGTGACCGGCAGGATCTCCAACAGCTTGCGCAGATTGGCGCGGTTCTTCTCCAGACCCTGGCTGATCGTGTTGAGGTTCACCATAATTGGCGCGAGCTGATTGCCGTTCTCGGCGGCCACCGACTTGGCCTGCTCGGTGAGCGAGGCGATGCCGTCGAGCAGTCGGGTGACCAGATACTCACGGGCAGCGATCTTCTGGGCCAGCTGCGCACCTTGGCCGACGATGATCGACAGCTGTGCCTGCGAGTCGTTGACGATTCCGGTGACCGTGCCGGTGTCGGCGACGAGCTGGTTGATCTGGTCGCGGCGATTGGTGATCACCTTCGACATCTCGGTCAACGAGTCCAGGGTTGGTTTGGTGACCGCCGGAGCACCGGCGAGTTGCTTGTTGAGGGTGGTGACGCTGGCGGCGAGTTCCTGATCGTTGATGCCGGCGATGATCGGGGTGCCCTGCTCGATCGTCTTCTGCAGGTCGTAGGGCACGCTGGTCTGCCCGATCCGCCCGTTCGGTGCCGGTGATGCCGAATCCCCCAGCGAGACATCGATATACCGCTGCCCGAGCAGTGTCGACATCTTGATGGTGGCCGAACCGTTGGCGGTGACGTCGACGTCGCGGTCGACCTTCATCGAGATGGTGACGTGGTCGGCGTCGAGCTTGGTCTTGGTCACCTCGCCGACGTCGATCCCGGCGACCCTGACCTTGTCGCCGGCCCGTATGCCACCGGCTTGCGCGAAGTCGCCGTAGTAGCTCTTCTTGCCCAGATGCGCCTGCGCCAATGCCGTCACCCCCAGCACCAGGCCGACGATGACGATCGCCCCGACGACGCCGATCCAGCGTTGACGGTGCTGTCGATAGGACCTGGCGACGCGATTCATCGGCACACCGCCGAATGCTTGTTGCCGCCGATCTGGGTGAGGATGCCCGGCGGGAGCAGCACATCACCGATGGAGATGTCGAGGTTGCAGGCGTAGATGTTCAAATACGCACCCTGCCCGAGAACGGTTGGAAAGTGTCCGAGAAAGACCGGGAGATCCTTGGCCATCTGATCGATCTTGGCTCCGCTCCCGATCAACGACGACGTCGCGGCCCTGGCATCAGTGGCGGCACGACTCAACGTCGCCCGGTTCTCACCGGAGAACGTTCGCGAAACCTGCTGCCGTGCGCCCGATCTGATCGACCGAACGGCCGAACGCGGCGGAGTTGGCGTTGAGGTCTGCGATGAGCGTCTTGATGCCGTCGACGACGGTCTGTACCTGGCTGCCCTGCCGGGCCAGGTCGCGCATCACGCCGCCGAGGTTGTCGATGATCGCTCCGATCACCTGGTCGCGGTTGGCCATGTCGTTGGCCAACCGGCCCACTTCGGCGACGGTGTAGCTCAACGAGACCTGATCGCCCTGGAATGCCTGGACGATTCCCTCCGACAGCGCGTTGACCTGTTCGGGCGCCAGCGTCTCGAACACCGGCTGGAAACCGGCGAGCAGCGCGGTGACGTCGAAGGAGTCCTCCGACGGCATCGCGAGCGTCGAACCCGGTGGCAGCGGGGCGCTGTCGCGACCCTTGACCAACGTCAACGAGAGATAGCGTTGCCCGACGAGATTCTGGTAGCGGATCGCCGCCTGGGTGTTGGCCAGTACCTTCTGACTGTCCTGGACGTCGAAAGTGACTCTGGCGCGGCCTTTGTCGAGGGTGATATCGCCGACGCGCCCGACCCGCACACCCGCCATCCGGACGTCGTCGCCGGACTTCAATCCGGAGGCGTCGCCGAAATAGGTGGTGTAGCCGGTGGTTTCGCCCGGCACCGAGCGCTCCAAGGTCGACCAGATGATGTAGGTCAGCGCAAGCGCGACCACCGCGAAGACCGAGAAACCGATCAGCGGGGTGCGGATTGACTGCGATGCACTCATCGTTGCCCTCCCTCGGCATCGGGTGTCTTGGCCCTCGGCGTCACCGCTTGCACCAGCGGGCCGAGCATGAGCGTGTCGGCCGCCGACGGACGCCGTTTGAGCGCCTCGGACAGGGTCGCATTATCCGACGACGTGGTGACCGCACCGATCGTGCGACGCGCCATTCCGTCGGAGGGATAGATGTCGAGCGGACCCGAACTGGTTGGGCCCGTGCCGGTTCCGGGTCCCACGCAGCCTGGTCCGCGGAGCTGACCGTACGGCCCGCCGTCGTAGACCGGGCAGTTCTGGCGGGTGTAGCGGTTGAAGACGCCGAAACTGAGGCCGAGGTTGAGCTGGACGTGGCCGTTGACCCCGGTGAACACGGTCAATGCCTGGGCGGCGAGATCGCTGAGCGCCTGCAGTGCCTGCGGCAGCGCGTCGGGTTCGAGCACGGTGGCGCCCAGGGTGCGGTTGAGGTCTCCGACGAGGACCTTGCCGGTGTCTCCGTTTTTCGCGAACAGCGCCGCTGCGGCGTCGACGGTGGTGCCACCCGCACTGAGCAGTGCGGTGAGGTCGTTACGCTTCTCGGCGATCGTCATCGCGGGGATCACGCTGCGCCCCAACGTGTCGAGCAGTTGCGGAGCGGTCTGCGCCAATCCACGCACCGAGGCATTGAAGTTGCCGAAACCGCTGGGCGCGCCCGGCGGGAACTGGGCGTTGATGGTCTTGAAGTAGGTGTCGAGGATCGGCACGAACGCCCCGAACACCACGCCACCGCCCTTGAGCGCCTCGGAGATGGTCCCGAGCACCGACGCCAATTGTTCCGGCGGAACGGCTTTGAGCAGCGTGCGCAGGTCGTTCTGCGCGTCTTGAAGTTTGATGGTCGGCAGGGACCGATCGGCCGGGATCGTCGCATCCGCTGCGATCGCATCACCGACCGGGTTCGCCGGCGCGACGAGTTCAACGGAGTTGACGCCGAACAGGTTGGCAGGCACCGTCCGCGACGTCACGTTGGCCGGAATTCCGCGCGCCTGATCGGGATCGAGGTCGATCGCGACGTTCTTGAGGGCGACATCGCCGGCCTCGGACTGATCGGCCAACGAGATGTTGGTGACCGTCCCGACGATCAGTCCGTTGTAGCGGACGTCGGCGTTGCTGACCAGACCATCGCCGATGTCGGTCATCTGCGCGGTTACCGGCACCGTCGAGGTGAAGACACCCTGATAGCGCATGAACAACAGAACGAACAGAACCGCGAGCGCGAGCAGGAACGCCAGACCGCGAACCACGTACTGCCACAACGAGGGATTGCGGCCGTCGGTGGAAATATTCATGTCGGTGCGCCCCCTACCCTGAGATCTTGATTCCGGGCGCGACGCCCCAGAAGACGAGCGTCATCACCAGATTGGCGAAGACGATGACGATGATCGCCAGGCGGATGGCGTGCCCGGCGGCGACGCCGACGCCTTCGGGCCCGCCGGAGGCGAAATAGCCGTAATAGCACTGGATGAAGGTGGTCAGCAGTACGAAGACGATCACCTTGATGAACGAGAACACCATGTCGCCGGAGACCAGGAACTGGTCGAAGTAGTACAGGTAGGTGCCCGCGCCCTGCCCACTCTTGAACTGGAACATGAACTGGCAGGCAAGGTAATTCGCGGCCAGGGAAACCGCGTAGAGCGGCACGATGGCCAGCACCGCGGCACACATCCGGGTGGTCACCAGGTAGGGCAACGGTCGGATCGCGATCGACTCCAGGGCGTCGATCTCCTCGGCGATGCGCATCGACCCCAACTGTGCGGTGAAACGACAGCCGGACTGCGCGGTGAAGGCGGTGGCCGCCAGCAGAGGTGCGATCTCGCGGGTGGTGGCGAATGCCGACAATGCACCGGTGACCGGCGACATGCCCAACAGATTGAGCGCGGTGTAACCCTCGATACCGACCGTCGCGCCGCCCATCACCCCGAGGATCACCATGACCCCGACGGTTCCGCCACCGACGATGAGGGCGCCGTTGCCCCAGGCGACGTCGGACAGCAGCCGCCACACTTCCTTGCGGTAGTGGGTGAACGTCGCCGGGACCGCGCCGATCGACCGCACCAGGAAGGTGACCAGGTGACCCATCTGGGCCAGGCCATTACGCGGGGCGCGGTAGGCGCCGCTGAGCGCGGCGACCGGGCGCAGGACGGGCGGAACGTAGCGTGATGCCATCAGCTCACACCACCTTCGCCGGTACGAGCATCGTGAACAGCTGTGTCAGAACGACATTCACCGTGAACAAGAGCAACACCGAGTTGACGACGGCAGCATTGACCGAATTGGCCACGCCGGCCGGGCCACCCTTGGTCGACAGCCCGCGGTCGCAGGCCACCACCGCCACGATGGCTCCGAAGATGACCGCCTTGATGATCGCGAACGCGAGATCGGAGGTCGACGCGAAAGAGGCGAAGGTGCCGGTATAGCTGCCCGGTGTGCCGCCCTGGAAGTAGACGTTGAACACGTAGCCGGTGATGAAACCCACGAAACAGACGAATCCGCACAGCAGGAAACTGACCACCATCGTGGCCAGTAGCCGCGGCGAGATCAGCCGTTGAATCGGGTTGACGCCCATCACCCGCATCGCATCGATCTCGTCGCGGATGGTGCGCGAACCCAGGTCCGCAGCAATCGCGGACCCGACCGCCCCGGCCAGCAACAGCGAGGTGACCAGTGGGGCACCCTGCCGGATGACGCCCAGCCCGGTCGCCGCACCGGAGAACGAGGTGGCGCCGATCTGACCGGCAATGTTGCTGACCTGAATGGAGACGATGACGCCGATCGGGATCGCCACCAGCAGCGTCGGGAAGACCGACGTACCGGCCATGAAGGAGCACTGGCGAATGAACTCCCCGAACGGGAATCGGCGTTTGACAATGTCGACGACCAGAACCTTGAACACCTCGACGAACATGGCCAGCTGTCGACCGAAGGTGTCGAACGACGCGACGACGTGCTCGTCGAACCACCTACGGACACCGCTGCGGGCGCGGGTGGCGCCGTCATCGACGGCCGTCTCCCCCGCTTCACCCGACGTTGTTGTCCCGCTAGTCACACCCGACCCTGTCTCCGGCTTGCCGCCCACGCGACGCCAGCTTTACACCGGAGTAAATATACATATCTCACACCTCCAGATGTGTGGGCGGTCACATCTCGCGAGATCTGCAGCGAATCGTTCGCCCACATACCTTGTGAGAGGTGACAGATCAGCCGGTTCGGTCATCGACCGAGCGCCCGCCGACCACCACTTCCGCCGCAGGTGACTCGGATCACACCTTAACTGGGTCAGACGTCCATGGTGACGACAAACACACCTTTGGCTTTGTCGTTCCTCCATTCACACCTCCTCGCAACCTCAGCGAGATCAGGGTGTGGGCTCCCGACGCCGAGTCCGTCCGGATCCTGACCCTGATGCCGTCGCGAGATCGCGATGGTCACGAGCCCGACGAACACGAGATGGAACCCGACGGCGAATCCGGGTGGTGGCGGGCGCCATCGGCGGTAGCCGATCTCGACACACACACCGACACCACCGTGGCGTTGCGGTACGGCTTCCGCATCGACGGCGGTGACGTGCGTCCCGATCCGCGCTCGGCCCGCCTGCCCGACGGAGTGCACGAACTCTCCGCGCTACACACCGTCGATCCCGATATCTGGACCGACCACCAATGGCGAGGGCGCCCGATCGCCGGCGCGGTGCTCTACGAACTGCACATCGGCACCTTCACCCCCGGCGGCACCCTCGACTCCGCGATCGAACGCCTCGATCATCTGGTCTCCCTCGGCGTCGACGTCGTCGAGGTGATGCCGCTCAACGCCATTGGTGGCACCCACAACTGGGGCTACGACGGCGTCTGCTGGTACGCGGTGCACGAACCCTACGGCGGCCCCGACGCGTTCGCCCGCTTCGTCGACGCCTGCCACGCCCGTGGACTCGGCGTAGTACTCGACGTGGTCTACAACCACCTCGGCCCGTCGGGCAACTACCTCCCCGACTTCGGCCCCTACCTCACGCAGGGCACCAACAGCTGGGGATCGTCGCTGAACCTGGCCGACGCCGACTCCGACGAGGTCCGCACCTTCATCATCGCCAACGCACTGCGGTGGTTCAGCGAGTTCCACGTCGACGGCCTACGCCTGGACGCGGTGCACGCGCTGGTCGATCACCGCGCGGTGCACCTACTCGAACAGCTCGCCATCAGCACCGACGCCCTGGCCGTCGAGCTCGACAGGCCGCTGTCGCTGATCGCCGAGAGCGACCTCAACGATCCGCGCATGATCGCCGCGCGCTCGGCCGGCGGTTACGGACTGACCGCCCAGTGGGACGACGACATCCATCACGCCATCCACACCGCGGTCTCCGGTGAACGCCAGGGCTACTACGCGGATTTCGGCAGCTTCGCCGGGCTCGCGAAAGTGTTGCGCGGTGGCTTCTTTCACGACGGTACGTACTCGTCGTTCCGTCGACGACACCACGGCCGCCCGATCCCCACCGACACGATCGCCGCATCGTCGCTGGTCGCCTACACCTGCAATCACGACCAAATCGGCAACCGAGCCGTCGGGGATCGTCCGGGCTTCTATCTCGACGACGGCCAACTGGCGATCAAGGCCGCGCTCGTCCTGCTCTCACCGTTCACACCGATGCTGTTCATGGGTGAGGAATGGGCTGCCGACAGCCCGTTCCAGTTCTTCACCTCCCACACCGAACCCGAACTCGGCGACGCGATCCGCAACGGCCGTCGCAGCGAGTTCGCCGAGCACGGGTGGGACGCCGCCGACGTGCCCGATCCCCAGGACCCGGCCACTTACGAACGCTCCAAGCTCGACTGGTCCGAGCTGGACGAGCCGGGACACCGGCGGATACTGGAGTTCTACAAGGCTCTGATCACCCTGCGGCGCGAGCACGCCGAGCTGTCCCTGGGTGAGTTCGGATCCGTCGACGTCGACTACGACGAGCAAGCCGGCTGGTTCGCCATGCACCGTGGAGACTGGAGCGTGGTCGCGACACTCGGCACCACCGGGGCGGTGGTGCCGTTTGGCCTGCAACCGGCGCTCTTTTGGGAACCCACCACCGTCGACGACGCCGGACGCGTTGTCCTCGGCGGACACAACGTGGTCATCGGGACGCGCACCTGATCAGGCGTGCGATCAGGTCAGGTACTGGTACGCCGGTGAATCCGGTTCCAGCCGTTCACAATTGAGGCGCGAGTGGGCCATCCGGTCCATCAGGCCACCGAGTCCGTTCGGAGAGCCGAGTTCGACGCCGACCAGGGCGGCACCGGTTTCGCGGTTGTTGCGCTTGACGTATTCGAACAGCGTGATGTCGTCGTCGGGCCCGAGCACCTCGTCGAGGAACCTGCGCAGCGCGCCCGGCTCCTGCGGAAAGTCCACCAGGAAGTAGTGCTTGAGCCCCTGGTGCACCAGCGAGCGTTCGATGATCTCGTTGTAGCGTGACACGTCGTTGTTGCCGCCGGAGATCAGGCACACCACAGTGGCGTCGGACGGCAGGTCGAGCTGGGCCAGGCCGGCCACGGCGAGCGCCCCGGCGGGCTCGGCGATGATGCCTTCGTTCTGGTACAGCTCGAGCATCGTCGAACAGATCGCGCCCTCGTCGACGTGGGTGATGTGGGTGCTGCCCGGCGCCGGAACGTAGGGCCCGTCGTCGAGAATGGTTGCCGCCGGCGTCGCGACGCCGAGGGTGTCGAGGACCGGATGCCGCCCGACGGTCGCGCCCATGCCGGACATGACCCGGTGCCCGATCGTGCCGATGCGCTTGACGGCCGCCCCGTCGACGAACGGGTCGATGGTGTCGAGGGTGACCGGTCCGCCCGCCACCAACGCTGCCGACAGCGAGATCGCGCCGGTCGGCTCCACGCCGACGATCGCGACGTCGTCGCTGTGAGCGCGCAGGTAGGTGGCGATCCCGGCGAGGCATCCGCCACCGCCGACGGGTGCGACCACAACGTCGGGTACCCGGCCGAGTTGCTCGATGATCTCGTGGGCGATGGTGCCCTGCCCGGCCGCGGTGCGCGGGTCGTCGAAGGCATGAATCCAGGCCGCACCGGTCTGCATCACGTCGGTCTGAGCCGCCGCGGCCGCTGCGTCGTAGGTGTCGCCGACCGCCAGCAGCTCGACGAACTCGCCGCCATGCCAACGGATTCGGTCACGCTTCTGCTTGGGCGTGGTGGTCGGGACGTAGATGCGTCCGTGCACGCCCATGGTGCGACAGGCATAGGCGACGCCCTGCGCGTGGTTGCCCGCGCTGGCGGCGACCACACCACGCGAACGCTCGTCGTCGGACAGCTGGGCCATCACGTTGTAGGCGCCGCGAATCTTGTAGGAGCGCACGGTCTGCAAGTCCTCGCGCTTGACGAAGACCGTGGCTCCGACCGCCGCGGACACACGCGGAATCTCCTCGAGGGGTGTACGTGCCACCGCGCTCGCAATACGGATGGACGCGGCGTCGATCGCATCAGCGGAAAGCGCGGATTCGTGGTCGGCGACGGTCGTGTCCTGGGTACTCACGACGTCCATGGTCTCACCCCCACCCGATCGGCCGCGAATCCCCTGACCACCGAAGTCCCATAATTCGGCGGCGTCGGACCGCGAAACGTGCCTACACTCGCGGCATATCCCTTGGAGGTCGAGATGAATGCTCGCGTCACCTTCCGAAGCTCGATCCGATCACGATTCCTCAAGTCCGCGGGAATCCTCTCATCAGTGGCTGTCGCCGCCGGCCTGCTCGGCGCGGTCGGTGCCGGTAGCGCCGATGCGGCGCCGGTCTGTCCCGGTGCCGGCCAACCCGTTCGGCTGGTCGGCTCGGTGCCCGGTGCCGCGTTGGAGGGCCTGACCGTCGATACCCGCGGACGGCTGTACACCACCGACATTCTCAGCGGACGCGTGTTCCGCCTTGACGCTCCCGGAGCGGCGCCGGTTCCGATCGCTACGGTGCCGGGCGGCGGCGGCGCACTCGCCTGGGCGTCACCGACGACGCTGCTCGTCGGATTCGGGGCCAACCCGAGCGTCATCGTCGGCGATGTCGTGCGGCAGGCCGGCATCGTGCGGCTCGACATCAACACGCTCGCGTCGCGGGTGTGGGTGCGCGGGCTGTCGGCGGCCAACGGCATGGATGTGGCGCGTAACGGAACCGTCTACGCCACCAACGACTTCGGCACCCTGATCGGCCGGGCGTTCCCCAACGGTGCGGTGCAACCGGATTGGGCGTCGTTCCCCAGCGCCAACGGCGCGGTCCTCGGACGCGACGACGGATTTCTCTATGTATCAAGAACTTTCGTCAATCCTGGGGTGAGCCGGATCTCGACGTCGAATCCCCGGGTGGTGCAGAGCCTGCTGTCGACCGGGCCGGAGGCGACGCCGGACGGTTTGACGCTGGATTCTCGCGATCGGCCGGTTGTTCCGTTCAACGCCACCGGCGAGATCGTTCGGATCAACGCCCCGGGTAGCTCCTGCTTGTTGGGTCGAACTCCGGGCCTGGCAAGTGTGTTGACCTATGGACAGGGCGACCGCGGCTTCTCTTCAGGACGGTTGTTCCGCGCTGGATTCGACGGCCGAATCTATGAGGTGCCAGGCGGTTTCGACCCGGCGGCGCGTACGGCGACGCCGTGATAGGTGAACCGTTCTGACCGCGACGGGACTGACCGAGATGGTCAGTCGTCGCTGCGCTGGGTTCCGAGCATCAAACGCTCACCCCACCAGACGGTGAGCATGGTGATCGCCGAACACCACATCGCGACCTGACCCGAACCGCTCAGTACGAGTGCGCCGACCGCGACGATGGCGGCAAAGATCAGCGCGTGCAGTTTGTAGGCAGGCCAGCGGACTCCGGCAATGTCGATCGTGGCGACACCAACGCCGCCGGGCACCGTGGTCGCTCGGGCGGCGGCTGCTCGGGAAGGGGTGGTCTCGTAGCCGTTTGCCGTGGTCACGGTTCCTCCTCTGCTCGCGCGTCACCATTCTGCGGTGCTGCTGCATCCCAGCATAACGCATACCCAAAGAAAATGTTCGGGCGGCCGAACATTTTCTTGCCGGGCATCCGGTCCGCGCTCAACCCTTGGGTTCTTCCGCGTCGAACTCGATCGTCCGGCACCAGCACGCCGGCTGTCAGCATGGTGGTGAGACATCTGCTGGCAGCGGTGCGGGGATTCGGAGTAGTTGTGATGAATGAACCGCAGACCTGGCGTACTCCGGGAGGGCGGACCTGTTACA
>JAEYMI010000065.1 GCA_023461275.1 Actinomycetes bacterium | reverse complement strand
ACGATCATCGCCATCGCCTCGTCCTCGCTCAGGCCCCGGCTCATCAGGTAGAAGAGCTGGTCCTCGCTGACCTTGGAGACGGTCGCCTCGTGCCCCATCGACACGTCGTCCTCGCGGATGTCGACGTACGGGTAGGTGTCGGAGCGGGAGATCGTGTCGACCAGGAGCGCGTCGCACTTGACGGTGCTCTTGCTGCTGGTGGAGCCCTCCAGCACCTGCACCAGACCGCGGTACGAGGTGCGGCCGCCGCCCCGGGCGATCGACTTCGACACGATGGTCGAGGAGGTGTGCGGCGCGGCGTGCACCATCTTGGCGCCGGCGTCCTGGTGCTGGCCCTCGCCGGCCATGGCCACCGAGAGCACCTCGCCCTTGGCGTGCTCGCCGGTCATGTAGACCGCCGGGTACTTCATGGTGACCTTGGAGCCGATGTTGCCGTCGACCCACTCCATGGTCGCGCCCTCGTGGCACACCGCGCGCTTGGTGACCAGGTTGTAGACGTTGTTCGACCAGTTCTGGATGGTCGTGTACCGGCAGCGCCCGCCCTTCTTGACGATGATCTCCACCACCGCCGAGTGCAGCGAGTCAGTCTTGTAGATCGGTGCGGTACAGCCTTCGACGTAGTGCACATAGGCACCCTCGTCGACGATGATCAGCGTGCGCTCGAACTGGCCCATGTTCTCGGTGTTGATCCGGAAGTAGGCCTGCAGCGGGATATCGACGTGCACACCAGGCGGAACGTAGATGAACGACCCGCCCGACCACACCGCGGTGTTGAGCGCGGAGAACTTGTTGTCGCCGGCCGGGATGACCGAACCGAAGTACTCCTGGAAGATCTCCGGGTGCTCCTTGAGCGCGGTATCGGTGTCGAGGAAGATCACGCCCTGCTTCTCCAGGTCCTCGCGGATGGAGTGGTAGACGACCTCGGACTCGTACTGCGCGGCGACTCCGGACACCAGACGCTGCTTCTCCGCCTCGGGAATGCCCAGCTTGTCGTAGGTGTTCTTGATGTCCTCGGGCAGATCGTCCCAGGTGGCGGCCTGTTTTTCACTGGAGCGGACGAAGTACTTGATGTTGTCGAAGTCGATGCCATCGAGGTCGGCACCCCAGGACGGCATGGGCTGACGGTCGAAGATCTTCAGCGCCTTGAGGCGCTGCGCGAGCATCCACTCCGGCTCGCTCTTCTTACCCGAGATGTCAGCGACAACGGCCTCGGACAGTCCGCGTTGCGCACTGGCTCCGGCGACGTCGGAGTCCGACCAGCCGTAGCCGTAGCGCCCCAGCGAGGCGATGGTCTCCTCCTGGGTGAGGGGCGCCTCCTTGACCGGGACACCGGTGTCGGTGGCGGTCGGATCGGTGACTGTCATCGCGTGACCTTTCGGTTGGACTTCGTGGACGCCGATGCGGGCTGGGCATCAGTGGAGATGGGGATCGGCACATGGGTGGTGCATGCGCAGTCGCCGTTGGCGATGGTCGCCAGACGCTGAACGTGCGTGCCGAGAAGTTCGGTGAAAACCGCGGTTTCGGCTTCACAGAGTTCCGGGAACTCACCGGCCACATGCGCGACCGGACAGTGGTGCTGGCAGATCTGCATGCCGGCACCGACGTTGCGGGTGTTGGCCGAGAATCCGGCGCTGGTGAGCGCCTCGGCGATCTGGTCGACCGTATCGGCCACCGAACCGGTCCGTTCGACCGACTCGACCTGGGCGACGATTCGCTCGACGCGGTCCCGCGCGAACTCCTCGACGGCCGCCTCGCCACCGATCTCGCGGAGTTTGCGCATCGCGGCCCCGGCGAGATCGTCGTAGGCGTGCCGCAGTTTGCCGCGACCACGGGCGGTGAGCTGGAACCATTTCGCCGGGCGGCCACGACCGCGTCGCCCGAATCCGGACGACGAGGTCTCCACATCACCATCGGCGGCGAGCGCGTCGAGGTGTCGACGCACACCGGCTGCGCTGATGCCCAGACGCTCGGCGATCTCGGTGGCAGTCAGCGGACCGTCCTCGACCAGCAGAGAAACCACGGCGGCACGTGTCTGACCATCGTGATGCGCGGTCACCGGGATGTCCCCGGCACCGTCATCCGACAGCGAGATATCGCTCCGCATGGTTTTCACAACACGAGTGTGACGTAATTACTTCCCCGGTGCCAGCAAGGGTGGCCTTACCGGCACGTCACCGACCCGGCGTCGTACCCGGTGTCTACAGTCGTCGTGTGCCAGAAACCACGATCCTGCGGCGAGGGCTGGAGTATCTCGGCCTCACCCGGCCGGATCGAGATACCGGTGGTCCCGACCCCACCGAGCGACGTGGCGCCTACGGCGAGACGATCGCGCGGCTGCACGACGATGAGCGCGAGGTCGGCCCGCTCAATGCCGCCGAGACCCGCCGGTTGCGCCGCATCAAGCTCTTCGGTGCCACCGGCTCGGTGTTGTTGTTGATCGGTTCACTGGGCACCGGCCAGATCCCGGTCCTGCAGAATCCGGTCGCCGGGATGCGTGTGCTGTCGCTGCCCTCGCGCATGTGGAGTACCGCGCTGACGCTGTCGATCGGCGGCACCATCATGCTGGTGGTGGCGTGGCTGCTCATCGGCCGGTTCGCGGTCGGACGGTTCAGCGTCGAGGTGCTCGGCGGCCGCAGCCCGCAACGCCGGATGACCCGCAAGCAGGCCGACCGGACCCTGATGCTGTGGATCGCGCCGATCATCGTCGCCCCACCACTGCTCAGCAAGGACATCTACTCGTACCTGGCGCAGAGCGCGATCGCGCAGCGAGGGATGGACCCCTACGTCGTCAGTCCGGTGCGCGGTCTCGGTGTCGACGACATCCTCACCCGATCGGTACCCAACCTGTGGCGCGACACCCCGGCCCCGTATGGCCCGCTCTTCATCTGGCTGGGCAAGGGCATCACCACGATCACCGGTGACAACATCACCGCGGCCATCTTCTTGCACCGGATGCTGGCTCTGGTCGGTATCGCCCTGATCGTCTGGGCGCTGCCCCGGCTGGCGAAGCGATGTGGCGTGTCATCGGTTGCCGCGTTGTGGCTGGGCGCGATGAATCCGCTGCTGATCCTGCATCTCGTCGGCGGCATCCACAACGAGGCACTGATGCTCGGCATGATGCTGGTCGGCATCGAATTCGCCTTCCGCGGAATCTATTCCGCCCAACGACTCCGACGACCAGGCACGATCTGGCCCACTCAGGCCGGACTCATGGTGGTCCTCGGCGCCGGGGTGATCTCGGCATCGGCGATGGTGAAAGTGGCGTCGATGCTGGCGCTCGGGTTCGTCGGTGTGGCCCTGGCCCAGCGATGGGGCGCGACGTTGCCGGCGCTGCGCAACGCGCCGGTCAACGAATGGTGGTCTCGATCGCGACGATCGATCGCCGCCCTCGCCGCATCGGCGGCGGTGCTGGCAACCGTGCTCGCGACGGTCATGGTGGCCATCTGTGTGGGCACCGGCCTCGGATTCGGTTGGACCAAGACGCTGAGCACCGGAGACGTGGTGCGGTCGTGGATGTCGATGCCGACGCTGCTGTCGGTGACCACCGGACGCATCGGCGTCGGCCTGGGACTCGGCGATCACACCCAGGCGATTCTGGAGGTCGGACGCCCGATCGGCGAGCTCGTGGCGCTGGTGTTCATCCTGCGCTGGTTCCTTGCGGCCTTGGCCGGCCGCCTACACCCGCTGGGCGCGCTCGGTGTGTCAATGGCCACAGTGGTGCTCTTCTTCCCGTTTGTCCAGGCCTGGTACCTGCTGTGGGCGGTCATCCCGCTGGCCGCGTGGGCGACCAGACCGTGGTTCCGCCTCACCACCATCGGTGTGTCGGCGGTCATCGCCATCGTGGTGATGCCCACCAGTTCCAATACCAGCGGCGTTGTCCTCGCGCAGGGCCTGCTCGCCGGCATCATCATGGTCGCGGTTCTCACCGCCCTGTTCTTCGAGGATTTCCCGCGGCGTCGACGGCAGCGGCCGGACACCAACCCGGACGGCGAGGCGAGCACCTCGTCGGACCGAGTGGACGTCGGATGATGGCCACGTGGTCGTTTTCGTCCACCGAGCGCGAACGCCTAGGCTGACGATGTGCGCGGCACGACGACACAACCCCGGTTTCACGACGACGATCGGACACCCGATCGCAGTGTCGGCGACCCCGGCGCCATGAGCACACCGGGTCCCGCCACATCCGGCCGCACTCTCGGCAACGAGCCGGCACTCGAGGTCACCGGGCTGGTCAAACGCTATGGCGATCGGGTCGCGGTCGCCGGACTCGATCTACGCATCGAGCGCGGCGAGGTCGTCGCGCTGCTCGGACCCAACGGCGCCGGCAAGACCACCACCGTGGAGATCTGCGAGGGATTCATCGGTGCCGACGAGGGGTCCGTCCGGGTCCTCGGACTCGATCCCCGACACGACAACGACCGGCTGCGCAGCCGCATCGGCGTCATGTTGCAGGGCGGCGGCGCTTACCCCGGCGCCAAGGCCGAGGAGATGCTGCGTCTGTGCGCGGCATACTGCGCCGACCCGATCGACCCCGATTGGCTTCTCGACGCCCTCGGGTTGCGCGATGTGGCCCGGACGTCCTTCCGACGGCTATCCGGCGGGCAGGCACAGCGCCTCTCCCTTGCCTGCGCGATCGTCGGGCGCCCGGAGCTGATCTTCCTCGACGAGCCCACCGCCGGACTCGACGCCCATGCGCGAATCATGGTGTGGGAGTTGATCGATCGTCTACGCAGCGACGGCGTGTCGGTGCTGTTGACCACCCACCTGATGGACGAGGCGGAAGAACTCGCCGACCAGGTCGTCATCATCGACCGCGGCGAGGTCGTCGCGTCGGGCACCCCGGCCGCGCTGACCAGTCAAGGCGCCGAGAACGAACTACGCTTCACTGCGCCGAGGGGGCTCGATCTGTCCCTGCTGACACTGGCCCTGCCCGAGGGGTACCGGTCGTCGGAGGTCTCGCCTGGTACCTACCTGGTTGTCGGTCAGGTGACGCCGCAGGTGTTGGCGACGGTGACCGCGTGGTGCGTCAAGATCAACGTGCTCGCCACCGACCTGCGAGTGGAGACCCGCAGCCTCGAAGACGTCTTCCTCGGGCTCACCGGACGGGGGTTGCGCTCATGAGCGTGTCCACCGACGGCACTGCCGCACCGGCCAATCGTTTTCCCGAGGGCACCTTCGCGCCTGCGCCACGCGCCGCGTCGTTGCCGTCGATGTTGGCCGCGCAGACCCGGATGGAACTGACCCTGCTGCTGCGCAACGGCGAACAGCTCCTGCTCACCATGTTCATCCCGATCACCCTGCTCATCGGTCTGTGCCTGCTGCCGGTGGACACCGGGCTCGGTACGTCGACCGCGGAGCGGGCGGCGATCTTCGTGCCGGCGATCATGACCGTGGCGGTGATGTCGACCGCGTTCACCGGTCAGGCGATCGCCGTCGGGTTCGATCGGCGTTACGGCGCGCTCAAGCGTCTCGGCGCCACCCCGATCCCCCGTTGGGGCATCATCGCCGGCAAGTCGGCGGCGGTGGTGATCGTGGTCATCATGCAGTCGATCATCATCGGTGCCATCGGCGCGGCCTTCGGGTGGCGACCAGAGCCCGTGGGACTGCTGCTCGGTGCCCTGATCATGTTGCTGGGCACCGTCACCTTCTCCGCACTGGGGCTGCTGCTGGGTGGCACGCTGAAAGCGGAGGTGGTCCTCGCGCTGGCCAACCTGCTGTGGTTCGCGATGGTCGGTGTCGGCAGCCTCGTGGTACTCGGAACGCAACGCATTCCCGAGTCGGTGCACTGGGTGGCGCGCATCGTCCCATCCGGCGCGCTCACCGAGGCGCTGTCCCAGGCCACCCGAGCGTCGGTCGACGGCGTCGGGATCTGTGTTCTGTTGGTGTGGGCCGTGGTGGCCGGCACCCTCGCTGTTAGGTGGTTCCGGTTCGAATGAGTACATCGACATCACGGCCAGCCGCCTTCGGGTTCGCCCGGCCCACCGCGCGCTTCGTGTTCGGATGGGCCCTCGCGTCACTGGTGGCAAACATCGGGATCATCGGCACCGGCGGCGCAGTGCGACTGACCGGTTCCGGACTCGGCTGCCCGACCTGGCCGGAATGCACCAGCGGTTCAGTGGTCCCCCACCAGGCGTTGGGCATTCACGGCGTGATCGAATTCGGCAACCGGATGCTCACCTGGGTGCTGGTCGTGGTCGCCATTGCCACCCTGGTCGCGGTCTGGCGGTCGATCCGCAGCACCCGCACCGATCGATGGCTGGCCGTGCTTCTCGCTCTGGGCATCCCCTTCCAGGCTGTCATCGGCGGTATCACCGTCCTGGTCAAGCTGAACCCCTGGATCGTGTCGCTGCACTTCCTGCTCTCGATGGTGCTGGTGTCCATTGCGACCTGGCTCGTCTTCCGAACCCGGCCCAACCCTCCGCTCAGGTCACCGGCGCGCCCGGCGCTGGTCCTGGGCCGGTACCTGTCCGTCGTCGTCTACCTCGCGACGTGGGTGACCATCTATCTCGGCACCGTCGTCACCGGGTCGGGGCCGCACGCCGGTGACGCCAACGCCCCGCGCAACGGATTGGCCCCGGACAACGCGACCCAGCTCCATGCCGACGCCGTGTTCGTACTGATCGGACTGGCCGTCGCCCTGGCGATCGTCGCAGCGGTGCTTCAGCTGACGCAACGTCGCGCCACCCTGCATTTCCTGGGGCTCATCGCCCTGCAGGGTGTGGTCGGGGTGGTGCAGTATCTGACCGACCTGCCGTTGGCCCTGGTCATCATCCACATGCTGGTCAGCGCAGGACTACTGGTCGGCGCGACCTGGCTGATCCTCGATTTCGGGTACACCACCACCGGCAGCGACGACGACCAGGAAGGCGATCGATCGCCGATACCGGCCGTCGCCGACGCGCTCTAGAGAATCGCGCTGTTTTAGAGAATTGCGCTGTTGCGCGCCTTCGGGAAGTGCTCTTGGTGTGCCACCCAGCCCGCCATCTTGCGGTAGTGCGACGGCGAGACCGTGGTCACCGACGTCAGGTCGCGGTCCCACTCGGCTTCCTCGAGACCGGCGACGGCGTCGACCACCGCGTGCGCCGTAGCGGTGTCGGCGACCACGCGGTCACCGAGGATGCCGCCGTCACCGCCGACGAGTGTGATGCGGACACCGGCCGCACCGATCGGCTGGATCACGGCCTTCGCCGACCCGCCTTCGTCGGCAACGAACTTCTTGATCGAGGCGACCACAGCCCTGGGGGCCGTCGCGGGCTTCGCGGTGGTGTCCTCGGTGTCAGGAGTCTGCTCGCTCATGGTCTGAGCATATATCGCGCTCACCGGCCGCAAATCCGGTGTCGCGGGTGAACGCCTCACATTGATCGATCTCGTCACGCACCATCTCGAGCTTGGCCCGGATGCGGTCGATCGCCTCTGGACCCAGCGGCAGGCGCAGAGGCGGCCGAGGTGTGTCGATGACATCGAGGATTATCGCCGCCGCACGTCGAGGATCGTTGGGCTGGACTCCGTCCTGCAACGCGAACCGCGAGCGGAGAACACCAGCCGGCCCCGTCGCGTAGGCGTCGATCGGTTCGACGTGTCGGATCGAACGACCGGCGAATTCGGTCCGGAACGGACCCGGTTCCACGAGCATCACGCGTATTCCGAAATCGGCGACCTCGCCGGCCAGCGCCTCCGACATACCTTCCAGCGCGAACTTCGATGTCGCGTACGCCGCGTGGCCCGGGTTTCCGACGATCCCGCCCACCGACGACATCTGAATGATCAGGCCCGATCGCTGGATCCGCATGACCGGTAGCACGGCGCGTGTCACCCTCAGCGCCCCGAAGAGGTTGACGTCCAACAGGTTCGACAGATCCTCGTCCGCGAGTTCCTCCGTCGCACCAATCAATCCGTGACCCGCATTGTTGACCACGACGTCGATCCGGCCGAATCGCTTCATGGCGTACGCGACGGCTTCGTCGATACTGCCCTGATCGGTGACATCCACGCGGGCTGCGGCGTCGAAGTCCGCCACCGAACGGGGATCCCGCGCTGTGGCGAGCACGGCGTCGCCGGCGGTGACGGCCGCCTCCGCGATCGCTCGTCCCAGACCTGCGCCGGCACCCGTGATCAACCACACTCGCGACATCCGAGGTCCTCTCATTTATCTTGACACTCAAGATAAATAGTAGGTCAGTTATCTTGAGTGTCAAGATAACGGCGGACGGAGAGCTGATGGACTCGGTGGAATCCGGATTACACCACTGGATGGCACACACACCTGGCGTCGACGCCGGCGATGACCGCGCCGTCGCGGCAGAAGCGGCCCGGCAACGAATCGGCAGGCTCTCACGCGCCTTCTCATCGCTCCTCGACGAGATCGCCGAGGCATCCGGTATCACCACGGCCGACTGGGCCGCGCTCTCGGTGATCGCCCGCTCCCCCAACGGTCACACCACCCCGGGAGAACTGGGTAGTGCGTTACACCTCACATCGGGAACCGTGAGCACCCGGCTGCGCCGACTTGTCGACGCTGGGCTCGTCGAAGTCCTGCCGACCGATGACCGGCGATCTCGACCGGTCCATCTCACGCCATCGGGCCACAAGCAGTGGAGCGAAGCCACGCAGGCACGAATCGGCAGCGAACGGGATCTGTTCGACGCCCTCGATGACGACGACCTACGCAGCCTGAACCGGATCCTGCGCGACCTCCTCGCACCGCTCGAAGATCGGTACGGGCCGGCACCCGCGCATGATCGGGTCGGGTGAGGCGGGCCCCGGTACACGCCCGGAAGCCGTGTAGAAACAAGGTCATGCACGCAATTCAGGTGACCCGCCACGGCGGTCCGGATGTCCTGACCTACAGCACCGTCGACGACCCCATCGCCGCACCCGATGAGGTGCTCGTCGCGACGTCGGCGATCGGCGTCAACTTCATCGACACCTACCTGCGCCGCGGCCTGTATCCGTCGCAGCCGCCCTATATTCCGGGCACCGAAGCCGCCGGAACAGTGGTGGCGGTCGGCTCCGATGTCCACGATATCGCCGTTGGCGACCGGGTTTGCTGGACCGACGGTCCGGGGTCGTACGCCGAACTCGTCGCAGTCCGGGCGGCCCGATTGACCCCGGTTCCCGACGGCGTCTCCGACGAGGTCGCCGGCTCGGCTATGCTGCGGGGGTTGACCGCGCACTATCTCCTCGACGGCAGCGCACACCCCGCCGCGGGAGAGGCGATCCTCGTGCACGCCGGTGCCGGCGGCGTCGGACTCATCCTCACCCAGCTCGCGAAGCTGCGGGGACTGACGGTGATCACCACCGTGTCCACCGACGAGAAGGAACACCTGTCGCGAGCCGCCGGAGCTGATCACGTGTTGCGCTACGGCGATGGCGTCGTCGAGCAGGTGCGCGACCTCACCGAGGGCAAGGGTGTGTCGGTGGCCTACGACGGCGTCGGCGCCGACACCTTCGAACAGTCCCTGGCGGCCACCGCGATTCGTGGCACAGTCGTGCTCTTCGGAGCGGCCAGTGGTCCGGTTCCACCGTTCGATCTGCAGCGACTCAACTCGGCGGGCTCACTGTCGGTGACCCGCCCGACGCTGGCCCATTTCATCGCCGACACCGACGAATTGCGTTGGCGGGCAGGCGAACTGTTCGCAGCGATCACCGACGGCGGTGTTGATGTGCGGGTGGGTCAGAGTTACCGGCTGGCCGACGCGGAAACCGCGCACCGCGACCTCGAATCCCGCGCGACCACCGGCGCCACCGTCCTCATCCCGGGCTGATCGCACCCGGCGGCGAAGCAGCCGCGTGAGACCTCGGCGCGCGCGGTCGGAACCGCGGCGGCACTTCTTCCGTCCCATGTACGACGGCGGCATCCGCCCGCCGACCGGGAGGAGCAGCCGTGGAACCGCTGTGGATATCGCTGGCCGAACTCAAGCGCCGCGCCGCGGCGTTGAGCCGTACACGCGACGAATGCTCTGCCGTCGCACGGGAACTCACCGACAGCGTCGCGGCGACGACGACCGGACCCGAGTCTGGCGCCGCGGCCCGCGAGGTGGTCGCGGCCCTGGCCGGCTGGGCCCATCGGATCGCCACCCTCGCCGATCAACGAGCGGGCCAGGTGACGGCGTCGGCAACGACGTATGAGGACACCGACGCAGACGCGGCCCGCGGGATCGCCGCCGGCCTGTCATCGTGGCGGCGCACCCGATGACCTCGCTGACCGACATCCGCTCATGGGATCTGCGCACCCTGGACGACATGCTCACCACCCTGCACGGAGGCGTCCTCCGGATCGACGAGGTGATCGATCAACTCGATCGTGCAGTTGATGATTCGGCCGCCGTGACCGGTGTGGGGCCACGGGCACAGCAGCTTGCCGTCGCCGATCTGATCCGGCGCGGCCGCACGCTGCGCAACGCGGGACACCAGGTCGCCGATTGTCTCGAGAAACTCAACGCCCAGCTGGAACCGCTTCGTGACCACCTCGTGCGCAGCATCGATGACGCACGCGCACAACATGTTTCGGTTACCGACGACGGCGTGACCTTCGACGGGCCGGATGGTGACGCCGTCGACTTCCACCGGTATCGCGTCGGCCGGGCGTTGGCGGAACTGCAGACAACCGATCACGAAGGCGCACAACGAATCCGACAGCTCCGGGACGCAGTCGATGAGTTGGCAGGTTCCACCACCGGCAGCACCGGGCACTCCGAGATCATGCTCGATGAGTTGTTCTCGGCGTCCTCGGACAGACGCCGCACCCTCATCGCAGACCTGTCCCCCGTCGAGGTCACCGAATTGATCGCCTCAGCACCGGAAGTGCTCGGCAATCTCGACGGCATTCCGTTCGAGATCCGCATCGAGGCCAACCGAATCGCCATCGCCAACGCCCGCGACGACGAGCTCTCGCGGGAGAAACCCGATCTCGCCCGGCTACGCAGATACGACGACATGCTCGCCCGCGATCGTTCGTTCCTCGCCTTCAGCCCGGCGGGCCAGGGACGCATGATCGAGCTGATCGGTGAACTGAAGCCGGGCATCAGCGGCATTGGTGTCGTGGTGCCGGGCACCGGCACCAATCTCTCCTCCAGCATCAAGACGTCCCGATCAGCTCGGGCACTGTCTGCGGCGTCGAGGTCTCCGGTCATCGTCTACACCGACGGAGCCCTCCCCCAGACGCTGACCGGACAGGCCTTGCCCTCGGCAGCGCGAGGGCTCACCCTCGGCACGCCGGGCGCGCTCGGCGGGTTTGTGAGCGGCCTGAGGGGAAGTGCCGCCGACGCTTCGTTCGCTCGGGAGATGGCGCCGGACCTGGTGTCTTTCGGGCGTGAACTCGACATCGAACTGGCGCGCCACGCGCCCGGAACGCCGACCACCTACATCGGCCACTCCTATGGCGGCGCGGTGGTGGGATCGGCCGAGCAACTCGGACTCCGAGCCGACCGCGTCGTGTATGCCTCATCGGCCGGTATCGGAGCCTTCGGCGGCGATTGGCACAACCCGGCCGCCGATGTGCATCGATATTCGCTGACCGCACCGGGCGATCCGATCCATCTCGCCCAGGAACTGACGCTCCCATTCGGCGGCGACCCCGACGACCACGCGGGCGTACGACGCCTCGACACCGGAACCTACCGGGACGGATCGGCGGTGGCCGGTATCGAAGGCCATTATCGCTACTGGGACGATCCCGATTCCACCGCCTTCCAGAACATGGCGGCAGTCATCGCCGGTGACCCGCTGAGCGACTACGTCGACCGCGGAGCGGATGTGTCGTTACGGCTGAAGTGAGTTCGCCCACAGCCGGCAACGTCGGCCGAGTGGTGAGTTCGCGAACTCCGCCCCTGCAATCGAGGTGCTCGGTTACCGTCTGACCTGACAGGGGGGCCAGACGAGAGCAGTTCGAATGGCACGGACCCAGATCCTGACGGCGCACAGCATCATCACGATGGACGATCGCCGCCCGCGAGCACGAGCGGTCGCGATCGATACCGACGCCGGCACGATCCTCAGCGTCGGCGACATCGATGAGGTGCGCACCGCACATCCCGACGCCGAACTACACGACCTCGGAAAGTCGGTCCTCGCACCGGGTTTCATCGACGCGCACAGCCATCCGGTGCTCTCCGGGGTGATCTGCATGCCGCCGTCGCACTGGATCGCACCGTATGTGGGATTCCCGACCTACGACGACGTCACCGCACTGTTCACCAAGCTCCACCACGAGACCGAACCCGGCGTTCCCCTGCTGTTCAACGGCCTCGACCGAAGCCTGCAGGGCACACCGGAACTCACCGCGAGTGACCTCGACGCCTTCTTCCCCGACCGCCCCGTCGGAATTCTCGATAACTCGGGTCATGAGGCGTACTTCAACACCGCGGCCATCGATCTACTGGGCTGGCCCGATCGGCAACCACCACCGGATCCGGTCGGTGCCCGATACGGACGCAATCCCGACGGCACATCCGACGGGCGCGCATACGAATCCACGGCGGTGTTCGCGGCGTTGGGTCCGCTGCTGCTGCAGGTGGTCACCGACCCGCTGCACTCAGCCGCACAGTGGTACGCGTCCATGGCCCGCAACGGCATCACCGCGACAAGCGAACACACCTATAACGCCATGTTGCAGTCAGCGATCAATGCACTGGGCTCCGTCCCGGACAGCCCGCTGCGCCTCTTCGTCTACCACATGTCGACCGAGAAGGACGCCGGCGAACCGGTCGCGTTCACCGCACCGGATGACATGGTGCACAAGGTCGGCGTGAAGCTCTGGGCGGATGGTTCGCCGTGGGTCGGCACCATCGCGACGACGGTGCCGTACCTGGATAACGACTTCGTCCGCAAGATCGGGATCACCCCCGGCCCCGGCGGCGAGGCGATGATGAATTACTCCCGCGCCGATCTCGACACGCTGCTCGACGAGCACGCCCCGCAGGGCTGGCAGATGGCCTTTCACGCCAACGGCGACCTCGCCGTCGACATCGTTCTCGACGCCTATGAACGCGCCCTCAAGACCCACAATCTCCTCGGCACCGATCACCGTTGGCGGATCGAACATCTCGGCGCCGCGCGCGCCGACCAGTTCGGCCGAGCGGCCTCGCTCGGCGTGGCGATCTCGCTGGCCCCGTTCCAGTTCATCTATTGGGGAGATGTCGTCGACGGCACACTGTTCGCAAGCGAGGTCGGCTCCCAATGGCAGCGCTTCGGCGATGCCATCGCCAGCGGCGCAGGCGTCAGCTTCCACAACGACGGCATGGTCAGCCCGCCGATCCCGCTGCTCAATATCCAGGCCGCCATCACCAGAATCACACCGTCGGGACTTCTGCACGGACCAGAACAGAAGATCAGCCTCGACGACGCGCTGCGGGCCCACACGACCAGTGCCGCATACCATCTGAGAGCTGATGACCAGATCGGGTCGATCAGCCCGGGCAAGCGGGCCGACCTGGTCGAGCTCTCATCGGACCCGTACGAGGCCGACCCGAACCGGCTGACCGACGAGGTGACCGTGCTCGGCACCTGGCGTGGTGGGCGGCCGATCAACCTCGACGCCTTCGTGGATCAGATCTCCGGCATCGATCCAGCCGCACACCGCCACCTCGCCGGCGACGCGGTCCACAAACCGCATTGCTGCTGAGCGGCGATCAACCGACTTCTGGATCAGAAGTAGCTGCTGATCACCGGAAGATTGACCACGGCGTCGATCGCCAGGCCGCAGAACAGAATGGCCAGGTATTCATTGGACTGCAGGAACACCTTCAGCGGTGCCACCTCGGCACCGGCGCGCGTCTCTCGATAGAGCTTGTGTACGCGGCTGAGGAACCAGCCACCGGCCAGAATTGCCACACCCGCGTAGATCCAGCTGGCACCGATCACCAGCACCAACGAGGTGATCACTGTGGCGTAGGTGTAGAAGAGCATCTGCCGGGTGACCCGCTCATCGGAGGCGATCACCGGCAGCATCGGCACACCGGCGGCGCGGTAGTCCTCGCGGTACCGCATGGCCAGCGCCCAGGTGTGCGGCGGCGTCCAGAAGAAGATCACGAGGAACAGCACCACCGGCTGCCAGCTGAGCTGACCGGTGACCGCAGCCCAGCCAACCAGGGTCGGCATGCAGCCGGCCGCACCACCCCAGACCACGTTCTGCCAGGTCCGACGCTTGAGGATCATCGTGTAGACGACGACGTAGAAAACGATCGTCGCGCACACCAGCAGCGCACTGAGCAGGTTGGCAGCCCACCACAGCACCGCGAACGACGCCGCCCACAACACCAGACCGAAGATCAGTGCGCTGCGTGTGGCGACCGCGTGCCGCGCCAGCGGGCGCCGGGCGGTGCGCTTCATCTTCTGGTCGATATCGGCATCGACGACCATGTTCAGGGTGTTCGCCGCGCCTGCGCCGAGCCAACCACCGATGAGGGTGAACGCGATGAGTGCGAGGTCGACGTGGCCGCGATGGGCCTGCAGCATCACCGGGATGGTGGCCACCAGCAGAAGTTCGATGACCCGCGGTTTGGTCAGCGCGATGTAGGCCAGCACCGTGGCACGCATCCGGGCCCCGATGCCGCCGGCAGCACCTGTCGACTCGACGGACGATACGGCCGCCGATTCAGCGCGAACGCGGGAATCGTCGGAGCCACGGGATCCGGGGCCATGGGAACCCGAGCCATGGGACCCGGAGCCATGGGACGGGGCGGACACGTCTCCGCTCACACGATCCCCAATCCTCACTGCCTCTCCTTGTCTCCGGTCGATGCCCAGTGGCGTGACCAGACACGGCATGCCGGTGTGCTCTTCGGTACCTGGCACCGTCGGTTGAGTGGACACCCGATTCTGACACGCTCCGGCTACTACACAGCATGGTAGACCGTGCTGTTGCCGACCCATCAATCGAGGAGCGCATCGGCGGTTTTCGCGGTCTGCGACGCCGTGTCGGCACCGTCTGGGATCACTCGCCGCGCCAGGCCCGACACCGGGCGATTACTCTGGTTCACAGTGCGGCCCGAGTCCACAGAGCCCCGGGTCCGCCGAGCCCCTCAAGTCCACCAGTCCAGTTACAGGAGACAACACAGTCGTGGCTGATACCGACGAGATCCGCGAGCGGACCCAGGCAGTACATCCCGAGGATTGGTCCGACGTGGACACCCGCGCGGTCGACACCGCCCGGCTGCTGGCCGCCGACGCCGTACAGAAGTGCGGCAGTGGGCATCCCGGCACCGCGATGAGCCTTGCGCCGCTGGCCTACACACTGTTCCAGCGCGTGATGCGCCACGACCCTGTCGACACCACCTGGGTCGGCCGCGACCGATTCGTCCTGTCCTGCGGACATTCCAGCCTCACCCTCTACATCCAGCTCTACCTGGGCGGATTCGGCTTGGAACTGCCCGACATCGAGGCATTGCGTACCTGGGGTGCGTTGACTCCCGGCCATCCCGAGTTCCGGCACACCAAGGGCGTCGAGATCACCACCGGGCCGCTCGGTCAGGGTCTCGCCTCATCAGTCGGCATGAGCATGGCCTCGCGCTACGAGCGCGGCCTGTTCGATCCGGACGCCGCGCCCGGCGCCAGCCCCTTCGACCACTTCATCTACGTGATCGCCTCCGACGGGGACATCGAAGAAGGCGTGACGTCGGAGGCGTCGTCGCTGGCCGGGACCCAGCAGCTGGGCAACCTGATCGTCTTCTACGACCAGAACCAGATCTCGATCGAGGACGACACCGACATCGCCCTCTCGGAGAACGTCGCCGCACGTTACGAGGCCTACGGCTGGCACGTGCAGACCGTCGAGAGCGGCGAGAACGTGGTCGCCATCGAGGAGGCGATCGAGGCTGCCAAGGCGGTCACCGACAAGCCGTCGATCATCTGTCTGCGCACCATCATCGGCTTCCCCGCGCCCACCAAGATGAACACCGGCGCTGCACACGGCGCGGCGCTCGGCGACGAGGAGATCGCGGCGACGAAGAAGATCCTCGGCTTCGATCCGGACAAGAACTTCGAGGTCTCCGACGCGGTGATCACCCACACCCGCAAGCTCATCGAGCGCGGGGAGGAAGCAAAAGCCAAGTGGACCAAGGCATTTGATGAGTGGGCCACCGCCAATCCCGACAACAAGGCGCTGTTCGACCGGTTGCAGGCGCACGAATTGCCCGAGGGCTGGCGCGACGTGCTCCCATCGTGGGCGCCCGGCGACAAAGCCGTTGCCACCCGCAGCGCGTCGGGCAAGGTACTCACCGCGCTTGGTGCTGTGCTCCCCGAATTGTGGGGCGGCTCAGCCGATCTCGCCGGCAGCAACAACACGACAATGGACGATGCTCAGTCATTCGGCCCCACGTCGATCAGCACCAAGAAGTGGTCGGCCGACCCATACGGGCGCACGCTGCACTTCGGCATCCGCGAGCACGCAATGGGCTCTATCCTGTCCGGCATCGTGCTGCACGGCCCGACCCGTGCCTATGGCGGCACGTTCCTTCAGTTCGCGGACTACATGCGTCCCGCGGTGCGCCTGGCCGCGTTGATGGAGATCGACCCGATCTACATCTGGACCCACGACTCGATCGGTCTCGGCGAGGACGGCCCGACCCACCAGCCGGTCGAGCAGATCGCCGCACTGCGCGCCATCCCGCACCTCGATGTGGTCCGCCCCGCCGACGCCAATGAGGTCGCCTACTCGTACGAGAAGCTGCTGACCCGCCGCAATCGTCCGGTCGGTCTTGCGCTGACCCGCCAGAATGTGCCGATCCTGGACGGCACCTCCGCGGAGGGAGTCGCCAACGGCGCTTACGTCCTGGCCGACTCCGATGGTGATCCCCAGGTGGTCCTGATCGGCACCGGGTCCGAGGTCCAGCTGGCCGTCGAGGCGCAGAAAGCCTTGCAGGAGAAGGGCATCGCCGCCCGCGTCGTATCCATGCCGTGTATGGAGTGGTTTGACGAACAACCTCAGGGATACCGTGATTCGGTACTCCCGCCGAGTGTTCCGCGGGTCAGCGTCGAGGCCGGGATCGCCATGCCGTGGTACCGCATCGTCGGAGACACCGGAGAGATCATCTCGCTCGAGCACTTCGGCGCGTCCGCCGACTACGAGGTGCTCTACACCGAATTCGGCATCACCGCCGAGGCCGTCACCGCGGCCGCCGAGCGCGTGATCGCCGCCGTCTAGGAGAACCGTCCGTCCGGTCGGAGATCCCGATCGGACACAACCGAGAGGGAAGCCCGTGACACAGAACAGCACGCTCGCCGAACTGTCCGACGCCGGCGTTTCGGTCTGGCTCGACGACCTGTCCCGCGACCTGATCAGCTCCGGCGACCTCGCCGAGCTAATTGCGACCAAATCGGTCGTCGGGGTCACCACCAACCCGTCGATCTTCCAGGCGGCCCTGTCCAAGGGCAGCAGTTACGACGCCCAGGTCAACGAACTCGCCGCACGCGGCGCGGACGTCGATGCCACGATCCGGACGGTCACCACCGACGACGTCCGCAACGCGTGCGATGTGTTCCGGAGCATCTACGACGAGACCAACGGCGTGGACGGGCGGGTGTCGATCGAGGTCGATCCGCGCCTGGCCCACGACACCGACGCCACGGTCGCGCAGGCGATCGAGCTGTTCAAGATCGTCGACCGCCCGAACGTGCTGATCAAGATCCCCGCCACCGAGGCTGGCCTGCCGGCCATCACCCGAACCCTCGCCGAGGGCATCAGCGTCAATGTCACGTTGATCTTCTCCGTCGAGCGGTACAAGGCGGTCATGGACGCCTACCTCGATGGGCTCGACGCGGCCGCGGCGGCCGGCCACGATGTGTCGAACCTCCACTCGGTGGCGTCGTTCTTCGTGTCCCGCGTGGACACCGAGATCGACAACCGCCTCGACGCGATCGGCACCCCCGAAGCCGTGGAGCTCAAGGGCAAGGCCGCGCTGGCCAATGCCCGGCTGGCCTATCAGGCCTACCAGGAGGTCTTTGAGGTGGAGTCACGGTTCCCCGATCTCCTCGCGCAGGGCGCACGTCCGCAGCGACCGCTGTGGGCGTCGACAGGTACCAAGAACGCCGCCTATCCCGACACCCTCTACGTCAGCGAACTGGTCGCGCCGAACACCGTCAACACCATGCCGGGCAAGACGATGGACGCCTTCGCCGATCACGGCTGGGTCGACACCGGCTCGATCGTCGGCAAGGCCGCCGAGAGCCAGGAGGTCTTCGACCAGATCGCCGCGCTCGGTGTCGATATCGCCGATGTCTTCAAGGTTCTCGAAGACGAAGGTGTGGAGAAGTTCGAGCAGGCCTGGAACGAACTCCTCGAGGCAACCGGCGAACAACTCGACGCCGCGAAGGCCTGACGTGGCCGACCGCGACCGAGAAACAGCGTGGCACAACCCATTACGTGACGGTCGCGACAAGCGACTGCCACGCATCGCGGGTCCGTGCAGTTTGGTGATCTTCGGGGTCACCGGTGACCTTGCGCGCAAGAAGTTGATGCCGGCGGTGTACGACCTCGCCAACCGGGGGTTGTTACCGCCATCGTTCGCGCTCGTCGGATTCGCGCGACGTGATTGGGACAACGAGGATTTCTCGGTCATCGTCCACGATGCCGTGCGTGATCACGCACGCACCGGCTTCCGCGAAGAAGTGTGGGAGCGGCTGGCAGAGGGATTCCGCTTCGTGCAGGGATCCTTCGACGACGATGCGGCCTTCGATCGCCTCCGCGACACGCTGCTGGCGCTCGACAAAGAACGCGGTACCGACGGCAATCATGCCTTCTACCTGTCGATTCCACCGAAAGCGTTCCCGACGGTGTGTTCACAATTGCAACGCAGCGGCCTGGCCGCCGCAGGCGACGCCGATCAGTGGCGTCGGGTGGTGATCGAGAAGCCGTTCGGCCACGACCTCGAGTCGGCCAAGGAACTCAACTCGATTGTCAACAGCGTCTTCCCCGAGTCGTCGGTGTTCCGCATCGACCACTACCTCGGCAAGGAGACGGTGCAGAACATCCTCGCGTTGCGGTTCGCCAACCAGTTGTTCGATCCGCTGTGGAGTTCGCACTACGTCGACCACGTACAGATCACCATGGCCGAGGACATCGGGCTCGGTGGTCGCGCCGGGTACTACGACGGCATCGGCGCTGCCCGCGACGTCATTCAGAACCATCTCATGCAGTTGATGGCGCTGATCGCGATGGAGGAACCGATCTCGTTCGAGCCCAAGCAATTACAGGCCGAGAAGATCAAGGTGCTCTCGGCGACCTCCAACATCCTGCCGCTCGAGGAGAACTCGGCCCGCGGCCAGTATGGGCCGGGGTGGCAGGGCAGCGAACAGGTCCCCGGGCTCCTCGACGAGGAGGGCTTCTCCAAGGATTCGACAACGGAGACGTTCGCCGCCATCGCGCTCGAGGTCGATAGTCGGCGGTGGGCCGGTGTGCCGTTCTATCTGCGCACCGGAAAACGCTTGGGGCGCAGGGTCACCGAGATCGCGTTGGTGTTCAAACGCGCACCGCACCTGCCGTTCGACAAGACGATGACCGAGGAACTCAGCCAGAACGTCCTGGTGATCCGGGTCCAGCCCGACGAAGGCATCACCCTGCGGTTCGGTTCCAAGGTGCCCGGCTCCAGCATGGAGGTCCGCGACGTCAACATGGACTTCAGCTATGGAACCGCGTTCACCGAGGCATCTCCGGAGGCCTACGAACGACTCATCCTCGACGTTCTCCTCGGCGAGCCGTCACTGTTTCCGGTGAACGCCGAAGTCGAATTGTCGTGGAAGATCCTCGATCCCGTACTCGAGGCGTGGGCCGCGTCGGGGCGCCCGGAGACCTACGAATCCGGCACATGGGGACCGCAATCCGCCGACGACATGATGGCACGTACCGGTCGAGCCTGGCGCCGACCATGAGGAGCGAGAACCGATGATCCTCGAAATGCCCAACACGTCCACCAACGATGTGGCCAAGAAGATCGTGGAGATCCGCGAATCCGGTGGCGCGGTCAGCCTCGGTCGTGTTCTCACCCTGGTGGTGTGCGCCGAGCACGGCGGACCGACCGAGAGTGCGATCGAAGCAGCGGTCGGCGCCAGCCGCGAGCACCCGAGCCGGGTGATCGTGCTGTCGAGGAGGGCCAACGGTGACGAATCCAAACTCGACGCCGAGATCCGGGTAGGTGGCGACGCCGGCGCGTCGGAGGTGGTGATCCTCTACCTGTACGGCGAATTGGCCAACCATCCCCATTCGGTGGTCACACCCTTCCTGCTGCCGGACACCCCGGTGGTCACCTGGTGGCCCGGGGTGGCTCCGGTGAATCCATCGATCGATCCGCTCGGCAAGATCGGCCGACGTCGCATCCTGGATGCGACCCGCTCGCAGAACCCGTCGACCGTGCTGGCCCGACGACTGGAGACCTACGCCCCCGGTGACACCGACCTGGCGTGGACGCAGATCACTCATTGGCGGGCGATCCTGACCTCCGCGCTCGACCGCCCACCGCACTTACCGTTCGTGTCAGTGCAGGTCAGCGGCCCGCACGATTCTCCTAGCCTGGACTTGCTGGCCGGTTGGCTGCGCGCTCAGCTCAAGGTGCCGACGACACGGGTGTACGGCAGCTTCGAGGTGCGTGTCGACCGCGAGGACGGTCCGGTGGTGCTCGCCGTCGACGAGAACAACAACGCGGTGCTCAGCGCTCCGGGCAAGCCCGACGGTCGGGTCGCGATGACCAGACGTGACCTGCCGGTGTTGATCTCCGAGGAACTCCGGCGTCTCGACACCGACGAGGTCTATGCCGACGCACTCGCCGGCGTGACCGAGGTGGAGTACGCCGCCGATACGCAGGTCGCGTCGTGACCGTGCCGGTCGCCGAAACCCTGGTGTTCGACGGCAAGGATGCCCTGGTGTTCACCGCCGCCCAGCGGTTCGTCGACGTGGTGGTGACGGCACAGCAGCAGCGTGGCATCGCGTCGGTGGTGCTGACCGGCGGTAGTAACGGGATCGCGATCCTGTCCGCACTCGCCGCCGACAGCGGCGCCATCGACTGGTCGCGCGTCGACATCTATTGGGGTGATGAGCGTTTCGTGCCGGCCGACGATCCGGAGCGCAATTACGGGCAGGCGCTCGACGCATTGCTCGGCACGGTGCCGGTCGATCCTGATCGCGTTCACCCGATGGCGGCCTCGGACGGTTCATTCGGTGACGACATCGAGGCCGCCGCAGCCGATTACGCGTCGGTCCTGCTCGGCACCAGCGCGGGGGTGAGTCCAGAGTTCGACGTTCACCTTCTCGGGATGGGTGGCGAAGGACACATCAATTCGTTGTTCCCGCACTCCCCCGCCACCGCCGAGACCGTGAAATCGGTTGTCGCCGTGGAGGACTCTCCCAAGCCGCCGCCGCGTCGGATCACGCTGACCCTGCCGGTGGTCAACCGATCCAAGGCCGTGTGGTTTCTGGTTGCCGGGGCCGACAAAGCCGAGGCGGTTGCCGCCGCGCACGCCGGGGCCGACCCGGCGGACTGGCCGTGCGCCGGCGCCCACGGCACCGAGGAAACCGTCTGGTTCCTCGATCACGCCGCGGCATCACTGCTACCCGGCTGACGTCCGAGAGTTGCACTGACGTCTTCACGTGCGCGAAGATTGCCGACACATCGGGGACACGTCGTTTCGGGGGTGCGCAGTGAGCGAACAATCAGGTGGGCCATCGGATTTCGGTAACCCGCCGAACTTCGGTTACCCGGCGCACGCCGGTTACCCGCCGCACTATGGGAACCCTCCCGGCCCGCCGATGGGCCCACCTCCGGGACCGCACTTTCCCCCGATGGGACCGCCACCGGGGCCGTATTACGTGCCGGCCCCGCCGCCATATGCGACCCGGAAAACCGGACCCGGCGTCGGTGCGCTCATCGTCCTCGTGGCGATCATCACCGCGCTCGCCGGCGTGACCGCGCTGGTCGTCCTTGCCGATAGATCCGGCATCGGCACGAAGACGTCACCGAGCGCGTCGGCGCCGATCGACACCGAGCCCACCGCCGCGGTACCCACCGCCGCTGATCCGCTCGTCCCCACGATCACCACCCCGCCGGCACCAATTCTGTACGGCGGCATCGCCTTCAGTGGCTCCGGCGCCCATGCCTCGCAGTGGAACCAGCCCGATCCGAGCACCGCGAAAAGCCAGGCGTTGCAGCTCTGTAACGACGCCATACACAACAACGGCTGGTCGGCTGACAGCTACTGCGGGTACGTCCCGATCCAGACCGACGAGTGCGCGTCGGTCGCGACCGCGACTGTTGATAGTGGTTGGGGCCCAACGGGATGGGCATCTGGTTCCAACTCACGCGAGAGGGTGATCACCCAGGCGATCACGTCGTGCACCTCCCTGGGCCAAGGTGTCTGTCACGAACTGCACACCCTCTGCATGTGAAGCCAGCCCTGTACGTGACCCAACTCCGGGCGTGACAATCGCACACCCCTGAATTCAAACCTGGTGCCGTCGTCGCCACCGCCGGACACTGCGTCGCATGACGCACGCTCTCGACAACCCGTCCACGGTCTTTCCGACCGCCCCTTCAGCCTTCAAGCTGGGGTTCTTCACCCAGGTCCACGGTTTGCGTGAGGAGTCGGCCGCCGACACCTACACCCACCTCATCGAGACCGTCGTCGCAGCCGAAGAGCTCGGGTACGAAAGCGTCTGGGTGGGACAGCATCACTTCGGCAAGGACCGGCTGCCGTCACCACTGGTTCTGCTGGCCGCAGTGGCCGAGCGAACCACCCGCATCGAGCTGGGGACCGCCGTCACGGTTCTGCCACTGGAGGACCCGGTGCGGTTGGCCGAGGACGCAGCGGTCCTGGACACCCTCGCCCGGGGACGACTCAACCTCGGTGTCGGCAGCGGTGGCGGTGACCAGGATTCGTTTGCGGCCTTCGGGCACCAGATCGACGACCGGCGGCACCTCTTCGACGAGAAGCTCGCGATTCTGCATGCCCTGCTGGAAGGTTCATCGTTGACCGGCGACGACGACCCGCGCCACCTGTACCCACCGGCCCCCGGTCTGCGGGACCGGATCTGGCAGTCGGCGGGCACACCCGAACGTGCGGCCGCCGCCGCGGCCACGGGCGATGGGCTGCTGATCGGCACCTTCTCCGACCATCCGCTCCACGATCAGCGCGCAAAGATCGACGCCTACCGGGCCGAATGGGCTCGGACCCAGCAGGATAGCGGCCGGCGACCGAAGATCGGCGGGCTCCGGTTCACCTACGTCGGCGAAAGCCGCGAAAGCATCGAACGTCAGGTCGCCGACGAGCTGGCCGGCTTCCGGGAGTTCGCCGACTCCTACAAGCCGGAGCTCGCCGAACTCGACACCGGCCAGTATCTACGACGGGTGACGCGCTACGGCACGGTCACCGATGTGCTCGGCGATCTGCGTGCCGACCCGGCCCTGATCGGGCAGGTGACACACTTCATCCCAAACCTCGGTCTCTACCCCGCAGCCGGCGACGGCACACCGGGAGCCGATCTCGAGATCGCCCGCCTCGAGCAGTTCGCCACCGAGATCGCGCCTGCGCTCGGCTGGATTCCGAGCCAGCCGATTTCGAGTTAGCCGGAGTTACGCAGCGCGGTGGCCAATCCGTTCATGGTGAGCTGGATGCCGCGTCGGATGCGGGGTTCGTCGTCACCGGCGCGGAACCGCCGCAGCAACTCGATCTGCAGCAGGTTGAGCGGCTCGAGGTACGGGAAGCGGTTGTAGACAGAGCGTTTCAGCGCAGCGTTGTCGGCCAGCAGGTCATCGGTGCCGGTGATCTTGGCGTACATCGCGATGGTGCGTTCGTGTTCGTCGACGATCATGCCGAACACCTTGTCGCGCAACACCTCGTCCGGCACCAGCTGTGCGTAGCGGTGCGCCAGGCCCATGTCCGACTTGGCGAGCACCTGCGCCATGTTCGACATCACCGTGCGGAAGAAGGGCCATTTCTCGTAGTACCGCTGCAGGGTCGCGAGCTTGTCCGGGTCGTCGCCGATCCACTGCTCGAACGCCGAACCCGTTGCGTACCAACCGGGCAGCATCACCCGCGACTGGGTCCAGGAGAGCACCCACGGGATCGCCCGCAGGTCGGAGATCTTCTCGGTCTGCTTGCGCGACGCCGGACGGCTGCCGATGTTGAGCGCACCGATCTCCGACAGCGGCGTCGAGGTGGTGAAGTACTCGACGAAGCCGGGGGTCTCGTGCACGAGCTTGCTGTAGGCCGAGCGCGCGAGCGACGCGATCTCGTCCATATTCGTGTACGCGCTCTCCGACTCGTCGCCGAGCCCCTCGACATCGAGCAGCGAGGACTCGATGGTCGCCGCGAGCAGGGTTTCCATGTTGCGTTCGGCGATCACCGGCTCGGCATACTTCGCCGCGATGATCTCGCCCTGCTCGGTGATCCGCAGCGATCCCTGGACCGCGCCCGGCGGCTGCGCGAGGATGGCGTCGTAGCTCGGACCGCCACCACGGCCAACGGTGCCACCGCGACCGTGGAAGAGCCGCAACCGGATTCCGGCTTTCTCGGCCGCTTCGACGAGGTCGAGCTCACCGCGGTAGAGCGCCCAGTTGGCAGCCATGTAGCCGCCGTCCTTGTTGGAGTCGGAGTAACCGAGCATGACTTCCTGCATGCCGGCCTGCGACTCCACCAGGTCGCGGTAGAGCGGGATATCCAGTGCAGACAACAGGGTTTCGGCACCCTGCTGGAGATCCTCGATCGTCTCGAACAGTGGCACGACGCGGACCGTCGAGGAGAGTTTGCCGTTCTCGTCGATCTCGATCAGGCCGGCTTCCTTCAACAGGATCATCGGCTCAAACATGTCGCTGACCGACTGACACATGCTGATGATGTAGTTCGGCACCGACTGCGGACCGAAGGTCGCGACCGCGCGGGCGGCGGCGCGCACGATGTTGAGCTCCTTGGTGGCCAGCTCGGACAACTCGGCGTCCGGACGCGTCAGCGGACGCCGGGCAGTCAGTTCCTTGGTGAGGATCTCAACGCGCTCGTCCTCACCGAGTGACAGGTAGTCCGGGTGCACACCTGCCCACGCGAGCAACTCGGCGATGACCTCTTCGTGCATGTCGGAGTTCTGCCGCATGTCGAGGCCCGACAGATGGAAACCGAAGGTGCGCACAGCTTCTCGCAGCGCGAGCAACCGGTCGTCGGCGATGATGTCGTCGTGGGTGGAACGCAGCCCGGCGTCGATGATGTCGAGGTCGGCGAGCAGTTCGTCGGCCGAAGCGTAGGGCTCGCCGCCGTCGGGCAAACCCTGATCCGACGCTCGCATCACCTCTTCGCCGAACATCTCGGTGGCGGTGCTGACCAGGCGAGACCTGATGTGCTTGAGGGCGCGCCGGAACGGTTCGTCGCCGGCGGCGTCCTCGCGTGAGACACCGGCCAGTTCGTAGATGGCGTCGTCGGGCGACATCAGCCGCGACGACATGCTCAGCTCCTCGCCGAGCAGCTTCAGTTCATCGAGGTGATGACCGATGGCGGTGCGTGCTGCCAGCGTGGTGGCCATCTCGACGATCTCGTCGGTCACGAACGGGTTGCCGTCGCGGTCGCCGCCGATCCACGACCCCATCCGGAGCATCGGCTCGTCGGCCAGGCCCGCGTCGGGGTACGCCGCCCGCAGTGTTGCCCGCACCGAGGTGTTGATCTTGGGCAGCACGTCGAAGAATGAGGCGTCGTAGTACCGCAATCCGGTGCGGATCTCGTCCTGGATGGTGAGGCGTTCCAGACGGATCAGCGCGGTCTGCCACAGCGTGAGGATCTGCCGGCGGATGCGCTGGTTGACCTCTTCGGCCTCGTCCGGCGTCAATTCGGTCCGGGAGCGGAATCGAATCAGTTCGGTGATGCGGTTCTGGGCCTCGAACACCGAGCGTCGACGGGTCTCGGTGGGGTGGGCGGTGATGACGGGAACCACTGTGGCGTCGGCCAGCGCACGACCCACCTCCTCGTCGGTGAGGCCCGCGGCGGCCAGCTTGGCATACGTTGCCGCGAGGCTGCTGTCCTGCGGCGCATCTCCGGCACGGACGTGGATGGCACGACGCCGCTCGCGATGGATGTCCTCGGCGAGGTTGGCCAGCAGGGCGAAATTGCTGAACGCCCGAATGATGGGCATGGCCACAGAGATGTCGAGATCGGTGAACATGTCGGCGAGTTCACTGCGATCGATTTCAGCGCGCCGGATTCGGAATGCGGCGATTCGGGCGTTCTCGACAAGGTCGAAAACCTCACTGCCGGAATGCTCCCGAATCATGTCGCCGAGAATGCCGCCCAGCAGCCGAATGTCTTCGCGCAGCGGCTCGGTCAGAGCTCGCCCCTCGTCGTCGATGCTGATGTGGTCGGCCACGGTCATCGTCGGCCGCCAGTCTGGTGCTCCACGGGAAGGGCTCGATTGAGTCATGCCGTTCAGTATTCCGTCTATATGCGCCCGCGGCATGTCGGGCACAGGCGACGTAACACGGGCGCAAAGAGCGCCCACGGTAATACCGGGTCAGGAGAGCTTGATGTCCACGCCGACGCCGATGATGAAGATCACCCAGATCAGTCCGACGAAGACGGTGAGACGGTCGAGGTTGCGCTCGACAACGCTCGAACCGGACAAGCTCGACTGGACGCCGCCACCGAAGAGCGACGACAGACCGCCACCCTTGCCGCGGTGCAGCAGGACCAACACCACCAACAGAACGCTGGTGATGACCAATCCGATGTCGAGTGCGAGCTTCACGAGTGGTTCTTCCTCTTAATCTCTGGTGCAGAAAAGACTGTGGCGGGTTGGTCCGAATCGGACACAACCCGCCATAGTCTACGCGTTACGGCATGCGTTCAGAGCAAGGGCCCGCCCGCGGCGATCGCCGACAGCTGTGCGAACTCGTCGGCCTTGAGCGAAGCACCGCCGACCAGTGCGCCGTCCACATCGGTCTTGCCGACGATGTCTCCGACGTTCTTGGCGTTGACCGAACCGCCGTAGAGCACCCGTACCGACGCCGCGGTGGCGTCATCAGAGATCTCGGCGAGTGCCGCGCGCACCGCCGCACACACCTCCTGGGCGTCATCGGCGCTGGCCACGCGGCCGGTACCGATTGCCCAGACGGGCTCGTAGGCGACGACGATCTTCGCGATCTCCTCGGCCGACAGCCCCGCGAGGGAGGCCTTGAGCTGCGCCACGTTGTACGACACGTGCTCGCCGGACTCGCGAATATCGAGACCCTCGCCGATGCAGACGATCGGGGTGAGATCGTGCTTGAGCGCCGCTTTGGTCTTGGCCAGCACCACCTCGTCGGTCTCGGCGTGCAGCGTTCGGCGTTCGGAGTGTCCGACGACGACGTAGGTGCACCCCAGCTTGGCGAGGAAGGTGCCGCTGATCTCGCCGGTGTAGGCACCCGAATCGTGCTCGGACAGATCCTGTGCACCGTAGGTCAGCAGCAGTTTGTCGCCGTCGACGACGGTCTGCACGCTGCGGATGTCGGTGAACGGCGGGATCACCGTCACGTCGACCTTCTCGAAGTACTTCGCCGGCAGGGCGAACGCGATCTTCTGCACCAGTGCGATGGCCTCGAGGTGGTTGAGGTTCATCTTCCAGTTGCCCGCGATGAGCGGCTTGCGACTCATGACTCCAGTACCGCCAAACCGGGCAGCTGCTTGCCCTCGAGGTATTCCAACGACGCGCCGCCGCCGGTCGAGATGTGCGAGAAGTCCGAATCGGGCAGCCCGAGGGTCCGGACCGCGGCCGCCGAATCGCCGCCGCCGACGACGGTGAACGCTCCCTTACCGGTGGCCGCGGCGATCGCCTCGGCCACGCCGCGGGTGCCAGCCGAGAACTTCTCGAACTCGAACACACCGGACGGCCCGTTCCAGAACACGGTTTCAGCTCCGGTCAGTACCGCCGAGAAGCGCTTGACCGATTCCGGGCCGATGTCCAGGCCCATCCATCCGTCGGGAATCTCTTCCACCGGAACAGTTTTCGCTTCGGCATCGGCGGCGAACTTATCCGCCACCACGACGTCGACCGGGAGGTGGATCACATCACCGAATCGTTCGAGCAGGCTCTTGCAGACGTCGATCTGATCCTCCTGCAGGAGCGAGGTGCCCACCGAATGCCCCTGTGCGGCAAGGAAAGTGAAGGCCATACCGCCGCCGATCACCAGGGTGTCGACCTTGGGGGCCAACGCCTCGATCACGCCGAGCTTGTCGGAGACCTTGGAGCCGCCGAGGACCACGGCGTAGGGCCGCTTGACGTCCTCGGTCAGCTTCGAGAGCACCTCGACCTCGGTGGCCACCAGCTCGCCCGCATAGTGCGGGAGCAACTTGGCGACGTCGTAGACCGACGCCTGCTTGCGGTGCACCACGCCGAATCCGTCGGAGACGAAGGCACCGTCGTCGCCGACGAGCTCGACGAGCGCCTTGGCCAGCGATTCGCGTTCGGCCTCGTCCTTGGAGGTCTCCCGCGGATCGAACCGGATGTTCTCCAGCAGCAGGACGTCACCATCGGTGAGCCCCTCCGCCCGCGCTAGAGCGTCGGAGCCGACGACGTCGGCGGCGAGCTGGACGTTGCGGCCCAGCTCGGCCCCGAGTCGCTCGGCCACCGGTGCCAGCGAGTACTTGGGGTCCGGTTCTCCCTTGGGGCGGCCCAGGTGCGCGGTGATGATCACCTTGGCGCCGGCGTCGATCAATGCGTTCAGGGTCGGCAGGGACGCGAGGATACGGCCCGGATCGGTGATCGTCGACCCGTCGAGTGGGACGTTGAAATCCGACCGTACCAGTACCCCGCGTCCCGAAACACCTTCAGCCAGAAGGTCTTTCAGTGTGGGTACAGCCATTCTTGGTTGCTCCTGAAGGGTTCGGGGTCAGCTCAGAGCGACTTGGCGACCAGTCCGGTCAGGTCGACGAGACGGTTGGAGTAGCCCCACTCGTTGTCGTACCACGAGCTGACCTTGGCCTGACCGTCGATGACCTTGGTCAGCGGCGCGTCGAAGATCGACGAATGCGGGTCGCCGACGATGTCGGTCGACACGATCGGATCCTCGCTGTACTTCAGGATGCCCTTGAGCGGGCCTTCGGCGGCGGCCTTCATCGCGGCGTTGATCTCCTCGATGGTGGCCGCCTTCTCCAGATCGACGGTGAGGTCGGTGATCGAGCCGGTCGGCACCGGCACGCGCAGTGCGTAACCGTCGAGCTTGCCCTTCAGCTCCGGCAGCACCAGGCCGATGGCCTTGGCAGCGCCGGTCGAGGTGGGCACGATGTTCAGGGCCGCGGCGCGCGCACGACGGGGGTCGCTGTGCGGGGCGTCCTGAAGATTCTGATCCTGGGTGTAGGCGTGGACGGTGGTCATCAGTCCACGCAGGATGCCGAACTCCTCATGCAGGACCTTGGCGAACGGGCCGAGGCAGTTGGTGGTGCAGGAGGCGTTGGAGATGATGTTCTGGCTGCCGTCGTAGGCCGAGTCGTTGACGCCCATCACGATGGTGATGTCGGGGTCGGTGGCCGGGGCCGAGATGACGACCTTCTTGGCGCCCGCGTCGAGGTGGCCCTTGGCCTTGGCGGCGTTGGTGAAGATACCGGTCGATTCGATCACCACGTCGACGCCGAGGTCGCCCCACGGCAGGGCCGCCGGGCCCTCCTTGATCGAGTAGGCCTTGATCGGGCGTGAGCCGACGACGATCGTGTCCTCACCGTCGAGTGAGACATCCTCGGACAGGCGTCCGGTGATCGAGTCGTACTTCAGCAGAGTGGCGAGCATGGCGTTGTCGGTCAGATCGTTCACTGCGACAATCTCGATATCGGTTGCGCCAGCGGCCTTTTGGGCCTCGACGGCGCGGAAGAAGTTACGGCCGATTCGGCCGAATCCGTTGATACCTACCCGAACAGTCACGGTTGCGCTCCTTAGCGGTTCTCATCGGTCAAGCCAATCGGCTCGCATCTCGTGCGCGATACACGATCGTGTACCCGCACGCTGACACCTCAGCCTAGTCATACCTGCGTTGCCCGGCACACCGTGTGCGGCAATGTTCAGGTCTCGTCCAGCAGATCCGACGTCACCGCCGATTCGGTATCGGGTATGCCCTCGGTGCGGGCCTTCTTGTCCGCCATCGACAGCAGCCGTCGAATGCGCCCGGCCACCGCGTCTTTGGTCATCGGCGGATCGGCGAGCTGACCGAGTTCCTCCAGCGACGCCTGCCGGTGAGTGATGCGCAGTTGGCCTGCGGCGATCAGATGGTCGGGCACCTCGTCACCAAGAATGTCCAGAGCCCGCTCCACGCGCGCGGCCGCGGCGACTGCGGCGCGCGCCGACCGTCGCAGGTTCGCGTCGTCGAAGTTGGCCAGCCGGTTCGCGGTCGCGCGCACCTCGCGACGCATCCGTCGTTCCTCCCACACCAGACGGGTGTCGTGTGCACCCATCCGGGTCAGCAATGCCCCGATCGCCTCGCCGTCGCGGATCACCACCCGATCGGCGCCGCGCACCTCTCGGGCCTTGGCCGACACCCCGAGTCGTCGGGCCGCACCGACGAGCGCCAACGCGGCCTCCGGACCCGGGCAGCTGACCTCCAGAGCCGACGAGCGACCCGGCTCGGTGAGCGAGCCGTGCGCGAGAAACGCTCCGCGCCAAGCGGCTTCGGCATCGGCCACACTGCCGCCGACCACCTGTGCCGGCAGGCCGCGAACCGGTCGTCCGCGCATGTCGAGCAGGCCCGTCTGACGGGCGAGACCCTCACCCTCCTTGGTCACCCGGACGATGTAGCGCGCACCCTTGCGGATGCCGCCGCCGCGCAAGACGTGAACCTCGGACTGGTAGCCGTAGAGATCGAAGATGTCGCGCCGCAACCGGCGGGCGACGTTGCCGTGATCGACCTCGGCTTCCACCACAACCCGGCCGGCAACGATATGCAGCCCCCCGGCGAATCTGAGCAGCGCCGACACCTCGGCTCGACGACAACTGACCTGTGTAACCGTCAAACGACTCAGTTCATCCTTCACCGCTGCGGTCATCGCCACCGGTCCCTGGCCTCCTGTCACGTGGTGCACATCCTCCTCGGCCCCGAAAGCCAGCCCCGACCTCCTCGCCGGCCACCATTCGGCAAGGTATTGCTACTTACTGCCCGGTAAGCCTAGCGACTGAGTTCACGTTCGCACAGTTCGTTCACCAGGATGGCGACTTTTGTCGGGTCGTGCGTGTGACGTCCGGACACTGCGATGTCCCCCACCTGCAGTCTGGCCCCGAATTGTGCCGCGGCGCGCTCAAGGTGATCCCGCTCTCGCCCCGACGGTACCGATGCCCGGTCGACGACGATGTCGTCTATCCGGAGGACGTCGGCATGCGCGTGCAGGACGTGGAGGTGTCGCTCCACCGAGAACCCCGGCGTCTCACCGGGTTCGGGCGCCAGATTGACGAACAGCAGTTTGCGCGCCGACGTGGTCCCTAGCGCGTCGAGCAAACCGGGTACCAGCACATGCGGAATCACGCTGGAGAACCATGAGCCCGGCCCGAGTGTCACCACATCGGCATTCTCGATCGCCTCAACCGCTTCGGGGCAGGCCGGCGGCTCGTTCGGCAGCAGGCGGACCCGGCGTACCTTGCCGGGTGTGGTCGCGACAGCGACCTGCCCACGGATACAGCGGCTGATCCGCGGATCACTCTCGAGCCCGGACACATCGGCTTCGATGTCGAGGGGTACCGCCGACATCGGCAGGACCCGACCGTCCACATCGAAGATGCGGATCAACTCGTCGAGTGCGGCGACCGGGTCACCGAGGACTTCGGTCAGCCCGGCGAGCAACAGGTTGCCAACCGGATGGCCGGCCAGTGCCCCGTAGCCGCCGAACCTGTGTTGCAGTGCCCGCGCCCACATCTCGTGGCGCGTTCGTTCGAGCTCGGTGGGCCGGGCCTCGATTGCGGCCGGCGCGGACATCAACGCCGCGAGCGCCATCCGCAGATCGCCCGGCGGTATGACGTCGAGTTCGGCGCGCAGGCGACCCGACGACCCACCGTCGTCGGCCACGGTCACCACTGCGGTGACCGCGTCGCTGAGGTAGCGCATCGCGGTCAACGTGGCGTACAGCCCATGGCCACCGCCGAGCGCGACAATCCGGGCGCTTCCCGGGGCCCGCAGGTCGGGGGCGGTCATTCCCGCCCCAGGTCGCGATGCAGCACCCGAACGTCGAAGCCGGCCTTGCCGCTGGGGTCGCCGACATTGCGCAGTCGTCGGGCCAGTTCCTCCGACAACGCGACGCTGCGATGTTTGCCGCCGGTGCACCCGACGCTGATCGTCATGTACCGCTTACCTTCTCGCAGGTAACCCACCGCGATCACATCGACGAGCTCCTCGTAGAGCGTCAGAAAGCGTTGCGCGTCATCGCGGTCCAGAACGTAGTCGCGGACGTCGGCGTCGCGTCCGGTATGCGCTCGCAACTCGGGGACCCAGTAGGGGTTCGGGAGGAACCGCACGTCGGCGACGAGATCGGAGTCGATGGGCAACCCGTACTTGAATCCGAAGGATTGCACGGCGATCGACAGCCGGTTGTCGGCGTCGTGCGGGTACACGCCCTCGACGACCTCGCGAAGCCTCGCCGCGCTCAGCGCCGAGGTCTCGACCACGAGGTCGGCGGTGTTCTTGATGGGAGCGAGGATCACCCGCTCGCGGGCGATGCCGTCGATGAGGGTTTCCTTGCCCTGCAACGGATGTCGGCGCCGCACCTGCTCGAAGCGGCGCACCAGCGTCTGGTCGCTGGCGTCGAGAAAGAGCAGCTTGGTGGTGATGCCGGACTGTTTCAGCCGAGTTCGCAGCGCGTCGAGTTCGGCACCGACGGATTCATTGGAGGCACGCATGACGATCGCGAGGCGCGTGACCGACCGGTCGCCCTCGCGGACGAGCTGGATCAGCGTGGCCACCAGCGGCGCGGGTACGTTGTCGGCCACGTACCAGCCGTCGTCTTCGAGGACGTTGGCCGCCGTCGAGCGACCCGCGCCCGACAAACCGGCGACGAAGAGCACCGTCAGCTGGTCCGCGGATGGTCCATCGGGCCTTTTCTGGTCATCGGGCATCGAGTTCTCCACCGTCACCGCCACCTCCTGTCAACGCGGCCAGGACCGCACGGGCGGTGGCCTCGCCAATACCGGGTACCTCGGAAATGTCTTCCAGTGATGCTTCCCGAAGTCGGGCAACAGATCCGAAATGTGTGACAAGCGCGGTGCGTCGCGATCGACCGAGACCCGGCACGCCGTCGAGCACCGATTCGGTCATCCGTTTGCTGCGCTTGCTGCGGTGGAACGTTATCGCGAAGCGGTGCGCTTCGTCGCGGACTCTCTGCAGCAGGAACAGCGCCTCACTGGATCTCGGGAGGATCGCCGGTTCGTCGTCGCCCGGTATCCATACCTCTTCCAGGCGTTTGGCGAGACCGATGACGGCGACGTCGGTGACCCCGAGTTCGTCGAGGACCGACGCGGCGGCATGCACCTGCGGTGCACCGCCGTCGACGACGAAAAGGTTGGGCGGATAGGCGAATCGACGCGCCTTGCCGGTCGTCGGATCGACCGCGGGAGCCGGGCCGGCCTCGAACTCCGCCTCGTCGGGCGGCGGGGTGTGCTGATCGGCGCGGTGCCGGAGGAATCGACGACGGGTGACCTCGGCGATGGACGCGACGTCGTCGGAGTGACCGTCGCCCGCCGCGTGGCGGATGGTGTAGTGACGGTAGTCGGACTTGCGTGGCAGCCCGTCCTCGAACACCACCAGCGAGGCAACGACGTCAGTGCCTTGCACGTGAGAGATGTCGACGCATTCGATGCGCAACGGTGCTTGGTCGAGGCCGAGCGATTCCTGGATCTCGGTGAGCGCGGCCGACCGGCTGGTGAGATCTCCGGCGCGGCGCAACTTGTGCTGCGCGAGCGCCTCTCCGGCATTGCGCTCAACCGTGTCGAACAACGCCTTCTTGTCGCCGCGCTGCGGGACCCGCAGATCGACCCTGCTCCCCCGCAGGTCCGACAACCAGTCGCTCAATTGTGCTGCGTCGTCCGGCAATTCAGTGACCAACACCTCGCGGGGCACCGCATCACCACGAACCCGATCCTCGTCGATGTCGACCGTGGCGTCGAGATCGGCCTGGGTACCGTAGAACTGCGTGATGAACTGGCCGACCTGCGCGCCGACCGAGGTGTCGTCCGGGCGTTCGACGACCCACCCCCGCTGCCCACGAACACGGCCGCCGCGGACGTGGAAGACCTGGACCGACATCTCGAGTTCGTCACCGACCATCGCGATGACGTCGGCGTCGGTGCCGTCGCCGAGGACCACGGCCTGCTTCTCCATGGCCCGTCGAAGCGCACCGAGGTCATCACGTAGTCGAGCGGCCCGTTCGAAGTCCAGATCAGCTGCTGCCGAAGCCATCTCACGTTCGAGGCGTTTCATCAACTGGTCGGTTCGCCCGGCCAGGAAGTCACAGAAGTCGTCGACGATCTCACGGTGCTCGGCCGCGCTGACCCGGCCGATACACGGTGCCGCACATTTGTCGATGTAGCCCAGCAGGCACGGTCGGTCGATCTGGCCGTGCCGCTTGAACACCCCGGTCGAGCAGGTTCGGGCGGGAAACACCCTGGTCAGCAGGTCGACGGTTTCCCGGATCGCCCAGGCGTGCGCGTACGGACCGAAGTAGCGCACGCCTTTTCGTCGGGGTCCCCGATAGACGAACAGTCGCGGGTATTCCTCGTTGAGCGTGACCGCGAGCATCGGGTAGCTCTTGTCGTCGCGGTAGCGGACGTTGAACCGCGGATCGAATTCCTTGATCCAGTTGTACTCGAGTTGCAGGGCTTCGACCTCGGTGCCGACGACGGTCCATTCGACGCCGGCGGCGGTGGTCACCATCTGCCGGGTGCGTGGATGCAGCGAGGTGATGTCGGCGAAGTACGACGTCAGCCGCGACCGGAGATTCTTCGCCTTACCGACATAAATGACCCGGCCGTGGGCATCACGGAACTTGTAGACCCCCGGATCGGTGGGAATGGTCCCGAACGGGGGACGGTACGTCGTCGGGTCGGCCACAGATCCAGGCTAGTGCCCCGCGCTGACAGCGTCGGGACGGTACCGCTCGAACAAGGTCCGGAACTCGTTCATCGCTTCGACGGCTCGTTCGCGGTCCCCGGACGCGACGGCGAACACCGGGATGTGTTCGTCGTAGGGCAGCAGCAGACGGGCACACAGCGCTTTATCCGGGTAGGTGAGCCCGAGTACCTGATCCCACTCGAAGATGCGCTCGGACACCAGATTCCGCACGCCCACCCCGGACGATCCGACGCGCAGCCGGGAACGGGTGAACAGCAGCACCGCAGCCGCTTCGACGGCACCGATGAGCGCGATCCCGAACTGGTCGGACAGACCGACGTGCACACCGGTGTCGGAGATGGTGAGCAACGCACCGAAGGTGATGTGAATGGCGAGGATGACGATGGCGACGACGACCGCGATCCGCGGCCCACGTCGGGGCCGATAGGTCATATCCCAGGTGTCGACCTCGGCGTCAGTGCCCGACACCGAGACCACCGGTGCTGCCGCTGAGTTCGCCGCGGGCCAGCCCGCGCAGCGTCAGCGCCGAGATGAGAGCCGCGGTCGCTGCCTGGCCACCCTTGTCCTCCGCGGAATCGGGCAGCCCGGCACGGGCCAGCGCCTGATCTTCGGTCAAGGTGGTCAGTACTCCGTTGCCCACCGGCGTCGACTCGTCGAGGGACACCCGTGTCAGACCTGCGGTGACCGCATCGCAGACGTACTCGAAGTGTGGCGTCTCGCCCTTGATGACCACGCCGAGTGCGACGACGGCGTCGTGATTGCGGGCCAGTGCCTGCACGATCACCGGTAGCTCGATGGCACCGGCGACCCGGACGACGGTCGGTTCGGTCACCCCATGGCTGAGCGCGGCACGCACCGCACCGTCGAGCAGCGCCGTGCAGATGGTCTCGTGCCACTGGGATGCGACGATGGCCAGCCGCACCCCGGAGGCGTCGACCGACGAGAGGTCGGGTTCACCGTGGCCGCTCATGCGAGTCCCTCTCCGGTTGCCGCGTTGATGATCTCGTCGTCAAGGCCGATGAGATCGTGGCCCATGCGATCGCGTTTGGTGCGCAGGTAGCGCAGGTTCTCGGCGTTGGCACGCAGCGGCATCGGGACACGTTCCACGATCTGCAGGCCGTAGCCGTCCAGGCCGACGCGTTTGGCCGGATTGTTGGTCAGTAGGCGCATCGATCGCACGCCGAGGTCGACGAGGATCTGCGCGCCGATGCCGTAGTCGCGGGCGTCGGCGGGCAGGCCGAGATTCAGGTTGGCGTCGACGGTGTCCTGACCGGCGTCCTGTAGCTGATAGGCCTGCAGTTTGTGCAGCAATCCGATGCCTCGGCCCTCGTGTCCGCGCATGTAAAGCACGACGCCGCGGCCCTCCTCGGCGACCATTTCCAGGGCAGCGTCGAGCTGCGGACCGCAATCGCACCGCAGTGAACCGAAGACGTCACCGGTGAGGCATTCCGAATGCACCCGGACCAGCACGTCGTGTCCGGCGGTATCGCTGCCACCGACGTCACCCTTGACCAATGCGACGTGCTCGACGTCGTCGTAGATGCTGGTATATCCGACGGCCCGGAAGTCGCCGTGCCTGGTCGGAATACGTGCCTCGGCCACCCGCACGACGTGCTTCTCGTGGCGGCGACGCCAGGCGATCAGATCGGCGATGGAGATCATCGCGAGCTCATGCTCGTCGGCGAAGACGCGCAGCTCGTCGGACTGGGCCATCGATCCCTCGTCCTTCTGGCTGACGATTTCGCAGATCACGCCGGCCGGGGAGAGACCGGCGAGTCGGGCCAGGTCGACGGCGGCCTCGGTGTGTCCCGGACGGCGGAGCACCCCGCCGTCTTTGGCACGCAACGGAACCACGTGCCCGGGCCGGGTGAAATCGCCTGCGGTGGCGTCGGTTGCGGCCAGGAGCCGCATGGTGGTCGCGCGGTCGGAGGCGCTGATGCCGGTGCCGATCCCCTCGCGCGCGTCGACGGTCACGGTGTATGCGGTGCCGTGCTTGTCCTGGTTCATCGAATACATCGGGGGCAGGCCGAGACGGTCACAGGTGTCGCCGTCGAGCGGCACGCACAGGTATCCGGAGGTGTAGCGCACCATGAAGGCCACGAGCTCCGGAGTTGCCTTCTCTGCGGCGAAGATGAGGTCGCCCTCGTTCTCGCGGTCCTCGTCGTCGACGACCACGACCGCCTTGCCCGCCGCGATGTCCTCGATTGCGCGCTCGACCGAGTCGAGCGCCACCTTGTCAGCTGCCATCAGATTCACTTCTTTCCTGCCGCGTCGTCTGTGACACCCGAAAGATGCAGACGTTCAACATATTTGGCAATGACGTCGACTTCCAGATTCACTGGGGAGCCAACTGTCGCCGAGCCGAGATTGGTTTCGCCGAGGGTGGTCGGGATCAGTGAGACCTCGAACCAGCCGTCGCCGAGAGACGACACCGTCAACGACACCCCGTCGACGGTGATGGAGCCCTTTTCCACGATGTAGCGGGCGATGGAGTCCGGGAGGCCGATCCGTACCACGGTCCAATGCTGTGACGGGGTGATCTCCAGGATCTCGCCGACACCGTCGACATGGCCTTGGACGATGTGCCCACCGAAGCGGCCGTTGGCGGCCATCGCACGTTCGAGATTCACCGGGCTGCCGGCGGAGAGCCCGCCGAGCGAGCTACGGTTCAGGGTTTCGGCCATGACGTCGACGGTGAACTGATCATCACCGAATTCGACGACCGTCAGGCAGACACCGTTGACGGCAATCGAATCCCCGAAAGACGCATCACTGGTGACGACCGGGCCGCGGACCGTGATCCGGGCGGCGTCGACGAGATCATCGACGGCGACGATCGTGCCGAGTTCCTCCACGATGCCGGTAAACAACGTGCGCTCCTCATCTATGCCCACCCGGGGCTGACAGGGCGCCTTTCGTCGCCTGTTCTCTCGCATCCGGACTATGACCGTCGGCTCCGGTTTCTCACCGGATCTGCTGACCTCGTCCGCTTCCGGACGAGCGCTCGCGGGCTTGACACATGCGAATTGTCGCCATGCCTTACCGCCGGTGGGGAGTTTCACCCCGCCCCGAGAACGTGTGTCATCGACGCTAGCACGCAGTTTGCCGGTGTCACAGTCAGGTCGTGTCACACCTGCCGAGGTGGCCTTCACCGGGGAATACTTGGAATCCCCTCAGTTTGAAAGGCTCGTATCGCCATGACTGCTCCATCCCCCACCTCGTCGTCGTCGAACAAGGCGCTCTCACTGCTCAAGCGCTACTGGCTACCGCTGCTGCTGATCGTCATCGCGATCATTTTCATCGCGCAGAACACCCAGCGGGTCAGCGTCGACTTCCTGTTCCTGAGCTTCCGCTCGTGGCTGTGGCTGATTCTGACCATCGTCGCGCTCGGTGGCCTGGTGGCCGGTTGGTTCCTGGGACGCAACAGCGTCAAGAAGCCGTAGGAGCTTCCAGCCGGAGCAGGACGTCGTCGCCGAGGCGCTCGATGTCGGTGATGGCGAATCGTCGGGCGTCGGTGAGCGTGCTCACC
>JAEYMI010000064.1 GCA_023461275.1 Actinomycetes bacterium | reverse complement strand
ACCCCCCACCCCCCACCGCCCGCGGCGAGGGGGCTAGGGGGGCGGCCGTGGTGGTGGGCGTGCTGACGATCGCGGGCCTGGTGCTCGCGATCCTCAGCAGCATCGTGTGAGTTACTGCCCCAACAGGTTCTTCATCTGGGTGATCTCGGCCTGCTGAGAGTTCTTGATCTGGGTCGCGAGCTCGCGGGACCCGGGATCGATACCCTGGGCGAGTTCGGTGTTCGCCATCTCGACGGCACCCTCGTGGTGGGCGATCATGCCCTGCAGCCACAGCGTGTCGAACTGGGCACCCGACGCCGCGGTCATCGCCGCCATCTGCTGCTCGGACATCATGCCCGACATCGACCCACCCGACATGGAGTGACCCGGCATCGAGTGACCTTCGTGGCCGGAGTCGTCGGACGTCGTGAGCGGTACACCCCACGACTTCAGTCGCGCGGTCATCTGGTCGATCTCGGGCTGTTGCGCGCCGGCGATCGCGGTGGCCAGCTGCCGCACGGCCGGATTCTGGGTCCGGGATTCGACGAGCCCGGCCATCTCCACGGCCTGCTGATGGTGCGGGATCATCATCTGGTTGAACATGACGTCGGCCGAGTTGTGCTGCTGCGTACCGGAAGTCGGCGACGACGGCGATTGCGTCGCCGACGCCTGGGCGCCGGTTGGATCCGACGATCCGTCGGTGCTCTCGGTGGAACACCCGGCCGCGGCGATCATGGCCGCCACCGCCAACGAGGCGACGATTCCGACACGACGGGATGCGAAGTGGGTATGCATGTGAAAATCCTTGCTCTGCTGATGAATTGGTGAATGAACTGCTGAGAGTTGAACTCTTGTTCGGACGAATCCGAGGAGCACCCTCAGCAGCGGATCACCTGCAGATCAAGGTGAGATCGCATCGCCCACGGTGGCGGGCGGCCCAATTCGACGATGCGGGACAACCATTGGGCGGCCGGCCGCCTGACCGACGGAAATCCCCACCACAGGAGGGCGAGGACAACCAGCAGTAACATCGGCATGTCGGCCCGCACGAAGACACAGGGGTGAACGTGCGCGGCACAGTCGTCGGATGCCGAGAAGTGTTGGCGGACAGAGTCGGTGGCCGGGGCCAGCTGCGCATCCCGGTGCTCGGTACCGCCGTGGCACCCGGTGTGCGCGGCCGCCGTTGAAGTTGAGGTTGAGGGCGCGGGTGCGTCGTCGACAACCGGCATCGAAGCCCCGTGGGTGACGACCGAATGCATGAGCAGCACCGCGATGACGACACCGAACAACAGCAGCGCACGGGAAGGCAGCGATGCACGCTGCCACCGGACCGCTCTGCTCACCCCACGAATGTAGCGCGCGCTGAGATTCAGGCCTGCGCGGTGGGCGCGGGCTGCGCCACCACCTCCACGATCGGCGTGCCGACGCTCACCGCGCCCTCGGCGATCGGAGTGACCGCCGCGAACTTGCGGGTGTTCATCACCACCACCGGCGTGACCAGCGGATAACCGGCCTTCTCGATGATCGCCCGATCAAAGGTCACCAGCGGCGTACCGGCGGTCACCTTCTGTCCGGCCTTGACCTTCACGTCGAATCCCTCGCCTTTGAGGGCGACGGTATCGATTCCGATGTGGATGAGCAGTTCGATGCCACCGTCGAGGACGAGACCGAAGGCATGTCCGGTGGCCTGGGCTGCCACGACCGTCGCATCCGCCGGGGCGTACACGGTGTCGCCGGACGGTTCGATGGCGATCCCGCCACCCATGGTGCCGCCGGCGAAAACCGGGTCGGGCACCTCGGACAACGGAACCACCGTGCCCGCCAACGGCGATCCGATCTCGATCGGGGTCGGCTGTGCGCGATCGGCGACGGCGGTGGCCGCCCCGGAAGGTGCGGCTGCGGCCGAGGCGACCGTGGCCGAAGTGACTGCGGCGGCACCCGTGCCCGCAACCGACGTCGGCAGAGCAGTGTCACCAGCTTCCTTGTTGGACAACTTATTCCGCTCGGCCGCCTCGCGGGCATCGCGGGCCGCCTCGAATTCGGCCTGCTGCTCGGGCGTCCGGAATCCGGACATGATGACCAGCAGCATCGCGGTGAAGAAGGCCGCGGTGATCGCCAGCGCATAGAGCAGGATGGGATTGAATGCCGGGATGGTGAGCAGTGAGGTGAACACGAAGGCGTTGGTGGTGGCGCCGCCACCGATACCGATGATCAGGCCGCCAATGAAGCAGCCGACGAGCATTCGTGGATATATTCGCTTGAAGCGCAGGTGAATTCCGTACAACGACGGTTCGGAGATGCCACCGAGCAGACCTGCCGCGAGCGCACCGGTGGCGGTCTGACGCATAGTGGTGTCGCGCTGTCGCCACGACAGGTACAGCACACCGGCGGTCGCGCCGAAGCACGCAAAATTCCATGCGCCCATGGGGCCTTGGATGAAGTCGTAGCCCAGGGTCTGGATGTTGAGCAGCATGATCGCGTTGATCGGCCAGTGCAGGCCCAGCGGAACCATGAACGGATAGGCCATCGGAACCGCGATCGCGAAGATGAACGGGGAGAAGTCGTTGATCGACTTGAGCACGTTTGCCAGACCGGCGCCGGCGTAGACGCCGATCGGCCCGATCAGGAACGCGGTCACCGGGATCATGATCAGCATCGCGAGGAACGGGACGAAGATCAGCTGGACGTTCTCCGGGATGATCTTCTTCAGGTACTTGTAGACCAGTCCGAGCACCGCGGCCATCATCAGCGGCGGGAAAACCTGTGAGCTGTAATCGAATAGGGTCAGCGGCAGACCGAAGACGTCGATCACCTTGACGTCCTGGCCGAGGAACCGGAAGTTGTCGGCCTGTTCGGAGAAGGCCTTGTAGGTCGGCAGCATCAGTGCGGCCATGATGGCGAACCCGACCCACGGATCGGCACCCACCTTCTTCGACGCGTTGTAGGCCACCATCAGCGGCAGGAACACGAACACGCACTGCCAGCACAGGTTCACGAACTGCCATGTCGGAGACAGCTCGGTGCGCGGATCAGCCCAGTTGGGGATGACCCCGAGGGTGCTCATCAACGACATGAACGTGATGAACAGCGACGCCCCGAGCAGCGCACCGAGGATGGGCCGGAAGGAGTCGGACAGGAACTCGAACAGCGAATCCAGCCAGGCCGACTTACCGCGTGGCCCCTTGGCCCGCTCGGCGGCCTTGATCGCGTCGGCATCGACCGGACCGCGAGAAGCCATGGCGGGCAACGCCATGATCTCGTTGTAGACCGTTTGCACTCCGCCGCCGATCACCACCTGGTAGCGGTTGCCGGCCTGCGGGACCGCACCGAGCACACCGTCGGCGGCCTCGACCGTCGACTGGTTCACTGCAGACGAATCCCGAAGCTGGAATCTCAGGCGGGTGGCGCAGTGCGTCAGGCTTTCGATGTTGTCGGCACCACCGACGGCATCGACGATCTGTGCGGCTGATTCAGCAGACATCGTCGTCTCCTCGCAACGTCCGGTGGCTGAACGTGGGGAAACGCGCTCCGCGACGACCGGATCTCATCGGATGCTAAACCCAGTGCGCATGCGGGATCAGCGAATTGACCGATAGCGTCAAGTTGTAGACGCGGGGCGAAGGTGCGGGGTAGATATCGAGTCGGGACGGCGTCGGACCGCGACTGGATGTGGGACGCACCTGATGCGATGTGGAAGAGTGGATTGCGAAGAGTCTCGCGGGATGACGCCTGCTCCTAAGAAAAGGTCGGAGTCCTCGCGTCCCCTCCGCGCGAAGACTCCGACCTTTTACCGAAAGCTGACAAACACGCAGAGGCTGTCGTGCTTTCGAAACACATCGTAAGCACAAGTTCCACAACCTACAATCACTACAAATTGGTTGATTGACAGGAGATGGTTGATGAAGTCCGATTTTGGACGCGGCGTACCGGACATTGACCTGCGTCGCCTGCGCATGTTCGTCACTGTCATGGAGGCGCCGAGCCTGCGCGCGGCCGCAGATGAGTTGTTCATCACACAGCAAGCCCTGTCGTCGGCCATCCGCGAACTCGAACGGCACCTCGGCGTCGAGCTGTTTTCGCGTTCGCGGCGGAACCTGACCGCAACCGCCGCCGGTGAGGCCATGTACCGGGGCGCGGTCACCCTGCTCGCCGGCGGTGAGCACCTGGTTTCCCAAGTCAGGCTCGTCGACCGCGCCAGCCCGAATCCGTTCGTCATCGGCCACGCACCCGACCTCGCACCATCGGAGGTCTTCCAGATCATCGAGCCGGTGGTGCGCGAGGATCCGTCGGCGCCGATCACCGTGCGCCCGGTGTTCGCCGAGCAGATGCGCGATGAGTTGATCGCCGGCACCATCGACCTCGCGCTGGGCCGAGGTGTGGCCAACCCCACAGACCTTGCCGCGACGATCGCCACCCAACACGTCCTGCGCCTGGCGGTGCAGTCCGATCACCCGCTCGCCCAGCACGACCAGGTCGAGGTGAGCAGCCTGGCCGACTTCGAGATCGTTGTCTGGGGAGCCGAGCACGAGACCGAGTACACCGACATCCTGGTGGCGATCTGCCGGCGCGCCGGGTTCGAGCCACGGATGATCGTCTCGACCCTGCTGGGCACCCCGCCGCACACCGCGGTGATCGCCCACCCCAAGGCGTGCGCGTTCGTGACCAACGAGCCGGGTTGGCTGTACGAGAACAGGATTCGGATCATCGAGTTCACCGATCCGCCGATGGCCCCGGTGCGGGCGCTGTGGCTGCCCAACACCGCGTCGATCATGCGTCAGAAGATCCTCGACTCGGTGACCCCGGAACAGACCCAGCGCACGCTCGTCGAACCCTGAGCGGTCGGCCCACGTCGACGGCGCCCTCCCGCACAGCGACGGCGCCCTCCCGCACAGCGACGGCACCCTCCCCCACGTTCACGGCGCCCTCCCCCACGTTCACGGCGCCCTCCCGCACAGCGACGGCACCCTCATTGCTGATCTACCGAGCGCGGGTCATGCTGATCGAGTAGCCACCGAGCGCAGCGAGGAAGCGTATCGACATCACCTGCAGCGCAACGGGTCTCGATAAACCACTCGCCTAGCGGCTCGGGGCACTCGACCAGCAAAGTGGCCACCCGACCAGCAAAGTGGCCACTCGACCAGCAATGGTCGCCACCCGACCAGCTGGAGAAGCGCTCAACGACTACTGGCGCGCGTACTCGCGCATCAGCTCCCGCTCGTCGTGGGCGTTCGGGTACCAGATCGCGACCACTGCCGCGCCGGCCAGCACCGCGATGATCGCGACCGCGAACGCCTTGGCATCCCCGTGCACAAAGGCGTCCCGCGCCGCGGCGATGATCTGTTCGGAGTACTGCGGATACCGCTCGGCGACGACACTGGCGCCGCTGAACGACTTGGTCAGCGCCGCTTCGGTCTGCGCACTGACCTGCGCCGCGTCGGGTGAATCCGCGATCGTCTTCGACAAGGCGGTGGCATACCCCGCGGTCAGCACCGCACCGAGCATCGATTGCATGATGGCGCCGCCGAGGTCGCGTTGCAGATCAGACATGCTCGACGCCATGCCGGCCCGCTGCACGGGCACCGACCCGGTCAGCGAATGCGACGCCGGGGTTCCGGCAAACCCGATTCCGACGCCAATGCTCAGGTAGGTGGCGATCACCGTCCACACCGAGGCACCCTCGCGCCAGGTGATCAAGGCGATGGTGAGCCCGGCCAGAATGAATACGTAGCCGACCAACAGGGTGAACCGAGAACCCTTGCGCTCCACCAGTTGTGCCGACCGCGGCGCCACCAGAATCATCGCCGCGGCGGCCGGCAGCATCAGCGAACCCGCGGCCAACGTCGAATATCCGAGGACGTTCTGGATGAACTGCTGGCCGACGTACATCGCACCCATCAACGTCCCGAAGATGACCAGACCGCCGACCGCGGCCACCCAGAACGTTCGACGACGAGCGACCCGCAGATCGAATAGCGGAACCCGAACCCGCAACTGGCGCACCACAAATGCGATGCACGACAGGACCGCGACGATGCTCAGAACCAGCAGGGCCGTCCGCATGTCGGAGACCGGCGCGAAGTTCAGCGCCAGCACCGTCGAGCCGACCAGGATGATCGACAGCACGCCGCCGATGTTGTCCAGGACCGCCGAGGCGTCGCCAGAATCGTTGGGCAGCAACCACACCGCGGCGGCGAGTGCGATCACCGCCAGCGGCAACGTGACCAGGAACACCGCATGCCAATCGAACCACTCCAGCAGCGCCCCCGACAGCAGCGGCCCGGCCGACGAGATGGCCGCACCCAGCGCCGACCAGGTGGCGATCGCCTTGGTGCGCGGCGCGCCCGACCACAGCGCGGTGATCATCGCCAGCGTCGTCGGAAATGCCAGTCCGGCGGCGATACCACCGAAGACGCGCGCGCCGAACAACACGTTGACGTCGGTGGCGAATCCGGCCACCAATGAGGCCGGCAACGTCAGCGCCATACCGATGACGACCATCTTCTTGCGGCCGAACCGGTCTCCGATGGCGCCGAAGTAGAGCACCGAGGCGGCCAACCCGAGCGAGTAGCCGACGGCGATCAGGTTGAGCTGGGTGGAGCTGGCGTCGAGAGCTTTGCCGATGTCGGGCAGCGCCACGTTGGCGACGGCGAGGTTCATGTTGGCCACGCCGGCGACCAGGATCAACGCCGTCAACACCAGGGCCGGACGTGCCGGTGATGACCCGTCGTCAGCGTCTACTGATGGCGATGTCACAGGGGTGAGAGTACGTCGCGACCAGCACGGCTGTTCCCATGTTGACGCATGTGCCATCCGGCGAACATCGGGTGAAGGGTCGAACACGCCACCTCCTGGCGCGTTGGGAAACCGGTGGCGTGGCGTTAGTCTCGGATCCGACCCCCGCTCAGCAGGGAAAATGTCGGAATTGACGGAGTCAGCGAGCTAACGTGTCTTCACCAGTGCAACAGGTCGATCAACGCCCACCGGCCTCGAATCCCGAGGTGCTGCTGCAGCGCACGCTGTTCAGCGGTCCGCATCCCCGAGTGGATCGTCGGATGTACGTCCACGCCGCAGAGGTCCTCGTGGAGACCGGCCGAGAGAGCCTTCGGCTGATCCGTGGCGGCTCGGCGAGCACCAACACCTACTTCGGCCGGTTCGCGGCGAGTTTCTGGCAGCGCTACACCGACCTCGACTCGGTGCGCATCGAGTTCTCCTACGACTGCACCGATACCGCCCAGCTGCGGGTGCGAGTCCGCGCCTCCGACATCAGCGGTCGCGAACGGCCCTTGGAGACCCGCACTTTCACCGGTAGCGGACGGGCATCCATCGACACCCCGGTCCGTCGCTTCATCGACGGCGGAGCCATCTGGTTCGACGTCGACGCCTACGACGGCGACGTGACGATCAGCGATGTGGTCTGGCTCGGCACGCCGAAGCCGATCCGGCCGTCGTCGGTAGTCATCTGCACCCACAATCGGCCCACCGACTGCATCGCGACAGTGCTCTCACTGGCCGGCGACGCCACCGCGATGACCCACATCGACGCGATCTACGTGGTCGATCAGGGCACCGACCGGGTCGACGCGCAGCAGGATTTCCCGGCTCTCAAAGAAGCGCTCGGCGCCAAGCTGCACTACCTGACCCAGCCGAACCTCGGCGGTGCGGGCGGATTCAACCGCGGCATCTTCGAGCTGACGCGCTCCGGGCGGGCCGAAACCAACATCATCGTGATGGACGACGACATCATGTGCGAACCCGAAAGCGTCCTGCGGATGTCGGCGCTGGCCAACCGATCCGTGCAGCCGGTCCTCGTCGGCGCCCAGATGCTGCTGCAGTCGGAGACGTCGCGGGTGATGATCACCGCCGAATGGGAAGCACTCGATCAGCTCAAGGCCGGGCGCAAGTCGGCCAACGCCATGATCGGCGCCGACATGCTGGAGGTGCATCAGGACGCCCGCTCCGACGCCGGGTGGAGCGGTTGGTGGTCGTGTCTGCTGCCGGCGGAATCCATTGACCCCGACAGCCTTTCGCTCCCACTGTTCTTTCAATGGGACGACATCGAGTTCGGCATCCGGGCCCGCAAGCGCGGTTTCCCGACGGTCACACTGCCCAATGCCGGTGTGTGGCATGCCGATTTCCACCTCAAGGACTACGACGACTGGTCGCGCTACTTCAGTTTCCGCAACGCGCTGATCGTCGCGGCCGTGCACACCCCGTTCGACGGCAAGCATTACGCCGGCGTCGTCGCGACCGAGATCGGTTCGCACATCGTGTCGATGCGCTACGGATTGTCGGCGACGTTCCTGCTCGCGGTGCGCGACTTCCTGGCCGGACCCGACATCCTCGCCGACGGCGGCCGATCGAAACTCGGCGACCTCCGGGAGCTTCGAGAACACTTCCCCGACACCATGATTCACTCCGCCGCTCACGTCGGCGCCGAATCCGACCCCAATACCCGCATCTCCACCCGCGGTCCGGCGCCCAAGGAGGACAAGACCACCCGGGTGCTGATCAAGCGGGCCGTCAAACAGTACCTGGGCCGGGTGTCGCCGGCCCCGGTGTCGATGTCGGCCGACGACGCGAAGTGGTGGCACGCATCACTGTTCTCCCACGTCGTCGTCACCGACTCGTCGCAAACCGGAGTCCGAATCCGCCGCCGCGACAAGGCCGTTGCCGTCGAGCAGGCACGTGAACTGGCGGCGCTCTGCCGGCAGCTGCGCAAAGATGGGCCCGCGGTGGCCGCCCGGTGGACCGAGGCCCTGCCCGAGCTCACCAGCCGCCACAACTGGCAGCGACTCTTCGACGGCGACTAGAGGACCCTCCACCGATCGAGCGGCCCCACCGCCGATCGAGCGAGACCCCACCGCCGGTCGAGCGGGACCCCCATGCCGGTCGAGTAGGCTCCTGAGCGCCAGCGGAGGAACCGTATCGAGACCACCGTAGCGCCGAAAAGCATTGCAACAGATCTCGATACGGTTCCTCGCTGCGCTCGATACCTACTCGATCAGCGCCCGTGTGCACCGGTACCTACCCGATCAGCGCGGGTGTGCACCAGGGGACGAACCGTCGTGACCCAGCCTCGGCAGGAGGGAGCAGTCGCGGCAACTATCTATCCGGAAACGCTCTGCGACCGAGGCTATGTCACCGGAATCTGGTGCTCAGCCTGCATCGCCGAAATAGGCGGTCACGGGTCGATCGAGCGGTCGATGGCCGCGAGATACTTGGGCTCGATGTCGCGCAGCACCGCCAACGTGGCCGCCATGGCCAGGTCGCGGGCGGAGTCGACATCGGCGCCGTCGACGATCACCGCCCGGTAGGCGACATCAAGGCTGATGCCCATCAGCATCGACGCCAGCGCGTTGACGCCGGGCCCGATGCGGTGGCCACGGATCACCAGGTTCTGCCGCAGCAACTCCGCGATCCGTGGTTCGAGCACCTGATAGAGCCTGCGGCTGGCGTGATCACCTTGATATCGGTGCCCGAGCAGCACCCGAAGCCCGTCGGGATTGAGCGGACGTAGTCGAACAACGAGTCGACCGCGTGCCGGGCGCGCGCACCGAACTGCAGTCCGCTGCTCTGCTCATAGGAGTTCAGCATCCACGCCGCGAACAGGTCGGTTTCGCGGTCCACCAGCCGCTCGAGCAGCGCGTCCCGGGAACCGAAATGCGCGTACAGGGTGACCCTGGTGGTGTCCCCGCGTGCGGCGATCATGTCCATCGTGACCCGGTCGGGGCCCAACTCGGCGACCACCGCACGCGCGGCGTCGAGGAGATCGTCGTCGGAGGGACGTTTTCTGGTGCTGCGCCGTCGGGGAACGGATTCATCAGCCGCCGAGGTGTCCGGACCAGGCTCGGAAGGAACAGGCTCGGAGGGAATAGGCGCAGGGGGAACAGGCGCGTCGGGAACGGGCGCATCGAGCTCCGTCACGCACGCCTCCTACCCGGACCCCGAACCTGAGTGGTTCGACGCTATCGCGGATCGCACGCGGATGCAGCTTCGTCGGGCCGATCGCGCACAGTTGTGTTTGGGTTGTCGGGTGACATCGACGCACCTCGGACACATCTTCCACATCGCGGGCACACCCGACGTCGCCGGGGCCCCGGCGGCGCTCGTCTCGATCCCGGACGGGGCGCTCATCGTCGACGACGACGGTCGGATTGTCTACTGCGGCCAGGCCGCCACCATTCCCGACGACGTCGACCGCGGCGCGACCCACGATCATCGTGGCGGTTACCTGCTGCCGGGTTTCGTCGACGCCCATATCCACTTCCCGCAGACCTACTCCGGTGACGCCTACGGCGGCGGGCAGCTGCTCGAGTGGTTGAACTCGTGCATCTTCCCGGCCGAATCACGTTTGGCCGACCCGGATTTCGCTGCCCGAGCGGCACGCGACTTCACCGCGCGTCGGATCGCGGCGGGCACCACCGCGGCGATGGTGTTCGGGTCGGCGTTCCCCACCGCCCAGGACGCACTGTTCACCGAGACCCGCAACGCCGGTTTACGCATCGTCAGCGGACGTGGCATCCAGACCACCGGCGGGGAGTCGGCGCAGCCGCTGATCACCTCCGAGCAGGACGCTATCGCACTCACCGCCGACGAGATACGTCGTTGGCACGCAGCCGATTCCGGCGATCCGGCGACCGCACTACTGCAGGTGGCGATCGTGCCGCGGTTCACGTTGTCGGTGACCACCACCACGCTGGCCGCCCTCGGCGAACTCTACGACGAGGTGCGTGGGTCAGGGGTGTATCTGCACACCCATCTCAATGAGAACAACCGGCCGGGTACCGGTGAGATCGACACCGTCAAACAGCTTTTCGAGGTCGACTCCTATCTCGACACCTACGACGGCAAGTTCCTGCCCGGTTCGCGGACCGGTGGCTCGTCGTTGCTGGGTCGTCGAACCATCATGGCGCACGCGGTGCACTGCACCGACGCCGAACTCTCCAGGATGGCCGAGACCGGCACGTCGATCGCGCATTGCCCGGTGTCGCAACTGTTCCTGGGGTCGGGCACCATGCCGTGGAAGCGGACCGTCGCCTCCGGCGTGACCATCGCCGCGGGCACCGACCACGCCGCCGGCGACGAGTGGCTGATCCCGCGCGTTCTCTCGGACGCGTTCAAGGTACACATCACCGAACCCGGCGACGCCTCGGTCTCGATGCACCCCGCCGAAATGCTATTCATCGGAACACTGGGCGGGGCAAGGGCTTTGGATGCCGAGGAGCGGTTCGGCAACTTCGACGTCGGCAAGGAGGCCGACTTCGTGGTCATCGAACCGGACCGGTGGCCGCCTCTGGCTCACGTCCTGGATCACGGCATCCGCGCCGACGACGACGAAATGGGCCGCGATCAAACACTTTTCGCGCTGCTCATGGGGATTCGGGAGCCCGCGATCGCCGAGGTGTACGTGCGCGGTGCCCGGGTGGTCGCGCCGTCAACCGACGCTGGTTGAGTCGCACCTCGAGCAAAACCCGGCTGATTGAGTAGGACCCCGAGCGAAGCGAGTGGGACCGTATCGAAATCACTTGGCGCAGATCTCGACGCTCTTATGGTCCGCTGTCAAGCGGTGAGGGGTATGTCGAGGGTGTTGAGGAAGCGGTAGATGTCGCGTAGGCAGTAGCGTTCGACGGCTCGTCGGATGGTGTTGAGGTCGTGGCCTTGG
>JAEYMI010000063.1 GCA_023461275.1 Actinomycetes bacterium | reverse complement strand
TTGCGCAGGCTGTTTTCCACCTTGTTCTGCAATTCGCCCGCCGCGGCCGCCGCCTGCTCGCGCTCCAGCTTCTGCCGCAGCCATTCGATGTAGCCGCCGGCAAGGCTCCGGGCCGCAATGCCGCCCTCGCGCAGCTCCGCGGCCAAGTCCAGGCTCACCTCGCCCCGCGCGCAGTACAGCACGATCTTCCGCCCGGCAAGCTCGCCCGCGTCCAGCATCTGCCGCACCTGTTCCTCGGTTCTGCCCGCCGATCCGGGGATGAAGCCGTATTCGCGGCTGAATTCCCCGCGCAGGTCGTAAAGCGCCGCGCCGCCCTTGAGCGCCGCGTCAAGCTCCCCGGCAGAAATTTCCAGCTCGTCCGGGTTTTCCCAAGTTTCTTCCATGCTCTTTTCCTTTTCCAAGATGATTCCGCGGCTCATTCCGTGACGTGGATCAGGCCCTGCTCGAACATCCGCGCAACGTGGTCGTCGTCCAGCGTGTAAAACACGCTCCGCCCCTCGCGCGTGGCCTTGACCAGACGCGCCGAGCGCAGCACCCGCAGCTGGTGCGAGATGGCGGACTGGGTCATGTTCAGCGTTTCGGCGATGTCGCACACGCACAGGCGCGTGTCGTGCAGCGCCTGCAAAATGCGGATGCGCGTCGGGTCGCCCAGCACCTTGAACAGCTCGCTGAGCCGGTCAATGATCTCCGGGTCGGTCAGCAGCGTCTCCCGCGCGTGGGAGATCGCCTCCAAATGCAGCTCTGTCGCCTCGCAGCAGCCTTCGCGCTCCTCTTCCTCTTCGATCGCCGCGATCTCCGGCTCCGCGCCGCGCTCGTTGTCGTTGTTCATGTTATTCTCCTTGTCCTGGTCGTGTGTGTCTTTCTGCCTAAGGGTTTGGGTGGGCAGGAGTGCGCACCCCGCCCCTTTGCGGGGCGAAGTCCGCACTCCTGCCGGGAGGCGCGCCAGCGGCGCGCCCCCCCGCGTTCTGGGGGTAGGTTCTACAAAAGGGGAAACCCCTCCGTCAGACGTCCTTCGTCCGTCCGACACCTCCCCTTACGCAGGGGAGGCATAAGGACGCGCAGTTTTGGCTCCCCTGTACCCGTAGGGTTCGCGCAGCGAACCTGAAGCATGCGCGTTTCCCTACAGACAGCGCAGTGCGGTGTCTGTAGGGAATAAGCCATGCGCAACACCGGAACGGCTTGAAAAGCCGTTTCGGTGCGAAGAAAAGGGAACGCCCGATGGGCGCTCCCGGGAGGTGTCGGGATATGTAGGAAGCGGGTCAGCATTTGCAGGTGGTGCAGGAAGAGCAGGAGCAGGCGGTCTGGTTATTGCAATTCGAGGTGTTGGAGGAATTGGCGGCGCAGGGGCTTTGCGGGAAGATGGGGAGCGAGAAGAACTCGTCGCAGACGTTTTCCGCAAACTCCTCGCAGGGCGGCACGGAGCAGAAGCCGTAGGAGGGGATGAGCATCTCGACCTCGGCGATGACCTTGAGGATGACCGTGACGCAGATCGTCAATTCAAAGGTGGAATTGCCGCAGTAGCGGCCGGAGACGCAGACCGCGCTGACGAGGGATTCCATCGTAAAGGGCACGATGCTCTCGTCCGGGATGCAGAGGATCACGTCCTTGGCCACGGTGACCGTGCCGTGGGCAAGGCCCTCGCGGCAGGGGCAGGAGGAATCGGTGAACAGCACGTCGATGGGGATGTCCACGGCGCAGCGCACGCGCGCAAAGCCCGGCCGGTCGCAGATGCGGTCGATGATGAGGTTGCGGATGGCGCCGGTATAGCCGGAGGAGCGGCAGCTCTCAAAGCACAGCGGCGGGGTGAACGGCGCGGTGGCATCGCCCCCGCAGCCGCAGACCGGCGTCATGTCGGAAACCGTGACGCAGACCTTGTCCAGCTGTTCCTGCTGCATGCACGAATCGTAGACCTTTTTGACCTGAACGCAGACCTTTTCGCGCAGGCCGCGCGCGTCGCCCTTGAGCGGGCCGGGGCAGTTGTCCTGATTGCAGTTTTTGTACGAATAAAAGGACATTGCGGAAAGCCTCCTTTTATGTAGGAAGAGGGATCGGTTGACAATGGCAGTGTATGCGGCGGGGCGGGGGAGTGTGAAGGAGCGAAGAGGAGAGAAGAATCGAAAAAAAGGAAAGCGGAATAGGAAAACGGAGAAGAAAACGGAGAAGAAGGCAGAGAAGAAAACGGAGACGGGGGAGGAGAGACGCGAAGGATGAAGAGGAGCGGGAGAAAGGCGGAGATTCTGGTGACGGTGACGGCGGCGGTGCTGCTGGGCGCGGTGCTGCTGCTGACGGGCTGCGCGGCGCGGGAGGGCGGAGCGATCCACCCGATCGCGCTGGAGGCGGTGCAGGCGCTGACCGAGATCGCGGCGCAGCTGGCGGTGGCGCTGATCGGCGTGGCGGGCGCGTGGGCGGCGGCGAAGATCGGGCAGCAGAGCAAGCTGAGCAACCTGAACGCGGCGGTGGAGCAGGTGACGGCTGCGGCGCAGCAGACCGTGGGCGAATTGCAGCAGACGCTGGCGGGCGCGATGAAGGGCGCGTCGGCGGACGGCAAGCTGACGGCGGAACAGGCGGCGCAGCTGCGGAAGGAACTGCTGGAAAGGACGAAAAAAAAGCTGACCGCCCCGGCGGTGAACCTGCTGCGCGCGGCGCAGTTGGACGTGAGCGCCCTGATCTGCGGCGCGGCGGAGGATGCGATTGCGCGGATGAAGAAGGGAGAGGCGTAAGGGAAAGGAGATGCGGGGGCGCGGCAAGGGTGTTGCGGCGCGAGTGG
>JAEYMI010000062.1 GCA_023461275.1 Actinomycetes bacterium | reverse complement strand
TCCCCGCCCCCTTACCCCCGGGCGGGGCACCCGGGGGGGGGCGCGCGAATGTTCGCGGTCAGCGAACTCAAGCTGCCGACAGGTCGAGGTCGTTCAACCACCGGCGCACGAGTGGCACCACCTCGCCGCGTTCCAGCATCGCCCATGTCCACCGCAAGACCATCGCACCGAGGACTCGACGCAACGCATCCTCGCGGGCCTTCTCCCTGATCAGCGCGTCGCGCAGGGTCTCGCCGGGCCGTAAGCATCTGCCGTACTTCAGCTTTCCGTCGAACTCACCGATCAACAGCGAGTTCCAATCGAAGTCGGTCCGATACTCCTGACCTTCGACCAGAAACGTGTTCTGCAGGCGTGGCATCGCGAGGTCGGCCTCGATGATGTGGGCGCGACTCCATGACTCGCCGACGCTTTCCGAGAGTCCGTCGGCGAGTTTCAATGCCCGGCGCGCGGTCGTAATACCCTGGCGTCGACGGGACTTCAGCATCTTCGCCATCACCGCCCGGTCGGCACCCAACCGCAATGCGGCGTCGAAGACGACGAGGGCCTGCGCGAACGTACCGGCGACGGCGATGTCCACGGCGGTGCGTTCCAGAGTGGTGACCACCAGTCCGTCGACGAGTGTGGTGTGGTCGGCGTAGATGGGTGCGGCATGAACGTGGCGGAGGCCACGCGCGAAGCCGCCCGACGATTGTCCGTTGGTGAAGTGAACGATCTCGCGTTCGGGCTTGAGGGTTGGCAGTCCGAGCAGAGCTGCTGCCGAATCATGGCTGAGGGCAGTCTGTTTCGTACTCTGCAGTTGTTCGCCGGGCTGCTGCGCACGGGACTGTTGCGAACTCGGCGGTCGCGCACTCTGCAATTTGGTACTCCGCTGCGACGTTGCCACAGCAATCGAACGAAGTCGATAGAGATGATCGCCGCCGTCGTCGGGGCCGGTGAGTGACTCGGTGGCAGGTGCGTAGACGCCATCGGCGAGCCGGATCAGCACATCGGCCAGCACGGCGGCGGAGATCTGGGCGTCGGAGATGTCGTTGCGGAGCGCTACCGAGCGCCGGACGAGACCGTAGTGGTCGGTGGGAAACTCAGGTGTGGGCATATCTCTTCGACGCGGCGGGTGCTTGATCGGTTGCGTCGAGCCCTCGAGACCCGCGCATTGTGGTGAGCGAGATGCTCTAGAGTCGCCGACATGACTGCTCCACCGCAATCGCGTACCGGAGAACCGATCATCGCCGGAATCGTCACCGCATTGGTCGGCTTCACGTCGTCGTTTGTGGTCGTCGTGGCCGGTTTGCGGGCCGTCGGCGCCGACCCGCGACAGGCGTCGTCGGGCCTGTTCGCGCTGACGGTGGTGTTCGCCCTCGGCATCGTATTCCTCTGTGTCCGAACACGAATGCCGATCACGCTCGCGTGGTCGACGCCCGGGGCGGCAATGTTGGTGGCCGTCGGGCCCAGCTATCACGCGGGGTGGTCGGCAGCCGTCGGGGCGTTCCTGGTGGTCGGCGTGCTCATCCTGGCCACCGGTCTGATTCCCGCGCTTGGCGAACTGATCGGGCGCATTCCGACACCGCTCGCGCAGGCCATGTTGGCCGGCGTGCTGCTCACCTTGTGCTTGGCACCGGTCAAATCGCTTGCGGTACAACCCTTGCTGACGTTGCCGATCATCGTCGTGTGGTTGGCGGCGATGCGGTGGCTTACTCGATGGGCGCTTCCGCTCGCGCTGGTGACGGCGCTCGCCGTGATCGGGATCTATCTCGCGGTGCACGGCGTGCGTAGTTGGGGCGATACGCCGTGGTGGCCGGTGCTGGAGTGGACCACGCCCGGATTCGACGTCGGGGCGCTCGTCGGGCTGGCCCTTCCGCTCTACATCGTGACGATGGCGTCACAGAACATTCCCGGCGTCGCGGTACTCAAATCGTTCGGCTATCAGGCGCCGTGGCGGTTGTCGATGACGGTCACCGGGCTCGGCACCATGTTGGTGGCGCCGTTTGGTGGTCATGCCATCAACCTCGCAGCGCTCTCGGCCGCGCTGGCCGCCGGCGACGAGGCGGGTGAGGATCGTTCACGACGCTGGATCGCCGGACTATCCGGCGGCGCAACCTATCTGCTGTTGGCCGTCTTCGCCGGCGCACTGGTCACCATCACCACAGTCGCGCCCGACGGGCTCTTGGAAGCTGTTGCGGGACTGGCATTGTTGGCGACGTTCGCCTCCGCCGTCGTCGGCGCGTTCACGCACGAGGCCTATCGCATTCCGGCGGCACTGACCTTCATCACCGCGGCCGCCGGCATCAGCTTCTGGGGGATCGGCGGTGCGTTCTGGGCGCTTGTCGTCGGGTTGGTGTCGCACGGGGTGCTGAGTGCCGGACGCGCGTCTGAACCAGCGGAATCAGAGGTTCAGTAACTTCGGAGCGGAGTCGGAAACATCTGTTGCGCGGACGATTTCGGCAGACGAAACGTCCTCGGTTGTGGAGTATCTGACCGCTGCGGATGTCATATGCGTTGAGTGGCCGTTCAGGTTCTCAGTTATCGCCGTTCCTGCGGTGCGCATAGTCTCGAGTCGCGCTGTCATGGCTTCCGCGGACGCACCGACCCATCCTGATTGCACCGACTCCTCGATGCTCCGGTGTGCTGCCGCAAATTTCTCATCGGTCGCGGAGTGCCACTGGGCGAACTGGTGTCCGGCATGATGCAGATCTCCGATGTCTGCGGATACGTGATCGTCCACCGCTCGTCCTCCCCGTCGTCTGACTCTGTGTTGGCATCGTAACCCCGGATGATGCACCAACCGTAGTGCGTACGGCCGGTTATCCACAGCCAAGGCGACGGTGAAGTTCGTGCTGGCCTACTACGTGCGATGATCGCAGGGGTAGTGAATCGCGCTGTGGGGGAAACAAAATGGGCAAACTAGGCGTATCGGACATTGAGAAGTGGGATACCGCTCAGATCGCGGCGGTCTTCGGGATCTCGCGCAACGTGGCCGATCATTCTGTCTCCACGTCTACTCATCTCAAGGATCTGCAGGTATTCGAGACCTGGAGCAGCTACGCAGCCGACGCCGCACGCACATCGGTGGGTAAGACGCGCAAGGACCTCGACCGGCACGGCGAGATTGCGGCCAAGGTTGCCGAGGCGGCCCGGAAGGCCGAGGAAGAGGTTCAGCAGGTCCAAGATGCGCTGAAGAAACTCAAGGCCGACGTGGCAGCAGCCAAGTTCGTGCTTGACCCTGACGCAGGCAAGATTTACGACCCGGACCCGCCGTCGATGAAGGGCTGGACCGATCAGGACAAGCGGGACTATCGCGATCACCTCGAGCGACTGAACCTCGAGCTGGCGAAGATCCTGACGGACGCGGTCACTGCTGATCATGACCTCGCCACGGCAATCAACAACGCTGATGGTGAGAAGAACATCGTGGTGTGGAAGCCAAGTATGGCCGACGTGGTGTTCGCTGGTTCCGGGTTGATCACCAGTGGCAAAGTCGACATGATCACAGAAATCTGGCGGTCGTCGATGGGGGAACATCCGACAGGAATCGACGCCAAAATCGCGCCGTGGCTCAAGGAGATCGAAAGTCTGAAGATCACCAGGCTGGGCGGTGCGGCTAGCGTACTTACTGCGATACCGTCGGTCTTCGCCGATCGAGCCGACGGTAATTCGTGGGGAGAGGCCATCGCGCGAGAGACTGCGGCGACGGCGGCTGGAATGGGAGGTGCGTGGGCGGGGGCTGAAGTCGGCGCGGCGTTCGGGACTGCGATTTGTCCCGGCGCCGGCACTGTCCTCGGGCTAGTCTTGGGAGCTGCTGGCGGTATGACTTTTTCGTTTCTTGCGTCCAAAGGCGTGGATAAGGCCATAGATTGAATAGTTCGATGGCGACAACGTTTTGTTGGACCAATTACAACGAGTTTAGATATCGTCTGTCGAAGACTCGACTATTAGCGCTGATCACCCCCGGAGTCATCGGTGTGGTCGCTGCCTTGGTGTTACGTATGGTGGACCTCGGGATATTTTCGGTAGCTCTCCTACTTTTGCCAGTGCCCATTACCTTTCCGTGGCAAAGCCGCCTATCTCAGAGTGGTCGCTGCGTAATAGCAAAGAAGCCTGCCTGGTTCCGGAATCAGCTCTTCTGGGCTCTCGGGCTACTCATCATTATGGTTCTGACGGGCTTACCGACACTGAATTCCGGGCCGCTGCAGATCAACCGGCTCACGATCGCGGTCTTCTTTGGACTATTGGCAATAGCGATTCTTGTTGTAGTGCTATTCCGAGAGCGTGGCCCGGTCGCGTTGTCTTCTGATTCGGTGGTCTTCGGAAACGGTCGCGTGTGCGATTTTGCGCGTATCCACCTCGAGGTCCAGATTCAGAGCAACCAGGTGCCCGTTCTGCTGCTGCATGATTTGGGTGAGGGGCAAACGCGGAAGCCGGCGCGGCTATTGGGCACTGCGTATCAGCTGAACTTCAACTCGCTCGCGTCGACGGTGATCCAGTTGCAGAAGTGGTGGTTGGACGGGCGCAAGACTTCTTCGGCGGAGATCATGGCGATGCTGACCGTCGATCCCCCCGTTGGCGTCGAAATTGGTGAGAGTGTGCAGCTGACGATTCCCGTTGTGGATTCCCAAACGTGAGTCTTCTCGAATTGCTGTCGGGATCGTCCGGTATCGAGGCCGCTGTCATCGCGCATCCGTTGGAGTTCGGGTATCGACCTGGTGGTTTGCCACGAATCTGGAAGCGCACCCCGCCCGCTTTGCTCGCTGGTCAGCCGGCGGAGATGTGGCTCGACTCGTCGGCGGTTGCCGCCGATGAGCTGAGTGATCCGGATGAAGAGCGGGACTTCGTATCGTCGGCGATCGTAATGGCGTGGACGATCAGCGGGATGTCGGACTCCCCGGCGACTGGCGAATCTCGTCGGTGAGGTGACCGAGGCGGCGCTGGGCTGGTCTGCACGCGGTCGGAGTGGTGAAAGCCTTCCCGGACAGGGGTTTTCATTGCATATGCGGGGGACTCTCGATTCGCCATTCGGTCCACTGATCTCCAACGTTCACAACGTGGTGTGCCCGATCGGTGGCGGGGAGTCCATTATTGTTCAGCTGGCGGTGACGGCAACGCAGGAGTGGTCTGTGAGTGCCGATGCCGCGTTGTTGGAGCGGGCCGGACCGGGTTCTCACTAGTCGACCGGCGTGGGGACGCGGCAGGTAAAGCTCAACAGGCAGATTGATTGCGGTACAAGGAAATCCGGCGTTCACAAAAACCCCCATTCTCGCCAGAAACACTACGCGCGCGCAGTGTTTCTGGCGAGAATGGGCGTTTCTGTGCGTCGGGCCGGTCCGTGTCTGCTCAGTGGCACCACGGGTTAGGGTGAAATGGTGCGAACCGTCATTGATCTAGCCCCGGCCACTGCGATCACACTCGCTGCGGCCGGGCTGATCTTTCTGCTCGCGCTGGTGCTCGGAGTGTGGAAGTACCAGCAGATGCGCACCTCGCCCGACCACCTGGCCCACCCGTACGTCGACATCGCACACCGGGCCGCGCTGATGTACGCCTTCGCCACGCTGCTCGTCGCGGTCTTCGTCGAACTCAGCGCGTGGCCGACGTGGGTCAACTTCGCGGCGGCGGCGACCATGGTGGTGTTCTTCGTCGGCGCCATCGTCAGCTACATCGTGCACGGCTTCCAGCGCGACACCACGAATCAGTTCGCCCACCCCGACGTTGCGTTGCGCGCGTCGATGATCGCATTGATCGTCGGCGAGATCGGTGGATTCCTGGTGCTGCTCACCGGGTTTGCCGTCGGACAGCTGGCCTGAACTCGAGTTGGCAAATAACCGACAGCGTCACACGTCGAGCGCGGCGACTCGCTTCTTCTCGGCCTCGACGTCGAAGTCGGCGGGCGGCCAGTCGAGGTTCATCGCTTCCAGCGCCTCGATCAGCAACTCGCACACCGACAGTCGCGCGAACCACTTGCGGTCGGCCGGAATCAGATACCAGGGTGCGGCGTCGGAGTCACACTGGTCGAAGATCGCCTGGTATGCCTCGAGGTACTGGTCCCAGAAGGCGCGCTCATCGATGTCACCCGGGTTGTACTTCCAGTACTTGTCGGGACGTTCGAGGCGCTCGGTGAGTCGGGCCTTCTGCTCCGACTTCGACACCACCAGAGCGCATTTGATGATGATGGTGCCGTTGTCGACGAGGTCCTTCTCGAACTTGTTGATGACCTCGTAGCGGGTACTCCACTCGCTTTCGGGCACCAGATTGTGCACCCGCACGGGCAACACATCCTCGTAGTGCGAGCGGTCGAAAATACCGATCCGACCACCCGCGGGCAGCGCCTTGTGGATGCGCCACAGAAAGTCGTGCGAGAGCTCCTCGGGCGTCGGCTTGCCGAATCCGGTGATGGCCAGCCCCTGCGGATCGACGAGACCGCCGACGTGCCTTACGATTCCGCCCTTGCCGGCAGTGTCCATGCCCTGCAACACCAGCAGGATCGAACGGTGATCTCCCGATCGACCGTTGGCGTACAACAACTCCTGCAGATCGGCGAGGCGCTCACCGCGTTCGACGAGGAGCTTCTCGCCGTCCTCCTTCTCGCCCTCAAAACCCGGGGTGAGGTTGGTGTCGAAGGACGCGATCGGCCCAACGGCCCCGACCCGCAACGCTTCTGACGGTCTGGTCTTCCACTGTGCGTTCTTGCTCATCGTGATTCCTCTCTCTCGACCTCATCGTCGAACTCGATGACACGCGGCCGGCACCGCGACCAGGACCTAGGACTCGCCCGGATAGACCAGCGCCGGTGGCGACGACATGTAGGCATCGCGGGAGCCGTTGAAGGCGGCGATCCCCACGATCGAACTCCACACCATCATCGTCAGGTAGTCGATGACATCGCCGACGGGCACCGACCGGTCGGTCATCCAGGCGTCGACCGCGCGCTGGATACCGCCGACGAGGGCGTCGGCCCACACTTCTGCGCCCGACATGTCGACGTCGCGTTCGGCCATCCGCAACCGCATCGCCGTCGCGAGCAACTGAGCGACCAGCTTCTCCGAGTCCGCGGTCGACGACGGCCCGGCAGTGGACATCGTGAACTTGTAGAGGCTCGGTTCGTCGGCGACGGCCGTGACGTAGACGCTGATGACCGTTCGGGTGAGCGTGTATTCGTCGACGTCGTCGGAAATCGCCTCGGTCAGCCGGGGCAGCAGCGTGGTCTCGAAGAAGCGGACCGTGACGGCGACCCCGAGGTCGTTCTTGTCGGCGAAGTAACGGTAGAGCACCGTTTTGGATACGCCGATGTGCGTGGCGATCTCGTCCATCCCGACGTCGGGGCCCAGTATGCGCAGGCCGTCGATGGTGCCGTCGGTGAGCTCGGTGCGTCGTGCCTGTTTGTGCTTTTCCCAGCGTTGGCTGCGCCCGTCGGCTTTGCCGGGCTTGTCGGCGACGGCCCCGAGAAGGGCTTGCTCGATCCCGTGCGTCACGTTCGCGGCGGCAACGACGGCGGCGCGCGCTGCCGCGGCGGGGGAGGAGCGATTGGCCATCACCTGGCCAGCCTAGTTCGTAGTGGGTAAAACTGGACCAATGTCGCATCGCGTACTGCCCGACGTGTCCGGGGAACCGACACGTCAGATCGTCGAGCCGCCACAGTCGTCGCTCGGCCTCGGTGGTGACGGGGCCGGTGATGCCCGTCGTCGCAAAGACCTCCGCAAGATGAAGGCGGTCGCCACCGGACTGCTGCTCTTCGCTGCCGTCGTCTACCTGTTCACCCGCTATCTCGAGCATCGGGACGGCGCCGACGTCGGCGCGTGGGTTCCCTATGTGCGGGCGGCGTCGGAGGCCGGCATGGTCGGTGCGCTCGCCGACTGGTTCGCGGTGACGGCACTGTTCCGGCACCCGCTGGGACTGCCCATTCCGCACACCGCGCTGATCCGCAAGAAGAAAGATGACATCGGCGAGCAACTCGGTGGCTTCATCGAAGAGAACTTCATGACGCCGCAGGTGCTCGAGCAGCGGGCCGCGTCGTTGGAACTGCCCAAACGACTCTCGACGTGGCTTGCCGATCCGCGCAACGCGCCGCGGGTCTCCGACGAGGCCGCCCGGATGATCTCGTTGGCGTCGGAGATGCTGCGCGACGAGGACGTCGAACAACTCATCATGGCGGCCATCAAGTGGGCCGGCGAACCGGAATGGGCGCAACCGATCGGGCGAATTCTCGAGCAACTCATCGCCGAGGATCGGCTCGAACCGGTCTTCCAGCTGCTGTGTGATCGAGCACACGAATGGGCGATGGGCAGCCAGGATCTCATCGACCGGGTCCTCGACCGCGACGGTCCGCAATGGACGCCGAAATTCGTCAACAACCTCGTCGGCGACAAGATCCATCGGGAACTCGTCGATTTCACCTGGAAGGTGAAGAACGATCCGGATCACGAGATGCGCCGCGCCATGCACCAATTCGTCGAACAATTCTCCGACGACATGCAGCACGACCCGGAAATGATCGCCCGCTTCGAGGGCATCAAGAATGAACTCCTCGGGCGCGACGAGGTCAGTGACGCGGCATCGACGGCATGGAAGACCGGCAAGGCGGTCATCGAACAGATGCTGTCGGATCCCAACAGCACACTGCGAAACACGTTGTCCGACGGCATCATCAGCATCGCAACCAGGGTTCGCGACGACCGGCCACTGCAAGAGAAGATGAACGGCTGGATCGCGCGGGTGGCAAATCACGTCGCCGCCAACTACTCCCAGGAGATCATCTCGGTGATCACCGAGACCGTCCGCGGCTGGGATGCCGACGACACCAGCCGCAAGATCGAACTACAGGTGGGTCGCGACCTTCAGTTCATCCGCATCAACGGAACAGTGGTGGGATCGCTGGCCGGTCTGGCGATATACACGGTGTCGGTGCTGATCTTCCACTGACGTCACTTCCACTGACGTCACTTCCACTGACGTTGACGCCAACGACGTCGCTCCTCCGTCGTCGAATTCAGTGTCGTGGATTCCACTGAATAGCCCCGACGCCACGCATCCCAGGTGCTTGCACGAGCTAGCAAATGTTGCTGATACTGGGACGCGGGACCACGATCAGGAGTGTGATGACGCCAGCAGGGGAGCCACCGGCCGATTCGGCCACGTCGGCAACTGGTGGCGATGATTCACAATCGGGCTCCGAATCCAAAGCCGGCTCCGGCAGCGGATTCGGTGACGAGAGCCTGATCGCCAATCCCGTCGAGGCGGTCGCACACGCCGCGCAGGACATCGGAGGGTTCATCCGTTCACAGCGGGTGGCCGCCGAGGTCTCGTTGCGGCAGTTGGCCGAACGGGCCGGCGTCAGTAACCCGTACCTCAGTCAGATCGAACGCGGACTGCGTAAACCGTCGGCGGATGTGTTGGCGCAGATCGCCAAAGGTCTCCGGCTCTCGGCCGAGGTGTTGTACGTTCGCGCTGGGATCCTCGAGGAACGCCCGGCCAGCCCGGTCCGCGATGCACTGATCGCCGACGATTCGATCAGTGAACGGCAGAAGCAAATGCTGTTGGAGATCTATGAATCGTTTCGCAAGGAGAATGCCGAGAACACCAGTGCAGGGCCCACCAACAAACCGGAGGCGTGAATGCCCGACAATCCCTTGACCACCGTCATCAGCCAGGTGAGCTCGTTGCTCACCGAGTTGCGTGAGCGCAGCGAGTCCGCCGGTGAACAGGCCCAGAACAAGTTGCTCGAAACCGTCGGGGCGACATCGGCGAAGATCTCCGAAACACGTGACGACGCACAGGCTCTCATCGATGAGAGCCGCGACCAGGCGATCGCGCGGTTCGAGGAGATCAAGGCCAAACTGGCGTCGCTTCAGGTGGAGTTGCCCGCCGAAATCGAGGAACTGCGAACACGATTCAGCCCCGAAGAACTTCGGAAGGTGGCCGAGGCCTACCTGGCCGTGGCGGCCGCCTTGTTCGCGTCGCTGTCCGAGCGAGGCGAGGAGGTCGTCGGGAGGCTGAAGTCGCAGCCACTCGTCGGAGACCGATTGCCGAAGTTGGAAAAGGTCTACACCGACGCCGTCGAGCTGACCGAGGATGCGCTCGGCACGATCTCCGAACAATCCCGTGCCGTCGGTGAACGCGCCGCGAAATTCGCCAGCCTGAGTTCGGGTGAATCGTCGACAGGCGGTGCGAGTAAGGCTCCCGCCAAGAAGTCTCCCGCGACGAAGTCAACGGCGACGAAGACAACGGCGACCAAGGTGCCCGCCAAGAAGGCTCCGGCCAAGACAGCTCCGGCCAAGAAGGCCGCTTCGGTGAAGGCACCCGCGAAGAAGGTGGCGGCCAAGAAGTCGCCCGCGACGAAGGCTGCCGAGAAGACCGCGGTGAAGAAGACCACCGCACGCAAGGCGTCGACAACCGCGGCAGCCAAGAAGGCGCCGGCCAAGTCTGCGGCCAAGAATACGCCGGCCACGAAGGCCCCGGCAAAGAAGACCCCGGCAAAGAAGACAACGGCCGCAAAGGCAACAGCAGCCAAGAAGACCCCCGCGAAAAAGGCCCCGGCAAAGAAGGCTCCCGCCAAGAAGACCCCGCCCAAGTCCTGATCAGCCGTCCCCGGCAACGGCGCACCGCGGGAGGTAGGCCGCCTCCGCGGTGGGTGGTGTCTACAGTGGGTGCGTGAGCTTTTTGTCAATCCTCGCCTACGGCCAGAACCTGGTCCTCCTGGCGCTGACGGTTGTCGCCGGGGTCGCCTCTGCGGTTGCCCTGGTGCACGCCGCGATCCAGCGTCCAGACGCCTTCACGGCGGTGGACCGCCAGACCAAGGTCATCTGGGTGGCGATCCTGGCTGCCGCCACCCTGTTCATCTGGCTGTTCGGGGCGGTCAGCTTCCTCGGCCTCATCGGTGTGGTCGCCATGCTCGTCTACATCGTCGATGTCCGGAAGCGCGTCGACGACATCCAGGGCAAATCGTGGTTCACCAAGAAGGCATGACCAAGCCGGGAAAGTACTGACGTGGCCGAGTATCGGATCAACGAGCTCGCCGACGCCTCCGGTGTGAGCGTCCGCAACATCCGCGTCTACCAGGACCGTGGGCTGCTGCCGCCACCCACTATTCGCGGCCGGACCGGCTGGTACTCCGAAGAGCACCTGGTGCGCCTGAACCTGATCACGCGCATGCTCGCTCGTGGCTACACCTTCGGCACCATCAGTGAGCTGCTGCACGCGGCGCACTACGGCATGAAGGTCGAACAGATCCTGCGCGGCACACCCAAGGCCGGTCGGTTCCGGAACTTCAAACGCGCCGCCACCATCACGATCACCGAGCTGCGCAAGACCCTCAACGCCTCGGACAAGTCCATCGCGCTCAGCCAGAAACTCGGGTTGCTCGTCAAGGACGGCGCGCACTACGCCATCCGCAATCCCGAGGTTCTCGAAGGCGCTGAGGCGCTGGTCAGGCAGGGTATCGACCTCGACGCCCTGCTGGATCGTTGGGTGCGCGTGCAAGGTGACCTCGAGGATGTCGCGGCTAGCTTCGTCTCGATCATCACCGACAAATACTTCGACGAGAACCTGCCCGACCTCGGCGACAAGGAGTTCGGCCGGATGGCCGATCTGATCCAGAAGGTGCGGCCGATGGCGCACGAGATCGTCGAGACCACCTTCAGCAAGGCGTTCGACGAGCAGATCTCGAAGGCGATCGGTGAGGCATCGAAGTTCTTCGACGCCCCCATCACCTCCGATGACGTCGCGGAGGTGGCCGCACCCTCGCACACGGTCCCCGGTGAACGCCTCGACGACGATCTTGACACCACTACAATGGACGTTGATACATTGAAGCCTGATACCGAAGCCGGTTAGCGTCTCACCGGCTGGTAACCGGATGGGAATGAGGAACGCGTGGCATCACGATCGGTGACGTACGGGGCAGCGGCGCTCGCGGCGGGCGCGGGCATTGTCGGGGTGGGGCTGGGCACAATCCTCGGCGGCCTCGTTCGTGACGCGCTCAAAGCCGAACTCGCCGTCGACGACGGGCCCGACCACCTGCTCTCCGAGCCGACGCACCCCGTCGAGCGTCGGACCGTGCGTACCGCCGACGGCACGCGCATCAACGTGGTCGGCTACGGCGAGGACACCGGTGGCGACATCATCGTCGCGGCGCACGGCTGGTCCTGCAACACCTCGTACTGGTATCCGCAGGTCAATGACCTCGCCAAGAGCACCAGGGTCTACGCCTACGATCAACGCGGACATGGGGATTCCGAGCGCGGCCGGGCCCGCCCGACGATGGCCATGCTCGGCCAGGATCTCGATGCCGTTCTCGCCGAGGTTGTTCCGCCGGGTCGCCGCGCAATCCTGTTGGGCCACAGCATGGGTGGGATGACCATCATGTCGTGGGCGGCGCAGTACCCGCAGCGGGTGACCGAGGTGGCCAGTTCGGTGGTGCTGACCTCGACGGCAGCCAAGGCGGCGGTACAGAATCACGAGCTGATCCCGGTTGATCTGCCGCGCTTCACCAAACCCTTTGCGCCGCTGGCCAGCCGGGTCATCATGGGCACCCCGATGCCGCTGCCGCATGCCAAGGGCGGCGCCCGTGTCTCGCACTACGTGGCGCTCGGACCCAACGCCCGCCGGTCGCACGTCGAATTCGTCGACGAGATGATTCTGGCCTGCTCGCCCCGCGCCCGCGCCGGCTGGGGTTCGGCGATGGGCAAACTCGACGTCGTCTCCGGGCTGCACAACCTGCGGGTGCCGACCACCGTCGTGGTGGGCAGCCACGATCGGCTCACCCCGGCCAAGCATGCCGAGCAGATCGCAGAAGTGTTGCGCGGCACCGGATATCTACGCGACCTGGTGGTCCTCGAAGGCGTCGGACACATGTCGAGCATTGAGGCCGCGACGACCTACAACGAACTGCTGAACGAGATCCTTGACGAGGTCTCGTCGCCGTCGCTCGCGCAGGTCGACTGACCGCTCGACTTCAGGACTGCCGGAGGATATCGGCGGCGTCGACGAGTAGCCTTCGTGCAGATCGTATTCCGGAGAGAACTTCCTGCAGGAGGTATTCGGCAGTCAGTGGACGGTCGCCCCAGTCGGCGCCGAATCCGACTGCGTCGACGTCGACTCCGAAGGGAAGCCACAGGCGGCGTAGGCCATCGAACCTCTGGAACGGCACGAACACCTGAGTTGTGACGATCAACGCCTTCTGACCGCCGTGAGGCTCTGCGACCCGACCCAACAGCTCGTACGTGTCGGATGTGTCAGGACGGAAGGGTGGGCGGCTGGTCCGAGCCGACAACACCGCACCTCGCCGTCTGCCCGGCGTCGTATCGATGAGGTCTGCCGATCGGAGATGTGTGTATTCCGTTGGGGTTCGGGCGATATCCGCAGCATCGTCGGGGTCATCCGAGTGTGGCCATTCTGGACATATCGACTGATCGTCGAGGCATCCGCAAAGGAACTCGACGGCCCCGATGTCGACTCCGAACTCGGCAGTCGCCCCGGCGCACATCAGCCCGAACTCGTCGTGTGCGTCAGGTGCGTAGTCGGCTACTTCCGGAGCTTCCGCAGGTTCCTCGATGAGGAACCTCGGACTCCCCAGCGAGTAGATGACGCCCAGCTCAGTGCCTGCTGCGGCCAACTGCGCGGCCAGCCGGGACCGGAGAAGCGGTGAGCGGTAGCCGCCGCCGAGTACCAGGGTCAGGTCGTAGGACCCGTGCTCGGGCGGCCGTGGGGTGACAAGGCCCAATTCGTCGGCCAGGGAGATGATCCGGGCACGGAACTCGTCAGTGAAGTCGGCCGACGACGCCTGGGCCCGTTCGCGGTACTTCCCGTTTTCTGCGCGTCGGAAGTCGAAGTCGTCGGCGATCCGGCTCTCGACCACCAGGACTTGTTGAAGCAACTTCCACAGCGAAACCGTCATCGCGCCCTCGGGCGCCGGCGTGTTGTCGAGGACGGGTCCGAGCCAGTCCGGGAGCTCCTCCTGGAGTCCCATCCACGTCGACTCCGGGCCGATCGGAATGTCCGTGGGAGAGGTCTCGCCGAACTCGGCGAGCAAGGTGCGCATCGGTTGACCCAGTACCCAGTCGGCCACGATCTCGAAGGCGCTCAGCGCTCGTGAGTTCGTGTCCTGTGCATGTGCGCTAGACATAACGCCCAAGGTACGTGGAGCCTATTGGGTGGAGAAGATCCCCCCAATAGGGGGCAGTGAGCGCAGCCGCGGACGTGCGAGGATTCAGGTCCAGATGACGGAGCGGCGGGTTGGGGAGGCGATGATGGCGTTGCAGAACGACGAGTTCTGGGCTGATCTCGAGGAGTTGTGGGAGCGAATCGCGCCCATCGGCAAGTCCGGCGTGGACATCGATGTGGTGCTCGACAAGATTGCACTCGCGATGGCAGACCTCGGGGAGCGTCGTAAGCAGTCCACTGAACGGTTGCCTGATGAGTCAGTCGCGCATCGGGTTCGGTTGGTCGGGGCGCTGCTATACGACGGAGCCCAGGAGATCAATGATTATCTGGATCCGGACTTCGAGGCATTCGATGATCTCGAAAAGCGTGAAGCGGCGCGGGAGCTGTTGGACAAGCTGGTCCGCCTCTGTGTGACCGCTCAGGCGCTACCGTGGCCTGAGTTCGGACTCAGGGCGATTGGAGCGATCCGGGGCGAGGCCCTCGGACACTCGAAGAGCGATACCGAGCAGGGATATGACAACGCCTGGTCTGCCCATCAGCGCGCGGCGGACAAACTGCAAGCGCATGTCGACGAGATCAACTCAGGATTCTTTGCCGATTCCGACTACCTTCCTCAGCTCAAGCAAGACGTGATCGAGATCGAGCAACAGATCCAGCTGTCGGAGACCGGAACATCTTGCAGGCAGGCGGAATTCATCCTCAACAAATGGGATGAGCGCGTCGAGCAGGGCATCTTTGCGGCCGACGATGACGTGGATGAAATGGCACGTCTCGCACTGCAACTGCAGGTCGGAATCACCAGTGGATCGAGGTCACTGCACCTGGTGAACCACTTCGAGGAAACTTATGGACTCGCACCCAAAAAGACCCTGTACAACCTTTTGACACATTCGTCTCTGCAGAACCCCGGGATCATGACCGCCCGCGCTTATCTTCTGCTCATTCCGATGTGTCCGGTTCTCGAGGCCGATGGACGTCGGCCACCGGTGCCCGAAGACATCTCGTGGGAGCAGTACCACGACCAACTGCTCAGCAACTTCTACACGTCCTACGCTCAGATCGAACGTCACCCGGCGAACAGCGAGCAGTCCTTCATCTCCCGGCATACCCGCTCGATTGCTCAGATCCGCTTGAACTTCGGTGTGCTCTTTCCTGGTTCGGAGTTGCCCACTGTGCTCAATCCTGCGGATGGTCCGTGGCAAACAGTGGTGTCGACGGAGAACATCGAGCAACTCGCGAAGTGGTTGGCGGATCGAGATTTCGACGGGAACATTATCGGAACTGCCAATATGAGTGCGTATCTCGATGGGGTGCAGGCCATCCGAGACCGGCACGAGCAACGTCTCGAGTCTTATCGCGGATGGCGCTTGCGTTGGTTCTCCATGGACCGTCACCGCAAGGTGCCAGGCCGCAAGGATCGGATGACGAGGATTCTTGGATGAGTACAGCGCAGAGCGTGGCGGTTGATCCGACGGTTTTCGTCAAACGGGTCATGCACCGCTACGACAGTTGCCTACTAGCGCATCGGGCTGAGGTCGCGAGCCGAATCAACATGGGCCAGAACGCACGACGTATCGTCTTCAACCGGCCCGACATTCTGCGTTCTGCCGTCGAGCGGCATCTCAACATTGCCGATACGGCCCGGATGGGCATCAAACCCAAGCGGGTGGATGCGTTCAATTGGATCGGCGATATCGCTGCGTTCGCGCAATGTATGTCCTTGAGTTCGACCGCTACGTGGTGGCCATTGGACCGGCCTGCACCGCGCGCACAGGCGGTTTATGCGCAAGCTCGCGCGGCTCAGGATGAACTGACCGCGGCGGCGACCTACCTAGGGGAAAACAGGGACAGGGAAGCGTATACCTACGCACTGGTTGCCGAGCATCGGATGGCGCGGCTGTCGAGTGACTTCTCGCGACTGCCGCAGTTGCTCGACTCTTCGGGCGACGACGAGCTGTTCCGTGCATCCGGCGTCGAAGATCGCAGAATCGACCTGGAGTGCGAACGGATCCTGACGTTGGTATGGGCTGGTCGGTTAGACGAACTTGATGAGTGGTTATCACCGGAACGCACCGCCGTCATCAGCCGGTTTGAGCAGACACTGACATTCGCGAAGTACCGGATGGTGCGGTTACTGGCAAGGTATGCGCGCGGCGGGGTGGACCCTGATCAACTCCCGGGCATGTTCGAGCACGACGTGCTGGGAGTCTTGGATGGGCCGCGGGAGTCCAAGGTCCGATTCATGGTCCACGAGGCCGCGATTCGGCTGACTCTGGCGGAGATGTACGACCAATGCGGCGATTCAGAGGGGCTCGCGCAGCAACTCGACATGGTCGTTGCGATCGTCACCGAGGTGCAGTCGCGATGGGCACTGACCGCGCGCAGTCACAGTCCGTTGGCGGCGGTACTGCGTCGTACCCTGGGCGACGTCGCGGTGCTCGCTGCGAGATCCGGCAATGCTCGGGTCGGCTTCGGGGTGACCATCCATCTGAAGCAGGGTGCGATCGCGCACCTCCTGCAGAATCGGGAAGTCCAGTTTCCGTCCCATATTCGCAAGCGCCTCAACCAACTTGCCTATCTTGATGGTCGGCTCTTCGACACTTACGACGCGATCGACGACGAAGGCCGGGCGTCGATTCAGCAGCTGCGACGTGCGGAACGCGCAGCCGCGCTCCAGAACTTCCACGACACGTGTCTCGACTATGTGTACCCGGATCGTGTGACACTGCAGGACGTTCGGTCTCGTCTCGGGGACCGCTTCGGCGTGGAATACGTTCTGTGCGAAACCCATTCCGGCGGAACGAAGCAGTTTCTGTTCCGTCTCGAAGTTCTGCCCTCGGGGGCAATGACCTTCAGCGAGTTGATACTTCGCGAATCCGCCGTACGAAGAGTCTCGGATACACACTTCGACGGCGACCTTCGGGGTCTGTCGAAGGAGCTGTTCTCCGAACAGCTCCTCGAGGCCATGCGACTCGCATGCCGTTCGGCGCGGCCGAATCTGTTGATTTCGCCTGACACGACAATCGCAGGTCTGCCATGGGCCGGCCTACCCTGGCCCGAGACGACCGTCGACGAATCGGTTGAGCGGCTGCTCATAGAGGACGTCACGGTCGCGCTGGCACCAACTCTGGCTTGCGTTTCACAGAGGCGTCCGGGGCCGATCACCGGGCCGGTGCTCGCGAGCCTGATCGCAGACCCTGTCCGACGCACTGACGGGACGGTGCTGGGCGCACTGTCGCTTGATGCAGAACTCGACGCGTGGGGTATCAGCGCATCTGAGTCTGCGTTCGAAGGCGTCGGAACTTATGCGGGCACACGCGATGTCGCGACCGGCGAGCTGTCGGTCCAGGCGCTTGGTGCCGGTCTGGTGGAGGAACTTCGGGACCCGAGCCACGAGTACGGGTTTCTGCATGTCTCGGCCCACGGTGACGGTGAGGGACTCGGTCACGAGCTCATGGTTCCCCAACCACTCACCGCGGCAGCCGCTTTCGGTCTCCGTTGGCCCGCGAATGTCTTGCTCGCGGCCTGTCATCTGGGCAGTTTGCAGGCCGCGCGCTCTGAGCCGCTCGCCTTCTCGATCGCGGTTCTGATCGGGGGAGCAGGATCGGTCGTGACCTCCAGCGGCGCCCTTGACGACGAGCTGGCCGGTCGAGTTGCCGCATCGATCATCCGCGCTGTTCGATCCGGATCCCCACTCCCGCTTGCCGACCTGCTCGCCCGGGCCCAACTCGCGCTCCACCGCGAGTCGGTGCCTGTCGGAGCCTGGGCTCGACTGATCACTTACTGTGATTGACGTTGGCAAGTAGCTGGAGGTGTGGCAGTGAGGCGTGAACTCTTCGTAGACCCCGATCTGACCGAGGACGACGAGATCTTCGCCGACGCCGAGAGCGTCGGTGTCATGATCGCGTGGAAGGACGGGACGTTTCGGGGCGACCTCGACCCGGTGCCCGCTCGGGCGATCTGGGCTGCGCTGGGAGATCTCGTCTCCGGTCCTGCGGGTGGGTGCAGCGTAACCCTGACCGGTGAAACCGAAGGCGTCGCGGCGATATTCGCCCGCATCGACCAGAAGCTCGGCGGCGATGTCGTGGTGCGTGTCGGCGACGATATCGTCAATCCATTCCGCGAGAAAAAAGTGCCCTACCGGGGTGTTCGGCTTATCGCATTGGATTCCACGGCACTGGAAACCTCGAGCCAGACTGTGCCGGGTTACGTGGATGTGTTCGCCGATGACTCGCTGACACGCGAGTCCATTGACGAACTGATCGACGACATCGTGGATCAGTGGCGCGTCACCGATCGTCTCGAGGATCTGGTGACGGGTCTCCCGTCCCTATCCGGTGTCATCCGCGTCGAGTTGCATCTCTGAGCCGGAACCAATCGATGCGGGTTCAGCTCGATCCGGGTGTGACGGCCAGCTCGATATGCGCCAACAAACTCCGACACTTGGTCGCCGTGTGGTCGTCGATACCTGAACTGTCGTCCAGCAGTTCGCCGAGCAATGTGCTCGCCTTGGCGTAAATCGCTCGTGACTCCGGTGCCAATTCGTGTTCGGTGGGGTCGTCGTCGGACTCGCATACGTCAGCGAGATGCGACAAAGACACCGCGAGCTCGTATCGATCGTGGAGAGTCGGGCTGATGGCGACGACGGCCCGCCACGCGCTCACCGCTGATGCGAAATGAGCGTGTGCGTCGATATCCCGGTTCACGTCGGTATCCCGATTCAATGTGAAGCACAGTTGGCCGATCCGGGTGAGTGCCCGTGCGAGATCGCGCTTCCAGCTGACGTTATTCTCGTCTGCTTTGGCAAGCTTGTACCGGATCGCCAACGCTTGTTCGAGCTCGGACAATACCGTCGCTGAAGATTCTCTCTCCACCAGCGATGCGACGTTGACGTGGCTGGTTGCCAATTCGTATTGCAGCTGCATGTTGTGGATGTCCGACGACGAGAGTTGTCGGCGAATCTCCAGCGCTTGGCGCGAATACTTCAGTGCTACAGAATGATCGACTCGTGACTCGGCTGTGGCAAGGTGTGTGAGGTCGATGGCGAGCTCGCGTTTATACATCCGGTTGTCGGCGTCAGCGTCCAGAAGTTTCTGCCGAATCTTGACCGCTTCGCGCAGCGTGGCCAGGGCGCGGTGCTGTTGGTGCTCGTCGGTAAACTTGCGCAGCGTAGCGCCTACTCGCGCAAGACTGTTGGCGTACAGTCGTTCCCAATCCTGATTCCCGGGCTCAGCCTGCATGAGCTCATGCCTGATCTGTTGTGCCGCTTCATATTTGGACAGAGCTCCGGTCACGTCCTTGCGGTTCAGTAGACGGCTGCCCATCAGGTCGAGAATCCGCGCCTCATCACTGCGCCAGACCGAATTCGAGGAGTCGGATTCTAGTAGCTCCTGGATTATCGAGCTGGATTCGTGTAACCGGGTATCTACTGATTCCGGGTCGTCAGACACTTGAGCGGACAGCAGGTGGGTAAGGGCCAGGAGGCGCTTACGGTCAGTATCGTCGGGATGTGTCTCGGCCTCTTCTCTGGCGACGACCACAGTCTTAGCGACCAGTGCGGTGATGGAGCCGGAATCGACGTAGTTGCGTGCAGTAGGAGCGATCCGGTAGATGCTCGTAATCAGATCGGGAACCTGCGAGACCGCTCGGGTGAGAGCGAGAACCAGTGTGCGCAGCGCCAACGGGTCGGCGATGCTGCGCTCGGTGGAGATCACGACATCCTTGAGCAGGAACTGCAACTCGCTGCGATGCGTATCGGTGACGAGCTGCGCCAAGTGTTCGCCGAGTACGCGATGTAAGCGTGCGTTGCCTTCGGTGTCGGCAGGACTCAGAAGCGCCCGCCCCTCGAGGATGCTCCGGTCGTCGGACCAATCGCCGTCCAGCCCGGGCATTGCGGGGTGTCCGCTGTCGGAGGGCTCCTCGTCGCCGACCGCGGCGGTGAGTTCCTCCAGCCATTGCCATGAAATGGTGTCGGGCGGTAGGAGGCTGGCGTATGTGAGGGCTGATTGGGCGCGCGGTGACAGGGTGTCCATCGTCTGATCCAGAATGGTGGTCACCATCTTGTCCTGGTGGCGGATGGCGTCGGCGAAGCGTGATTTGCTCACTCTGTTGAGATTGGTGGTTCCGCCATCACCTTCGAGCGCCGCGAGGAGTTGTGCGGGCTGAACCTTGTTCGACGCCAGGTAAGCTGCCGCCAATTCTACGGCGAGCGTGTAACCGCCGAGGAGTGTGATGATGCGCTCGATGACGTGATGCTGCCCCGGCGAGAACACCGGTCCTGGCGACCGGAATGCTGTTGCGGCGCGTTGGTATTGCTCGAAGATTGCCATCGCGTCGCCGTTCTCGAGCGGCTCGATCTGCTGCCACGTCAGGCGACTTACCGGGCCGACGTCCTCGGCTCCGAGTCGGGTCGTTGCCACCACGTGGAGCCACTCGACCTCCGGCAGATGGTCGAGTGAGTTGACCCCCAATAGCTTCGCAGATGTCACGTTGTCCAGGATCAGGAGGCAGTGCGCAGCGGACTGGTCGTTGACGTCGGCGGTCAGGGCCTCGAGCTTCGTTACGACGCGACGTCCCAATGCCTGCGCATCGCTGTGGTCCGCATCGACGAGCCCGAGGATCTCCTCGCTGCGTGCCAGCTCGGACAGCGCGCCAAGGATGTCTTTGTGCTGTTCGCACGGCACCCGCCACATGCCGCCCCGGTAGAAGTGCGCGTGCTCGGTGGCGTAGGTGGTTGCCAGATCGGATTTGCCCATACCGCCGATGGCATGAAGGACGGTAACCGTGCCGATGGAACCGGTACTGGAGAGATTGTTGCGCAGCTCTTTTCGGTCCTTCGATCTGCCGACGAAGGTGCTGCTGGCAAGCGCGAAGTTGTGCGGCGCGGCGGCAGCCGAGCGTATTCGGCTGACGTGCGCGATGATTCGTCGGATCATCGATTCGATGTGTCGGCTCACTGCCGGGTCGGCAACGTCGATCGAGCCATCGTGTACGTATGGTGACAGATCCTCGATTTGGGTGGCGTCTACCTCGTGGCGCCAGGCTCTGATCTCTGAAGTGTCTTCTGTGACAGTTGTATTCGGCTTGTATGTGGCCAACCCTGCCACGGCATCGCTGCTGGCGAGGCGCCGTGCGTTGTGACGATGGAATTCCACCCATTCTTTGCGGCAGTAGTCGCTTCGATAGTAGTTTGTGGTCGCGCAGACCAAGAGGACTCGCGACGAGCGGAGGCCTTGCCCCAGCCGATGCTCCCACTGATCCATCGATTCGATCGCTTGCTTGTCAAAGAACACCGAGAGTGGCCTCGATGTGCCGACGTCCGTGAGCCACGCCTTGCGGAGACGAGATACCAACTCATCGACCCATCCTGACGAGTTGTCCCTGGTGGCATAGCTGATGAAGACGTCGAAGTTGGATTGGCCTGAAGCTGTCACGTCGAAACCCGTGGCTCCATGCGTGGACGGTCGCGATCGTGCTCACCCAGACTGATCCGGACTGCCAGTGCGGCGAGTGCGGTCGGGATGACGGCGGTCACGATGACAGCAACTGACGCCAGATCGACGACGAACCCCGCCACCACCGCACCGGCGCCGTCGCCGATCAGGATCGCGGTGACCGCCCACGCGAAGAACTCGGTCTCCTGTCCGGGTGGGGTGATGGTCGGCAGAACCCGATAGAGCCCGGAGATGATGGCAGCGATCGGAAGTCCGGCCACGAAGGCTGAGACCAGCAGCGCCGCCGGCCCGAATCCACTCGCGGCGATCGTGAAGAGCTGAAGAAATCCCATGGTGGCCAACAAGATCGACAGGCCGCGTATGGTCTGGGCGACGCGGTCGAGGCGCCCCAGCTGCACCCCGACGACGCTGCCGAGAGCCCACGCACCCACAGCCAGGGACGCCAATGTCGCGCCGGACGAACTCCGGTGCGCACCCTCGATGAGTCCAATGCTGAATGCGCCGAGGGAGGCCGAGGCGAGCGTGAAGATGGTGAAGAGGGTGCGGCCGGCCATCAGGCCGCGCAGGGTTCGACGACCGGCTCCGAGATGTGTGCCCGAGTCGCCACGGACCAGCGGCGTGCACACCAGGCCGACGCCACCGATGAGTGACAGTGCCGCGAGGACGACCATCACCCACTGCAGGCTGACAAGCAGGGAGACGACGGCGATCAGTAGCCGGGCGGAGATCAGGATGAGTTCGGAGAGCACCGACTCCCACGCATTCGCTGCGTCTCGATCGCTCTGATCAGGTAGTTGTCGGTTCCACAGCGACCGCATGATCGCCGGGATCGGCGCGATGAAGATGCCCAGTCCGACGGACCCGAGCAGGAAGATCGGTACGTTCATCGGTGCTGCCGCCAGCATGAGCGCCACCGTCACAAAGGCGCACGTGAGACCCAGCACCACACGCTGAATACCGGCACGGTCGACCATGCGGCCCCACGCCGGACCCGACACCGCGTTCGCGACGCGGCAGCACGCAAAGGCGACGCCACCGATCCCTATTCCGAGTTCGGGATCGGTGATCGCGATCAGCGGCAGGACGAGACCGACTGCTCCAGTGGGAATTCGAGCCAGGATGCTGCATGCTGCCGGCCATCGGGCAGCCGGGACATGACGCAGGAAGGCGAGGGCACTCAAGCTCAAGCCACCGAGCCACGAGCGACGAGGGAATCCAGCAGCGGGCCGAGGTTGGGGTCACGCCAACCTCGCAACCGTGCCACCGAGTCCGGGACGTGACGGTTGTATGCGGCGTCGAAGACGATGTGCGTCCACGGCGCGGGGCCGTCGCCGGTTTCCATCGTCGGCCTGTCGTCGATGATGGCCAGGCCCTGGTACAGGTGCTTCTGCTTGTCGAAGATCGCATCGTCCACCACTGATTCGCCGAAGGCTGGTGCAAGGTGTCTGCGGAGCCAGTCCTGCTTTCCCTCAACCGATTTGGGGTTCAGTGTCAACGGTGCCGAGCAGATGCGCGGGGAGTAACCCAGATCGACGAGGCGCTGCCAGCCCTCCAGGGCCCCGTCGATCGGTTCGAGTTCGTAAAAGAACTCCGGGTGCGAGTAGACCTCGGCCACCAGTGCCTTGTGGTCGGGGTAATCCTTGGCAATGTAGAAGTTGCTGCGCGGCACGCGCTCGAGATCGTCGGGGAGGCCACGCAGTACGGCGCTGTCGAAGTCGCACAGCACTCCGTCCATGTCGACCAGGACGGTGGTGGCAGGGTCGGCTGCGATTGGCATGGACGGAATCTACCCGAACCAACCGGCAACCGGCAGTGTCCGTTTGGGTGAACGTGCCGGTCGGTTCGAGCGTCAGATCAGTTCGGCGAGCCAGTCCGGTGGAGCGTCGTCGAAGGAGCAGTTGACGAGGTCGCACTCGGGGCCGAGGCGGATATCGAACGCCGCCTCGACACCTTCGCGGATGTGTGCGGCAAAGGCCATCACCTCCGCAGTCGTCGCGTCGCCGCGGTTGGTGACCACGAGTGCGTGGCGTGGCGACAGACGAACCCGTCCGCGAGCGAAGTCGGCCCCGTATCCGGGCGGGAATCCCGCGTGGTCGATCAGCCATCCTGCCGGCAGCTTGATGCCGGCAGGGTCTGGGTATGTGGGCGCGGCGGCGGCTTTGGCGGGCACTTCTTTCAGCACGTGGTTGATGAAGAATGAGCCGACGCACCAGGTGTCGCGGTCGGACTCGTCGTAGACCATGCCGCGTGACCGGCGCAGCTCCAGAACGGTTTGGCGCACCTCATCGACCGGGGCGCGATCGCCGATCTCGCATCCGAGTGCCTGCGCAAGACCCGCATACCTGATGGGCTGCGATGTTGTCGTTCTCGGAAGTCGCAGGTGAACGGTCAGGATCACCCACCGATCTGAGTGCTTGAAGATCGACTGCCGGTGACTACCGAAGCCGCAGTCGGCGCCCGCGATGGTCGTGACCTCGCGGCTCTGCCGGTCGTACACCGTGACGTATTCCAGATACTCCGAAATAAGGGTTCCATAGGCTCCCACGTTCTGCACTGGCGTACCACCAGTTGATCCGGGCACCCCAGACAACGTCTCGAGCCCACCGAAGCCGTCCTCAATGGTGGTGGCCACGACGCTGTCCCAATCTGTGCCCGCGTCGACCGCGATCAGGTCATCGTCGACGCGGATGCCGCTGAAGCCGACGTGCAGCACGCGCCCGTCGAAGCCGCTGTCGCCGACCACCAGGTTGGATCCCCCGCCGACGACGAGCACCGGAATGCCATCGGCGTCGGCGCTGCGAGTCAGTTCGACGGCTTCGTCAGCCGACTCGGCGAGGTGGTAGTCCGACGCGACGCCGCCCAGATGCATGGTGGTGATGTCGACGAAGCTTTTCTGCACAGGCTCACGGTACCGAGTGGCGGTCGCCGCTCCCGCGGCCCGCCCTCTGCGACGGGCATCACTACGACGTCGGGTCGTTGGACTCTGCTCTCCCCGAACGGTCCTCCGTAGCGTCGTTCAGTGGATTCATCGGTGTCGAGGAGGCGACTTTCGTTGCGAGTCATGAGCGTCGGTCATGCGGGATTTCTGTTGGAGACCAGAGCAGGCACCGTCCTGTGTGACCCATGGGTCAATCCGGCGTTCTTCGCATCGTGGTTTCCGTTTCCGGACAATTCCCAGCTGGACTGGAAAACGCTGGGAAACTGCGACTATCTGTACGTTTCCCACCTACACAAGGATCACTTCGATCCGAAGAATCTGACCGAGAACATCAACAAGGACACCGTGGTTCTGCTTCCGCAGTATCCGGTGCCCGACCTCAAACGAGAGCTCGAAGCGCTGGGTTTCCACCGGTTCTTCGAGACGGAGAACGGGGTCAAGCACACAGTCAGCGGACCCAAGGGTGACCTCGACATCATGATCATCTCGCTCGCAGCGCCCGCCGACGGGCCGCTCGGTGACTCCGCGCTCACAGTCAGCGACGGCGAGACCACGGTCTTCAACATGAACGATTCGCGCCCCGTTGATCTCACGCCGCTCACCACGCAGTTCGACCAGGTTGACGTGCACATGATCCAGTTCTCGGGAGCCATCTGGTACCCGATGGTCTACGACATCCCGCAGCGCGCCAAGGACTCATTCGCTGCTCAGAAACGTCAACGCGGGATGGACCGTTGCCGAGAGTTCATGCATCAGGTCGGCGCGGCGTGGGTCATTCCGTCGGCGGGCCCACCCTGCTTTCTCGACGACGAACTGCGCGCACTCAACGACGTACACGGCGATCCGGCGAATATCTTCCCCGACCAGGTGGTCTTCATCGACGAGATGCGACGCCACGGCGAGGACAACGGCCTGTTGATGATTCCCGGTTCCGCCGCCGACATCAGCGGATCCGAACTCGTGTCCCTGACACACCCGGTATCCGACGAGGAGGTGATGCGGCTCTTCACCACCGGTAAAGAGCAGTACATTGCCGACTATGCCGAGCGCCAACGCGACGTCATCGCGGCGGAGAAGTCGGCCTGGGCCGCCGACGATGGTGTGCCGCTCATCGATCCTCTCCGTAGGAAGTTTGAACCCGTCATGGCGCGATCGGATCTCATATGTGACGGCATCGGCTACCCCGTCGCCCTCTTCATGGGTGACCAGACCGTCGTAGTGGATTTCCCGAAACGAATGGTCCGTGAACCGATAGCCGACGAAAGGTATCGCTACAGCTTCGACATCGCGCCGGAACTCGTGCGGACGGTGTTGCGTGACGACGAGTACGACTGGACGAACACCATTTTTCTGTCGACCAGGTTCGTCGCCCGCCGAATCGGCGGGTACAACGAGTACCTCTACACGTTCTTCAAGTGTCTGACCGAGGAACGTATCGCCTACGCCGACGGGTGGTTTGCCGAGGCACATGACGACAACGCGACGGTCGTCAAGGACGGCTGGAAGATTCAGCGTCGCTGCCCACACCTCAAGGCCGATCTCACAACGTTCGGGCACATCGACGGCGATCATCTGACGTGCGATTTGCACGGATGGGAGTGGAATCTCGAGACGGGTCGGTGCCTGACGTCAAAGGCGCATCCGATTCGCGCCGAGCGTGAGGGCCAGCAGCGTGAGGGCCAGCACAGCACCTAGAGACGTGCTCTGGCCTGCACCCGGTATCTTTCTCGACATGGCGAGCAAGATGGAACACACGGTGTCCTACCCGTTCTCGGTCGACAGGTACTGGGAGGTCATCTCCTCTGAGCAGTATTGGCGCGATCTCCTCGAGGCCATCAACTCCAGTCACGGCAAGCTCGAATCCTTCGAGGCGAGTCCGAGCGGCATCACCGTCGTGATGCAGCAGGGTGTGCCCGAGGAGAAGCTGCCGTCGATGATCACCAAGGTGCGCCCCGGCGACCTGGAGATTCCCCGTACCAGCACCTTCGCCCGTAACGGCAGCGAGATCACCGGCACCTTCGCCGCGTCGGTCACCGGCGCGCCGGCCAAGGTCAACGGCACGCTCGTGATGTCCGGTGACCCCTCGACAGCGAAGCTCGACGTCGACGTCGACGTCAGTGTCCCGTTCGTCGGCGGCAAGATCGAAAGCGCCATCATCGAACAGCTGGTGGACCTGCTCGACTCCGAGCGCGAGCAGACCATCAATTGGGAGGCCGCGAATCGCTGACGTAGCCTGAGACCTATGGCACGACGGCTCAGCTATTCCGCCCGCTACAAGCACCCGGCAGAGACTCTCTACCAGGCGCAAAGCACCCAGAAGTACTGGGACGACATGATGTCGGGCTTCCAGATGATCTCGCCGCACTGCTCGGTGGAGTCCTTTTCCGCTGATGAGACCGGCATTCGCGTGATCCTGAAGCAGACCATCGGTCGTGACCAGCTGCCGGCGATCGCGCAGACCGTCCTGAAGAAGGACATGGTCATCACGCGTGAGGAATCCTTCGGTCCGTTCGACCCGGACAACACCAAGGGTGACTACACCGCGTCGATTCCGGCCGGGCCGGGCAACCTCACCGGCTGGCAGGAGCTGTTCCCGACGGAGACCGGTTGCACCATCCGTCGGACCTCCGAGGTCAAGGTCTACGTGCCGTTCATCAACGGCAAGCTCGAGCAGTTGATGCTGGTCAACCTGGTCGACCTGTTCCGGGCGGAGGCCGAGTACGCCGCCGACTGGGTCACCAAGAACCTCTGACCCGGCTCACCTGAAGACCCGGCACTTCCAGACCCGGCACCTCCGCTGAGCCCGCCACCGCGGCCGCAAGGCCGGATCACCCGCGGCACCACCAACATCAACCGGCTGCGTCGGGTGGACCGCTGGGCGGTGCACTCTCCCGCGGTCCGTGCTGCGCTGGCCGCGACACCGAGGCCGGTCGTCGTCGACCTCGGCTACGGCGCGCGACCCGACACCGCCGTCGAGATGGCCGTCCGGCTGCGCGGCATTGCCCCTGACCTGCAGATGGTCGGGCTGGAAATCGACCCGGAACGCGTCGTCGACGACCGGGACGGCGTGCGGTTCGCGCTCGGCGGCTTCGAGGTCGCCGGTCTGCGACCGCAACTCATCCGCGCGTTCAACGTGCTGCGGCAATACGACGAGACCGAGGTCGACGCCGCGTGGGCGCAGTTGCGCGGCACGCTGGGTCCCGGCGGGGTGATCATCGAGGGCACCTGCGACGAGATCGGCCGACGCAACTGTTGGGTGCTGCTCGACGCCGACGGGCCGCGCACGCTGACCGTCGCGTGGTCGCCCGAGCACGTCGAGCGGCCGTCGGATCTCGCGGAGCGCCTGCCCAAGGCGCTGATCCACCGCAACGTCGACGGCGAGGCCATCCATGACCTGCTGGCCGAGGCCGATCGGTGCTGGGACATCGCGGCCGCGCAGGCACCGTTCGGGCCGCGCGCCCGGTGGCGGGCCGCGCGTGAGCTGCTCGTGGAGCGCGGAGTGCCCTGCGAGGTGCCTCGCGGGCGGCAGGTGGACAACGTGCTGACCGTCCCGTGGAGAGTCGTCGCACCGGGCTGAGCCGTGCCCGACGTCGGCCTGAGTCGTGCCCGATGTCGGCCTGAGTCGGCCCGATCGCCGTCGAGCCGGGCCCGACGCCCGTGAGCTGCGGCGCGACGGTGATGCCCTAGGCTGTGGCGCATGCGAATCGCGATGGCGCAGATCACGTCGGGCACCGACCCGGCGTCGAATCTTGCGCTGGTGGCCGAGCACACCCGCGAGGCCGCCCAGCAGGGAGCGCGGCTTGTGGTGTTCCCAGAAGCGACGATGTGTCGGTTCGGGGTGCCGCTGGGACCGGTCGCACAACCGCTCGACGGCCCATGGGCCAGCGGCGTCGTCGAATTGGCCCGAGAACACCAGATCAGCATCGTGGCCGGGATGTTCACCCCCGCCGACGACGGCCGGGTATCCAACACCCTGCTCATCGCGCAACCCGACGGCACAGTGGCCGCCTACAACAAGATCCACCTCTACGACGCCTTCGGCTTCACCGAGTCCAAGACCGTCGCGCCCGGCGACAATCCGGTCACAGTGGACATCGACGGCGTCACGGTCGGGGTGGCCACCTGCTACGACGTCCGGTTCCCGGGACTGTTCACCGCACTCGCCGGGCAGGGCGCCGAGCTGATCGTGGTTCCCGCGTCGTGGGGTGCCGGCCCCGGCAAACAGCACCAGTGGGAGGTGCTCGCGACCGCGCGGGCACTGGACTCCACGACCTTCGTCGCCGCCGTCGGACAGGCACTGCCGGACGATCCCGACCTGCGAGAATCGTCGGCGCCGACCGGAATCGGACACAGCCAACTCACAGATCCCTTCGGTAGCGTGGTCGCCGCGTACGACGAATCGGCGCAGGTAGGCGTCCACGACATCGACCTCGCCGCGGTGAACAAGGCCCGAGCCGCGTTCGCCGTGCTCGACAACGCACGGCCGATCGCTTGACAATCACTGCCTGACACACCGGTCTGGGCGGCGACCTCTGGGGGGAAGCCGACGCCGAGAAAACGATGGAGGGTCTGCATCAGATGACCGACCGTGAGAACAACAACCCGCAGGGCGACGACGCGCAGTGGTCGCCATATGGTGCGCCCGACACCTACGGGGACGCGCACACCTCGCGGATGGACCCGCCGCCGTCCGAGCCGGCGTCGTTGGCCTACTCCAACGCGGTCCGGACTCCGACATCGCGCTTCGAAACCCAGGAGCAGACGTCCCAGTACGGCGCCCAGTACGACTCCGCTGCCCCGGATACCGGTGCGCAGCGATCGGTGCCGATGAGTTCGCCGTCGAAGAGTTCGGGATCGAAGGGCCGCAGCAAGGGTTTGATCGCCGCGTGCGTGGCCGCCGGCCTGGTGCTCGTCGTGGTCATCGGTCTGATCGGGAGCGAACTGTTCATCCGTAACCGGGCGACCAACTGCATGGAGAATGCGTTCGGGCAGATGACCGGATCGCCCACGTCGGTCTCTATCAGCCGCAAGCCGATGCTGTTGCAGGCCATCGGCGACGAGATTCCGTTTGTCCAGATCGACACCGACGACAGCGGTGCCGGTATGAAACTGCACGCTCGTGCCGAGGGCATCAGTACCCACGACAACGGCACCACCCTGAACACGCTCACCGGGTCGGGCAGCATCCCGTTCGAGCGGGTGACGCAGATGAGTCAGCAGATGAGCCAGGCCACCGGCGGCAATGGCACCAACTCCGATCCCGGTCAGTCGGGGCTCGGGGAGGCGGCCGCGAACGCGCCCATCCAGTCGATCTCCGGCAACGCCGCCGACGGCACCATCGAGATTCAGTCGGCTGTCCAGCTGGGCTTCCTGCCGATCCCGGTGACCACCACCATCAAACCGGTGCTGACCAACGGGCGAGTCCACTTCGAGGTCGAGAAGGCCAACGCCTTCATCTTCGGCATCCCCAAGGACTTCGCGCAGCAGGTCGTCGATCAGGTCTCCGGGTCACTGTTCGGTCCGATGTTCGACGAGGTGCAGGTCAAGAATCTGAAGGTGACCGACAAGGGCGTCGACTTCGCCATCGACGGCAAGGACGTCGATCTGGAGAAGGCCACCGCAGGTCAGACGCAGAACGGATCGTGCTCGTTGTTCTGAGCCCGCCGCGGTAGCGAGCCCGCCGGCCGCTGTTCGGGCCCGCCCGACGCCGACGCCGGTACGCTGGGTGATGTCCGATTTGTCAGCACCCGACGCTCCGCATCCCCGCGGTGAGCGCGGGGTGGCGTGGAGGGAAACATGGGTGCACTGATTCTGATCGCCATCGTGGTGCTGATCGTCGTCGGAGTGGTGGTGATGTCGCAGCGCCGCTCGGGTGTGTCGTCGGCGCGCAGCCTCGACGATGCGAAAGCCGATGCGCGACAAGCGATCGACCGGCTCGGCGGTCAGGTCTTCATGCTCGTCGGCGACGGTCCGGCGTCCAAGCAGGCCCTTGCCGACGCCGGTGAGCGATTCAATGCCGCGGGCGCGCAGATCGAACAGGCCAGTTCGCCTGCGCAGGCACGGCTGGCCAAACAGACCGCGATCGAGGGTCTCTACTACATCCGCGCGGCGCGCACCGCGATGAACATGGACCCCGGGCCGGCGATTCCGGAGCTCGACGGTCAGCAGAGTGCGGGCTCGGTCACCGAGGACCGCACCGTCGACTTCGAGGGCCGGCAGGTGGAGGCGTCGCCGACGCCGTCCTCGCGCACCCCGAACTACTACCCGGGTGGCCGCGTCGCCGGGCGTCCGGTGCCCGCGGGCTGGTACTCCGAGCCCTGGTGGAAGCCGGCGCTGGTCGCCGGCGCCTGGGGCGTCGGATCGATGTTCCTGTTCTCGGCGCTGTTCTCCGGGATGTCGGGTGTCGGATACGACGCCACGGCCTTTGAAAGCGGTGCCGGCGACGGTTCCGACGTGGCCGGCATCGACGGCGGTGGAGATTACGGCGACGGTGGTGGAGATTACGGCGGCGGAGATTACGGCGGCGGCGACTACGGCGACACCGGTGGCGGCGACTGGGGCGGTGGCGGCGACGGCGGCGGATTCTTCGACGGCGGTGGCGATTTCGGCGGTTTCGACTTCTGACCGTCGACGGCGCCCTCGCTCACGTTGATGGCGCCCTTGCCAGCATCGACGGCGCCCTCGCTCACGTTGATGGCGCCCTCGCGCGCGTTGATGGCGCCCTCGCGCGCATCGACGGCCCCCACGGAAGCGCCGACGGCGCCCGTCAGCTCAGACGGGGCAGCCCGGTCACGTTGACGCGCACCGGATTCGAGTACGCGGGGTAGGCGTTGGGCAGGTAGCACATCATCGTCACGTCGTAGGGAGACGGGAACATCGGCGCGCTCCGGATGGTGAGCACGCCGCTCGGATTCGCCCGCACCGAATTGCCCGACGGGATTTGCGCACCGAGCCAGGTGTTGGAGGTGTTCAGGTAACACGTCGACGCGTTTCGCGGTGCCGTGCGGGTGGTGACGACGATGCTGGTGCCGTCGCCATATGCGGTGATCGTGAAGCGTGGTGCCGCCTCGGCCGCCGGCGCGGAGGCGAGAGTGCCGCCCAGTGTGCCCGCCACTGCGGCGGCGACCACCGCAGAACGCGCATTCCATCGATTGACAAAACGTTCAATCCGCATTGCCGACTCCTCGTAGAGCAACCTTCCCGACGTCGTGTTCACACTAGTGAGTCAAGGCGTCGACATACCGGGCTATTCGGCAAATAGCTCGTTGCGAGCCAGGATCAGATCGCGAATGGGCGAGCTCGTGTGCGGGAGCCATGACACCTGGATGGGGATGACGGGTGGATCGGCGACGGATCGGACCACTACGCCGTCGTCGGGTCCCGATTGGTCGACGGCGTCAGTGACGAACGTGCACGCCTGCGGATGGCGACGCAGCGCGACCGCCGGCGGGGCGCCGCGCAGCGGGCTCACGATCAGCCTGGGTTCCCACCCGCTGCGTCGACAATGCGACACAACGTAGTCGGTGATCGACGACGTTTGCTCGGGCTCGGACACCACGATCGGCACATTGCGCAGGTCGGCGAGTTCGATGACCGGTCGGTTGGCCAGTTCATGCTCGGCGCGGATGGCCAAGCGTAGAGTCCGCACACCCACCATGGCACCGATGATGTCAGGGTAGGGATAGCCGCCGAGGCACAGCCCCAAATCGATCTCCCCGGATCGGAGTTGAGCTCGAATGGCGTTGGTGGACAATGGTTGTGCGCTGATCGGTTGCAGTGGATCCTCGTCGACGACAGCGTCGGCAAGGGTGAACGCATCGGCTGCAGACAGGTCTGGCGTGTACCCGATGACGAATTCCGGCCGCTTCCCCGCGGCCGTGACGCGCAGTCGGCGGACGATGTTGTCGGTCGCGGCAAGTATCGCGGTCGCCCCGGTGTAGAGGCTGGCACCGGCGGGGGTGGTCACCAATCCGCGGCCGGTGCGGTCGAACAGCGTGACGCCGAGATCTTGCTCGAGTTGTCGGGTTGAGATCGACAACGCCTGCTGGGTGAGGAAGACCTGTTGGGCGGCGGCGGTGATGGTGCCCGCCTCGACCGCACATGTGAAGTGGTACAGCCGATTCAAATCAGCTGGCGCGACCGTACCATTCGACGACGGTGGTGCCGGCTCGGCATTCCAGTTGGGTTGGGCTGTCTCCGCGGTCACTGTTGCCCACCGTCGTCGGATGTCGTCGTTTCCGTGGCGACCAGGGCGTCGAGTGGCGCGGAGCGAATGTGTGGGAGCCACAGTGCCTGCACCGGTGCGCGCATGTCCTCTTCGAGCGCGATGATCCGCACCGCTCCGTCGAGTGCGGTTCCCGGGGCGGCGGTGACAAAGGCGATGCAGGTGTTGTCGGCGACCGCGGTCTCCGGCCGGGTGCCCTGAATGTGGTTGACGCGCAGGATCGGGTCGATGCCGTGCCGTCGGCATTCGGACACCAGATGATCGGTGTAACACGATCGGCCCGGTGGTGCCCACACGATGAACGTCTCGTCGGCCAACTCGCGCAAGCTCAGCGTTGAGCGCGTGGCCAGGGGATGGGAGCTGCGCATTGCCACGTTCAGCTGGTCGGAGCCGATGACGGCCGATGCCAACGCAGGTTGACTCATCGGACCCCGCCGTAGCGCGACATCGATCGTTCCGTCCTGTAGCAAGCCCTCGATTTGGGACGGGAAGATTTCAAGAACGGTGACCGATAGCGTCGGATCACTGTTCCGTACGGATTCGAGATAGCGGTAACTCTCCTCTGAGGTGATGGCCGGAGTGCGGCCGACCCGGAACTCGCGTCGTTCGTTGTTGGCCGCGTCAATTGCTGTTTTCACCGCATGCGCGGTCGCGGCCAACAACATGGGCGCCTGCGTGCGAAGCTCCTCGCCTGCGGCGGTGAGTCGCAGCGATCGCCTGTCCCGATCGAACAGTGCCACGCCGATATTGCGTTCGAGCTGACGAATCGACGAGCTGAGCGCCTGCTGGGAAAAGCCGAAATGATCCGCCGCAGCGCTGACCGAGCCCAATTGCGTCACCATCAAGAACTGCTCGAGGCGACGCAAATCCAGCGTGGGTGCGGCAATCGTCATTCACTCTCCCCGTATTCGTGTCCATGCCAATAGTTGATTGTGGAAGTACAAGTTCTCATCGTCGTCGGCATTCACGTCATCAGATTGAGGATCGTTCTTGTTGAATTGCGTTTGTTGTGCGTACGACCCGGTACGCCACGTGTGGACGACCCGAAAAGGTGTGTGATGAAACGAATTGTCGCGATGATCGGCATTCTACTGCTGGCGGTGCTGGGATCGGCATGTTCGAGTGATTCGTCGACGCCACCCGCGTCTTCCAGCTCGTCGACGACGTCGTCGTCTCCACCGCCCTCGACGCCACCGGCTTCATCCGCACCCGCCGCACCCGCCGCACCGAACAATGAGAGCAACGGCACGAACAATAGTGGCGCGGGCACTGGTGGCACCTGCGAAGGAACGGTGTGTACCAATCCCAACCACGGTGCGGGTACCAACCCGAACGAGAATGGTGGGGACTCGAGTAATTGTGAGGGTACGGTCTGCACCAATCCCAATCACGGCGCCGGTACCGATCCGAACGGGAATGGCGGAGATTCGAGCAATTGTGAGGGTACGGCGTGCACCAATCCCAATCACGGCGCGGGTACCGATCCGAATCAGAACGGTGGGGACTCGAGCAATTGTGAGGGCACTGTCTGCACCAATCCCAACCATGGTGCGGGAACCGACCCGAACGAGAACGGCAACAACTGACCGGATTCCAGCGCTCGTCGGATCTGGGCTAAAAAGGTCGCCCCCCGGGATTCTTCCCGGGGACGACCTTTGAAAAACGGCTCAGTTGAAAACGACGGTCTTACGCCCGTGCACCAGCACACGGTCCTCAAGGTGCCATCGCAAACCCCGTGCGAGAACCAGGGTTTCGATGTCGCGGCCCTGGCGCACCATGTCGGCGACGCTGTCGCCGTGGTCGATGCGGATCACGTCCTGTTCGATGATCGGCCCGGCGTCGAGGTCGGCGGTGACGTAGTGGCAGGTCGCGCCGATCAACTTCACGCCCCGGGCGAAGGCCTGGTGATACGGGCGCGCGCCGATGAAGCTGGGCAGGAAGCTGTGGTGGATGTTGATGGCGCGGCCGGCCCATGCCGTACACAGCTGCGGCGGCAGGATCTGCATGAACCGCGCCAGCACCACCGCGTCGGGGGCATAACCGTCGACGATGCGCGACACCTCGGCGAACGACTCGGCCTTGCGTTCGGCAGCGAACGGCACCAGGTGGAACGGCACCTCGAAGCGGGTGGTCAGCTCCTCGAGTTCGGGATGGTTTCCGATCACCGCCGCCACCTCGGCGGGCAGTTCTCGACGGTGAGCGCGGCCGAGCAGATCGACCAGGCAGTGGCTTTCCTTGCTCACCAGCAGCACGGCGGACTTGGGTCGGCTGGTGTCGGTGAGGCGCCACTCGGTGTCGGGGCCGAGGTCGGCGGCCACCTCGTCGGCGAAGCGCTGCCGGACCTGGTCGATGTCGAGGGCCACCGAATCCGCACGGATGGCCTGGCGGGTGAAGAACCAGCCGGTCTCGGGGTCGGAATGGTAGGCGGCCTCGGTGATCCAGCCGCCGATATCGGCGAGGAAACCGGAGATGCTCGCGACGATGCCGGTGCGGTCGGGGCAGCCCAACGCGAGGACGTAGCGGGCGTCGGCGGCCGGACCGGGAATCGAACTCACGACTCCCAGTGTGCCAAGCTCGTCACTGTGCTGAACACCGACCTCACCCGCACCGATGTCGCGGCCCTCATCGACCACACCCTGCTCAAGCCCGAAGCCACCCGCGCCGATGCGCTGGCCACCATTGCCGAGGCCGCAGATCTCGGCGTGTACGCGGTGTGCCTGTCGCCGTCGATGCTGCCGATCGACACCGGCCGGCAGAAGAGCTGTGTGGTGGCCGGATTCCCGTCGGGTAAGCACCATTCGTTGGTGAAAGCGGCTGAGGCGCGCCTCGCGGCCGATTCTGGCGCCGACGAGGTCGACATGGTGATCGACGTCGGGGCGGCGGTTGCCGGAGACTTCGACGAGGTGTTCGCTGACGTGCTCACGGTCCGGGAGGCCGTCGGCGACAGCGTGGTGCTCAAGGTGATCGTCGAATCGGCGGCGCTGCTGGAGCTTGCCGGGCCCGAGACGTTGGCGGAGGTGTGCCGTCGAGCGGTGGCCGCCGGGGCCGGATATGTCAAGACCTCCACCGGTTTTCATCCCTCCGGCGGTGCGTCCGTGGAGGCGGTGCGTCTGATGCGCGAGGCCGTCGGACCGTCGGTGGGGGTGAAGGCCAGCGGTGGTATCCGCACCGCGGAGTTCGCCGCGGAGCTGATCGCTGCAGGTGCTACGAGGCTCGGACTATCTTCCAGCAGAACGGTTCTCGACGGCTTCCCGGGCTAGGATTGCCCCGGATCCTTTGTGACAGTTCGTCTACGACAAGCTGACTACCTGCAGTGCGTCACCCAGTCCGGCGAAGTCCTGTGGGTTGTAGGTGGCCAAGGCTGCTGAGTGCTGGATCGCGGTTGCGGCGATCATGAGGTCGATGCGTCGCCTCCGACTCGACTTGCCGGATCTCAGTGTTACGCCGGAAATGAGTTGGTATAGCCGGGCGGTGGTCCCGTCGAAAGGCACACCTCCGCGATAGAGGTCGTCCAGGGCGCTGACCTGTTTCTGGGTTGCGACAACGATGCCCGGATCAGAACTGTTCAGGCCCTCAAGGAACTCCGCGTAGACGATGGAACTGATCTGGGTGGTGTCGCCTTCGGAAAGGGATGAGTTCCCGGGCAACCCACGAATGAGGACGTTCGTATCAAGATGAACGAGCACCGGATACCTCACCCGAGGAGTCGCGACCTTGCTGAACGTCTGCCAGCCGGGACTCAATCTGCTCGGCGCTGAGTTGGTTCTCGCCGAGCGCGGCAGACAGCTCCGCGAGGCTCGCGGTGGGGATGGACTGCAGTCGACTCCTGCGGGTCAAGACGACTCCGATGTCGCGGCCTTGCCGGGTGAGATCAAACTCGGCGCCCTCCTCTTCGACGAGTCGGACCAGCTCAGACCCTCTATGACTCAGTTCTGCTATTCCAATAGTAGACATGCTAGAAGTCTACTATTGCTTGCTGGAGTCAAGTAGAGGTACGGCCGAGCGTGGACAGTTGACTTACGCCGCGACGGCCGTCTGTGCGTCGACCATGACGAGGTCGGCATTGATCATCGCGCCGGCCTGCATTCCCGCCGCGGCCGACGCGCCGACCATTGCACCGAGGTCGGCGCAATTCCCGGCGGCCCACACGCCGGGCAGAGTCGTCCTGCCTCCCATTTCGGTGGGGATGAAGCGTCCCATCGGGCCTTCGGCGAAGGTGCCGCCGAGTGACTCGAAGAGATTGCCGCGCACCATGAATCGGGGTGCGACCACTAATGCGTCGAGGTCGAGCGGAGTGCCATCGGTGAGGATCGCCGCGCGCAGGTGGCCGGTCTCGCTGGCCTCGAGCCGAGTCACCGGTCCGACGACAGTCTTGATGCCAAGGGCATCGAGTTGGGCGCGCTGGTCCTCGGGCAGCTCGGGCAATCCGTGATCGATCAGCGTGACGTGCGGGCTCAACTGCCGGAACAGCAGCGTTTGGTGCATGGCCATCGGACCGGTGCCGAGGATGCCGATCCGTTGACCGCGCACTTCGTAGCCGTGACAGTACGGACAGTGCAAGACGTCTCGACCCCAGAGCTCGCGCAGTCCGTCGACGTCGGGTAGCTCATCGACAAGTCCGGTGGCCAGAAGCAGTCGGCGGGCGTGGATCGTGGAACCGTCGGAGGTGGTTAGGGCGAAAGCCGGATCGGCGCCGGCGAGCGTGCGTCGGATCTCAGTGACCTCGGCGGAAACAAGTTGCGCGCCATAGTGTTCAGCCTCGATGCGCCCGGTCTGTAGAAGTTCTGCCGGTGAGATCCCCTCGCGTCCGAGCAGATTGTGTGCATGCGAGGCGGGCGCATTGCGCGGCCGTCCCGCGTCGAGCACGATCACCGAGCGAAGCGAGCGGGCCAACGCGACGGCGCCACTCAATCCGGCGGCGCCACCGCCCACGATGGCGACGTCGACATTGCTGGTGGACATGAGGTTCTCCTTGCGGCGGTGGGACTTACGACGAGTTGGTTGGGGTTCAGACGGGCTTGCGTGCGATCCACGCGGTGCGCCGGGCGTGTACCGAGAGGTCGTCGCGCCGGCGCAGTGATGACGGATGATCATCGGAGAGAAGGGCATCCAACGATCTCTGGTCTTCCTCGGTCCACGAGTCGGACGCGAACGAACGCATGTGGCCGAGCCAGGTGGCTGCATAATCGTTTGTCGCCGATGGTGTTTGGTCTGGATTGGTGACGATGTCGAGGGTGTCGACGATCTCGAAGCCCGCGTCGCGGATCGTCGATGACCAGTCGAGGTCGCCATGCCAGCCGCCGCCGGCCGACGGTTGGATGCGTCGTTCCAGGGCGGCGTCGGGGGAGTTCGGTGGCAGGAATGTCGGCAGTTCGGCAATCTCGACGATCGCGAGCAGGCCGCCGGGGCGCAGTGCGTCAAATACTGAGCACAGCAAGGCATCCGGATCGGCGAAGTGATGCAACGTCGACGACGCCCAGGCCACGTCGGCGTGGGTGATGTCTGTCGGCAGCGCGGAGTCCAGGTCGGCGACGGCGGTCCGTACCCGATCTCCGACGCCGGCGTCGTCAGCACGTTGCCGGGTGCGGCGGAGCAACTCCTCCGATGCGTCGAGGGCAACGATGTCGGCGGTGGGGAATCGGCGCGCCAGTGCGACTGATCCGACGCCGGTGCCCGAGCCGAGATCGAAAACGGTGATCGGCGCGAGGCCGGTGCGCTCGGGGAGAAGTTCGGCCAAGCGTCGGGGCACCGCGTCGAGATACTCGCCGCACACCGCAGCGTCGAGATCGAGGACAGCGGCCATCGCGATGGCGTCGGGAGTGGTGGTGGCGTGGTGGGAATGGCCGGCGGCGCCGTGCCGGTGGTGATCGTGCTCCATGGCGTCGACGTTAACGGTAGTTTGCGTCGAGCGCATATAGTCTTGCCTATGGAGCAAGAACTGGACGCGATTGTCCGTCAGCGCATCCGCGGGCTACGGCTCGCCCAAGGGTGGACGCTGGATTCCCTGGCGACGCGCTGCGATCTGAGTCCGTCGACGCTGAGCCGGATCGAGACCGGACATCGTCGCGTGGCGCTGGACCAGTTGGTCGCCATCGCGCGGGCGTTGGACACCACGCTGGACCAGCTGGTTGAACCGGTCGACGACGCCGACATCGTCATCCGACCGGTCCCGCATGCGTCCGCCGGAGTCACCGTGTGGCCGCTATCGCGTGATGGCGCTCCGCAGGGCGTGTCGGTCGCCAAGATGCGGATTGAACCCGGCGGGCAATCCGATGTCGCTGACCTGCGCGTTCATCCCGGTAAGGAATGGTTCATGGTCATCTCCGGGACAGCGGAGCTGCGGCTGGGCGAGCGCGTGGTGCTGGTGCCCGCCGGCCAGGCGGCCGAGTTCAACACGATGATCCCGCACTCGATCGGAGCCCGTGGTGGACCGGTGGAGGTGCTGTCGATCTTCGACCGCGATGGCAACCGGGCGCATCTGTCCCGGTAACGCCGACCGTCGTCACGACACATCTGTTGTCGATTCGTGAACCGACGATCAGTTTCTTGCCAGTTTGCTTCAGTAAAATCAGCTGCGATGAGTACTCAGGACCCCACCCGCCGCACGATCCTCGCGGCTGCCGGTATCGGTGTAGTGGGGGTGGCGGTGGCCGCATGCAGCGGCCGTGGCACCGACGGTGGGGCGCAGAAGTCCAAAGAGCCCACCGCCGGCGTGCAGTTCACCCCCGCACTCGACGCCGCGCCACCCAACCCGACCGCCACGATCTCGGTGCACGTCGACAAAGGCGTTCTCAACCCCGACGTCAAACTGCTCAACCCCAGCGGGCGCGCGGTGAAGGGGACGTTGTCCAAGGACCAGACGACGTTCACCATCCTCGAGCCCCTCGGCTACGGGGCCACCTACACCTGGCAGGGCAGCGCCACCGGCCTCGACAGACTGACCGTGCCGATCACCGGGAGTTTCACGACGCTCAAGCCGTCGTCGGAGCTCAATGTGGTGGTCAACATCGCCGACGGTCAGGAGGTCGGCATCGCCGCGCCGCTGATCCTCAAGTTCGACGGCACCGTCGCCAACAAGGAAGCCGTCGAGCAGGCGTTGGCGATCACCACCACTCCGCCGACCGAGGGCAGTTGGGCCTGGCTCGGCGAAGACAACGGGTCGCGGGTGCATTGGCGGCCGCGTGAGTATTGGGCGCCGGGCACCAAGGTGCACATGGACGCCAAACTCTACGGACTCGATCACGGCGAAGGCGCTTTCGGCGCGGCCGATGTCACCAGCGATTTCGTCATCGGACGTCCTCAGGTGGTCAAAGCCGAGGCATCGTCGCATCAGATCACCGTGGTCCGCAACGGCGCGACGCTGATGACCCTGCCGTGCAGTTACGGCGAGGGCGACGTCGACCGTAACGTCACCCGCTCGGGCATCCACGTGGTCAGTGAAAAGCACGAGGAGTTCTACATGAGCAACCCGGCTGCGGGTTACTTCAACATCCGCGAGCGTTGGGCGGTGCGCATCTCCAACAACGGTGAGTTCATCCACGCCAACCCCGAAACCGTTGGCGTGCAAGGGTCGTCGAATGTGACCAACGGGTGTATCAACCTCTCGCTCGAGAACGCGGAGCGCTACTTCCAGACCGCGATCTACGGCGACCCGGTGGAGGTTACCGGTACCCGGATCGCGTTGTCCGAGGCCGACGGCGACATCTTCGACTGGATCTACGACTGGCCGACGTGGAAGTCGATGTCGGCCATCAAGGGCACGCCACAGACATCGTCGGTGCCGGCCACGCCGAAGAGCGCACCCAAGTCTGTGGCCACCCCCGCGCCCGCCCCGGCCGGGTGATCCCTCTTGCGAGCACGCAGCGTATCGAGATCCCTTGCGCTCAGCCGGTTTTGACGTTTCGTCGGGCCGACGCCTGATCGCGCGGTTTGATGATGATCTGGTCGAGGTTGACGTGCGACGGGCGGGATGCGACGAAGCCGATCACCTCGGCGACGTCGTCGGCCGACAGCGGGGTCAGCCCCTGATAGATGGCGTCGGCGCGTTGGGCGTCACCGTCGAATCGGACCAGGGAGAACTCGGTCTCCACCATTCCGGGGGCGATCTCGGTGAGCCGCACCGGTTTTCCGAGCAACTCAAACCGGAGCGTCCGATGGAGTTGTGCCTGAGCATGTTTGGCGGAGGTGTAGCCGGCACCACCGTCGTAGGGTTCCAACGCGGCGATCGAGGTGACGGTGACGATCAGGCCGTCGCCGGATTCGATCAGCTTGGGCAGCAGGGCTTTCGTCACTCGTAGCGTGCCGAGCACGTTGGTTTCCCACATCCATCGCCAGTCGTCGAGGTCTGCGGAGGCGACCGGGTCGAGACCCTTTGCGCCACCGGCATTGTTGATCAGCACGTCAACGCGGTCGAGTCCGGCGACGAACTCATTCACCGACTGCTCGTCGGTGACGTCGAGCCGACGTCCAGTGCCGCCGATCTCGGCGGCGAGCTTCTCGACCAGTTCGGTGCGACGTGCGCCGACCACCACGTGGTAGCCCTGCGCGGCAAGTGTTCGGGCCGTCGCCTCGCCGATTCCCGAGCTGGCACCCGTTACCACGGCCACCGGCCGGGTGTCACTACTTTTCGCCGTTGTCGTCGTGTCTGATTCTGATGCGTGCTCCGAGCTCATGAACGCAAGCTTAGCGACGGGCGTCGCTGCTAAGTTCGTCTCATGCCCGCCGTAGTCGTGCCGGCGTTCCTGCAGGTTGGGCAGACCCCTGCGGCCGCCGTTCTCCATGCCGTCCGGGTCGGTGGACCTGTCACCCGAGATGGGTTGGCCGAGGCCACCGAACTGTCGCCGGCAACCATCAATCGACAGGTGACCGCGTTGACGCGATTGGGGCTGGTGACCGAGCGTCCCGACCTCGTGCACACCGGCGGTATCGGTCGCCCCAAGAACCCGTTGACCATCGACCGGGAGCGGATGTGTGTGGCGGGCATGCACATCGGCGCCCGACGCACCCTGCTCGCCATCGCCGACCTCGGTGGCCGGACGCTCTACAGCCATGCCGTGCTGACCCCGGAAGGCCCGGGCGAGGACGCCGCCCGTCGACTCTGTGAGCAACTGGCCGAACTCGCTCACCGGTTCAGTGGCCGACGGTTGCTGTGGGGCGGGGTGGCGATCGGTGGGTCGGTCGACTCGGACTCCGGTGTCGTCGATCATGACGTGCTGGGCTGGCGGCGAGTCCCGGTGGCCGCGATGCTGGCGTCGACGCTGGGGGTTCCGGTGTCGGTGGTGGAGCATGTTCAGGCAATGGCCGCAGCTGAGCTCCTGCTGACCTATCCGCGCTCGCCGGAAGGCACCGGACTTTTCTTCTACGCGCGCGAAACCGTCGGATTGGCAATGACATTCGACGGCAAGGTGCACGTTCCGACGCGTGGTGCGGGGACCATTGCGCACGTCCCGGTCGACGTCGAGTACCTGGCGAGCGGGACGGTTGCCCTGCAGGACGTGATCGGTGAATCCGCGCAGCGAAATGCGTCGGAAAGGTTGGGGCTCAACGAGAATGCGTCGATTCTGGTTGATGAGCGGGCCGCCGTACTCGGCCGCGTCGTCGCCTTGCTGCGCGATGTCATCAACCCGGACTCGGTCGTCGTCGCCGGTGATGCCTTCGGTGCGCATCCGCACGGCCTGGCGCCGGTGCAGGCCGCTTTCGACGCCGCGACGGCGACCGCGTGGCCGCTGGAACTCGAGCCGTGCCGGTTCGGTTTGCGGGTCCAGGAGAGCGCTGCGGTGGTGGTGGCGTTGAGCGTGATCTACGCCGACCCGACGGTCGTCGGCGCGGCTTGAGCGCGCGAGGCAACCGCTTGAGCGTGCGGCGGGATCCACCTCTACTCTGATGGCATGACCACTTTGCCGCGCGATGTCTCGGCCACCATGGAAATCTCCGTCACCGCTGCGACTGAACTCGAGATGCAGATCGCGGTCGCCAAATTGCCGGGCCTCACCCTCGAGGAGACCCTGAAGGTCTCCGTCGACGGCAAGGAGGTGACGCCGGAGGAGATCGTGATGCCCAACGGCAGCCGCATCCACCGGATGTCCGTCGAATCTGGCACTGTCGCAGTCGATTACACGGCTGCTGTGCTGACGCCTGCCGATCCCGTTCCGGTTGCCGTCGACGACCACTCGCTCTACCTGCGGCCCAGCCGCTACGCCGAATGCGACAAGTTCTTCGGCTTCGCTGCCGGCCAGTTCGACGCATCGCTGCCGGCTGCCACGTTGCTCAACCACGTCACCGACTTCGTCGAGGAGCGGCTGAGCTACATCCCCGGTGCCAGTGACCCGATCGATGGTGCCGCCGACACCTTGCTCGCCGGCGCCGGTGTGTGCCGCGACTACGCGCACCTCGTCGTCGCCCTGCTGCGCGCGCTCAACATTCCGGCCCGCCTGGTGGCGGTCTACGCGCCCGGCTGCGACCCGATGGATTTCCACGCCGTGGCCGAGGCCATCGTCGACGGCGAGTGGGTGGTCGTCGACGCCACCAAGTTGGCGCCGCGACAGAGTCTGGTGCGGATCTCGACCGGCCGCGACGCCGCCGACACGGCGTTCCTGGACAACCATCAGGGGTCGATTCAGTTGAGTTCATATGAAGTCACCGCGACGGTTCGGGGTGAACTGCCGATCGACACCGGTAAAGAAAGAATCCACATAGGCTAAAGGGCATGCATGCTCTCGTCTGCCCCATTTGCAACACGCTGTCCGGTTTCGTTCGTCAACAGTGTCCCGAGTGTGGGACCGAACTCGGGATCCACCTGCCGTCCCGCTCGCTGGTGGTGGCGTCGGAGGACGGCGTCGAGATCGACGGCGTGCGCTGGGTGCGGTGCGTCAACTGGGCCGACCGCGGCTGCAACTGGCTGACGCTGGAAGAGGTCGACGACGCCGATTCCGGACTTCGGGGTCGATGCCTGCCCGAGTCGCTGATCCGCAAGCGTCCGGACCCGGGCGACTCGATTGCGCTCGACAAGTTCATCTCGGCGTGCGTCGACCTGCGAATGTTGGTGTACCAGTTGGTGGATCTGGGGCTACCGGTGGAGCCCTTCTGGCGCACCGAGGGTGGATTGGCGTTCGATCTCATCTCGAGCATGACCACCGGCAAGCAGGTGATCATCGGGCACGCCAACGGTGTCATCACCATCGACCTGACCGAGACGATGGATGCCTACCGTGAGCGGCTCCGGGTGAAGTTGGGGGAGCCGTATCGGACGATGCTGGGTCATTTCCGGCACGAGGTCGGCCACTACTACGAGTCGATCCTGGTGGAGAACGGGCCGGGCGCGGAACTGTACCTGGACAAGTGCCGCGCGTTGTTCGGCGATGAGCGGCAGAGCTATTCCGATGCCATCGACCGCCACTACAAGTTCGGTCCGCCGTCGGATTGGCGCGATTCGTTCATCTCCGAGTACGCGACGATGCATCCGTGGGAAGACTTCGCGGAGTGCTTCGCGCACTATCTGCACATCACCGGAACGCTGGACACCGCACGCGAATCGGGCCTGATGCTGGAGAGCGACCAGGTGCGTTTCTCGATGCCACGCGACATCGTGCCGCTTGAGTCCTACGCCGATCAGCCCATCGAACGGTTGCTCTACGACTGGAAGTGGTTGGCCACCATGTTCAATCGGGTCAACCAGGCGATGGGCCGACGGCCGCTGTACCCGTTCGAGATCCCGCAGCCGGTGGTCCACAAGATCGGGTTCGTGCACCGCGTGATCCGCGAGACCGCCACCGCTCGCGACGACGTGGGTTTGCTCAGCGAACTGAGGTGACCACGTTCGCTCGCGATGTTGTTGTTTGCGCATGATGCATCAATCGCGAACGAACACTCTGCGAGCGAACGTGTTTCAGGTTTACCGCTCGACGGCCGCACGCCGCAGTTCGACGACAAGCCCGAGCACCGCGGCCACGTCGTCGGGGTCGCCGATGCGGTAGGCGGCAGCGGTATCACCGTCGCCCACTTTGATACTCACGTCGCCTCGGGCGGCGTCGAGGTGAGCGAAGGCCTTCTCGTCGGTGACGTCGTCGCCGAGGTAGATCACCGCGTCGGAACCGAATTGGGCGCGCAGCAGATCGAGTGCCTGGCCCTTGCTGGTCTCGATCACCGCGAGCTCGATGACCGCCTTGCCCTCGGTGGCCTCGACACCTGCCCACGACGCCGGACCCGACCGCGCACGCACCAGCGCGGCCTCAGCATCCTCGGGGGAGGCGTTACGCACATGGAGCGCGGTGCTCACTGGCTTCACCTCGACTCGCACGCCGTCGTAATCGTCTGCAATGGAACTGAATTCGGTGACGATTCGTGTGAGTAGGGCGCGGTCGTCGTCGGTGATCTCCACATCGAAACCCGACTCGAACTCGCTGCCGTGGCTGCCGATCAGCAGCACGTCGGACGAGGCGAGGCCCGATCGCTCCGCCAGATCGGCCAGCGCCCGCCCCGACACCACGGCCGCGTCGGTGCGATCGAGTCCGCCGGCCGCGACGATCGCCGCGATCGAATCAGGATTGGGCGCTGCGTCTTCCGGCCGCGACACAATCGGCGCGATGCATCCGTCGTAGTCCGACGAGACCAGCAACTTCTCGACGCCCGCGCACCGCTGCAGTGCCTCGCGCAGGTCGTCGGGGATTCCGGTGGAACCCACCTCAGCCCTCGCTGTCCGACGAATCGTTACCTGAGGTGTCAGAGGAGTCGCCGTCCGATTCCACCAGCTGCACACCACGATTGGCCGATGTCTCGGTTTCCGGAACGTCGGCCAGGGTACCCAGGAAGCTCTTGGCCCAGCGTGCCACGTCGTGTGCCAGCACCTGCCTGCGCAACGAACGCATCCGGCGTCGACCCTCATGAGGGGTCTGCTCTACGGCGGCGACGATGGCATCTTTGACACCATCCAGATCGTACGGATTGGCCTGGTATGCACTGCGCAATTCGGCTGCGGCACCGGTGAATTCACTCAACACCAGGGCGCCGCCGAGATCGCTGCGGCACGCCACGTACTCCTTGGCCACCAGGTTCATCCCGTCGCGCAGCGGTGTCACCAACATGACGTCGGCGGCGACGAAGAAGGCGATCAGATCATCTCGCGGCACTGGGCGGTGCAGGTATTGCACCACCGGCTGACCGACAGAACCGTAGGCGCCGTTGATGTTTCCGACGAGCTGCTCGATGCCGGCCCGCATCCGAACATAGCTGTCGACACGCTCGCGACTCGGCGTGGCCAGCTGCACCATCACCACGTCGTGCGGGTCGAGTCGCTTCTCGGCCAACAGTTCCGAGAGCGCCTGCAGCCGGACGTCGATCCCCTTGGTGTAATCGAGACGGTCGACGCCGAGCATCACCACCTTGGGATTGCCTAGATCCTTACGGATCTCGTTGGCGCGCTTACGCATCTCGCGGGTCTTGGCCTTGGCGTCGAGCTCACCGGAGTCGATCGAGATGGGGAAGGCGCCGACGCGTACGGTCCGGAAACCGACCTGCACGACGCCGAAACGTGTACGGACACCGACACTTCCCTTGCTGGTCGCCTGACCGGCGAGGCGTCGAGCGAGGTAGAGGAAGTTCTGCGCTCCGCCGGCCAGGTGGAAGCCGATCAGGTCGGCGCCGAGTAGTCCCTCGATGATCTCGGTACGCCACGGCAACTGCATGAACAGTTCCACCGGCGGGAACGGAATGTGAAGGAAGAAACCGATTTTCACGTCCGGACGCAGCATCCGCAGCATCTTCGGGACAAGCTGGAGCTGGTAATCCTGCACCCAGACGATCGCGCCCTGTCCGGCGATCTTCGCGGCGGCTTCGGCGAACTTGCGGTTCACCTCGACGTAGGTGTTCCACCACTCGCGGTGATACTCCGGCTTGACGATGACGTCGTGATAGAGCGGCCACAGTGTCGCGTTGGAAAAGCCCTCGTAGTACTCGGCGATCTCCTGCGTCGAGAGCGGAACGGCCTGGATCTCGATGCCCTCGATGTCCGGGTTGTCGTCGGAATCGGCGATTCCCGACCACCCGACCCACGCGCCGGTGTGCGAGCGCAAGATGGGCTCGAGTGCGGTGACCAGGCCGCCGGGGCTGCGTTTCCACCGCACGGTGCCGTCGGCGGTGACCTCCTTGTCGACCGGAAGCCGGTTGGCGACCACGACGAACTGTGCGCCGCCGGAGCGGTCGGTGGACTCGGAGTGCTGAAAGGTGTCGGGGTGTTGGGTTCCCTCGACCGGATTGCTGTCGGTGACCGTGCTTTCGCCGGATGTCACGACTATGCGGTCTCGCCCGGCGCAATCCCCAGCATGGACAGGAGCATCCGGCACTCGTCGGCGTCAGTGGCGTAGGCGGCCACGACGCGGCGTGCGGAGTTGGCGGTCTCGTCGGCTACCGGCTCGATCTCGTCGGTATCGGCGGCGATATCGGTGGTCTTGGGGGGCATGATTCCTCTTGTCGCGGTATCGGGGTGTCGCGTATCGACGTCGGGGCGGCGTCGGGTACAGGGTGACCTGTGCGACACCCGATTCTACCCGTTGCGGCGAAGTCGTCTGGTCGGTGGCGTCGCGGAGCCGTTGCCGGTCTCCCGTGGTGTGACGAACGGGGCCGGCGTCGTGCGTGTAGCGGGTGGCGGGGGATGCGGGCCCGGGGGCGGTGCGGTACCGGCCTTCTTCGACCGGGCTGCTGTCGCCGCGCGGCGCGCCACCCACGGCGGCCGGACCGGCAATTGCGGCCGACGCATCGACCTGGCAATGAATTCACCCAGCGTGACCCCGGCGGCCAGCGAACATCCGATGGCCAACGCGCTGGCCATCCAGGTGAACCCCTCCAGGGTTTGCTCGCTGATGATTCCGTACAGGCCTCGGTACACGGCCAGACCCGGCAGCAGCGGAGTGATGCCGGCGACCGCGACGACCAGCGGCGGGGTCAACGCGCGGCGCGCGAGCAGGCCGCCGAGCAGCCCGACGAACAGCGCTGCCGCGCCGGCACCGATCACGTCGCCGACCGGGATGAAGGTGGCGCCCGAGGCGATACCGACACCGATCACGCCGCCGAGGAAGGCCACCGGAACCGCTCGTCGTTCTGCGTAGCTGGCCAGCGCATACGCCGCGGCGGCGATCGCGCCACCGGCGACTCGGATGGGCAGATCCACGAAGCCGAAGTTGGTCGTTGCGGTGATGGTCGGCAGGTAGATGCCGAACGCCTCGAGCAACCGGATGGCTGCGCCGACGCCGGCGATGATGCCACCGGTCATCAGCAGCAGCTCGAAGAACCGTGCCACTCCGGTGATCGGTGCGCCGGTGATGGCGTCCTGCACCGAACCGACCAGCGACAGCCCCGACAGCAACACCACGATGCCTGCTGCGATGACCTGCGACGGCGCGATCGCGAAGCCGATGTGGTCGGCCAGCGCGAAGACGACCGCGGCCGGCAGTACCGCGATGAAACCACCCATCACCTGCTGAAAGAAGGGCGGCGTACCAAACCGGGACAGGCGTCGATTCACCGCGACGATGACCGCGGTGGTGAAGAACGCGAGCAGCGCCACCGCCCAACCGCCGCCGAGCAACACCGAGATGCCCGAGGCCATCAACCCCCACGCGGTCGTCGCCACCCAGTGCGGATACGGGTGCGGCGCGGTGATGATCTTGTCGACCATCTGATGTGCCGTCGACGGGGTGATCGCGATGTCGCGGATTCGACGCACCAGCCGGTCGATCTGGGCGAGCCGGGTGAAGTCCATCGAGCGGTAGTAGACCTGCTCCATCGTGGTGATCGGCGGCAGCGTCGCGCCGCGCCGGGCACTGACGACGATGGTGTTGTACGTGACATCGACGTCGACGTCCTCCAGGCCGTACACGCCGCACACGAACCGGATCTGGGCTTGGGTGTCGATGGCCGCGGTTCCCGAGTCGAGCAGGACCGCGCCGATCTTGGTGGCCAGGTCGAGGACCTCGGTGATGGCCGCGACGTCGAAGCGGTCCACCGGCTTGCGCGGCGACACCATGATGCTGCCGGGCTCGATGGTGTCGATGGTCGCCTGTCTGGTGCCGATAAGGCGACGCATCGCGCGGCCGATATACTCACGCACACATGCCTCCTTAGCTCAGTGGTAGAGCACTCGCCTTGTAAGCGAAAGGTCGTCAGTTCAATCCTGACAGGGGGCTCTGAGAACATGCTGGGTTCGACGTCCGAGCCGGTGGTGTTCATTATTGCGGGTGTTCAATTTTGTTGAACACCCGGGTAGAGTGAACGAGTGGACTCCACCCTTCATGCGCTCATCGAGCCGATGGCGCGATTCCTAAACGAGTATGGCGTGACCATCCAAGGCGATCTGGCACGTCTGTCGGAGTCACAACCAGCGTCGATGAGCCTTAGCGCCGACGATCGCCGCATCGAGGTAATGGCGGTGTACCTGCCGCACCTGTCCGCGACGGACACATTACGTCTGGCCGGTGACATGTCCGACGACGTGCAGATCTTGGTGCTGGGTCCCCGAGTTCACGAGTCGACTGCAGAGACGCTGCGCTCACGAGGGATTTGGTACGTCGACGGTGTCGGCAACGCCTTCATTCGCGATCGGGGGCTCGTCGTCGACGTTCGGGGTCGACGTGGACCGACGATGGCACCGAAGAATGGGGTCAGTCATGTTGGTGCCGCGCAGAATCCGTTCACGCCCAAGCGTGCGCAGGTGGTCCTCGCGCTTCTGAGCCGGCCGGATCTGGTTGACGCGCCATTCCGAGAAATCGCTGACTCCGCCGGTGTTTCCGTCGGCATGGCCAAGGGTTCCTTGGACACTTTGGAGTCTGCTGGATTCGTCTTGCGAACAGCGCTGGGCCGCAAGCTCATCCGCACCGAGGAGCTGTTTGATTTGTGGGCGGCGTCGTATCCGGGAGGGCTCGGGCGCTCGACCGTTCTGTTCGTCGCCACCGGGGATGCGCAAAGTTGGTCTCGCCCAGCGGGAATCGACTACGCGATCAGTGGGGAGCAGGCCGTCGGGGGTCAGATTCAGAACCCACAATCGTTGGTTCTGTACGTCGACAACGGTGATGGCAGCAAGCAGCCACCGTCTGATTTGATTCGCGCCAATCGCTGGCGTCGTGACCCGCACGGCAACATTGTTGTGCGCACGCTCTTTTGGCGAGATCTTCGCATCGATGGCAACGCGGAGCTCGCACCGGATGCCCTCATCTACGCCGACCTGCTCGCGTCCCGTGAGTCTCGTCAGATCGAGGTTGCCCGGAATCTGAGGCGACGTGTTGCACGACTACTCTGAGTCCGGCCGCGATCTTCTCGCGGCCGTCGAGCCTGTCGTCGTAGCGCTTTCCGATGTGATCGCGACGGATCGGGCCATGCTCGTCGGCGCGCAGTGCCGCGACCTTCTGCATTGGCGCTACGGATGCACATCTCAGTTGCGCCGCACGAGTGACGTCGATGTTGCTGTCGCACTTCGCGACTGGAGCCAGTTCGATGCGATTCGTCAACGGTTCGATGCGGTCGGCCTGACCGGCCATCGGTTTCTCGTGGCGAACGTACCCACCGATCTCATTCCGTTCGGCGAAGTCGAGATGCCGCCAGGTACGACGCCTGGTCCGTCCGGGAGCGGGGAGTTGAACGTGCACGGGTTCAGCGACGCTTATCGACATGCGGATGCGTTGGCACTTGCCGACGGCGTGTCGGTGCGGGTGCCGACCGCCGCCGGATTTGCAGTACTCAAGCTTCACGCTTGGCTTGATCGATCGCCCGACCACAACTACAAGGACGGCCCGGATCTCGCGCTCGCGGTCCACTGGTATGCGCAGGATGCTGATCGACTGTGGTATGAGCGGCATTTCTGGGCTCTTGAAACATATGAATTCGATGTGCTGACCGCATCCGCAGCCCTACTCGGTTCGGACATTCGAGAGTCCCTGAGCAACGGTGAGCTACAAGTGTTGGCCGCGCGTCTTGCTGTCGCCGACATTGACTTGCTCGCGCACCATTTCCAACCGGAAACGGGAGCTTGGCCAAGCACTGTGGCATCACAACGAGAGATCGTCGACGTGCTGATCAAGCAACTCGCCTTGTAAGCGAAAGGTCGTCAGTTCAATCCTGACAGGGGGCTCTGAGAGAGCCGCTCAGGTTCTCTCCGGTCAGGTCCGCTTGCCTGATCGTCGATTTGCCTCATGCCGCAACGTCGGGACCGTCGATGCACCATGATCGTTCTCATGGCTGGTGAAGGTCCAATTGCAACCACCGCACTCGGTGGCTATCGCGGTGTCCGCTCCGACGACGTCGACGTCTGGCGAGGGATCGCCTACGCTCAGCGGCCCGTCGGAGACCTACGGTGGCGTCGTGCCCGGCCCGTCGCGCCGCACGACGGGGTCGTCGACGCCGACAAGTTCTCGGCGGTCTGCCCGCAGCAGATCATGCCGGCGGTCCCACTCGGCGAGAACTACACGATGAGTGAGGACTGCCTCTACCTCAATGTGTGGACGCCGGCCGGCGCGGTCGACCGCGACGCCACGTATCCGGTCATGGTGTGGCTGCACGGCGGCGCGTACATGTTCGGCTGCGGCAGCCAACCTGTTTACGACGCAACACATCTCGTGACCGACGGCAAAGTCATCGTGGTCACCATCAACTACCGGCTCGGCGCGTTCGGGTTCGCCGACTTCTCCTCCATCGACCCCGACCGCTTCGACACGAATCCCGCCCTCAGCGACGTCCTGCTCGCGCTCACGTGGGTTCGCGACAACATCGGCGCCTTCGGTGGCGACGCCGCCAATACGACGCTCTTCGGTGAATCCGCCGGCGGTGGCCTGGTCACGACGCTGGTCACCATGCCGGCGGCCGGGGGACTGTTCGCGCGGGCGATCGCGCAGAGCTCACCGGCGACGTCGGTGTACGAGCAGGGACGCGCGACGTTCGTCGCCAAACGGTTCCTCGAGGCGCTGCGGCATTCCGGCGGCAGCTCCGAGGGGTCCGGGCAGACCGAACCGCAGCCGGCCGACGCCCAACCGACCAACCTGAAGCCGACGGAGCTGCTGACCGGGGCCTCCGCCGACGATCTGGTCGCCGCGTCGATGGTGGTCTTCGCGGAGATTCCCTCCGATCAGCCCGGCATCATCGCTTTCACACCGATAGTCGACGGCGATCTGGTGCCGCAACACCCGCTCGACGCGTACACCGGTGGGACGTCGTTGCCGGTGCCGTTGATGATCGGCACCAACAAGGACGAGGCGTCGCTGTTCGTGTGGATGAAGTCGCCGCTGATGCCGATCAGCCCGGCCAACATCGAGCGGATGTTCGTCGGGCTCAAAGAGGACCATCCGGAGCTGGAGCTGCCCGACCAAGCGCAGATCTACTCCGCCTACTCCGGGCTGCGTCCCAAGGTGGCGGGTCTCGGCGTCGCCCGTGACGTCGCGTTCCGGATGCCGACGGTGTGGGTCGCCGAAGGGCACAGCCGTCACCAGCCGGTCTACCTGTATCGATTCGACTGGGCGACCCGCATGCTGCGCGCGCTGCGGATCGGTGCCACGCACGCCACCGAATTGCCCTATCTGTGGGGCAATCTAGTGTCCGGTCCGCGTGACATCACGTTCAAGCTCGGCGGGAAGAAGACCGGCGAGGAGATCTCGGCGCGCATGATCGCCCGATGGACCGCGTTCGCGCACGGCGGTGTGCCCTCGGCCGACGACGTCGAACCGCAGTGGCCCAGTTACTCCGCAGACAACCGGTCGACGTTGGTGATCGACGCCACCGACAGCGTCGTCGACGACCTCGACGGGGAATTACGGACCACCTGGGGCGAGGCGGTCATCGGTTTCCGGTAAGCCACCCCTGCGCAACCCGATCGTGGCCGGCGGTCCACTTGTCCGGTCAGGTGCGTTTTGTATGGTGAAGTCTCGGCCAGCTCCTCTTGGGTTGGGGGCACTGGAGAAATGGGAGAAAAATGCATCGAGAATTCACTGGAAGCAAGTCGGCCCTTCGTCGTCGACGCGGCATCGTCGCCGGACTGGCAGGCTTGGCCATCGCCGGTGGGATGACGGTTGTGGCACCGGTCGCATCGGCCGCGCCGACTCCGCCCGCCTCGGTTGACGAAGCCACACAGGACGCGCAGCCGACCCTGGACAACATCCGCCTCGCGCTCGACAAGTTCGGTGAGCAGAACCCGTCGCTGGCGGGCGCCGCCGATCTCGTCAGCGGACTGCTGCCGAAGTAGCGTCACCTCGGCCCGGTCCGGGCCATCTACGTCACGTACCCGTCGGGACATATCCCGGCGGGTACGTTGCTTTTCCGCTCGGGGTTTACTGCTTAGGATCGACACATGTCACGCGTTGCGCTGCACCGACCAGCAGGACTATTCGACGGCGGATTTTCCTATAGCGCAACAGTTTCGTCGGGTCCGCTGCTGTTCACGGCCGGTATCTCGCCGCTCGACGCAGACGGCGGCGTTGTCGCGCCGGGTGACGCACTGGCGCAGGTGCGGCGGTGTCTGGTCAACCTGCGCACGGTGCTCGCCGATCAGCGGTGCGCGTTCGCCGAGATCGCCAAGCTCACCGTGTACGTCGTCGTTGGTGATGAGACGGCTTTGGCGCGGGTGTGGGAGGAAGTGAACGCCGAGTTCGATTCTCAGGTGCCGCCGGCGATGTTACTGGCCGTGGCCGCGTTGCCCTATCCTGGTCAGGTTGTCGAGGTCGACGCGATCGCGGCACCGTGACCGCGCGACCGAAGATTTCCGACGCGCAGCGTCGACGACGGTTGATGTGCAGGCACCGGCTGGCTGCTTCCTCACACGCAGATTCTGTTGCCGCAGTGGTCGATTCGATGGTCGCCCTGCACTCCACCACCGCGTCGACGGTGTACCTCTCCACCTGGGCGCGGATGCGTGGCTTCGAGCCCGCTCTGATGGATGAGGCACTGTACGAAAGCCGGTCGCTGGTGAAGCATCTCGCGATGCGGCGCACGCTGTTCGTCTTCGGGCGCGACACCCTGGCCGCGGCGGTGGGTGCGCTCGGGCCGCGCATCACCGCGTCGGAGCGCACCAACATGTTGCGCGACCTCCGACGCAGCCCGGACTTCGACGACGAGGATGCCTGGATCGACACGGCCCGTCAGGCGGTCTTGGAAGAGTTGTCCGATGGAAGTGCGTTGTCGTCCAAGGAGTTACGTGAGCGACTTCCTGCATTGGACGGCTACGTGAGGGTCGCCGAGGGCAAGAGCTGGGGCGGCAGCGTGCCGATGGGCCCGCGAGTGCTCAACATGATGGACGCGGCCGGAGACATCGTCCGCGGGCCCAATACCTTGGGATGGTATCTGTCCCGACCAAAGTGGGCGCTGATGTCTGCCTGGCTGGGTGAGGAACTGCCGGAAGTGACTGTCGCCGAGGGCTGTCAGGTGCTCATCGAGCGTTGGTTGCGCGCCTTCGGCCCCGGAACCGAGACCGACATCGTCTGGTGGCTGGGATCGACCAAAAGGGATGTTCGGGCCGCACTGGGTGAGCTCGACGTCGTCGAGGTCGAACTCGACAGTGGTGCAACAGGTTACGTGATGGCCGACGACCTCGGCGACGAGGATGTGGAATCGGGTGCGGCGCTGCTCCCCGAACTGGACCCGACGACCATGGGCCACAAGGAACGCGACTTTTACCTCGGCGAGCATGCGTCACATCTGTTCGACCGCAACGGAAATGGCGGGCAGACCGCATGGTGGGGCGGGCGGATCGTCGGTGGCTGGTACCGCGACGCCGACGGCGCGGTACGGCTACATCTGCTCGAAAAGGTGCCCGCCTCCGCGTCGAAGGCGCTCACCGCACGCGCCGACGACCTCACCGCATGGCTCGGCGACGTACGCCCGACCACCGGCTACCCGGCACCGTTCATGAAGTCGGTGGCGAAGTGAGTGATACGTCTGCTGGTCGAGTGCCCCGAGCCGATAGGCGAGGGGTGTATCGAGACCCTTATCCACTCAACAGTCCCAAAGATGCTGATGCAGAAGAGTTTCAGAAGCTGTACGGCCGGTGGGCATCGGTCACGCCGACTGACGTCGCCGATAGCCTGGCCGACTTCGACGCGCCCTGGTGGATCGCCGGCGGCTGGGCTATCGACGCTGCGACTGGTCGATCCCGCGACCACGAAGATATCGACGTCGGTATGTTCCGCCGCGACGTCGGGGAACTTGTCGGGGCCATTGCGCCATGGCATGTGTGGAGCGTCGGGCCGGATGGCCTACGGCCCGTAACCGTCGACGACGAACCCGCAGACTCCGCCGATCAGGTGTGGCTACGGCGCGATGCCGATTCGCCGTGGCTGCTGGACGTGCTCATCACCCGCGATCGGGACGGGCTCTGGATGAACAAGCGCACCGACGCGGCGCATCCGCTCGAGTCGGTGACCTGGATGTCTGACGGCGTCCGCTACCTGAATCCCGAGATCGTACTGATGTTCAAGGCGAAGGCGGCACGCCCCAAGGACACCTCTGACGTCGAACGCGCATGGCCGGTGCTCGACGAGTCGGCCCGGTCGGCCCCCGTTGAGTATCTTCGGGCTCATCACCCGGATCATCCGTGGCTTGGACTCTGAGCCGGAGCTGGGCGCCGTCGACCCCAAGTTGGGCGCCGTCGATGCAGAGCAGGGCGCTGTCGACGTGGGACCGGGCGCCGTCGACGAGGACCGGGCGCTGTCGACGAGGGACCGGGCGCTGTCGACGAGGGACCGGGCGCCGTCGACGGGCTTGCACATCGCCCCAGCTCAGCACTCACAGAAAGCTCACAGTCTGTGCCCAGTTCGATGGCAGACTGGTAGGGGACTGTGAGGTGGTGACTGATTCGATGACCGCCAGCAATGCAAGCAAGAACGGCACCGGCAACGGCGCCCGGATTCTCGTCGTGGACGACGAGGAGAACATCCGTGAGCTGCTGAGCGTGTCGTTGAAGTTCCAGGGCTACGAGGTGCAGACCGCCGAGAACGGTCCGGCCGCGCTCGATAGGTGCCGGACCTTCAAACCTGACGCGCTGATCCTCGACGTGATGATGCCCGGCATGGACGGCTTCGGACTGCTGCGTCGGCTGCGGGCCGACGGGGTCGAAGCGCCCGCACTATTCCTATCGGCCCGGGATTCGGTCGAAGACAAGATCAACGGCCTCACCATCGGTGGCGACGACTACGTCACCAAACCGTTCAGCCTCGAAGAGGTGGTCGCCCGCCTGCAGGTGCTGCTCCGCCGCAACGGATTCGACGAGAAGGCCAAGCAGGCATCGCGAATCACCTTCGCCGACATCGAACTCGACGACGAAACCCACGAGGTGTGGAAAGCCGGCGAGCTGGTCGCGCTCTCGCCCACCGAATTCACCCTGTTGCGCTACTTCATGGTCAACGCCGGAACGGTGCTGTCCAAACCGCGCATCCTTGACCACGTCTGGAACTACGACTTCGGTGGCGAGGTCAACGTCGTCGAATCCTATGTGTCCTATCTGCGACGCAAGCTCGACACCGGCGACAAGAGGCTCATCCACACGCTGCGTGGTGTCGGCTACGTGATGCGGGAGCCACGCGACCGATGACCGACTCCAGCTCGCCGGCCACAGTGAAACGCGGTGTTCCGCTGCGTCTTTCGCTGGTGGGTGTCATTCTCGTCCTGGTGACGCTCGGCTTGCTGGCGTCGGGGCTGGCGGTGGCGTCGGCAATGAAGCAGGACCTGATGTCGCGCACCGACGATGGTCTGATCGCTGCCGTCGACACCTGGGCGCGCCCGCGGGATCCAGCGATGGGACCCGGCGGTCCCGGCGGACTGCCGGCGGGACCACGCCGACCGCCGTCGCAGTACTTCACGCAGACCACCTTGAGCAACGGGATGACGGTCTCCAACAACGACTTTGCCGACGAACCTGACCTCAACGGCCTGGCGTCGAACGTCAACCCGACGACCGTCAAATCCGCCGACGGCGACGGCCCGGATTGGCGAGTCATCCGAACTACCAACAGCTTTGGCCAGTCGACGGTGGCCACGCCGCTCACCGACGTCGACGCCACCCTGTCGCGCCTGATGTGGCTGCAGCTGGGAATCGGGCTGGCAGTGGTCGTCGCGATCGGCATCCTCAGCTACCTGCTGGTGCGCTCGAGCCTGCGTCCGTTGCGCCGAGTCGAGGAGACCGCGCATGCCATCGCCGCGGGCAACCTCAACATGCGCGTACCGCCGGCCCCGCCGAACACCGAGGTGGGCAGCCTGTCGGAGTCGTTGAACACCATGCTCGGCCAGATCCAGCGCGCGTTCTCCGCGACTGCCGCCTCCGAGCAGCAGGCACGGGCGTCGGAGGAGAAGATGCGGCAGTTCGTCGCCGACGCCAGCCACGAATTGCGAACCCCGCTGACATCGATCAAGGGCTTCGCCGAGCTCTACCAGCAGGGCGGCGTGCCCGATGCCGCAGATGCCATGTCGCGCATCAACACCGAGGCCGGACGGATGGGGCTACTCGTCGAAGACCTGCTGATGCTGGCCCGGCTCGATGCGCATCGGCCGATCGCCTCCGACCCGGTCGACATGCTGGCACTGGCCGCCGACGCCGTACAGGCCGCGCGAGTCTCCGCGCCCGGCAAGAAGATCACCCTCGACGTCGCACCGTCCGACGAACCGCCCATGGTCTCCGGCGATTCCGCGCGCCTGGTTCAGGTGTTGCGCAACCTGATCGGCAACGCGATCGCCCACACGCCGGAGGATTCGGTGATCACCGTCGGCGTCGCAGTGGATTCCGGGCCGGGCTTCGACGACGTCGTGCTCACCGTCGCCGACACCGGCCAGGGTCTGACTCCCGACGAACAGGCGAAGGTCTTCGAGCGTTTCTATCGCGGTGACTCCTCGCGCTACCGCGGTGAACGTGGCGGCGGAAGCGGATTGGGGCTGTCGATCGTGTCGGCGCTGGTCGGTGCGCATGCCGGCCGGGTGGGCGTCGAGTCGACGCCAGGCGAGGGCGCGACGTTCTGGGTGCGGCTGCCGCGCCTGGCGTGAACCGGGCCCCGTTTTCTGCTCACTTCCAGGTCTGCTGCGCGACCCGAAAGAAGTTGTCGCCCACGACGGCTCGGATGTCGTCGTCCGCCCAGCCACGGCCCGCGAGATGGGTTCCGATGGTGACGAACACCTCCGGTTCCATCCACTGGATCGGTCCCCACCGCGTGTAGCTCTCGTCGAATGCCTCAGGATGAGTGAGTAGCTCGCGGTTGAAGTCGTCCCGGTCGAAGGAATGGTCGCTGCTGATGCCGACGTGCTCCACACCAACCAGTTCGACGGCATACTCCAGGTGCCGCGTGAACGCTTCCAGCGTCGGGGTGTTGGGGCCCAAGAAGATTCCGACGCCGGTGATGCCGACGACTCCGCCGGTCGCGGCGGCGGCACGAGCCTGGTCGTCGGTGATGTTGCGTGGGTGATCCCACACCGCCCGCATACACGAATGGCTGTAGATCACCGGTAGCTCCGAGACCTCGCACATGTCCAGGCCGGTCCTTGTGCTGCAATGGGATCCGTCGGGCACGACGCCGACGCGATTCATCTCCGCGACCAACTCGGCACCCCACGCGGTGAGGCCAGTGTCGTCGGCGTCGAGGCAGCCACACCCTGCGCGGTTGGCGTGGTTGTAGCTCGGCAGCATGGTGCGCACCCCGAGGTCGGCCAGGCGCGCGAGGTTGGCCAGGTCACCGTCGACGGGACCGGAATCCTCCAGGTCGAAGACGACGGCGATCTCGCCCCGGCCGATGATCGCAGTGACGTCATCGGTGCCGGACGCCAGCTGCAGTTCGGTGTGGGCATCGATCTGGGCGCGATAATAGGTGAGCAGTGCCGTCGAATCCGCGAAGGAATGCGGCGAGTAGCCGGCGTTGACCGACACGAAAGTGCCACTGGCACTGCGAAATCGGGTCAGGACGTCGACGTCGGTGCCGATCTGCAGCGGCAGGCAGGCGTGCTGGTCCCAGAGCATCAGGCCACCTTACCTTTACAGTAACCGCCGCAGTCGAGCGAATTCTTCGACGTCGTCGCGGAAGGCGTCCAGGCTGACCAGGGTGTACATGCCGTCGATCTGCTTGTCGGCCCACAGCTGATGGATACGACGAAGATCGGATTGCCGTGACTTCCAACCGATTCCGTCGATCACCGCCAATACGAGCTGCTTGGCGAGGCGGACCTCGGCCATCTCCTCGATCTCGCGGACCGCGTCGGTCAGTTTGCTGCCGGTGGAGTCGAATCCCTTGGCCGCCACCACGATGTCGGCGTTCTCCGGATCGCCGACGATGAGGTCGGCGGGTGCGGTTCGGCCGTTGCGTCCGGTGAACCGGCCGCGCAGCGTGTGCGGAAGTCCGAGATCGACGGCGATCGCCTCGATCTCGTCTTCGATCTTGCGGCCCGACGCCCCGGCGCGGGTCGCGGTGACCCGACTTCCGGCGCGGGCCACCAGGATGTCGGCGAAAGTGTAGGTCCGGGAGAACTGGGCACGCAGCATGCGAACCAGATCGAACTCGGTGTCCAGCCAGGTGATCAGGTCGACGGGTTTGGCGCGCGCCAGCCCGTGCCAGCCGGTCGTGTCGAAGCGATCCCGTAGTGCGTTCTTCAGCTTCTCCTGCGACAGCCCGACCGCCAAACCCAGCACCGGGACGTCGTTCGGGTGATCGCGCACCCATGCGGACAGGCCGGCGATGTCGAGGTCGAGTAGTTCCCCGAGACTCTCGGTGGCTCGCACCAGACGTTCGGCCTCCGGCGTCGACGCCGTCGGGTCGACATGAGAGGTCAAGCGGCCCAGCGTATTCAGATAGTCGTCGAAGGTAGTGGCGTCACTCATGAGTCTGGGCAGCCTGCGGGCTCAGTCCCGTCCGATGAAGAGATACTCGCTGACGTCGCGTCGGGTGGCGGCGGCGTGCGTACCGAAGCTGTACTTGTGGTCGATGGCGATCACCTCGACCGACGGTTTCACTTTGCCGAGCAGGTCGACGATGCGGTCCGGGCCGGGTAGTGCGTTCGACGAGTAGGAGAGCACGATGGCCCCGGCGTCCTCGAAGTGCTCGAACGTGCGGACCAGGGCGTCTTCGATGGTGCGTTTGTAGGCGAACGGCGTGAAGCGTTTGACCAGCTTCTTGGTCTTGGTGTGCTCCATGATCTCCATGCCGCGCCAGTACGCGCTGAGGCCCTCGAGAAAGTGGTAGCGCTTGATGTAGTCGTTGTCGTCGGTGGGCGGGGCGTACGGCGGATCGAGGTAGACCAGGTCGGGGGCGGCGGCGACGTCGAGGTCGAAGATGTCGCCGCACACACTGCGATTCGACGATCCGTTGCTGAATACCGTCGCGTTGTACTCGGCGGCCGCGCGCAACCGGAAGTGGTCGCGCAGCGACATCCGCAGGTCGCGTCGGCCGTCGGCGTAGCGGGTGGAATCGGTGAAGGTGAACACCCCGCGCGGTTGCTTGCGGGCCGCCGACAGCACCAGCGCGGATATCGCGAGGTCTCGTCGGTAGCCGCGCAGGGTGTCGATGTGCGACCACGCCGAATCGAGGAAGGCGCGGTCGTCGGCGTCGAAGTAGAGGCCGTCGAAGGTGGATTGGATGAAGTCGCGGTCGTCGGCGGGTGGCCCGCAGATCTCGTCGATCAGAGCGGGTTCGAGCCGGACGCTGGAGTTGGCGACGGTGGCGCGGGTGATGATGTGCGGGAAGGTCAGGAAGTCGTTGCTGGTGACCTCGAAACCTTGCGTCTTGAGGAGGTAGGAGACGACGCCCGAGCCGGAGAAGGCGTCGACTGCGGTGTTGCCGCCGATGTCGGCGAACGCCCGTTCCAGATGGGGGAGCAGCCGGTACTTGGAGCCCATGTAGCGCAGCCGCGGGAAGCGTTGCGCCCGCGCGGTCACATCCGTGGACCGGATGGCACCGGAACCCGCCGGAGAACCGGGGGTGAACTCTGCTCGACTCACGTGAGAAAGGATGTCACGTCGGGCTGACAAACCTGTCACAACACGTCTGACGAAGCACGTCTTCGGGACTAGGGTGGAAGTATGGCTTCGGTATTCACGCAGATCATCAACGGCGACCTTCCCGGACGGTTCATCTGGAAGGACGGCCAGGCCGTCTCCTTCCTCACCATCAACCCGATCACTCAGGGTCACGTGCTCGTCGTCCCGCGCAAGGAAGTCGATCACTGGGAGCAGATGGACACCGCGACCTTCACCCACATGTCCGACGTCGCGCAGAAGGTCGGGCGCGCCGTGAAAGACGCCTTCGACGCCCCGCGGATGGGTCTGCTGATTGCCGGCTTCGAGGTGCCGCACGTGCACCTGCATGTGTTCCCCGCGCGGTCGATGGAGATCTACGACCTCGCCAACGCCGACCCCAATCCCGATCCCGCCCAGCTCGACTCCGACGCCGAGAAGATCCGCGAGAGCCTGCGCGGCCTGGGATACGGAGAGTACGTCTCCGACTAGCGTCGACGGCGCCCATCTCGACGTTGAGGGCGCCCATCTCGACGTTGAGGGCGCCCGGTTTCGCGTCGACGGCGCCCTCACACCGTCCGATGGATCAGCAGCGGCAACACCGCGGTCGCGCCCGCTTCGCGTAAGGCCGCCGCGGCCAACGTGATCGGCCAGCCCGACGACGACTCGTCGACGACGAGCATCACTACCTGCCCCGCGACCTCCGGGGGGTCACCCAGATGATCGCGCCAGTACACCGCTTCGACCGCACCCGGCGCGTCCCGATCCGGGCCCGGCCCGCCGGCGACGGGAAACGCTGCACCAGAACGCTTTCCGACGGTCCGTAGGTGATCGGCCAGCATCTCCGCCAACGGGGAACCGGTCAGTGCCAACGAGACGATGACGTCGGCCCGCAATCCGCCACCCCGCACCCACGCGCCCAGGGTGGCGACCGCGGCGTCGCCCAGATCGGCCATCGCCTGCTCGTCACCACTGGCCGCTGCGCGCAACAACCCCGCCCACTCCGGTGCGTCAGCATGCGCGAGCACCCGACCCGGCTCGGCCAGCGCATCCGCACCGATCCGTCCGCGTGAACCAAAAGCTCCGCCCGGCCACATCTTTCGCGGCTCCAACACCTGTGCGGCCCGACGCAACGACCCGGTGATCGACCGAACCACTTCCGGCGCAACAACATCGGCCAGCGGCGGGGTCAGCTCACCGCGGCACACCGAGCACCGTCCGCACGGTTCCGCTGCCGGATCGTCGAGTGACCGCGTCAACAGCTGCATCAGGCACGACCGTCCGGCGACGTAGTCGCGCATGATGTCGGCCTCACGCTCACGAACCGCCACCACGCCGTCATAGTGCTCGGCGTTGTAGTGCCACGCGCGCCCCGTCGATCGCCACCCGTCAGCGCCCCGGTCCACCGCGCCGTCGACGGCAAGTTGCTTGAGCATCAACTCGATTCGGCCACGTCGGAACTTGGTCGACGCCTCAAGTTGCGGCACCGACACCGGGCCGTCGGCTGACTCCAGCGCCTCGAGAATCGCGTGCATCCGCTGCGGATCGGGGATGGTCGCGGTGGCGAAGTGGTCCCAGATGGCCTTGTCGACCGGCGACGCGAGCAACGCGACCACCGCGTCGTCGAGGGCGCGCCCGGCACGACCCACCTGCTGGTAGTACGAGACCGGCGACGGCGGCGAACCGACATGCACCACGAACCCGAGGTCGGGTTTGTCGTAGCCCATGCCGAGCGCCGAGGTGGCCACCAAGGCCTTGACCTCGTTGCGGCTCAACGCATCCTCGAGTTCGCGGCGACGATCGGCGTCGAGCTGACCGGTATAAGCCGCCACCGCGACGTCGTCGCCGTGCACCGCCCGAATGGCCGCGACGAGCCGGTCCGCATCGGCGACGGTCAGCACGTACACGATTCCCGAACCCGGCAACGACGGCAGGTACTGCGCCACCCACCCATACCGCTCGATTGGCGACAGGCCATCGATCACGTTGAGATGCAACGACTTCCGAGCCAGTGAGCCGCGCAGAACCAGGGTGTGCGAACCCAGCTGTGCCGCGACATCCTCGGTGACCCGCTCGTTGGCGGTAGCGGTGGTCGCCAGCACCGGCGTCGCCGGGTTCAGGTCCCGCAAGACGTCGGCGACGCGTCGATAGTCCGGGCGGAAATCGTGACCCCAGTCGGAGATCGCGTGCGCCTCGTCGATGACCAGCATCCCCAGCCGGCCCGCGAGCGCGTCGAGCACGCGTCGCCCGAAGCCCGGATTGGCCAGCCGCTCCGGCGACACCAGCACCACGTCGAGCATGTCGTCGCGCAGATCGGCCTCGATGGCCGACCACTCGTCGACATTCGACGAATTCAACGTCGCCGCCCGCAACCCGGCCCGCTGCGCCGCCGACACCTGATCCCGCATCAACGACAACAACGGCGACACGATCAGCGTCGGCCCACGATGCTCACCCCGCAGGATCGCCGTCGCCGCCCAGTACACCGCCGACTTGCCCCAACCCGTGGCCTGCACGACGAGAACACGTGGCCCGGTCGCCTCGCTCCCGGCGCCGGGCCCAACCAGCGCCGCCACCGCCGTCAACTGGTCCTCGCGAAGCGTCGCGTCGGTGCCGGCCAAACTGGTGATCACCGCATTCGCGACGCCGAGCTGCTCGTCGGACAGGGTGGAAGTGGGTGCCGCCATGGCAGCCAATCTACGTGCTCGCGGCGACATCGCCGCAGGTCCATCCACAGGCCTCCACCTGCGCGATCGCAAGGCGGGGGCTTGTGGTGGGAAATGCGCCCAGGACCGGGGGACCGTGACCGTCACGTCAATGGTGGCCGGCTCTGGGGTGGTTTTCCTTTCGCAAAGCAAGCTCTTGCGGTGGGAAATGCGCCCAGGTGCGCGGGACCGTGACCACTACGTCAACCGCGGCCCACTCTCGGGCGCATTTCCCACGCAGGAATTCACACACAGGAACCTGACAGCTTCGACGCAGAGTCGACGCAGGCTGGTCGACGATTGTTGCTCTCATGACAGCAGAAGCCCTCCCGAGGACGGTGCCGATGTCGACGGTGGTTGCCGACAGTTCCGAGCCGACGCCCACCCTCGACATCGTGGTCCCGGTCTACAACGAACAAGCCGACCTGGCCGCATGCATCCATCGCCTGCGCGCCCATCTGGACACCGTCCCCTACTCCGCACGCATCACCGTCGCCGACAACGCGAGCACCGACAACACGCTGAGCATCGCGACCGAGCTCTCCGAACAGGTCGACGGCCTTCGCGTCGTCCACCTCGACGAGAAGGGCCGCGGCCGGGCACTCAACGCGGTCTGGCGCCGCAGCGACGCCGAGATCGTGGCCTACTGTGACGTCGACCTCTCCACCGACCTCAACGCGCTGATGCCGCTCGTCGCGCCGCTCATCTCCGGGCACTCCGACATCGCCATCGGCACGCGGCTGGCGCGATCGTCACGTGTGGTTCGAGGACCCAAGCGCGAGTTCATCTCTCGCTCCTACAACCTGATCCTGCGCACCACCATGCGGGCCAAATTCTCCGACGCCCAGTGCGGCTTCAAGGCCATGCGCACCGACATCGCGCGCCAGATCCTGCCCTACATCGAGGACACCGGCTGGTTCTTCGACACCGAGCTGCTGGTGGTCGCCGAGCGGATCGGGCTGCGGATCGCGGAGATCCCGGTGGACTGGGTCGACGACCCCGACAGCACCGTCGACATCGTCTCCACCGCCGTCGCAGACCTGAAAGGTTGTGCGCGCGTTGGGTATGCGCTCACCACCGGACGGCTTCCGGTTGCCGAGCTGCGGGCCGCAGTCGGCCGTAGCCGGGGCCCGGGCCCCGACGTCGCAGGTGTGCCATTCGGATTCGTCGGTCAGCTCGCCCGGTTCTGCGTGATCGGCGTCGCCTCGACCATCGCCTACGCGGTGCTCTACCTGCTGCTGCACTCGTTCCTCGGCGCACAGGTCTCCAACTTCGTCGCGTTGGCCGTCACCGCGGTCCTCAACACCGCCGCCAATCGTCGCTTCAGCTTCGGAGTGCGTGGCCGTGAGGACGCCATTCGGCACCAGTTGTTCGGTCTCGGTGTGTTCGTGTTCGGTTGGTTGGTCACCGCGGGATCGCTTGTCGCCCTGCATATGATCGCACCCGACGCCACCAAGCACCTCGAACTGGTGGTCCTGGTGATCGCCAACCTGGTGGCCACCGCGACGCGGTTCGTCGGGTTGCGCTGGGTGTTCCGTAAGCACCTGCAGAACTCCCCGAACAGCGACACCCCAGGCAGCGGACGCCACAACGGCGGCGATCCCATCACTGAAGGAGAAGCAGCATGAGTTCGGTGATCACCGCCGAGCATCCGACGTCGGCCCCGGCACCTGAGCCGGGCGCCGACATCGGCACGTCCGCACCCGTGTCGCCACTCTGGCGTCGAATCTCGTTGGGCGCCTTACTGGTCGGCACCACGATTCTCTACCTCTGGAACCTGTCGATCAACGGCTGGGCCAACTCGTTCTACTCCGCGGCCATCCAGGCGGGGTCGCAGTCGTGGAAGGCGTGGTTCTTCGGTTCGTCGGATATGGCGAACTCCATCACCGTCGACAAACCGCCTGCCTCCCTGTGGCTTCCGGCGATTTCGGTCCGCGTCTTCGGGTTGAACTCGTGGGCCATCCTGGTGCCCAACGTGCTGATGGGTGTGGCCGCTGTCGCGCTGCTGTACTGGACCACCCGCAAGTACCTGGGCCACTGGGCCGGCATCCTCGCCGGCACCGTCCTGGCACTCACGCCGGTCGCGGCAATGATGTTCCGCTTCAACAACCCTGAGGCGCTGCTCATCCTGCTGATGGTCGCCGCGGTGTGGGCCACCCTCAAGGCCATCGACGACGGACGGTTGCGCTGGATGATCCTGACCGGCGTCTTCGTCGGTTTCGGATTCCTCACCAAGCAGTTGCAGGTGATGCTGATCGTGCCGCCGCTGGCGTTGACGTACTTGGCTTTTGGGCAGCACGGCTGGGTTCGGCGCATCGGCGATCTGTTCGCCGCGCTCGGCGCGATGATCGTCAGTGCCGGCTGGTGGATTCTGGCCGTCGAACTGTGGCCGGCGTCGTCGCGTCCGTGGATCGGTGGCTCGCAGAACAACTCGATTCTGGAACTGACGTTGGGCTACAACGGTTTCGGACGCCTGAACGGCAACGAACGCGGCAGCGTGGTGCCCGGCGGACGTGGTGGCGGCGCGATGGAAGCCGCAACCGGCGGCATGGCCGGACCGGGCGGCATGGGCGGCCCGGGTGGTGGTCCCGGCGGCGGCGGACCGGGTGGCGGCATGTGGGGCCAGACGGGTTGGCTGCGGATGTTCGAGCCCGCCCAAGGCGGGCAGATCGCGTGGCTGATCCCGTCGGCGCTGGTGCTGGCGATCGCTGCGTTCGTGGTGATCGGACGTGCCCGACGCACCGACATGCGACGCGCCTACCTGACCGTCTGGACGTTGTGGTTGCTGGTCACGATGGTCGTCTTCAGTTTCATGGCCGGCATCTTCCACAGCTACTACACGGCGGCCTTGGCGCCGGCGGTCGCCGCAGTGCTGGCCGGTGGTACGGCAATCTGTTGGCGCGCCCGCGAGACACTGTGGGTGCGGATCGTGCTCGCCGCAGCCGTCTGGATTGCGGCGGCGTGGGGCTTCGCCCTGCTCTCGAGGTCCCCTGACTTCGTGCCGTGGCTGCGATGGGTGGTGCTGATTGTTGGCATCGTCGGCGGCCTGGTGATGCTCGTCGCGCATCGGCCCTACCTGTCTGCGCTGGGCATCGCACTGGCGCTGGCCACGGCTCTCGCCGGGCCGACGGCCTACACGCTGAACACCGTCTCGACGGCCAAACAAGGCTCGATCATCAGCGCCGGACCGCGCGTGAACGGCGAGTTCGGTCCCGGCGGCATGGGCGGACCGGGCGGACATCGCTGGCGTGGCGGCCAAGGAGCCGGCATGGGCCAAGGCGGCATGGGACCCGGTGGCATGGGACCGGGTGCGATGCCCGGTGGTGCCGGCGGCATGGGACCAGGTGCGATGCCCGGCGGCACGGGGCAGGGCGCTGCGGGTTCGGGAGCCACGGGCCCGGGCGCTGGGGGTTCGGTGGCCAGGGGTCCGGGCGGCATGGGAATGGGCATGCCCGGCGCCGAAGCCGGTGGCATGGGCGGACCCGGTGGTCTGCTGATGGGCTCACGCCCGAGCGCCGAGATCGTCGCGACGCTGCGACACGACGCCGCGAAGTTCACCTGGGTGGCCGCGGCCGTCGGATCCAACGAGGCGTCGGGCTACCAGCTCGAGACCGGGTACTCGGTGATGCCGATCGGTGGCTTCAACGGCACCGACCCGTCGCCGACGTTGCAGCAGTTCCAGAAGTATGTGGCGGACAAGAAGATCCACTACTTCATCGCCGGTGGACGAATGGGTGGTATGCGTGGCGGCACCGACAGCCCGTCGTCGCAGATCTCCGAGTGGGTGCAGCAGAACTTCACCACGACCACCGTCGACGGTGTGACGCTGTACGACCTGACCGCACCGAAGTAGGGGCTTGGCGAAGTAGGGGGCTTGGCGGGCGTCGATCCGGGCGCCCGCCAAGACCGGTCGTCGGGCCGACGGTCCCCTGCACGCGGGCGCTCTGCCGTCACGATGCCCTAGAGTCGTCACCGTGCGCGTACTCGTGATCGGCTCGGGCGGCCGCGAACATGCCCTGCTCCTCGGACTGTCCCGTGACCCCTCGGTCACCGAGTTGCACGTCGCCCCCGGCAACGCGGGTACGGCGTCGGTGGCCACCAATCACGCCGTCGACGCGACCTCGTCGGAGGCGGTGGTCGCACTCGCCGGTGAGGTGGCAGCCGACCTCGTCGTCATCGGGCCCGAGGTGCCACTGGTACTCGGCGTCGCCGATGCTTTGCGCGACAACGGATTTGCCACGTTCGGCCCCAGCGCGGCGGCTGCGCAGATCGAGGGTTCCAAGGCCTTCGCCAAAGATGTCATGGCGTCGGCCGGGGTGAAGACCGCGCACAGCGAAATCGTCGACACCCCAGCGCGTCTGGACGCCGCACTCGACCGGTTCGGGCCGACGTGGGTGGTCAAGGACGACGGTCTGGCCGCCGGCAAGGGCGTGGTGGTCACCACCGACCGGTCCGCCGCGCGTGACCATGCCGCCGAGTGCCTCGAGATCGGGCACCCGGTCCTGCTCGAATCCTTCCTCGACGGCCCGGAAGTGTCGCTGTTCTGCCTGGTAGACGGCACCACGGTGGTCCCCTTGCTACCCGCGCAGGACCACAAGCGGGTCGGCGACGACGACGCCGGACCCAACACCGGCGGGATGGGCGCCTACACGCCGCTGCCGTGGCTGCCCGACGAGGTGACCCAACAGATCGTCGACGATGTGGTCAAGCCGGTCGCCGCCGAACTCGTCGCACGCGGGACCCCGTTCAATGGCCTGCTCTATGCGGGTCTGGCCATCGGTGCCGACGGACCGTCGGTCGTCGAATTCAATTGTCGTTTCGGTGATCCCGAAACCCAAGCGGTCCTCGCACTGCTGGAATCCCCACTGGCACAGGCGCTCAACGCCACAGCTACCGGCACCCTCGATCAGCTTCCGCCGCTGCGGTGGCAGCAGGGATCGGCCGTAGTGGTGGTTGTCGCGGCGGAGAACTATCCGGGCAAACCCCGTGTGGGAGATGTCATTTCCGGTGCCGACGGCGACGGTGTGCTGCACGCCGGAACCGCCACCGACGCCGACGGCCACATCGTGTCCGCGGGTGGGCGAGTACTCGGAGTGATCGGCACCGGCGCCGACCTCGCCGAGGCACGCGCGCAAGCCTACGAACGAATCGCCGCAATCACGTTGCCGGGCGCGCACTTTCGCAGCGACATCGGTAAAGCAGCACTCGAGGGCCGGATCACCATCTGAGCAGTCGGGCGTGCCGATCGAATTCGGCACGAGTCCGGCAATCCGCCCACGCCGGAGCCGACGATATGTTTTCATGGACTAACAAAGTCGGCCATGACGAGGGGGAAGTCACATGTGGGACCAGGTGTGGGCGATATACCGTGCGATCGGGGAGCTGATCCTTTACATGCCGCAGATCATCTTCCAGAGCCTGAGCTGACGTCACCCGGCGGGTGTCGGAAGTCAGCGCGCGAGATTGCGCCCCAGGAACTCCACCTGATCAGGTAATACGCTGCGCCAGTAGCGGTTGGTGTGCCCACCTGCCGAGGTGCCGAAAGCGGCCGGCGGATGCAGGTCGGCCGCCCACTGCCGGGTGTAGGTAAAGAATTGGTCGCTGGACCCGATGTTGATCAGCAACGGGATTCGCGCAAACGCCGGTTGCCGGCCGAACAGTGAATTCGCCTGGTAGTCCTCGAAGCTGTCGAACGCCCGGGGCGGAAAGTTCCGCGGATCCGCCCACAGGGCAGGCGAACTGACGGCCACCGCGGCGATCCGCGGAGCACCCACCAGCGTCGCGACGCGCAACGCCCCGTAGCCGCCCATCGACCAGCCGAAGAGCCCGATGCGATCGGTGCTCAGGTCGAGCGCCGGGTTGGAGGCGAGCATCGGCAGGAACTCGTCGAGCATCATCGCCGCGCCGTCGGTGCCGTCGGTGCGCGGATGGAAGTAGTTGCGCCCGACGTCGGCCGCCGCGAGGGCGAACGGCACACCGCCGGAATCCACGTACTTCTGCAGCACCGACTGCATATCGAGCTTCTGCGAGAAGATCGACTGCTCGTTGGTGTTGAGGGCGTGGAAGACCAGCACCACCGGGAGCCGACCCGACACCCCGTTCGGTCGCGCCACGGCCCAACGCGTCGGACGACCGCCCATCTTGGCCGACACGAAGGTGCCGGTCACCAGCGGCGGGCCGCCGGCGATCTGCTGGGGTGTGGTTTCCGACGGCAACTCGTCGTCGGCCGCGCGTTCCTGCATCTTCCGCGGCTCGACGTCGGTGGCCTTCTGCTCGCGGTTACATGCGGCGAGGCCGCCGATGGCGAGCAGTCCGGCACCGGCCGAGAGCACGGTACGACGAGTCACCCGGGGACCAGCGTTGGCGTCGGGTGTCGTCGAGGGGTGATCGGTGGTGATCGGGTCAGGCGGGGTCATCGAGTCAACAGGATACTGATCTCGAACTGACTCGCCGTATCGTCCTCGAAACGCCACGCCGACACTGTGACCGGAGTGACCAGTGGTGCATCTAGGGCCGACGATCAGCGTCGGAACAAGCCCCGACGACGTTCCTTGGGGTGACCAGGGCACCACTGGGCGGCGGGTACCGAGGCCTTGACCTGCGAGACATGCATCCCGCAGCCCGCCCAGGTGGTCTTGCCGCATTCCTTACAACGAACCGGATGGCACACGATCAGGGTGTCCTGTCTGGAGAGAAGTGAAATGAATAACGCGCGCGTCAGGCGCAGGCGCCGGCCAGCGCGGGCGGTCCGACGCGAGGGCGCTCGAGCTGCGCGAACGCCGGGGTGTCGGCGATCGCGAGCAGGCCGTCGAAGAGCTTGTCGGCGTCGGCTCCGGTGGGAACCTCGGTGAGCACCGGGCCGAAGAACGCGTGCCCGTCGATCACGGTGATCGGGCTGCCGCCGACAGATCCGAGTGACTTCTGGCTCAGCTCGTGCGCCCGGCTGACGGCGTCGTCGAATCGCGGGTCATCGAGGGCGTCGGCAAGGGCCGGGTCGAGGCCGGCCTCCACCAGCGCGTCGGCAGCGAGCTCTGGCGACAGCTCCTCGCCATTGCAATGCAGCCGACGTCCCAGTGCGGTGTAGATCGCGCTGATCGATGCTTCTTCCGACGCGTCAGCGACCGCCGCCAGCAGCCGGCCCGCGCGCCGCGACGTCACCATGCGGTCGGCATGAGCGCCGGTCATCTCGCGATCGGCGTTGAGCACCGCGAGGCTCATCTGCTTGAACTCCAACGGCATTCCGCGCCGGCCTGCGACGTCGGTCAGCCAGCGTGACGTCGCCCAGGCGAAGGGACAGGCCGGATCGATATAGCACTCGATGGTGGTCATCTCGTCGTCCTCACTTGGCGGTCGCCGGCGCCGACAACGCGGCGATGGCGGCCTTGAGCTTGTCCGACGCGTCGGCCGCGACATCGAGCAGTCCGGGGGCGTCGGTCACCTGGACCATGATTCCGGGATTCATCGCCTCGACCAGCACGCCCGACGACAGCGGATCGTCGCGGACAATCACGTTGCAGGGCAACAAGAGTCCGATCTGGCGGTCCACGCCGAGAGCGCGATGGGCCAACGGCGGATTGCAGGCACCGAGGATGAGGTAGTTCTCCATGTCCTCGCCGAGCTTCTTCTTCATCGTGGCGGTGACGTCGATTTCGGTGAGAACTCCGAAACCCTGCTCGGCCAACGCTTCTCGCGTGCGCGAGACGGCGTCGTCGAAGTCGGTGTGGAGGCGGGTGGTGAATCCGAGTTCCATGATCGGTGTTCCTTTGATTCTCGGGGTCTGAATTGTGTTGGTCCGGACGTGTGTTGGTCCGCGCGTCACGGTGCTCAGGCGAGCGCCAGGAAGAGCTTCTCCAACTCGTCGGTGGTCATCGGCTCGCGGTTACCTTCTGCGTCGCCGGTGATGCACTCCCGCAGGCCGGTTGCAACGATCTTGAATCCGGCGCGGTCCAGCGCCCGGGAGACTGCTGCGAGCTGGGTGACCACGTCCTTGCAGTCGCGGCCCGCCTCGATCATCGAGATCACGCCGGCGAGCTGACCGTGTGCCCGTCGCAGCCTGTTGAGCACAACGGTGATCGCTTCCTCGTCGCCGACCATGGGACTCCTTCGTGTGGTGTTGGTGGTAGGTCCGACTATACCCCTGGGGGTATAGGTTGGGTCAATGAGATACAGCCCACCACGATTGGGGCGTGGAGGGTCGGGGTGTGAAGGGTCGGAGCGGGAAGGTCGGGGTGTGAAGGGTCGGTCAGGAACTCGGACGCCAGAATCCGGCGTGCACCTCGCGGGCCTCGACGATGGGGAACGGTCCGCGCACCGCGGTCGGATGTGCACCCGCGGCAAATACGTCGCGGCACGGCAACGACATTGACGGGTTGGCCGGGTCGTCGCCGGTCAACGTCAGCAGCTCACTCTCACTCAGCGCGAAGACGACCGTCGGGATACCGGCCCAAAAAATGGCGCCCGCGCACATCGCGCAGGGTTCGGTACTGGTGTACAACGTCGTCGCGGCACGATCGTGCTCGGTCAGCTCGCGACCGGCGATGCGAACCAGATTGGTCTCCGCGTGACCGGTCGGATCCGACTCGGTATTGACGGAATTGAGTGCCGTGGCAACGATCTCGCCGGCGTCGTCGACGAGCAATGCGCCGAAGGGGTGATCGCCACGGGCGCGGGCCTGTGCGGCGAGATCGATCGCGTGACGGAGCAGAAGATCGTCGTCCATGAATTGATCATGGCACGCAAAGACGGGTGTGAGATTTTGTGAAAGCAACCCGAGCGCAACGTCACTTTGACAGCATGGGTCAATGTCGTCGGCGGCGACCCCGAAGGGGATGCGACGGCGGTCTCTACTGATCGAGGCCGCGGGAGAACTGCTGCTCGACGGCGGATTCGACGCTGTCCGGCATCGTGCGGTCGCCGACCGCGCCCGGCTTCCGCTGGCGTCGACGACCTACTATTTCGGTTCGCTCGAAGACCTGATGGCCGAAGCCGCCGCGTGCGTTTGGCAGCGCGACTGTGCAGCGATTGCCGTGCGTGGCGATGCCGTGGCCCGACGCCGCCGTGGGCGACTTGCCACCGCTGAAGCGCTCGCCGAAGTGTTCGTCGGCTCTGACACTCCGATCGACGGACTGTCCGCGCGCTACGAGATGCTGGTCTTGTCCGCGCGCTATCCGCGGCTGAAGGACGTTGTCGCCGACCGTGATGCACAGCTTTCGGCCATCCACGCCGACGTGTTGGCCAAGTCGGGACGGCTCGCCGATGCAGTTGGGGTGGTTCATTTGATCGCAATGGAAGACGGCGCGGTCGTGGATGCGCTCGGCTCCGCCGACGCGACCCCGGTCGAGGCCACCCGCGACGCCCTGTACGGCGTCATCGACGCATTGGCGCCCCGGAAATGAGGCGGGCAATGGTGCGTCCGATGCTGGCCGCGATTGTGCTCACCGCGTTGATTGCGCTGGTAGGGGCAGTGCCGGCACAGGCCGCGCCGGTCGGCAAGGTCGACGCGGGGGTGCCGTTCAGTTCGGTCGTCTATGGCACCGGATGCCTCTACGTCCTGACCGTGACCGTGAATTCCACCGGCCCGGTGACGTTTTGGGAACAGGCTCCCGGCTTCGCGGCCCGGGCCATCGGGTCGGCGTGGGCCGACGGTGGCATCGGGACCGTGCGCTGGACGCCGCGTCGTATCGGCAACCGCATCCTGTACGCCACCCAGGGCGGTGTCACCGGCCCGAAGGTGACGGTGCCGGTCCGGCAGGGCTACGGATCCGGGCCGCTGTGTTTTGCCCTGTGACGGCGTTGCGCGCTGTGACCTGAGTGGTTTCGCGGTCTGACCTGCGTGGCGACTACACTGCCAGTGTGTCGAAACCCGCCATCACCAACGTCCTGGCCAGCCGTTATGCGTCGAGTGATCTCGCTGAGATCTGGTCGCCGCGCACCAAGATCGCGCTCGAACGACAGCTGTGGATCGCGGTTCTGAAGGCGCAGCGTGATCTTGGTATCGATGTTCCCGACACCGCGATCGCCGACTACGAGCGCGTCGTCGACGACATCGATCTGGAGTCGATCGCCGAACGTGAACGCATCACCCGCCACGACGTGAAGGCGCGCATCGAGGAGTTCAACGCGCTGGCCGGTCACGAGCAGATCCATAAAGGCATGACCAGCCGCGACCTCACCGAGAACGTCGAGCAGCTGCAGATCCTGCGGTCGTTGGAGCACGTGCACAGCCACGGTGTCGCGGTGCTCGCGCGGCTCGTCGACCGCGCGGCGCAGTATTCGTCGGTGGTGATGGCCGGACGCAGCCACAATGTCGCCGCACAGGCCACCACGCTGGGCAAGCGGTTCGCCAGCGCCGCCGACGAGCTGATGATCGCGCTCACCCGGCTGCGCGAACTCATCGACCGCTATCCGCTGCGCGGCATCAAGGGCCCGATGGGGACCAGTCAGGACATGCTCGACCTGCTCGACGGCGATGCGGTCAAGCTCGCCGATCTGGAGTCGCGGGTGGCCGATCACCTCGGCTTCGCGCGGTCGTTGACGTCGGTGGGGCAGATCTATCCGCGGTCGCTGGACCACGACGTCGTGTCCGCGTTGGTGCAGGTGGCCGCCGGGCCGTCGTCGATGGCGCACACTATCCGCCTGATGGCCGGCCACGAGCTGGTCACCGAGGGCTTCCAGCCTGGTCAGGTGGGTAGTTCGGCGATGCCGCACAAGATGAATACCCGCAGTTGCGAACGCGTCAACGGCCTGCAGGTGGTGCTGCGCGGCTACGGTTCGATGGCCGCGGAGCTGGCCGGCGCGCAGTGGAATGAGGGCGACGTGTTCTGTTCGGTGGTGCGACGTGTCGCGCTACCCGACGCCTTCTTCGCCATCGACGGCCTGATGGAGACCTTCCTGACCGTGCTCGCCGAGTTCGGTGCCTACCCTGCGGTGATCGCCAACGAGTTGGACCGTTACCTGCCGTTCCTCGCGACCACCAAGGTGCTGATGGCGTCGGTGCGGGCCGGGGTGGGTCGCGAGACCGCGCATGAGGCGATCAAGGAGAACGCGGTCGCCGTCGCGTTGGCGATGCGTGAGGAGGGCCGCGAACCCGACCTGCTCGACCGCCTCGCCGCCGACCCGCGGATCCCGCTCGACCGGGCCGCGCTCGACGAGGCACTCGCCGACAAGGCAGCGTTCGTCGGCGCCGCCGAACAGCAGGTCGCCGACGTCGTCGCCGCTGCGGAGAAGATCATCGCGCAGTACCCCGACGCCGCGTCGTACACGCCCGCGCCGATTCTGTAGCCGAGCTATCGACGGCGCCCTCGTCCCCGTCGACGGCGCCCTCGTCCCCGTCGACGGCGCCCTTGCCCCCGTCGACGGCGCCCTCGTCCCCGTCGACGGCGCCCTTGGACTCATCGACAGCGCCCACCCCGGCCTCGACGGCGCCCCGACAATGCAAATCACCGGAGTATCTACCTAATACCGGAGAAATTACGCCGGTATTAGGTAGATACTCCGGTGTTTAGATTGCGCGAATTCTTAAGGCCCCCAGGGTCTTACGCCTCGACGAGGGCATCGGCTACCGTGCTTGCTCATGAAGAAACTCATTGCAGGTGCATTGATCTCTGGGGCGGCCATTGTCGGGCTCGGGGTGGGCTCCGGACATGCCAACGCTTCGATCGAACCGGGGAAGTACAAGCTGGATCAGAGTCTCTACGGAGTGATCCCGACGCCGCAGTCCAACGCGCGTGTCGTCGGAAACACCCTGCAGCAGGATTTCTATGGCATCGGCCCGCAGAACTTGTTGGTGCAGAGCGTCATTCCAACCAAGAAGGGTGGCAACGCCTCGTTCTATGGCAACAGCCCCGCCGGGCAGTGGGTCCAGCACACCGAGTTCCGCAAGGTCGGTGACAAGTACGTCGGCACCACCTACGCCTACGGCCAGATCCCGGTCGGCAATACGACCCTCACCAAGGTCAAGCCGCACGTCGCGCACCGCTGATTGATCTCGTGGCACAGCCTCGGTAGGAGCGCATCGTCGCGACGATTATCGCTTCGGTGTTGCTGTGCTACCGAGGCTGTGTCATCGAAATCCGGGTGCTGAGCCTGCGGAGCGTCGCAGTTCACCGAGGGCCGCAGGGTGCGGTCGACTCGCCGGTCCCGGGACACTGTTCGCTCCCGATGTGGTGGTTTGCGAATGATGCATGCATCAATCGCGAGCGACGACATCGCTCGCGAACGCGTCGTTGACTGGGCACGTCTGGGCGTCGACTGGTGTTCAGGTGCGGTCGGAGCGGTCGGCGTGCCCGAGGTTCCAGTCCGGCAGGGCCGCGTCGCGCACGCGACGCTTGAGTTCGACGGCGTCGGGGAATCCGCCGTCGCGTTTGCGTTCCCAGATCCGCTGGTCGTCGACGCCGTCGCCGGTGATGTCGATGTGGAAGATTCCTCCGGTGCCGGGCACCAGCGTCACCGACCCGAGTTCGGTCCCGAACGTGTTGAGCAGTTCACTGGCCATCCACGACGCCCGCAGCAGCCAGTTGCATTGCGTGCAGTAGGTAATGGTGATGTGCGGGCCCGACATGCCAACCAGCTTTCCAGACGCGGTCGGGGGTGTCGCGCGTTGCGTATGGGGGCAACTAAGGTCGACACCATGCGTCCAGCACTCGATTCGTACACGTTCCTGGCGTCGGGCAAGGTCCGCGATGTTTATCAGATTGACGACGCGACGTTGCTGATGATCGCGTCGGACCGCATCTCCGCCTACGACCACATCCTGAGCCCGACGATCCCGGACAAGGGCCGGATCCTCACCGCGATGAGCTTCTTCTGGTTCGACGCACTCGGCATCCCGAATCACCTCGCGGGCGGACCCGACGACGAGCGGATTCCGGCTGAGTACGTGGGCCGCTCGATGGTGGTGCACAAGCTGCCGATGGTGCCGGTGGAATGTGTGGCCCGCGGCTACCTGACCGGTTCCGGCCTGATCGATTACCGCGCGACGGGTGCGGTGTGCGGCGTCGAATTGCCGGCCGGACTCGACGAGGCGAGCCAACTCCCTGAACCGATCTTCACCCCGGCCACCAAAGCCGAGCAGGGCGATCACGACGAGAACATCAGTTTCGCCCACGTCGTCGACCTCGTCGGTGCCGAGCAGGCCGAGGCCCTGCGGTCAGCCACCCTCGACGTCTACGGGCGGGGTGCGCAGATCGCCGCCGAACGCGGAATCATCTTGGCCGACACCAAGTTCGAGTTCGGTATCGATCCGCAGTCCGGTGCCCTCGTGCTCGCCGACGAAGTGCTCACGCCGGACTCGTCACGGTACTGGGAGGCGGCCACCTACACCCCGGGGCAGGTGCAACCCAGCTTCGACAAGCAGATCGTCCGCAACTGGCTGACCGGACCCGAATCGGGTTGGGACAAGGCCTCCGACACTCCGCCACCACCGCTGCCCGCCGACGTCGTCGACCGCACGCGCGCGCGGTATATCGAAGCCTACGAATGGATTTCGCAGCTCAGCTTCAGTGAGTGGCCCGACGCAGAAGGAGGATCACGATGAGCGACACCCCACCGGTGGCCAAAAAGGTTGCCAGCGAACGTATCCACCACGGTGACACCTTTGTCGACGAGTACGAATGGTTGCGCGACAAGGACAATCCCGAGGTCATCGCCTACCTCGAAGCGCAGAACGAATTCACCGAGCAGCACACCGGGCAACTCGCCGATCTGCGCAAGCAGATCTTCGACGAGATCAAGAGTCGTACCAAAGAAACCGACATGTCGGTGCCGAGCCGACGCGGACAGTTCTGGTACTACGGCAGAACCGAAGAGGGCAAACAGTATTCGACGCGCTGCCGCTGCCCGATCCGCTCCGACGACGATTGGACACCGCCCGAGGTGACCGATGGAGTCGCGCTGCCGGGTGAGGAAGTCCTCTTCGACGCCAACGTGGAAGCCGAGGGCCACGACTTCTTCAGCATCGGTGCGCTCTCGGTCAGCGACGACGGCGTCTGGCTGGCCTACAGCACCGACGTCGTCGGCGACGAGCGATACACGTTGCGGTTCAAGAACCTCACCAGCGGCGAACTTCTCGACGAGACCATTGCCGACACCGCGGGTGGAGCGGTCTGGTCGTCGGATGCGAAACATGTCTTCTACCAAACCGTCGATGAGGCGTGGCGCCCGGATACGGTGTGGCGCCACGACATCGGCGCCGGCACCGAGGACGTCAAGGTCTTCCACGAACCCGACGACCGGTACTGGGTCGGCATCGGAACCACTCGTAGCGAAAAGTATCTGGTGATCGGCGTCGGGTCCAAGATCACCTCGGAGAACTACATCCTCGCGGCCGACGACCCGACCGGCGATTTCCGCAGCGTCATACCGCGAGTCGACGGCGTCGAGTACAGCGTCGAGCATGCCGTGATCGACGATGCGGACTATTTCCTCATCGTGCACAACGAGGTTCGCGATGGTGAGAAGTCGGAGAACTTCGCCATCGACATCGCGCCGGTGGACGATCTGTCCGCAAGGCGGGAACTGATCGCACACGATCATGACCGTCGCATCGAGGACATCGACTCGTTCCGCGACTACCTGGTGCTGTCTTACCGATCCGGTGCGCTACCCCGGTTGGCCATCGCCGATCTTCGTGCGGTGCAGGGGATTCCGAATCCCGACGACTTCGTCGAGGTCACCTTCGATCAGCCGTTGTGCTCGGTGGGGCTCGGCGGCAACCCGGAGTGGACGACGCCGTCGTTGCGCATCGGGTACGGGAGCTTCATCGAACCCACCGAGGTGCTCAACCTCGACGTCGCGACCGGCGAGCGCACATTGCTCAAACGTCAGCCGGTGCTCGGCGGCTACGACGCCGCCGACTACGTCCAGTCCCGCGAGTGGGCCACGGCCGAAGACGGCACCAAGATCCCGCTGTCGGTGGTGCGGCGCAAGGGAATCGACGAGAAACGGCCGGCGCCGCTGCTGCTGTACGGCTACGGATCGTACGAGGCCAGCATCGATCCGTCGTTCTCGGTGTCGCGACTGTCGATGCTCGACCGCGGTGTGGTCTTCGTGATCGCCCACATCCGCGGAGGTGGTGAGATGGGTCGCTACTGGTACGAGAACGGCAAGACGCTCACCAAGAAGAATACCTTCACCGACTTCGTCGACGCCGGGCGATACCTGGTGGAAACCGGCTGGACCACCCCGAAACAGATGGTGGCAGAAGGAGGTTCGGCCGGCGGACTGCTGATGGGAGCGGTGGCCAACCTGGCGCCGGAGCTGTTCAACGGCATCCTGGCATCGGTGCCGTTCGTCGACGCATTGACGTCGATCCTGGACCCGTCGCTGCCGCTGACGGTCATCGAATGGGACGAGTGGGGTGACCCGCTGCACGACCCGGATGTGTACGCGTACATGAAGTCCTACTCGCCGTACGAGAACGTCGAGGCCAAGCCGTACCCGCCGATCCTCGCGCAGACCTCACTCAACGACACCCGCGTGCTGTTCACCGAAGCCGCCAAATGGGTTGCCCGACTGAATGAACGAAGCACCTCGGACAATCTCGTCCTGCTCAAAACGGAGATGGCTGCGGGTCACGGTGGCGTGACCGGCCGGTACAAGCAGTGGGAAGAAGTCGCCTTCGAGCTCGCGTGGATTCTGCAGCAGACCGGAGCCGTTGCTCCCGCACCTGCCTGATCCCGCGACCGACGTCCCCCGTCGTCGAACTCGACACGGACCGCGAACGCCAAACGCGGGGCGGGCCTGGCAAACGCGGTCTGCACGCAGACCACGCCTGGCAGGCTCACCCCGCGTCTGGCGTTACGGGTAGGAGCGAAGCAGCTTCAGTGCAAGATGGTCGGGACGGTCGTCGAGCCCATGTCCTCTTCCACCAGCGGCGACGCGATCTTCTTGCGCGGCAGGAACATTGCCGGAATGAAGGTCACTGCCACCAGCACCACTGCGACGATGAAGGTGACACCGAAAGCCTCAGCGGCCCAGGTGAACCACTGATCCGGCGGGGTCGCGGGTAGTGGCGGCATCGGCGAGCCGGGCTGTCGTGAGCCGGCCACGACTGCGGCGTACTTCTCCGGCGATGCGTTGGACAGGATTGCCAGACCGGATTCCGCGTGGCTCTTCAGGTTGGTCGCCAGGATGACCGCGATCACGGCACTACCGATCGACGACGCGGTCTGCTGGACCACGTTCACCATCGTCGAACCGTCTGGGACCTGCTTGTTGGTCAGTGTCGCCAGGGCGGACGACATGATCGGCATCATCGTCATGCCCATGCCGAGGCCCTGCACGAACAGTGCGCCGCACAGCAGCCAATAGGACGTGTCCGCGCCGAGGAAGATGAATGTGCCCATGCCCAGCAGGATCAGCACCAAACCACCGAGCACGAACTTGCCCGGTCCCATCCGGTCGGTCAGCTGACCGGCGATCGGCATGGTGATCATCGCGCCGAGACCCTGCGGGGCGAGCAATAGGCCTGCGGCGAGGGTGCTTTCGCCACGCACACCGATGAAGTACTGCGGGTAGAGCAGCGATGCACCGAAGAAGGCGATCATGAACAGCGTCATCGCGATCACCGAGATGGCGAGCGTGCGGTTCTTGAACAGACGCAGATCGAGCAGAGGATTGTCCGAACGCAGTGCGTGCCAGATGAATGCGACGATCAGAACGGCGCCGATAACGGCGGGAACCAGGACCTTGGCCGAGATGAAGGTGCCGGCTTCGGCGCTCGACGAGATGCCGTAGAGGAACAACGCCAGACCCGGCGAGAGCAACAGGAGTCCGACGAAATCGATGCTCGGGCGCGATGTCTCATCATCTTTTCGGAGGACGAACCAGGTGTAGATCAGTGCCACGATGCCGATGGGCACGTTGATCAGGAATACCCAATGCCACGAAGCCTTTTCGATGAGCAGACCGCCGAGGATCGGGCCGGCGATGGGGCCCAACAACATTGGGATACCCAGCACTGCCATCACGGATCCGACGCGTTCGGGGCCGGCGGCCTTGGTCAGGATCATCATGCCGATCGGCATCAGCAGGCCGCCACCGAGACCCTGGATGACACGGAAGGCGACGAGCATTCCGATGTTGGTGGCCAAGGCGCACAGGGCAGAGCCGAGCACGAACAACACCAGCGACACCATGTAGACATTCTTGGTGCCGAAACGTGCCGCCGCCCAGCTTGATAGCGGAATCACCGCGGCCAAGGCGAGTGTGTAGCCGGTCATGGTCCACGCCGACCCGGCTGCGTCGGTGTTGAACACCTCCTGGAAGGTGTTCTGCGCCACCGAAACCACGGTGACGTCGAGGATGGACATGATGGCACCGAGGACCACGACGCCGGCCACCAGCAGGACGTCGCGGTCCAGTTTGGTGTCGGGTGGGCCCTGGTGTGCATGTGAGGGCACTGATGACGAGGTCATACAAAGTCCTTCTCGTGTTGAACAGCTTCGGGTGGACGCATGGGCAAGTGTGTCTTCGTTCGGTCAGTGTTTTCGTTGCGGCGCAGCGGTTATCGATGCGAAGTGGTCGACGTCGCTGTCGATGATCGGTGCCAACGCGGTTACCAGGCCCGCTCGTAGGTCGTCGGGCAGGTTCTCGACGAAGGTGCTGATCAGATCTTCCTTGACCGACAGCTGCGCGTCGACCAGTTTTTGTCCCTCTGCGGTGAGGGACACCCGCTTGACCCGACGATCGGCCGGGTCCTCACGCCGGTCGACCAATGCGAGATGCACCAGCTTGTCGACGGCACGTCCGGCCGACGCCAGGGACAGGTGCACGTGGTCGGCCACCTCGTTGAGTGGCATCGATGAACCATTGGCGGCTGCGACGGCGAACAGCACCCGCAGCTGCGAGAACGTCAGTTCGGTGGTCGCCAGGGTGTCCAGGGTGTGCGGTTTCCCGGCGCAGGCCAGGCGGTCGAGGAAGCCGAGCAGCGTCGACGATGCCGCATCAACGGATGCGCGCGAGGTCTCGGTGGGTACCTCGTGAAGGGTGGACACCGAACAAAACTAACGCGCACGCAACTATTTCGTAAGTGCAAACTTTGGTGATGTGCGCCATAGGCTCGCTGAGATCAGAATGTCGACCTCGGCAGGAAGTAGGCGTCAATTCGTCGCGAGTACTACGCCGATCGCTGTCACACGATCGGCAGGTGCTGCAAGCGCAACGAGTGCCCGGACGTGGGCGGCAGCCAATCCGTGATTGGTCCTCTGTGCCAGTTGCAAGTAGTGATCCGAAAGCGCACTCTTGAGCGGATCCTCGACTTCTTGACCCGAAGCGTTGACTGCAGTACGAATACCGGACAAGACGAACGGGAGGGTCGTCGAGTTTAGCCAGGGCTCTTGCATCGTGCGCGATAGCACCACAGCCACGTTCCGGCTGCGGTCTGTGCCTGTCCCCGCGATGCGGATGAGCCAACAAGTGATGGCGAAAGTCCAGTCCGCCAAGGATTCCGGATCGTTGGAGGACTTCGACATCGCTCGAATCGCAAAGCTGACAAGCTGTTCCGGTTCGCATTTCACTGAAGCGTGGGCAATTGCGTGGACGAGGCTTTGCGGCTGCCATCCGGTGAGTTGGCCAGCGTCCTCGAGCACGCGCGCTTGGACCTCTGAAGGTACGTAACCGCGCGTAAGTAGCTGAGCTTCTGCGATATTTGCCAAGGCCAACGCTAAAATCTGATCCGCGGTCGCGCCTGCGATCAACTGCCGAGTCGAGAAGGTCGTGACGCCTTTTGACTCCGCGAAGTTGCGCACCCAGGCGTCGTCGCACCAGAGGCTGGCTTTGGCCGAAATCGCTCGATCAACAGCGGTCAGCCACACATAGTTCTGGTCTCCCGGCTGAACCTCGGCGATGTTCTCGATGCGTAGGTGATCAACGAGCGCTATCTTTGCGAACGTCTGCTGTACCGCGATTGCCCGCTGGTGCCTTGTGCGGGCCTCAGAGTCACTGATAGTGAATACTCGGGGTGTCCCGTCGGCTGAGCGTCCGACTGTTGTCGTTGATTGAGTCGCAAGTTCTTGGACGGCCCGCGATGCGTCTCGCGTCTGCGCGCTCACGCCCTGTACGTCTGTGCCAGCGTAGCCCAGCAAGGTATCAGCTAAGTCCGGCAGCAGTGTCAGGGTGTGCAGAGCGGAAATGTCGGCGACGATAGTGAGTTGACGCCAGTTAATCGGTGTTCTTAAAGAATGGATATCGACCTCTGTGAAGACGGGTCCGCTCTTCGATACGAGGAGTTCGGTGTAAGTGCGGCCGAACGCGGTGGCCGCGACGCCAAGCGGGAATTCGCCCGAGGCGATCTTAGAATCCATTTCGCTGGTATCTGGCATTTGAGAGACGATTGCTGTTAGTGCAGCGATCGGATCGTCAGGGTCGAAGCTGTACTGGCGGAATACATCAGGCATGCCTTCCATTAGGTCGGCGAGCATAGTCTGGACGGCTTGAGTGTCAGTGGTCCCGTCCTCGTTTCGCTCGGATAAGACAAGTGCGCGAGTCGCGGCCTCGCGAACACGTGAATTATCTGGCCACTGGATAAGCACCGTGCTCATTTCAGCGAGCGACGATTCCCCAGACTGCCATTCGATTCGCCATAGCTCGATCCAGACAATCGCACTTGCCTCGGTCTGTGGTAGCGGTCTGCCAACACTCACGTATGTCTGGTGTGCAGTCGTAATGTCACCAATTTGGGCTTGACAGATAATTAGCGCCCATTGCGCGAACGGGTTATGAGGCGCGAGGGCGAGGTACTGTGCTGCCGCATCCCCGGCCTCAACCCACTTCCCAGATTCAGCGAGTAGCTCGGCAACTCCACGCCATGCATTCGCGCGTCCGCCCCAATGTTGAGGTGCCACATGAATAGCGGTCCGCGCTGCGGTAATTGCACTTTCTGTGCGCCCAAGGCCCGTGTACCACCTGGCCGCCATCATGAGTAATTCAGCGTCACTCAGTCTCTCGCCTACCTGTTCCGAAAGGCGAGCTGCATCCTCTGGTCTCCCCTGAGCGGCGAGGATATCGGATGCTGCGACTGCCAGGTGTCTACTACTCCTGGCCTGCGTAATAAGTGCCTCAAGTTGCCCAGCTGTGCTAGAAGCTGCTTCGTTGATGAGTAGGAGTTGCCGTGCGAAATCAGGGTCGACGGCACCGTGTAACTCGACTGGTAAGCGGCCAGCAAGGGCCAAGTGATACGCAATAGTAAGTTGTTCACTGGGGCTATCTGAGCGCTCGTACGCATGTTGCCATGCCGCCAACGCGCCCTCCGCGTCGCCGTTGCGCTGCGCTGTTAATGCATCCACCTGGTAGCCGATTGGGTCGTCGTCGCCCAATCGTGACCGGTAAGCGGCGATTTCATTGGGCTCGAGAAAGTGCGCTGCCGACATCGCAGCCTTTGCGAGCACTGAGGCGTCCTGAGCTTCCTCCGGAATCGCATCGCCATCCGGCGCCAACTGAGTAATCCGTAAAGCAAACTCGTGGTCAGCCAACAAGTTTGATGCGTCGACTGCCAGGCAGATGGCTTCTGCACTATCTCCTCCCCATCGTCGGCGCTGGTCGCGAAGTTCGAGAGCTAGCTCCAGACAATCTCGCAAATCTGAGAACTGCATCGCGGATTCACGTCGGGAGGCACGACGCAGTCGCTCCTTGGTGTAATCCAGTAAAATGCTTGTGTTACCAAACTCGTCGTGCGACGAGATGGCGATGCGGAGCATCGTCTCTTGGTCACCCGCTGCACGGGCGATTTGGTACTCCACCGCGGCCTTGAATGCCGATTCTCCGATATTGGTCGGTGACCAAAGCCTCAGTTGTTGGCTGGCTTCGTCAAGATCCTCGTTGAGGTAGGCTGCCACGGCGTCTGCGAGAGGATGTTCACCGATGAGCGGCAAGATCGCCTCCCGCTGATCGTGGTCAATACTCGCGAGCAGGGCCGCGCGGGTCAGCCAATAGCTGGCGGGCGTTGCGCCTGCTTGAACAGCGCGATTTATCAGGAGTGCGGCCGACGAGCTGTTGTAGTCCGAGGCTAAATCTGCAAACCAGGTCAGAATGGGAGCTTCGTCCTCGGGTAACCAATCAGGGTGGTTACGTTCCCAATCGTCGAATGCTTGACGTCGGTTGCGTGTTTGTGCGATCTCGAAAGCTACCCGTTCGACCTTCGGGTGCTGGTTACGCAATTCGCGTGCCTGCATAGCTCTAACCGGAGGCAACGATTCCAAGTTGCTGAGAAACGATCCCCGATACTGACTGGCCGCTGAACTAGTGGCGTAGTGATGTTGCTTGAGTTCTCCGATGGCCGAGCGTACTTGCGTTTCGATCGCGAGGTTCGGGGTCATGCTGCGCGTGTACTCGCTGAGCAGGAGTGCGACCAGCTCGAGCGACTGTTCTTCGTCGGGTGGCCATGTCGCGGATGGCTTCCCGAGCTCCTTGATATCGGCGCAAACTCGGTCGTATTGATCTGGCTCGCCGCTCTGAAATGCAGCGAGGGGGGTCCCCTCGCTAAGGTACTTCTTAAGGGGCCAGTACGGTGGGCTCGGCAATTGCTTTCGCTTCGCTCGCTTGCGAACGTTACGGGCAACCTTCCATGGCAGAGTCCACTTCTTGAGCGGTGGCAGTGCGACACTTGAGACTGGGCCCGCTGCCTTGATCAGCACCGTCCACTCGACAACCACGACGTTCCCTCCTGGTGGTTCCACTAGATTCGCAAAGTTACCGAATGCCTCCGACAGGGCGGTGCCCCTCCGGGAGGGATCGGACCGACGTGTCGTAGGCGTTCCCCAGCTCAAACCGCCGTTAGTAGTTAGGGTCAGCCGTTTGACGCTCGGAGAATAGATCGAACAAGAGAAGAGCAGATCGAACAGATTAATGCGGTCGCGTGGCACGAAACGGCTCTCCATCCGATTTCGGTACAGTGTGCAGCTACTCGCAGCTGATCGTCATCTAATCCAGCACCTCGTGTACTGACTCCAGTGTGCGGAACCTCGTGGCGCGGGAAGGTGAGCGGACGATCCGGGTAACGCCGTTTGCGGGGAGGGACCAGTCCCTGGCCGGACCGAGGCACGATGGTGCCGATCTCCTCGCCCCAATATGTGAGCACGTACGGCTCGCCGTTCCTGACGTCCCGAATCATCTCGGCGGGATTCTGTCTTAACTGCTTGGGCCCGATGGACTTCATACAGCGCTCTTCTTATGGTTTGGGCTCATCCTGCTCCAGACGCCGAATCTGTCAAGGTGGCGCGGCCCGACCGTCCCCGCCGCACGTCGTCGTTCGCTACCGTCGTGACCATGAGCATCAAGGACATCCCGGTCAACGCCCTCGACGGCACACCGCTGAACCTCGCCGACTTCCCCGGACCGCTCCTGGTGGTCAACGTCGCCAGCAAGTGCGGCCTCACCCCGCAGTACGAGGGCCTCGAACAACTGGCCAAGGACTACGCCGATCGCGGGCTGACCGTCGTCGGCGTGCCGTGCAACCAGTTCCGGGGGCAGGAGCCGGGGACGCCGGAGGAGATCGCCACCTTCTGCTCCACCACCTACGGCGTCACCTTCCCGCTGCTGGAGAAGGTCGACGTCAACGGCAACGACCAGCATCCGCTCTACGCCGAGCTCACCAAGGCCACCGACGCGGATGGCAACGCCGGCGACGTGCAGTGGAACTTCGAGAAGTTCGTCGTCGACTCCGACGGCAACGTCACCGCACGCATCCGCCCGCGCACCGAGCCCACCGATCCGTCGGTGATCGGGGCGATCGAGGCGGTGCTCTGACAGGGGTGGTCGGTCGGCGGGTTTCGATACGCCGCCTCGCTGCGCTCGGAGGCTACTCAACCAGCTCAGGGTTGCCCTAGTAGGCTGAGTCCGTCCGAGAATCCAACTTCATGTCATCGGTTGGATATTGCCCTGAGATGGGAGTGCGCTGCATGGCACGAGTAGTGGTCGACGTGATGCCGAAGGCCGAGATCCTGGACCCGCAGGGGCAGGCGATCGTCGGAGCGCTCGGGCGTCTGGGATTCAGTGGCATCGGCGACGTCCGCCAGGGCAAGCGATTCGAGCTTGAGGTTGACGACTCGGTGGACGACGTGACCCTTGAGCGCATCGCCGAGGAGTTGCTCACCAACACCGTGATCGAGAACTTCAGCGTCTCCCGCATCGCCGAGTGACGGGGGAGCACACGATGTCAGCACGAATTGGTGTGATCACCTTCCCGGGCACCCTCGACGACGTCGACGCGGCCCGCGCGGTCCGGCTGGCCGGTGCCGAAGCCGTCGAACTCTGGCATGGCGACGCCGACCTCAAGGGCGTCGACGCCGTCGTCGTCCCGGGTGGATTTTCCTACGGCGACTACCTGCGCGCCGGAGCCATCGCGCGGTTCGCGCCGGTGATGGGCTCGGTCGTCGAGGCCGCCGCCAAGGGCATGCCAGTCCTGGGGATTTGCAACGGTTTTCAGGTTCTCTGCGAGGCCGGCCTGCTGCCCGGCGCGCTGACCCGCAACGAGGGCCTGCACTTCATCTGCCGCGACCAGTGGTTGCGCGTCGAGTCGACGACGACCGCGTGGACGAGTCGCTTCGAGCAGGGCGCGGAGATCCTCATCCCGCTGAAATCCGGTGAGGGACGCTATGTTGCGCCCGAACGCAAGCTCGAAGAACTCAAGGGCGAGGGGCTCATCGCCTTCACCTACGCCGGCGACAACCCGAACGGCTCGGCCCTCGACATCGCCGGAATCTCCAGCCCCAACGGCCGAATCGTCGGCCTCATGCCGCACCCCGAGCACGCCACCGAGGCACTCACCGGCCCCAGCGACGACGGCCTCGGCCTGTTCTACTCGGCGATCGACGCGGTCCTCGCGTCGGCGTGATCGGCACTGGGACAACAGGTATGCGGCGATGAGTGTGACCACCACCGCCACCGCGGTCGGACTTGGCGAGTTCATCGACGTCTCGCCGTCGCCGTTCCACGTGGTCGCGACCGTTGCCGCGAAACTCGAAGCCGCGGGATATGTACGGCTGCACGAGAATCAGGAATGGGCAAAGCTCGACCGCCGCAACTACGTGGTGCGCGGCGGGTCGATCATCGCCTGGGATCTCGGTGATGGCGCGGGCTTCCGGATCGTCGGCGGACACACCGACAGCCCCAACCTGCGACTCAAACAACGACCCGACCGCACCTCGGCCGGATTGTCCACGGTGGCACTGGAACCCTACGGCGGGGCGTGGCTGAACTCGTGGCTCGACCGCGACCTCGGACTCTCCGGACGGCTGGCCTTCCGACAGGGCAACGGCGTCGAGCACGTGCTGGTGCACGTCACCGAGCCGGTACTTCGTGTGCCGCAGTTGGCCATTCACCTCTCCGACGACCGCAAGGGTGTCCACCTGGACCCGCAACGTCACGTCGACGCGATCTGGGGAGTCGGCGAATCGCCGGAGATCCTCACCTGGGTCGCCGAATACGCCGGCATCGACCCGACGACGCTGCTCGGCTGGGAACTGATGACCCACGACGTCACGCCGAGCAGGCTCATCGGTACCGACGACGAATTGCTCAGTGCGCCAAGGCTTGACAACCAGGGAACCTGCTACTCCGGTCTGGCCGCGCTGCTCGACGGTGAGCCCGCGATCAACACGCGGATGCTCGCACTCTTCGACCACGAGGAGGTCGGTAGCGGCTCCGAACGTGGTGCCGCGTCTGACTTCCTGGCGACAATCTGTGAACGAATCGTGTTGGCGCGCGGAGGAAGTCGTGCCGACTACCTCACCGCGATGGCCGACAGCGTTTGCGCGTCGGGCGACATGGCACATGCCACACACCCGAATTACCCTGAGCGACACGAACCCTCGCATCGCATCGCGATCAATGGCGGTCCGGTTCTCAAGGTCAACCAGAACCTGCGCTACGCCTCGGATGCGGTGGGGGAGGCGCTGTTCGCCATCGCCTGCGATATCGCCGGGGTTCCGTTGCAGCGGTACATCCATCGCGCCGACCTTCCGTGCGGCTCCACCATCGGGCCGATCACCGCGACGCGCACCGGCCTGAGCACCGTCGACGTCGGGGCCCCGCAGCTGGCCATGCACAGCGCTCGCGAGTTGATGGGTGCCGACGACGTAGCAATGTATTCCGCTGCGCTGCAGGCGTTTCTGGGAAACTGAGGTCTCGATACGCCGCGGGCTCGCGCGCCGTTTCGAGTTTCGGTTTACGCGATACGACGACTCATTTGGTCACTCGTCGTTGGTGTATATCGCGCTTGAGCCCAGCGCTTGAAATCCTCAACGAGATTGGAGCCATCGTTTCCGTATGCAGCTTCCACAATTCGGACGATGGTGGCGTAACTTCGCATGTAGCGCTCCTCGTCGCGGAGCTTGTACTTGGGGGTTTTGAGGACTCTGCCCGTGCGGGACCTTACCGCGGTGTGGATCTGAACATGAGATAGAACTGTAGTCTCGTAGAACCGACCTGCAGTCAGGGTCAACGAGTGTCTAACCCAGCCTTTGGGCACCAGTAGGAGCGGTTTCCCGTCGACCGTCGGAAGCGGAACAACTTTCATCACCCACGACCGCGTTGGAACGTCCCAAACCTGGCGACTGAAATTCTTGACTCCAGAGCGGCCTCCGAGCGCAGGGATCCTCAGCACGGTGTTGCGTGTGAAATCTGCTAACGGTTCAAAGATCAGTCGCGTGGTTAAGTCAGACGTGATGTCACCACCAACGCCGGGTACGAACAGGGGCATGTCCTCAATCTGCTTCAGCACGCCGACCTCCACCAGTGCGTCTGCATCACCAGTAAGCACATTCCAGATGGTTGTACCCACCCCCTCGGCTCCACCATGCCCGTTAAACCCCTGTCGAGACATACCGAGGCGAGTTTCGCGTGGCTCCTCGAACCGCTGCAGCAGGCGCTGGCCATGAAGGCGTCGAGTCGGCGTTGTTGAGACGACACAACTCGTGACCTCGTCAAAGAAGGTCTGAGTGCAGGCGTTCGCCGCTGCTGCAAACTCGGCTGGACCGAGTCCCTGCCTGATGGCGAACGGATCCAAAAAGAGACGATTGTCCTCGTGCACGTTGACATCCACGAACTCAACGTCTCCCGAGATACCGAAGTAATCTGTGACAGTGGTCATCGCAATCCTCATAGTTCATCCAGCTGAGTTGAAATTCTGAGGCTGCGAGTCGTACGCTGGCGTTGTGTACGGTTGCGTATGCGACCCCTCGGGGTGGGCGTTGGCGCGCTCCACCCCGAGGCCTCAGCTGTTGTCACGTCCGGGTCCGAACGTGAGAAGCATGCGCTCCTCGGCTGTGTGGCCGAATTCGATTACTTCCAACTCAAGTGTACCACGACGACCCTCGGTTACAACGTTGTGCCTGGTTTTGTTGTAAGTTGACTCTATGGAACCTTCTGAGTTTGAGTCTTCCGCCTTCGGGGACGTAAGGTTCGACACCGCTCACAAGATTCATTGGTTCGATCCAGCACCGCTGCCTGTCGGCCTGGATCTCAGCAGCGAGACCCTAATAGCGTTGTCACGCGCCGACGCAGCCGTTGGGAGGCTCGACGGGATTGCCCAGCTGCTAGCAAACCCGGACCTGATCGCGTCGCCTTACGCCGCTCGCGAGGCAGTCGCCAGTTCCAGAATCGAAGGCACCCACGCAACACTTTCAGCAGTTTATGAGACGGAAGCTGGTAAAGCGCACGCATACGCGCAGGATGTTAAGACGATCCGCGCTTATTCCGCAGCGTTGAACGTTGGCCTCAGCGAGGTTTCCTCACATCCGCTTGACCTCAACACGCTTCTGCGCGTGCATCAAGCGCTAATGGGGAATCAGCAAGAAGTGCGCCATGCCGGCAGATGGCGAGATCAGTCGGTGTGGGTTGGGGCTCCTACGGGTGGGCCAGAGACTGCAACTTTTGTACCACCTGTAGCTACTATGCTGCCCGAGCTACTTGATGAATGGGCAGCTTGGCATGCGAATCCGCCGCGGTTACCCTTGCTGATTAAAATTGCACTGCTTCACTACCAGTTTCTGACCATTCATCCGTTCTTTGACGGCAACGGTCGAGTTGGTCGAATGCTCATCCAGATCATCCTCGAAGAGGAGCGCGCACTCTCGGCACCGCTACTTTACGTCAGCGCATACTTCGCAAGCCATCGACGTGAATACTACGATCGCTTACAGGCGGTGCGTCAGTACGGGGAGATACAACAATGGCTGCAGTTCTTCCTAACTGCGGTCTATGTTCAAGCGAATGATGGCGTCAACCGAGCTCGTAGCCTCCTTGAACTTCGCGAAGAGTACCGGTCCGCACTGTCCGGGACACGTAGTCGGGCGCCGGAAGTAGTGGACCAGCTGTTTACGAATCCCGTCGTTTCTGCACGGATAATCCAGGATCGACTCGATATCTCTAACCAAGGGGCGCTGAACCTACTTCGCGGACTGGAAAATAGGAAAATTCTTGCATCAATCTCCTCTGGCGGCCGGGGTGGAAGTCGTTTCTGGTACGCCCCAAGGATTTTGGGACTATTTGATGATGAGTCTGGCGAAGACTAAGTCGAGTGAACGTGCATACCGATGCCTACTGCGAGAGCCGGTTTCGTAGGTAACGGCAGGAGCGGAATCCTTAGCTATACAACCTAGTCGAGAAACAGGCATGGAGACGGCCGAGCGCGAGTTGGTCACTCTTCGCCGAGCCGCGAGCCGGGCTCACGGATCGACTCGAAGAACGGTTACCTAGATCGAGCGCGGGATCGATCCTGAGCATGCCATCTTGAGCTACGTGGATTGAGGACGTCGAGATGACAGCCCGGCGAGAAAGTTACGGCTCGGGTTCGACACCCGAGGTCGCATGCTGGAGACGGTGGTGCTCGTGTTCGACAGTGGCAACGAGCTGGTCATTCATGCGATGAAGGCGCGTCCGCAGATGCTCGATTTGCTCCCGTAGGCCGGGCATCAGCGGCGGCGAACCCAGTAACTCCGCGCAAACCCCAGGACGTTGCTGACGTATTCCATCGAGTTGTTGTAGCGCAACACCGCTTCGGTCTCCGACGCCTGGTTGCGCAGGTCGAGGTGACCGTCGCAGAGGTAGCGGGCGGTGGTCAGCGCGGCGTCAAATAGGTTCTGCGGGTCGGCCTTGCCGTCCCCGTTGCCGTCGGCGGCGTATTGCTCCCAAGTCGACGGGATGAACTGCATCGGACCCACCGCGCGGTCGTGCACCGCGTCGCCGTCGATCCGTCCGCCGTCGGTGTCGGTGATGACCTGATTGCCCGCGAGCGAACCGTCGAGCGTCGGACCGTAGATGGGGTCCTTCAGGGTGCCGTCGGCGGTGGCGTCGCCCTGGTTGGCGTGATGTGACTCGACCCGCCCGATGCCGGCGATCAACGTCCACGGGATGCCGCAGGTGGGTTGGGTGCGGGCGATGGTGTCGGCAGCGTGACGGTAGGCCTGGAAGGCGATCTGCGGTACGTCGCCGTCGGAGACACTCACCGGCAACGGTGCCGGTGGTGGCGTGGGTGCGAGTGCTTGCTTGGCCGGCATCGTCACGGCAAGTGGCTGGGCGGCGGCCTTCGCCTTCTGCGCCGCAGTCTCATGCGCCGCCTTCTCATGGGCCGCGGGAGCTGCCGCGGACTCCTCGGCGGGGAGCGGCGCGCGCTCTGCGGTCTGCTCGGCGACGATGCTGTGATGATTGCCGGCTGCGGCGGTCAACGCGCCGACTACCGGCACCAATGCCGCGCCGACGAGCGGTGCTCGTGAACCGGAGAAGACCCGCGGAATCAGCGGCTCACGCGGTTTTGAATGTTTACCCAAGGCTCGGTCCCCCACGTACTTCGATGGACGCTTCGATTAGGACCGTACACGCGAGCGTGTCCTTACCGTTATCGCAGCGTTATCGAAATCTGAGCGGCACCTGAGCATGTGCTGCGACAGCACTGGTAGCCATGGGGCGCATGTCGCTGATGTGATGTCCGCCACATTCAAGTTGGTCGCTGGGCTCCGACGACCGGTCAGCCCGGCTGCAGCACAGTCAATGTCGAGCCCTCGCGGAGCGTGACGAATCCGTCGACGTTGCGCGCGCTGCCAACGATGCTGCGTGTCCACGCGATCCGGCCGGTTGCGGCGTCGAACGCGGTGACCTGATTTGCGTTCGCGAATACCGACGTCGAACCCGACGAGCCCACGCAATCCAGATAGTCGATGTTGGCGTCCGGTTGGTCATACGACGCGGCCGGAAGGTCGCCGACAGTACTGCCGTCGATGAGGCGTTTGACGACGCGTGAGCCGTCCTTGAGGGCCAGGATCAGCAGGGCCCCACATGCTTTGGCGTTCACCTTCGACAATTCGGAATCCGACACCTGCCACAACGCCGTGGGATTCGCCGGATTACGCACCTCGTAGCGACCCTGGGTTTCCTCGGTCATCTGACCGCCCGTCCCGGTCAACACGGGCAGGGTCGACGGGCCGCCGATCACGCGCAGGCCATCGCTGGAGGACACCGCCGGAAGGTTCACCACGCCGCCCGACGAGGCGAATGTTTCGACCTTCTCCTCGGTGGATGCGTTGTACTGCACCGCGATTCCGGTGGGGTAGCTGGTGATGGCGCAGGCCGAGCAGCTGACCCGGTCGCGGCCCGTATCGGGGTTCACGGCGAACTGGCGGCCATCGGTGGTCGTGATGATCAACGTGCCGTCGGAGACCTTCGCCGACGCCGATGCCGCGAAAGTGCGACTCCAGAGCTGCCGACCGGTAGACGTGCGCATCGTCGCCCGGTACCCGGATTGATCGATACGCAGAAAGTTCGGTCCGACGCCGGTCACCTTCGCGGTGTCGTCGAGGTCGGTGGCCTCGCCGAGGGCGCCGGTGTCGTCGACGATGTAGAAGCCGTCGGGTGCGCTGCCGAGCTTGATGGCACAGCCGATCTGCCCGGTGCTGGTGAAATCGCAGTCGCCCAGACCCATGACGATCGGCGCGTCCCACAGTGGATCACCGGTCAGCCGATCGATCAGCATCACCGCCCGCCCGAGCCCGGACGGATACGACACCAACCATTGATCGCGCCACGTGTCGATGACGTCGGGGCCGGTTTCGGCGCCGCCATAGCCGGGAAGTGAGGCCTCCGACACCGTCCAGGCCACGCGGGGCGCGTCGGGGTAATCTCGCAGATCGCCGTTGGCATAGGAAGCGGTATTCGGCGGAGGCGTGCCGATGGCGAGAACCACACCGACACAAGCGATGAGGGCCGCGCAGAGAACCATCACGACGGTGCCGATGCCAAAGGGTAGACGTCGAACAGCTCCGGCGATGGACGAGCGGACGGGCATGGCCACTAGTCAATCACGGCCCGATCAGCTGGTCGGGCGGCTACCCGGCTTCCGCAGTGGGCGTCGGAGTGGACGCGGACATGGCAGCCAGGCGGACCGGCGCGTCGGGCAGGCTGGCCCGCAAAACGTCGGCGAACGACAGGGCCGGTCGTCCGATGAGTGATTCGAGGTCCTCGGCATTGCCCTGCAACGTCGATGACGCGGTGACGGTCAGGGTGTCGGCAACCACGCCGGCGTACAGCTCCGGGATCCCGACACTCTCCAGGAAGGCCGCGTAACGCTCCTCGGTGAGCGGCACCAGCGACACCTCAGCCCCGGTGACCTCGACGATCGCGGCGACGATCTCGTCCATGTCGAGCCCCGGACCTGCGGCGAGTTCGTACACCGACCGCGGGTCGTCGAGCAGTAGGACCGCCGACGCGGCGTCGGCGAGATCGCTGCGTGCCGCGCCGGCATCTTTACCCGGACCGGGGATGCCGGGAATCAGACCTGTCTCGAAGGCGGCGATGTGGGCCAGCGGCAGATAGTTCTCCCAGTACCAGCCGTTGCGCAGGGCCACGGTGGTGGGGATGCCACTGTCGAACAGTGCTTTCTCGGTGACGAGATGGTCGGCGGCGAGTAACGCTTCGGTGCGATCGGCATAGAGCATGCTCGTGTAGGCGACCGTCGTCACGCCCGCGTCGGCTGCGGCGCCGATGACGTTGAGGTGCTGGGCCTGACGTTTGTCGGTGACCTCGCCCGAGACGAACAGCAGCCGATCCACGGAGTCGAATGTCCGTCGCATGGTGTCGCGATCGTCGTACTCGCCGACGCGGACGTCGACGCCCTGATCGGCCAGGTGGTCGACCGACCGCACGTCGCGAACCACCGCGACAATGTCGCCGGGTGCGACGCCACGCTTCAGCAGGGAGGTCACGACCTCTGATCCGAGTCGACCGCTCGCTCCGGTCACCGCGTACGTGGTCATCTGACTCCTATCACCGACCTCCCCCCCGGAAGTTTGCTATTTACTACTCCCCACCAGCTAAATGCTAGACCGTGTGGGGAAGTTCCCGCCCGGCGTGTCGACGTCAGACCGATGTGGCGAGTGCTGGGCGTGCGACGTCGGCGAATGACGCCGATGTGCGGCCGATCAGCTCTTCCAGATCTGCCGATGACCCGTTGAGGCCACCCTGTGCGGCTCCGGCATCGGAGTCGGCGAGCATGGCCGCCACCGGTTGCGGGAGTCCGGCACCGGCCAGGGCGTCGGCGTAGGCGGACTCGGGCAGGTCTTGGTAGCGGACCGGCTTGCCGGAGACCTCGGCGAGCACGTCTCCGATACCTGCGTAGGTCAGCGGGTGCGAACCGGCGAGCTCGTACACCGGGCGCGGATCGTCGGCGATCAGTGCTGCGGCCGCGGCAGCCGCGTAGTCACCGCGTGCCGCACCGGCGACGACGCCATCACCCGCGGCGCCGTAAAGCACGCCGCCCTCGATGGCGGTCGGCGCCGACGCCAGGTAGTTCTCCCAGTACCAACCGTTGCGCAGCACCACGGTACGAAGTCCGCTCTCGGCGAGCAGTTTCTCGGTGGCGACGTGCTCGGCCCGCAGCACGGTCAGCGGCGACGCCTCTCCGCCCAGCAGGCTCGTGTACGCGATGAGCGCCACGCCCGCTTCGGATGCGGCACGAATAACGTTGGCGTGCTGGGCTTCTCGTTGTCCCACCTCGGAGCTCGAGATCAGCAGGAGGCGGTCGACGCCGGACAGGGCGGTGGCGAGTGCGGCCGGATCGGTGTAGTCGGCGACGCGGACCCGTACGCCCTGATCCGAGAGCGACGCGGCGCGTCCGGCGTCGCGAACGATCGCCACGATGTCGCCGGGGGCGACGCCGTTCTCGAGCAACGCTGCGACGGCGAGGCCGCCGAGGTTTCCGGTGGCTCCGGTGACTGCGTAGGTGGTCATGGCGATTCTCCGATTCCCTGAGCGGGCCACTCGTCGGCCCCGCGGTTACTCGAAGTATTGCACTAACTATTCGTATGGTGCAACCGATGGAGTTAGCGTTGTGAGCTGCTTGGGTTTAAACTTGAGCCATGTCCACCGCCCGACCAGCAGCGTCGACGTCGCCGACCGACGTCGACCCGACTCTGGAAGCCGACGTCTTCGCACGCGCATGCCATTCGCGCGAGGTGCTGCAGGATGTCACCAGCCGGTGGGGTGTTCTCGCGTTGTGCGCGCTGCGCGACGGCGACTTCCGGTTCGGGGCGCTACGCCGCCGCGTCGACGGGGTCAGCGAGCGAATGCTGTCGCAGACCCTGCAGACCCTCGAGCGTGACGGATTGATCACTCGTACTGTGCTGCAGTCGATTCCGCCCAAGGTCGAGTACTCCCTCACCGATCTCGGGCGCGATGTCGCCGACCGCTTGATGGCCGTCATCGAGCTCGTCGAAGGCAGGCTCGACGACGTCGAAGCGGCGCGCGCCGACTACGACGCGCGCCGCTGATCTGTTGGGCAGCAGGTGATCTCGATACGCTGCGTGCTCGCTTCGCTCGCGCGCGGCTACTCGATCGGCATAGTAAATACGCTGGTCGAGTGCCCCGAGCCCCTGGGCGAGGGCTGGATCGAGACCCCTCAGGACAACTGCCCGAGGTAGAACCGCGCGCCCTGATCGTCGGCGCACAGCGCCATGATTCCGTAGGCCTGCTCCTCGGGTTCGGTGACAACCTGTCCGCCGGCCTCGCGCACTCTCTCGACCGCTGCGAAGATGTCCGCGACATTCCACATCGCCACCGCCACTTCGGAATCCGAGCCGCCGGCGATGCCAACCTGCGGGTGTGCTCCGCTGACCTCCCAACCGTCGGCCATCCGTCCCGCGGTGTATCGCCACCCGAAGACCGAACCGTAGAACTCACGGAATCGGGCGCTGTCACGGGTGTGCACCGTCAGGTACGACATGTCGCCGATGTCGAGCGGATACTGTTCTGGCCGTGACTCATCCGACGACGGTTCGTACGCGCAGAACTCCACCCCGGCGTCGTCGATGGCATCGAGCGTCATTCTTCCGTTGTGTGCGTACGGCTCTCGTGTGATCGAGCCACCCGCTGCGACGATGTGGTCCCGGGTGTCGGCGATGTCGTCGACGGCGTATCCGCAGAACAGCGTCGCCGGACCGTCGGTCTCGAACACGATGAGCGGGCGGTCGACGGTGCTCACATGCCGTTCGTCGTCGGCGAAGCGCCATCCGAGGACGGCCCCGTAGAACGCCCGGGCCCGTGCGGCGTCGGCGGTGTTCACGGAGAGAAAACCGATGTCGCCGTGTTGAATTCGCGTGAATGTCGACGGAGCCTGCGTGCTCGGCCCGGTGAGCATCCACCGATGTCCGAACGGGTCGATGATGGTGGCGCCGCGGGTGCCGTAGGCCTCATAGGGTTCGCGCTGCACGGTCGCGCCGCCGCGGCGGGTCGCGTCGAGTGCGGCGTCGGTGTCGGCGACGGGCAGCATCAGGCTCACCGACACCTGCCCGTCGAGCGGGCCGGTCAGCCCCATCTCGGGGAACGCCGCCGCGAGATAGATGACGCCGCCGCCGATTTCGAGTTCGGCGTGGCCGATCTTCCCGTCGTCCATCATGATCGGCTCGCCGCGCAGACGTGCGCCGAGGTGGGCGGTGTACCAGTCGATGGCGGCCTGCGCGTCGGCCACGGTGAGATACGGCAGGGCGCCGGGACGTTCGATCAGATCCGACGGAACAGCTTGTGCTGCAACGGTGTCGATGATCGTGTCGGTGGTGGACATGAGAACTCCTCTGGGTAGTGTCGCGCCGCGTTCCAGTCGGTCACGCAGTGTGCGCGCGAAGTGGGCGTCGGGCTCGACGGGGTGATCCCAACCGGCCACGGCGGAGGCGCTCAACGCGGTGAAAGGGTCTGGCGTCGAATTTGATTCGCGATCATCGTGCGAATCGAACCCATGATTGTCGGTGTTCACCTACGGCCTCCTCTCGATGTGGGTTGGGCTCGGTCATCGGGATGGTCGTGATCGGGGTAGGCATCACGGAACTCCCGCTTTGCCCGGATGAGCAGTGCTTCGGTGGCTCCGACCGTGCGGTCGAGGATGTCGGCGCACTTGCCAACCGGCAGGTCGTCGACGTAGCGCAGGGTCAGCACCGCGCGATGGATCGGCGCGAGCTGGCCCAGCGTGTAATGCGCGACCATCCGATCAAGATGCACGTCCCACTCGTCGGCCGCCGGGTCAGCACCCTCCGGAATGTCCTCGATCGGTTCGGGCGTCCGCTGGGCACGCCGCCAATGGTCGGCCAGCTTGTGCCTGGCCACTCCGATCAACCAGGGCACCGTCGGCACGGCGTCCTCGTCGCGCCGAACGGTGTCCATCGCGGCGAGAAACGTCTCCGACGTCACGTCCTCGGCGACGCGACGATCCGAACAGCGCCGCAACACGTATCCGTACACGGCGGGCAGCGCGTCGTCGTAGCACTCCAGCAGTGCCTGCGCCCCTCGTGATTGGATGCTCACACCCTTATCGTCGTCGCCGGAGCGAGAAATCCGACGCGCAAGTCGAGAACTTTTTTCGATCGGTTTCCTTTCGACCGATGAACTGCGCCGTCGCGGCCGGTCTATCCCTGCATGGCTACCGCAACGATTTCCTCCATGCTCCTGTCCTCCGACGACCCGAAGCGCCTGGCGGCCTGGTACGCCGACGCCTTCGAGGCCGAACCGCTGCCGGTGCCCGGCGCACCCGAAGGGGCCGGCTACACCGTCATCGACCTCGACGGCTTCTTCATCATGTTCGACACGCGCGATGACATCAGCGGCCGCAACCCGCAGGCTGCCCGCGCGATCCTCAACGTCGAGGTCGACGACCCGCAAGCGACCGCCGCCCGGCTCGACGCACTCGGTGCCGAGTGGGTCAGTCCGCTCGAGGACCGCGACGGCAACTTCTTCGGCACCGTCGCCGACCCCGACGGCAACTGGCTGCAGATCCTGCGCCTCTCCGACGAGCACGAGGCCCAGATGAGTGGCCCGACGTCGGCGTACTCGGGTTTCTCGGTCAGCGACGTCGACGCCGCCGAGACCTTCTACCGGGACGTGCTCGGCATGCGCGTGCTGAGGTTTCCGATGGGGCAGGGTCCGATGGGGCAGGGCCATCTGCTCGGCATCCGCATCAACCGCAGCACTACCGTGCTCGCCTACCCGAAGCCCGACCACACGCCCGCGTCGTACACGATCCTCAACGTCCCGGTCGCCGATCTGCCCAAGAGCGTCGACGAGTTCACCGGCAAGGGCGTCGAGTTCCTGCGTTACGACGGCTTCGATCACGACGAGCGTGGGATCGTGTACGGCAACGGCTACGGTCCGGACAACGCCTGGTTCACCGACCCGTCAGGGAATGTGATTGCGCTACAGCAGAAGTGAAGCCCCAGCAGAAGTGACAGCCGCATCGCCGGCGGCTACCGCGGTGGGAACTGTCCGATGCGATAGACGGTGCCAAAGGCCTGGAAGGCCGTCACGTAGCTCGGTCCGCCGCTGGCGCAGCAGAGCGGATCCGACGGCTTGAGCCAGCGATACTCAACGGTCACATGGTATTTCGTGGAGTTCGCGATCCTCGTGTAGCCGTAGGGCTTGGGATCGACGGTACCGATGAACCGGCCGTTGTGGAACAGCAGCACACGTGATTCGTAGGTGGCATCCCCGATTCCATTGCCGTTGACCAGCATCCAGTCGAGGTTGCAGCCGCCCGACACCGGATTCTTGCTGGCTCGGTAGGGCGACCACGTCCCGCCGTTGGAGTCGCGGCCGATTCTGCTCATCGCATCGGTCGCGAGCCGGGAGTTCGGTGTGAAGCAGAGTCCGTTGCCGCTGCCGTAGGTTGCCGCCGACGCGGTGCCTGATCCGATGACCGTGGCGCCGAGGCTCCCGGCGAGCAGCCCCGCCAGGGTCAGGGCCAGCACCAGCAGCCGACGCGCGGTGTGCGGGAGCCGGATGAATGTGCGTCGTCGGGTGGGTGTGGGTGTGGGTGTCATGGCCGAACCTCTCGATCGTCTGGCCACCAGGTGCGGTGGCGGCAGGCCGTGGACGCGGTCCGCCACCGGTGACGTCGTGGCGCTGTCATCGACCGTTAGCCAATCGAAGGGTGAGTCATTCGGTCATTCGACGACGGGCCGTCGACCCGGCCTGCACAGAAACCCCAGTTCTCGTCAGAAACACTCCGCGTGCGCAGTGTTTCTTGCGACATGCGGGGTTTCTGTGTTCAGCCCGATGATCGACCGCGCCCGTTCGCTGTGGGCGTAGGAGCAGGCGCGTTTCCGCGGAACATGCCCGTGTGCTGGGCGGTTGTACCGCGCAGACCCCCGCCGTGGCCGACTCGACTTCCGTCACGAGCGGCGTTAACTGCAGGTTGACCGAATGCGACCTCTAGAGTGGAGGCAGGCTGGCCGTTCTGTAGGTGCATAGACGGCCGGGGCAAGCAACGTGAGGGAGAACAATGTTCGAACGGTTCACCGACCGCGCACGCCGGGTTGTGGTTTTGGCCCAAGAAGAGGCGCGGATGCTCAACCACAACTACATCGGCACCGAGCACATCCTCCTCGGCCTCATCCACGAGGGTGAAGGCGTCGCGGCCAAGGCTCTCGAGTCTCTCGGCATCTCGCTGGAAGGCGTGCGCAGCCAGGTCGAGGAGATCATCGGCCAGGGGCAGCAGGCGCCGTCGGGTCACATCCCGTTCACGCCGCGCGCCAAGAAGGTCCTCGAGCTCTCGCTGCGTGAGGCGCTGCAGCTCGGCCACAACTACATCGGCACCGAGCACATCCTGCTCGGCCTCATCCGTGAGGGCGAGGGCGTGGCAGCTCAGGTGCTGGTCAAGCTCGGCGCCGACCTCAACCGCGTCCGTCAGCAGGTCATCCAGCTGCTCAGCGGCTACCAGGGCAAGGAGCCCCAGGAGGCCGGCACGGGTGGCCGCACGAGCGAGGCCGGCACCCCGTCGACGTCGCTGGTGCTCGACCAGTTCGGCCGCAACCTGACCGCCGCCGCCGGCGAGGGCAAACTCGACCCCGTCATCGGCCGCGAGAAGGAAATCGAGCGGGTCATGCAGGTGCTGAGCCGTCGTACCAAGAACAACCCGGTGCTGATCGGCGAGCCCGGCGTCGGCAAGACCGCCGTCGTCGAGGGCCTCGCGCAGGCCATCGTCAACGGCAAGGTCCCCGAGACGCTCAAGGACAAGCAGCTCTACACCCTCGACCTCGGTTCGCTGGTCGCGGGCAGCCGCTACCGCGGTGACTTCGAGGAACGCCTCAAGAAGGTGCTCAAGGAGATCAACACCCGCGGCGACATCATCCTGTTCATCGACGAGCTGCATACGCTCGTCGGCGCAGGTGCCGCCGAGGGCGCAATCGACGCCGCGTCGATCCTGAAGCCGAAGCTGGCCCGCGGCGAGCTGCAGACCATCGGTGCCACCACGCTCGACGAGTACCGCAAGTACATCGAGAAGGACGCCGCCCTCGAGCGCCGGTTCCAGCCGGTGCAGGTCGGCGAGCCGTCGGTGGAACACACGATCGAGATCCTCAAGGGTCTGCGCGACCGCTACGAGAGCCACCACCGGGTGTCCATCACCGACGGTGCGCTCGTGGCCGCGGCGACGCTGGCCGACCGCTACATCAACGACCGGTTCCTGCCGGACAAGGCGATCGACCTCATCGACGAGGCGGGCGCGCGCATGCGCATCCGTCGGATGACCGCACCGCCAGACCTTCGCGAGTTCGACGAGCGCATCGCCGACGCGCGCAAGGACAAGGAAAGCGCCATCGACGCGCAGGACTTCGAGAAGGCCGCCAACCTCCGCGACAAGGAGAAGCAACTCGTCGCCGAGCGGGCCGAGCGTGAAAAGCAATGGCGCAGTGGCGATATGGACGTCGTGGCCGAGGTTGACGACGAGCAGATCGCCGAGGTTCTGGGCAACTGGACCGGTATCCCGGTGTTCAAGCTCACCGAGGAGGAGACCACCCGTCTGCTCCGCATGGAAGACGAGCTGCACAAGCGGATCATCGGCCAGGAGGATGCGGTCAAGGCCGTCTCCAAGGCGATCCGTCGTACTCGCGCCGGACTGAAGGATCCCAAGCGTCCGTCGGGCTCGTTCATCTTCGCCGGCCCGTCCGGTGTCGGTAAGACCGAGCTCTCCAAGGCGCTGGCGAACTTCCTGTTCGGCGAGGACGACGCACTCATCCAGATCGACATGGGCGAGTTCCACGATCGCTTCACCGCGTCGCGTCTGTTCGGTGCCCCTCCCGGCTACGTCGGCTACGAAGAGGGCGGCCAGCTCACCGAGAAGGTGCGCCGCAAGCCGTTCTCCGTCGTGCTCTTCGACGAGATCGAGAAGGCGCACTCGGAGATCTACAACACCCTGCTGCAGGTCCTCGAGGACGGCCGTCTCACCGATGGTCAGGGACGCACGGTCGACTTCAAGAACACCGTGCTGATCTTCACCTCGAACCTGGGTACGTCCGACATCAGCAAGGCGGTGGGTCTCGGCTTCTCGAAGACGGGGACCGACGGCTCGCAGTACGAGCGGATGAAGCAGAAGGTCAACGACGAGCTCAAGAAGCACTTCCGGCCGGAGTTCCTCAACCGCATCGACGACATCGTCGTGTTCCACCAGCTCACCCAGGACGAGATCATCCAGATGGTCGACCTGATGCTGGCCCGCGTGGAGACGGCTTTGAAGAACAAGGACATGGCCATCGAGGTCACCGACAAGGCCAAGTCGCTGCTGTCCAAGCGTGGCTTCGATCCGGTTCTCGGTGCTCGTCCGCTGCGTCGCACCATTCAGCGCGAGATCGAGGATCAGCTCTCCGAGAAGATCCTGTTCGGCGAGGTCGAGCCGGGCCAGATCGTGCTGATCGATGTCGAGAACTGGGATGGCGAAGGCGAGGGCGAAGACGCCAAGTTCACCTTCACCGGTTCGGAGAAGCCGCGCGCGGTTCCCGACGCCCCGGTGGAGCTGAGCAAGTCCGGCGACGCCTGAGTCGAACGACCGATAATTCAATAGACCGACAAGCCAGGGGTGCAACAGTGAAAGCTGTTGCACCCCTGGCTTGTTCATTGCACACTGTCCGCAGCGTTGTCGGTGTCTGCTGAGAGGACGTGAAACGTGTTTGGCCGCCGCCCCAATGCGCCGACCGCGCTGTACGAGGTCGGCGCCGAGTTGGGCTGGACGGTGGCCAACTCGGTTGACCTGGCGACGATCCAGCCACCGACCCACGCTCGCACGGATGTGCACCTTCTCCGACGACGCGGCGCCCGTTGGCAGGCGTGGGCGATCGAAAGTCCGGGCGATGTGCTGGCGTCACATCTCGAGGTATTCAACGACGAGTACGACCAGCCGGTGTACGACGTGGTTGGCCGTGCAGCCCCGAACACGCGGGTTGCGTTGCCGCATGCCGAAATCGGATGGCGCCTGGTGCCGTACGGCCATCACCGCCTCGCCGATCGGTTCGGGTCGTCGGGGTCGCGCAAGGTGTCGTCGACGGGCACCGGCATGGCCGTGCGAGTGTCCCGTGACTGCGACCAGCCCACCGTCGATTCGTTGCTCGCCGATCCGAGATGGGCCGACCTCAGCCGTCGCGCGCCGGCGATTTCGCGCACCGGTTTGGCTGTGGAGATCGTCGACGGCCGCGCGGTGGTGTTCACGACGACAGCCGCCGCGGCGCGCGGCGTCGAGCGGTGGCGTGAACTGATTGCCGCCGAGGAGGTGCTGCACACCATTCTCGACGAGCACTGCAGATGACCGATGTCCGACTTATGTGTGATGCCAGCGTGTGATGCCGACGTGTGATGACCGATGCGCCGCGAGTCGGGGATCGGTCCGGTCGGCGGCATGTGTGAGACTGATCCGGTCATGTCTCGATCCTGCTTCGACCGCACCGGCTTGACCTGGTCGGTACTGCTCTCCGCCGTCGTCTCCGTGGTCTTCGTCGCGGCGTTGTCCGGCTGTGCGAGCGCGGGTTCGCAGGCGCCGCAGCAGACGTCTGCAGAGCGCCCCGGGCACGTGCACAAGGTCGACGCGCCGGCCGGTCCGCTCGGCGTGTACGTGGCGTTGGGCAGCTCCTACGCATCGGGCCCCGATCACACCCGGATCTCCAACAACCCGTGTCTGCGCACGCCCGACAACTACCCGAACCAAGTGGCCAAGGCCCTGCGGATGCGGCTCATCGACGCCTCGTGTTCGGGGGCGACGACGGCCAACATCGTCGACGTCGCGCAGCGTTCCGGCGGACGTCCACAGGTCGACGCCGTCACCCCAGACACCGCGCTGGTGACCATTACCAGCGGCGGCAATGACATCAACTACATCGGGCGCCTGCTCGCGATGAGTTGCGCCGACGTCATTCACCGCGTGCATCCGGTGGTGGCGCAGTTGACGCAAACCTGTTCGGGGCGGCCGATTCCGGCGCCGCCGTCCGCGGCCGCCTACGACGTCGTGCGGCGTGAACTCGTCGACGCGGTGCGGGTGGTCCGTTCGCGTGCACCCGGCGCGAAGGTGCTGATCGTCGACTACCCACCGGCGTTGGTGGCAGGCGAAAAATCCTGTGCCCGTTTACCATTGACGGTGGAACAGGCCGCGCAGACGGTCGAGATCTTCGACAAGCTCGCCGACGCGACCGCCACGGCCGCTCAACAGAGCGGCGCCCAGCTCGTACGAGCCTCCGTGGCAGGGGCCGCGCACACGGTGTGTTCAGCTGATCCGTGGCTGGGAGGATTCGCCCCGCCGATCCCGTATCACCCCAACGCCCGTGGTAAATCCGGCGTCGCGCGCCTGGTCGTCGATGAATTAGGCGGCCCTGTGAACTGAATTCTGGCATCCGCGAAGATTTGTGTCACACTTAGTGCGGGACGTCGAAGCGACGACCCAGAAGAACAGGAAGAAGAAACAGCATGACACAGGGAACCGTCAAGTGGTTCAACGGCGAAAAGGGCTTCGGCTTCATCGCTCCCGATAACCAGGGCGAAGACGTGTTCGTCCACTTTTCCGCTATCAACGGTAGTGGATTCCGCAGCCTTGATGAGGCACAGCGCGTCGAGTTCGACATCGAACAGGGCGCCAAGGGTCCTCAGGCCACAAACGTGAGCGTCCTCTGATTTTCAGAGTCCGCTGAAAGCAACAGCCCCGGCCATGTGCCGGGGCTGTTGCTGTCTATGCTCTGTCACGTCTCTGCGCTCTCACGTCTCTGATCTCTCACGTGTCTGCTCTCTGAGGCGTCTGCTGGTGCTCAGCTAGTCTCCGAACAGCCCGACGCGAGCGAATTCGGCTCCGTCCCTTCATGTTTCACTCAAGCCAGGATGGAATCGCCATCGACAGTCAGATGTTCTCGCACGCCGACGATGGCGTCGACAGCCCGGTCGACTCGGTCGCCGGCACCACGTCACTGACCTTCTCCGACACCGCCGCTGCGGATGTCTCAGGTAGTGCAGTTCACGTAACGCGTTCTCAGACAGGCTCTTCGACGAATTCGTGAGCACGATGCCGGCGCTGATGCCACCCCACGATCAGTGCAGACACCGCGAGCAGCGCGCCGGTGGCCATGAAGAGGTAGCCTGCCCAGACGTCGAAGACGAGGTGCAGCAGCACGCCGGAAACGATTGCGACGCACGCCACCACCAGTGATCGCACCGGATTCTGTGTGCGCCAGTCGATCCGTTCGCGGCCGGTGGTGATCAGGCTGATCGGGCTGCGCCGCAACACCTCCACGATGAACACGGTCGCTGCGACCGTCGCGGTGTAGGCCAGCAGAACGCGAGGAAAACCGGGCCACGACGCCGGCGCGATGGTGGGCAGTAGTGCGCTCAATGCCAGCGGATGGGCCAGGTAGATGCCGAACGAGCGGTCCGATGCCGTCCGCAGGATCGCGTCGGGAATCGATCCGGGTGTTCGTCGCTGCTGCCAGATGGTGCCCAGGCAGTACAGCATCGCGACGATCGCGATGAACGCGTAAATATTGTGCGGCAGAAAGACGTTGGTGGCCCGCGCGACGCTCGTGCCGTTCGCGGTGATGTGGAGGAAGTACACCAGCGAGGCCACCAACGTGGCCGCGCAGGCGCCCAGCAGCGGCCACCGCCACCGAATCATGAACGCCTGGAACGCTTCATAGTGCATCGCCGCCATGCAGCCGGCCAGGATGAAGAACTGGTACGGAATGATGGTGATCACCAGGTGCGTCCACAGGACGTGCGCTGGGCCGTCGGCGAAGATCCATGGTGGCTGGCGCACCATGTAGTACATCAGCGTCACCTGGAAGGCGAAGCTCACGATCAGCTGGTAGCGATGAAAGCCCCAGGTGCGCTTGAGGATTGCCAGGATCGCCGGGAACAGCAGGTAGATCTGCATGCTCACCGACAAGAAATACAGGTGATACATCGCGTTGCCGGTCAGCAGGTCGTAGCCGATGCTCTTGGCGGCGGTCAGCACCGACTCACGGTCGGCGACGATCCCGCGCAGGGTGGTCATCCCGTCGATGCGATAACGCCCGTAGACCCAATAGAACAGCGTCCACGTGATGAACGGCAGCCCGATGAGTTTGAAGCGTCGACGCCAGAACGGCCACGGGTCCAGGGTGCGGTTGCGGTACTGGTAGGTCAGCACGAAACCGGTGAGGGCGAAGAATCCGTAGCGGGTGTACCGCAGGAACATCTCCACGGCGCCGGCGGCCACGCTGGTGGCGGCCGTCGTGACGATCATGACGTGATCGAGGATCACGCCGCCGAAGGTCACCAACCGGACCAGGTCGACCTGATAGAGGTGACGGTCGGCGGGTCGTGGGGGTCCGGGCGTCTCGACGACGTCGTGCGTCTCGATCTTCTCCGTCGGACCCGTCGACGTCTGATGAGCTGAAGACACCTCGGCACGGTACTCCCCGACCCTGTGTGTCGTTCGCCACGGTCACATGCTCGGCCAACCCGCATGCTCGTCGACCCCGCATGTGACTTCTGGGCCGCGGCACGGGAGAATTGGGGACACAGAGCGAATCCGATTTGGTGACATGGGCCACTCCCCGGGGTCGATAGTGAGGTTACTGAACCGTAACTTGGGGTCTGGTGCCTACCATCGCGGAGACCAAGCGGCCCGGGGGCTCGGGGCCGTGTACAGAAATATGGAAGGGACTTCGACGCGTGTTTCGTCGTATCGTGATCGTCAACCGAGGTGAGGCGGCAGTTCGGCTCATCAACGCCGTTCGTGACCTGTCGGCACAGACCGGCCAACCCATCGAGACGGTTGCGCTGTACACCGACGTCGAACGTAACGCGACCTTCGTGCGGGAAGCCGACATCGCCTACGACCTCGGTCCGGCGTCGGCGCGGCCCTACCTCGATCTGAAGGTGCTTGAGCGCGCCATCCTGTCCACCGGCGCTGACGCCGCATGGGTGGGCTGGGGATTCGTCGCCGAAGATCCAGCCTTCGCCGAACTCTGCACCCGACTCGGTGTCACCTTCATCGGCCCGAGCGCCGAGGCCATGCGCAAGCTGGGCGACAAGATCGGCGCCAAGCTGATCGCCGAAGAGGTCGGCGTGCCGGTGGCCCCGTGGAGCCGCGGGGCAGTGGACACCCTCGACGACGCGCTGGCCGCGGCGTCGGAGGTCGGTTACCCGCTGATGCTCAAGGCCACCGCGGGCGGCGGCGGTCGCGGTATCCGCGTCATCACCAAGCCGGAGGACCTCACCGAGGCCTACCAGCGGACCCGCGAGGAGGCCGAACGTGCCTTCGGCAGCGGCGCGGTCTTCCTCGAGCGGCTGGTCACCGGTGCACGTCACGTTGAGGTTCAGGTCATCGCCGACGGTCAGGGCGGCGCGTGGGCACTCGGTGTCCGTGACTGTTCGGTGCAGCGACGCAACCAGAAGGTCATCGAGGAGTCGTCGTCGCCGGTGTTGCGGCCCGAGCAGGTCGCCGACCTCAAGTCCTCGGCCGAACGTCTCGCCGTCGCCGTCGGGTACTGCGGTGCGGCGACCGTGGAGTTTCTCTATCACCCCGGTGATGAACTGTTCGCCTTCCTCGAGGTCAACACCCGACTGCAGGTCGAGCACCCGATCACCGAATACACCACCGGCGTCGACCTGGTCCGGATGCAGATCCAGGTGGCGTCGGGAATTCCGCTGCAGGGGGAACCGCCGGCCGAGCGTGGTCACGCCATCGAGGCGCGGCTCAACGCCGAGGACCCCGACCGCGATTTCGCGCCCGCTCCCGGTCGTATCGACCGGCTGAAGCTGCCCGCCGGGCCGGGTATCCGGGTGGACACCGGATTCAGCGAAGGCGACATGATCCCCGCCGACTTCGATTCGATGATCGCCAAGATCATCGCCTACGGCGGCGATCGTGACGAGGCGATGGGTCGACTGCGTCGGGCGATGTCGCAGACCAAGGTCATCATCGCCGGCGGTGCCACCAACAAGAGCTTCATCCTCGATCTGCTCGACCAGCCCGAGGTGATCGACGGATCGGCCGATACCGGCTGGATCGACCGTGTCCGCGGCGAGGGACGACTGGTGTCGTCGCGGCACTCGGCGATCGCACTGGCCGTGGCCGCCATCGACACCTATGAGCAGGACGAGCAGGTGGAACGAGAACGCCTGCTCACCACCGCTTTCGGCGGACGGCCGCAGGTGCGGCACGAGAGCGGACAGCCGCTGGACTTCAAACTCGGTGGAGTCGGTTACCGGGTCCGTGTCGCACGGATCGGCGCGCATCGGTTCCGGGTGGCCATCGAGGCCGGTGGCGACGTCCGGACCGCTGACATCGATCTCGAGCGCTTCGATGATCACGCCGGACAGATCACCGTCAACGGCACCCGGCATCGGTTGGTGACCGGAACGCACGGACCGGTGCACGTCGTCGACGTCGACGGTGTGGTGCATCGCGTCAGCCGTGACGAAGGTGGTGTATTGCGTTCGCCCGCACCGGCTCTGGTGGTCGCCACGCCATTGCAGGTCGGTGACGTGGTGGACGCCGGTGCGCCGGTCATCGTGCTGGAGAGCATGAAGATGGAGACGGTGCTGCGGGCACCGTTCCGCGCCCGCCTCAAGGAATCCAGTGTCAGCGTCGGCACCAGCGTCGACGCCGGAGCACCCCTGCTCCGACTGGAACCGATTGCCGGAGAAGAGGATACCGCCGACGAGGCACCCGAGGCGCCGATCGAGATCGACCTGCCGACGACGCCGACGGACATGCCCGCCGACGAGCGCATCATTCGCGGACTCGAGGATCTGCGCAGCGCCCTGCTCGGCTACGACGCCGATCCGCAGAATGAGCAGCGGGTACTGGAAGACCATCTGGCCGCCCGTCGAATCGAGTCCGGCGGCCTGCACACCCCGCTGGCCGATGAACTCGAACTCATCGACGTCTTCGCCGACCTGGTGGAGCTCAGTCACAACCGTCCGATGCAGAGCGACGAGCTCCAGGACGAAACCCGCAGTGCGCGTGAGAACTTCCACGTCTACCTGCAGAGCCTCGACATCGAGCGCGCCGGATTGTCCGAGTCGTATGAGACCAAGCTCGCGACCGCGCTCGGTCACTACGGGGTGAGCGGACTTGACCGCACCCCCGAGCTCGAACAGGCGGTGTTCCGCATCTTCCTGGCCCAGCAGCGTCTGGCCGGCAGCGCGGCCACCATCACCACCCTGCTTCGTGAGTGGCTGCGAGATCCGTTGCCGCGCGCCGAGGTTCGCGACAACGTCACCGGTTCGCTGGAGCGTCTGGTGGCCGCCACGCAGGTGCGATTCCCGCTGATCGCCGACCTTGCGCGTGGCGTGATCTTCGCCTGGTACGGCCAGCCGATGCTGCTCCGCAACCGGGCCCGGGTCTACGCCAACGTCCGCAAGGACCTTCGCTACCTCGACACCAACCCCGATGCCCCCGATCGTCGTGAGGTGATCGACCGGTTGGTCCGCAGTACCGAACCGCTGGTGCGGTTGCTCGGCCAGCGTCTGGTCCGCGGCACCGAGGACAACTCGATCATGTTGGAGGCGTTGACCCGTCGCTATTACGGCAACAAGGGACTCGGCGAGGTCACCACGCAGGTCGTCGAAGGCACCACGTTCGTCGTTGCTGAGCGCCAGGGATCGACGTTGGCTGCGGCTGCGGTCAGCATCGATTCGCTCGGCACCGCGTTGCGGGGCCTGGCGCGTCTGGCCGCCGATCGCGCGTCCATCGACTCCGACATCTACCTGAGCTGGGAGAACCAGCCGAGCGATTTCTCGGCGATGGCACGCGAATTGCAGGAGCTCCTGCACGCGCAGTATCTGCCCGATTCGGTGCATCGCGTCACCGTGACCGTCGCGGGCAGCAGCGGCGCAGTCATGCACCACCACTTCACCTTCCGTCCGTCGGCCACCGGCCTGATGGAGGAGCGGGTGATCCGTGGCCTGCATCCGCATATCGCGCGCCGGATGCGGATCGAACGTCTACGCAAGTTCGACCTCACCCGCCTGCCCTCGTCGGACGACGAAGAGGTCTACCTGTTCCGCGCTGTGGCGCACGAGAATTCGGCCGACGACCGACTTGTCGCGCTTGCCCAGGTGCGTGACCTGGCCGGTGCCCGCGACAACGAGGGCCGTCTGTTCGCCCTGCCGACCGCGGAGATGACGCTGGCCACCTGCCTCGATTCCGTGCGCCGGGCACAGTCGCAACGCCCGAAAGACAAGCGGTTCAACACCAACCGCATCGTCATGTACGTGTGGCCGCCGATCGAGGTGACCCGCGAAGGGCTCGGCTCGATGATCGAACGGATGCTGCCGACCACGGCAGGTGCCGGGCTGGAGGAAATCCAGATCATCGGCCGACGCCGCGTCGCCGAGACCGGTCAACTGGTCAAGGGGTCGGTATACATCACGTTCGACTCCACCGGTGGCACCCAGATCACCACGGGTGAACCCACCCAGGAGGTGGTCGAGCCGATCGACGCCTACCGGCAGAAGGTGTTGCGGGCCAGCAGTCGTAACACGGTTTACCCGTACGAGCTGACCGGATTGCTCGGTGATTTCACCGAGTACGACCTCGAGACCGATCACAGCGACACCCTGGTGCGTACCGATCGTCCGCGCGGCCGGAACACCGCGGCCATCGTCGCCGGCACCATCACCACCAGGACCGAGTCGCATCCCGACGGCATGACCCGTGTCATCCTGCTCGGCGATCCGACCAAATCCCTTGGTGCGCTGTCGGAACCGGAATGCCGCCGGGTGATCGCGGCCATCAACCTCGCCGACCAGATGGGTGTGCCGCTCGAGTGGTACGCACTCTCGTCGGGCGCCCGGATCTCGATGGAGTCGGGCACCGAGAACATGGACTGGGTGGCCGCGGCACTCAAGCGGATCGTCGAGTTCACCCAGGACGGCGGCGAGATCAACATCGTCGTTGCCGGCATCAACGTTGGCGCGCAGCCCTATTGGAACGCCGAGGCGACGATGCTGATGCACACCAAGGGCATTCTGGTGATGACCCCCGAGTCGGCGATGGTGCTGACCGGTAAGCAGTCACTGGACTTCTCCGGCGGTGTGTCGGCCGAGGACAACTTCGGTATCGGCGGCTACGAGCGGGTGATGGGACCCAACGGTCAGGCACAGTACTGGGCGGCCAACCTCGTCGAGGCTCGGGATGTGCTGATGGCGCATTACGAGCACACCTACGTGGTGCCCGGCGAGTCGGGTCCGCGGCGGGTGCCGACCACCGACCCGGTCGAACGTGACATCTCGGACTTCCCGCATCAGGTGGCCGGTATCGACTTCACCACGGTGGGGGAGATCTTCTCCTCGAGCGCCAACCCGGATCGCAAGAAGCCCTTCGACATTCGTACCGTGATGCGGGCCCTTGCCGACCAGGATCATCCGACCCTGGAGCGTTGGGCAGGTATGGCCGACGCGCAGACCGCGGTGGTGCAGGACGCCCACCTGGGCGGAATCCCTGTGTGCCTGTTGGGCATCGAATCACAGTCGGTGCCCCGCAAGGGATTCCCGGCCACCGATGGCCCCGACACCTACACCGCGGGAACACTGTTCCCGCAGTCGTCGAAGAAGGCCGCGCGGGCGATCAACGGCGCCAGCGGAAACCGTCCGCTGGTGGTGTTGGCCAACCTCTCCGGATTCGACGGATCGCCGGAATCGATGCGCAAGCTGCAGCTCGAGTACGGTGCCGAGATCGGTCGTGCCATCGTCAACTTCGAGGGTCCGATCGTGTTCACCGTGATCTCCCGCTACCACGGCGGCGCATTCGTGGTGTTCTCCAAGGCGCTGAACAAGAACATGACGGTGCTCGCCGTCGAGGGATCGTTCGCGTCGGTGCTCGGTGGCGCGCCTGCTGCGGCCGTCGTGTTCTCCGGTGAAGTGAACTCGCGTACCGCCAATGACCCGCGGGTGTTGAAGCTGACGTCGGAGGCGGGTAAGGCCAACGGTGCCGAACGTGCCGCGCTGATGGCCGAACTCGACGAGGTCCGCTCGTCGGTGCGGACCGAGAAGCTCAGCGAGGTGGCCGCCGAATTCGACCACGTGCACAGCATTCAGCGCGCCGTGGAGGTCGGTTCGGTGGACGCGACGATCACCGCAGCCCAGCTGCGCCCGAGCATCATCGCCTCGATCGAGTCCGGGCTCGGCGGTCGCTGACCTGCTGATCGATAGGCCCCACGCAGGTCGATTAGGCCTACGCCGGCCGAGTAGATGTAATGCTGATCGACTAGGGATCGGAGCGTTAGCGGAGGACCTGTATTGAGATCACTTGTGATGCAAGTGGTCTCGATGTAGTCCGCGCGCTGCGCTCGCGGGCTTACTCGTCCGGCGGTGGCTGAGTGGTGTGGCACAGCCTCGGTGGGAGTGCGCTGTGGCGTCGATTATGGGGCCGGTGTTGCTCTGCTACCGAGGCTGTGTCACCGGGGTTATTTGTCCGCTGATCGGGTAGGGATCGGAGCGTTAGCGGCGGTCCCGTATTGAGATCACTTGTGACGCAATTGGTCTCGATATAGTCCGCTCGCGGGCTTACTCGACCAGCGGTGGGCTTCACTCGACCGGCGCGGCAATAAGCGCCGGGTGTGTGCGCCCACTCCAGTTGGCCAGGCGCTCGGTGGCGCCGGCGTCGGGACGTGGTTCGACGACGGGTCCGAACGGCACGTCGTCGTCGGCTCGGATCTCGGCCGGAATGAACTGTCGCGCAACAGTGATGGCGGCTTCAGCGGCCGCGGTCTCCACCTCCGCGGGTTGCCCGGTGGCGACCGCGAGATCCCAGCCGTGGACCAACGTTTCGTTGACGTACCCCCACAATGCTCCGGCGCCGGGCACCTCACCCCACGGGACGCGGACCAGTGCGGTGAGCCGGGCATCGTCGCTCCAGCTGTCGACGGCCTCGGCGACCACCGAGGCGTACTCGGCGGCGCTGGGATGGTCGGAGGACATGGCTACCGCGAAGATATCCTCGCCGCGACTCAGGGCGCGTGACCGCCGGGCGGTTCCGATCAGGTGACCCATGAGGGCGGAGACGTCGAACTCTGTGCACGGTGTGGGTGCGTGTAGGCGGTCGGCGGGGACGCCGTCCATGAGGTTGGTGACCCAACGGGTGGCTGCGATGTAGTGGGGGCGGGGATCTGACGGTGCGTTCATGGTTGCTCCTGGCTCGGCGAACGTCGCGATTGACGTGCTGACATCGGCCAGTCAACCGCTGATACCCGACATCTTGTGTCATGTTTCTGCGCGACAATGGTGAGCATGCGGGCCGAGCGTTTGTTGTCGATCGTCATGCTGCTGAAGTCGAAGGGGCGCATGACGGCTGGTGAGCTGGCCGCTGAGCTGGAGGTGTCGGAGCGGACTGTGTTTCGCGACATCGATGCGCTCTCGCTGTCGGGTATACCGGTGTACTCCGAACGCGGTCGGGCCGGCGGGTTCGCGCTCGTTCCGGGCTATCGCACGGATCTTTCCGGCCTGACCCTTGGTGAGGCCATCGCGTTGTTGTCCGGCGACGGGCGGCTGGATTCACCTGCCACTGTCCGCGCGAAGCAGAAACTGGAGGCGTCGCTTCCCGACGTTCACCGTGGTCAGGTGGCCGCCGCCAGCCAACGCATCCTGGTGCGGCCGGAGGGTTTCGTCCGGGCGCCACAAGACCTCGACGCCCTCGAACCGTTGCAGCAGGCGGTCTTTGAAGGCCGTCAAGTCCGGATGACCTATCGGGCGCGTGAGCGTGAGCCGCGGGAACGGGTCGTCGATCCGATCGGTCTCATCGTCGCCGGTGACACCTGGTACCTCGTGGCGCATCCGGTCGAAAGCGGAGACTCGAGAGACGAACGGATGTACCGGGTCTCGCGGATGCGCGATGTCACGGTCCTCGACGTCGCGGCGCAGCGGGACCCGCTCGTCGACCTGGCCGCGATCTGGGATCGGAGCAGATCGCGGTTCCGTGCACAGTTCGAACCGTTCGACGTCGAAGTCCGGTGCGCGCGGGAAGATCTTCAGAAGTTTGCCAAGTTCGCGAAGGTGTCGGAGCCTGCTGACCGGGAATCGTCCGAGATCGTCACAACAACAATGACATTCGTCGACCGGGAGCATGCCGTCAAGGCATTGTGGGTGGCCTGCCTCCATGCTGATATCGATGTCGTCGAACCAGAGTGGTTGCGCGAGAGCATATTTGCGCGAGCGCAGTCGGTAGCACAGCGACTATCCGGTCACTGACATACGCCGACGCCCCGGCGAGCGGGTGCTCGCGGGGGTCGGGGCGGTCGGGTGGTGTGGATCGGCTAGGTGGGGACGAGGTGTCCGGGTGGGCGCCAGCGGATGTCGGTGCGGGTGGCGGGTTGGGGTGGGTGCAGAAGTTGGTGCAGGAAGTCTTCGACGATTGATGGTGGTGGGGCTGATGGTGTTG